>NZ_JARESS010000001.1:0-717630 GCF_046027915.1 Paraburkholderia sp. RL17-347-BIC-D
GGAGCTGGCCAAGCTCATCAAGATCAAGCCGGGTGACCGCTTCTCGGCTGAAAAGCTGCAAGCCACCACCAAGGCGATCGTCGACAAGCTCGGCGAATACGGCTATGCGTTCGCCACCGTCAATGCGCAGCCGCAGATCGATCAGGCCAACCACAAGGTCGACCTCACGCTGCAAGTCGACCCGAGCCGCCGCGTCTACGTGCGCCGCATCAATGTGGTCGGCAACACGCGTACGCGTGACGAAGTGGTGCGCCGCGAAATGCGCCAGCTCGAAAGCTCGTGGTTCGATTCGAACCGCCTCGCGCTGTCGAAAGACCGGATCAACCGTCTCGGCTACTTCACGGATGTGGACGTGACCACGGTGCCGGTCGAAGGCACGCCGGACCAGGTCGACGTCGACGTCAAGGTGGCCGAAAAGCCGACCGGCGCGATCACGCTGGGCGCGGGCTTCTCGTCGACCGACAAGGTGGTGCTCTCGGCAGGCGTGTCGCAAGACAACGTGTTCGGTTCGGGTACGAGCCTCGCGGTGAACGTCAATACCGCCAAGACGTACCGTACCTTGACGGTCACGCAGGTCGACCCGTACTTCACGGTCGACGGCATCAAGCGCATTACCGACGTCTACTACCGCACGTATCAGCCGTTGTACTACTCGACGGATTCGAGCTTCAAGATCGTCACGGTCGGTGGCGACCTGAAGTTCGGTATTCCGTTCTCCGAAGTCGACACGGTGTACTTCGGTGCCGGCCTCGAGCAGAACCAGCTGGATATCGACGCGAACACGCCGCAGAGTTATATCGACTACGTGAACGAGTTCGGCCGTGTGTCGAACAACGTGCCGATCACGGTGGGCTGGTCGCGCGACGCGCGTGACAGCGCGCTGGTGCCGAGCCGCGGTTACTTCACGCAGGCGAACGCTGAATACGGCACGCCGATCGGCGGCACGCAGTACTACAAGGCCGACATCAACGCGCAGTACTATTATTCGTTTGCGCGCGGCTTCGTGCTGGGCTTCAACTTCCAGGGCGGTTACGGTAACGGCCTCGGCGGCAAGCCTTATCCGATTTTCAAGAACTACTATGCGGGTGGTATCGGTTCGGTACGGGGCTACGAGCCGAGCTCGCTGGGTCCGCGCGACGCCAAGACGAACGACCCGATCGGCGGCTCGAAGCTGCTGGTGGGTAACATCGAGTTGACGTTCCCGTTGCCGGGCACGGGCTACGACCGCACGCTGCGTGTCTTCACGTTCCTCGACGCCGGTAACGTCTGGGGTACGGAAGGCAACAGTATCGGCGCCAACGGCCTGCGTTACGGCTACGGTGTCGGTCTCGCGTGGATCTCGCCGATCGGCCCGCTCAAGCTCAGCTTGGGTTTCCCGCTGGTCAAGCATGAAGGTGACCAGTATCAGAAATTCCAGTTCCAGATCGGGACGGCATTCTGATCCGGCGGCGGACGGTTCCCGGCGGCCGGCCCGGCCAAACTACAGTATCGAGAGGATGACTTTGCTAACCGGTATGTTTTCGAAACGTGTGGCGTGCGCGCTGGCGCTGGCAATGACCTTGGGTGTCGGGGTTGCCCATGGGCAGGAGGCCAGGATCGCGGCGGTGAATTCCGACCGTATCCTGCGCGAATCCGCTGCCGCGAAGGCTGCGCAGGTCAAGCTCGAGGCCGAGTTCGCCAAGCGTGACAAGGACCTTGCCGACATGGCGCAGAAGCTGAAGTCGATGTCCGATTCCCTCGACAAGAACGGCGCGTCCATGTCGCCGGCCGATCGCGCGCAGAAGCAGCGTGATCTGTCGCAGCTGGACACGGACTTCCAGCGCAAGCAACGCGAGTTTCGTGAAGATCTGAACCAGCGCCGCAACGAAGAGCTGGCGGCGGTGCTCGACCGCGCCAACAAGGTGATCAAGCAGATCGCCGAGGCGCAGCACTATGACCTGATCGTCCAGGAAGCGGTGTACGTGAGCCCGCGCATCGACATCACCGATCAGGTGCTCAAGGCGCTGGCGGCGTCGGGTAACTGAACGGGGCTGACGGGCTGAGTGGTCCGGAGCAGGTAGACACAGGAGACAGGATAGGCATGGCATTTACGCTCGAGGACATCGTCCAACGGTTCGGCGGTGAAGTAGTCGGAGACGGTTCGCAGCGCGTCGGCGGTCTCGCGCCGCTCGACCAGGCAGGCCCGGACCAGTTGGCGTTCCTCGCCAATCCGAAGTACCTGTCGCAGGTCGAAACGACCCGTGCGGGCGCGGTGTTGATCAACGCCGACGACCTCGCCAAGCTCGCCTCCCGCGAGAATCGTAACTTCATCGTTACGCCGAATCCGTACGCTTACTTCGCGCGCGTCGCGCAAACCTTCATCGACCTCGCGGCACCCAAGGCGGCGCCCGGCGTGCATCCGAGCGCGACCATCGACCCGTCGGCACAGATCGCCGCAAGCGCGGTGATCGGCCCGCACGTCACGGTGGAAGCGGGCGCGGTGATCGGCGAAAACGTGCGGCTCGACGCCAATGTCGTGATCGGCCGTGGCACGCGCATCGGCGCGGGCTCGCATCTTTATCCCAATGTCGCGGTGTACCACGGTTGCAAGCTCGGCGAGCGCGTGATCGTGCACGCGGGCGCGGTGATCGGCTCGGACGGTTTCGGCTTCGCGCCGGATTTCGTCGGCGAGGGTGAGGCGCGTACCGGCAGCTGGGTGAAGATTCCGCAGGTCGGCGGCGTGTCGATCGCGGCAGATGTCGAAATCGGCGCGAACACCACCATCGACCGTGGCGCCATGGCCGACACGATCATCGAAGAGTGCGTGAAGATCGACAACCTCGTGCAGATCGGCCACAACTGCAAGGTCGGCGCCTATACGGTGATCGCCGGCTGCGCGGGCATCGCGGGCAGCACCACGATCGGGCGTCATTGCATGATCGGCGGCGCGGTCGGGATTGCCGGGCACGTCACGCTGGCCGACTATGTGATCGTCACGGCGAAGTCGGGCGTCTCGAAGTCGCTGCTCAAGCCTGGTATGTACACCAGTGCCTTCCCGGCCGTGAACCATGCAGACTGGAACAAGAGCGCGGCGTTGCTGCGCAATATCGACAAACTCCGCGATCGTATCAAGGCGCTTGAAAACGCCGCGGCAGAGAAGCAAGACAGCCCCGTGGCCAACGCAGCAAGCAAGGCCGCAGGCGACAAAGTCTGAAAATCTTAAGGCAACTGGCTAGGCATTTCGCAGGGCAACCTGCCGGCTCCGCGTAAAATGGCGGGCAAGCATCAGGAAGCAAAGTCGGTTGCCGTGACCGGGTGGCGCGGCCGCCGGGTCACGGCGAGCGCCGGCAGCACGCGTTACCAACCCACCTGCACCAGCATCCGCAGTCATCACCGCGCAGTCAATGCGTGAGCAGAAACACCATGAGCACCGAAAAAATCAATCTCGACATTCATAAGATTCTCACGCTGCTGCCACATCGTTACCCGATCCTGCTGGTCGACCGGGTGCTCGAACTCGAGCCGCACAAGAGCATCAAAGCGTTGAAGAACGTGTCGATCAACGAACCGTATTTCCAGGGTCATTTCCCGACCCGTCCGGTGATGCCGGGCGTGTTGATTCTCGAAGCGCTCGCGCAAACGGCGGCGCTGCTGACGTTTTCGGAAGAGCCGAGCGACCCGTCGAACACGCTGTATCTGTTCGTCGGCATCGACAACGCGCGCTTCAAGCGCGTGGTGGAACCGGGCGATCAGCTGATCCTGAACTGCACGTTCGAACGTCACATGCGCGGTATCTGGAAGTTCAAGGCGCGCGCCGAAGTGGATGGCGCGGTCGCGGCGGAAGCCGACCTGATGTGCGCGGTGCGGCACACGGACAAGGACGCTTAACGCGCTTAGCGCTTAAACCAGCGTCCGGGCGGTCGGCGGCGTCATGCGCGCGCCGCCCGCCCGCCAGATGCCCATCCAGACAACGCAACAGAATCAGAAGCGAGGACGCATGAGCAGGATTCATCCCACTGCGATCGTCGAACCGGGCGCACAACTCGACGAATCCGTCGAAGTCGGACCGTATGCCGTGATCGGCGCACATGTGACGATCGGCGCGCGGACCACGGTCGGTTCGCACAGCGTGATCGAAGGTCACACCACACTCGGCGAAGACAACCGGATCGGCCACTATGCATCGGTTGGCGGCCGTCCGCAGGACATGAAGTACAAGGACGAGCCGACCCGGCTCGTGATCGGCAACCGCAACACGATCCGCGAGTTCACCACGATCCACACCGGCACGGTGCAGGACGCGGGCGTCACCACGCTTGGCGACGACAACTGGATCATGGCCTACGTGCACATCGGGCACGATTGCCACGTCGGCAACAACGTCATTCTGTCGAGCAACGCGCAGATGGCCGGCCACGTCACGATCGGCGACCACGCGATCATCGGCGGCATGTCGGGCGTGCATCAGTTCGTGCGCATCGGCGCGTATTCCATGCTGGGCGGCGCTTCAGCGCTGGTGCAGGACATTCCGCCGTTCGTGATTGCCGCGGGCAACAAGGCCGAGCCGCACGGCATCAATGTGGAAGGGTTGCGCCGCCGCGGTTTCTCGCCGGACGCGATCTCGGCGCTACGCGCGGCGTATCGCGTGTTGTACAAGAACGGCCTGTCGCTGGAAGAGGCGAAGGTGCAGTTGCGCGAACTCGCGTCCGCGGGCGGCGATGGCGATGCGCCGGTGCAGACGCTGCTCGCGTTCGTCGAAGCGTCGCAACGCGGCATCATCCGCTAACCGATGGCATTGCAACCCAGTCCATTGCGCGTCGCGATGGTGGCCGGCGAGCCGTCCGGCGACCTGCTGGCGGCCTCGCTGCTCGACGGCCTCGCGAGCCGTCTGCCTGCCGGCACCCAGTACTACGGGATCGGCGGCCCGCGCATGATCGCCACGGGCTTCGACGCTCACTTCCCGATGGAAAAGCTGTCGGTGCGCGGCTATGTCGAGGCACTGAAGCACATTCCCGGCATCCTCGGCATTCGCAACGAACTGAAACGGCAACTGCTGGCCGAGCCGCCGTCGGTGTTCGTCGGCGTGGATGCGCCCGATTTCAACTTCGGGCTCGAACATCCGTTGCGCGATGCGGGGATTCCAACCGTTCACTTCGTGTGCCCGTCCATCTGGGCGTGGCGCGGCGGCCGTATCAAGAAGATCGCCAAGGCGGTCGACCACATGCTGTGCGTGTTCCCGTTCGAAACGGCGCTGCTGGAGAAGGCGGGCGTCGCGGCATCGTACGTGGGCCATCCGCTCGCGGACGAAATTCCGCTCGTACCGGACACGCTCGGCGCGCGCCGGACGCTGGGTCTGGCGGAAGATGGTCCGATCATCGCCGTGCTGCCGGGCAGCCGGCGCTCCGAGATCGACCTGATCGGCCCGACGTTCTTCGCCGCGATGGAAATGATGCAGCACCAGGAGCCGAGTCTGCGCTTCGTGATGCCGGCGGCCACGCCGGCGTTGCGCGAGATGCTGCGGCCGCTGGTCGATTCGCACCCCGGCCTCGTGCTGACGATTACCGACGGCCAGGCGCAGCTCGCCATGACCGCGGCCGACGCGATCCTCGTGAAGAGCGGTACCGTGACGCTCGAAGCGGCGCTGCTGAAAAAGCCGATGGTGATCTCGTACAAGGTGCCCTGGCTGACCGGTCAGATCATGCGCCGCCAGGGCTATCTGCCGTACGTCGGCCTGCCGAATATCCTGGCGGGGCGCTTCGTGGTGCCGGAGATCCTGCAGCATTTCGCCACGCCGCAGGCGCTGGCCGAAGCCACGCTGAAACAGTTGCGCGACGAGACCAACCGGCGCACGCTGACGGAAATCTTCACGGAGATGCATCACGTGCTGAAGCAGAATACCGCGCAGCGCGCGGCGGAAGTCGTGGCGAGCGTCATCGAAAAGCGGAAGGCGCGGCCGTGACCATGGCACGCGCACCTCGCCGCAAAACCGTCGCGGGAGCGGCGGCGCAACAGGTCGGCCTGAACTTCGAGACGCCGGACGACGTTGTCTGCGGTGTCGACGAAGCAGGGCGCGGCCCGCTGGCCGGCCCGGTCGTGGCCGCGGCGGTGATCTTCGACCCGTCCAGGCCGATGATTCGCGGCCTCGACGACTCCAAAGCGCTGAGCGCGAAAAAGCGCGACGAACTGTACGACAAGATCATCGACCGGGCGCTGGCTTACTGCGTCGCGTCGGCATCGGTCGAAGAAATCGATTCGCTCAATATCCTGCACGCCACCATGCTGGCCATGAAGCGCGCCGTGGAAGGCCTGTCCGTTGTGCCGACGCTTGTGAAGATCGACGGCAATCGCTGTCCGACGCTGAGCGTGCGCAGTGAAGCGGTGATCGGCGGCGACGCGCTGATCAAAAGCATCTCGGCGGCGTCGATTCTCGCCAAGGTCACGCGTGACCGGATGCTGCTCGAATTGCATCAGACGTATCCCGTCTACGGCTTCAACGCGCATGCCGGTTACGGCACGCCGCAGCATCTCGCGGCGCTGCGCGAGCATGGGCCTTGCGAGCATCATCGGCGCTCGTTCGCGCCGGTGCGTGAAGCGCATCTGCGCTTCGGCACGGGCGTGCCGCTACCGTCGGGTGAAGTGATCGTCGTGTCCGAAGTCATGTTCGACGACGACGCCTTCGGCGAACACCGCGCCAGCGCCGCCTGAACGTCATACGAGCGCCCCGTGAGCGCCGCGTATACCCCACCCTTTCCTTATTCTCACTGTCTTCGCTGCCTGTGAAAGCCATCACCTCGCGGGACAATCCGCTCTACAAGCGCCTGAAGGCATTGGCCGGCTCGACGCATCAACAGCGCAAGAGCGGCCACGCGCTGCTCGAAGGGTTTCATCTCGCGAGCGCGTATCTCGACGTCGCCGGGCAACCGGAAATGTGCATCGTCACCGACGGCGCGCTGCGCCACGACGAAGCGCAGGCGATCGTCTCGCGCATCGAAGATCATCGTCTCGTGACGCTGCCGGACGCGTTGTTCGGGCAGTTGTCGAATGTCGTGCACGGCGTGGGCATTCTGCTGCTGGTCGAGAAGCTCGACTCGCCGCTGCCCGACACGGTCGCGCAAACCTGCCTCGTGCTTGACGGCGTGCAGGACGCCGGCAATGTCGGCTCGATTCTGCGCAGCGCGGCGGCCGCGGGCATTCAACAGGTGTTCTGCGCGCCGGGCACGGCGTACGCGTGGTCGTCGAAAGTCTTGCGCTCGGGCATGGGCGCGCACTTCCTGCTGCAGATTCACGAAGATGTGGAAGCGCAGGGGTTGATCGAGCGTCTCGCGGTGCCGATCGTGATCACGGATTCGCACGGCGCCGAGGCGATCTACGATTGCGATCTGAGCGGACCGCTCGCGTGGGTATTCGGCAACGAAGGGGCGGGCGTCTCGCCGATCTGGCGCGATGCGGTTTCGTTGCGGGTGACGATTCCTCAGCCGGGCGGCATGGAGTCGTTAAACGTGGCGGCCGCGGCCGCCGTGTGCGTGTTCGAGCAGTGCCGGCAGCAGCGCGGCCGTAGTTGACACGAAAGACACGCGCGTTGCCGCGCGTGTCTCTGCTTCAAGCCGGCGGGCCCACATCAAGCCTCACGCGCGGGCTCAATAAGAAGGCCGGTCCAGCTTGATTTCCTGCAGAATCGTCGTCGCGATCTCTTCGATCGACTTGTGCGTCGACGACAACCACTTGATCCCTTCACGCCGCATCATCGCTTCGGCTTCGTTGATTTCATAACGGCAATTCTCCGGCGCGGCGTACTTGCTGCCGGGCCGGCGCTCGTTGCGAATCTCGGAAAGCCGCTGCGGATCGATCGACAAACCGAACATCTTCTGCCGATGCGCGAGTAGCGGCGTAGGCAATTTGCCGCGTTCGAAATCTTCCGGAATCAGCGGATAGTTGGCCGCTTTCACGCCATACTGCATGGCCAGATAGAGGCTCGTTGGCGTCTTGCCGCTGCGCGATACGCCGACCAGAATCACGTCGGCGTCGGCCAGATTGCGGTTCGATTGACCGTCGTCGTGAGCGAGCGAGAAATTGATCGCCTCGATCCGGTTCTTGTACTCCTCGGTGTCCGCGTTCTGGTGGCCGCGACCCATCGCGTGGCTCGACTTCAGTTCCAGTTCCTGTTCGAGCGGCTCGACGAACGTCTGAAACATGTCCAGCACGAGCGCATTCGAGCCTTTGACGATCTGATTCGACGCGCTGTCCACCAGCGTCGTGAAGACGATCGGACGGCGGCCGTCCTGCAGGATCGCTTCGTTGATCTTTTCTAGCGTGGCATAGGCCTTTTCCGTCGAGTCGACGAAGGGCACGCGAACCAGGCGGAATTTCTGGTCGAACTGGGAGAGGATCGAATGCGCGAAGGTTTCGGCAGTGATCCCGGTACCGTCGGAGACGATGAATACGGTGGGCGGCATCAGTGGGGCTGGGGAACGTGAGCGGAAAAAAGCGCTCGAAAGAAACATCGCTATGTCGACGACGCTGCCCGGTGGCTAACCGGAGACTGCAGCGGCACTCGACCAGCGCGCCGTGGGCACCGCAACTGCGCCCGGATGGCGGCGGGGCCTCGCAAAAGCCCGTCGGCCGGTCCGGGGCGCGATTCGAGGCGCAATTCTCGTCCGACTGTCACATTTTGAGAGTCGGCACGGTAGAATAGCGGCAACCTGTTGGATAAGCAATTGCAGGCGATTGGCGTCTAACTCACCGCGAACCGTCGTTCAACGCCTCGCTTTTGGCCGGTATTTTAGTCGCCAAGTTGCGGCGAACGTGGTGGATCGCTCGGTAAATTCGTCCATTCGCCTTCTTCGTCGCACATCGGGCGTTTCTGGCAATTTGCAGCGATTGCTTCTCCAACAGGTTGTGCAAGACGCGAGGTCACGCTTCCAATGGGCGTCTCGCGTTCGAGCCCACTTGCACAGCCGTGAATTTCTTTCACACTTAGGGGCTTGTATGACTAACGCAGTTACCGTCGCAAAGGATAAGGCGTATGTAGTTCCGTTTGAGCAGTTGCGGATGACCGACGTGGAAATCGTCGGTGGCAAGAACGCGTCGCTTGGCGAGATGATCAGTCAGCTCGCCGAAGCCGGCGTGCGCGTGCCGACCGGTTTCGCCACCACGGCGCTGGCTTTCCGCGACTTCCTGCATCACAACAACCTGACCGAACGCATCGCCAAACGTCTCGAGACGCTCGACGTCGACGACGTGAAGTCGCTCGCCGAAGCGGGCAAGGAAATCCGTCAATGGATCGTCGACGCGCCGATGCAGCCGCAGCTCGAGGCGGACATCCGCGCGGGTTTCGACACCCTGCAAAACAGCTCGCCTGAAGAGCTGTCGTTCGCCGTGCGTTCCTCGGCGACGGCGGAAGACTTGCCGGACGCATCGTTCGCGGGTCAGCAGGAAAGCTACCTCAACGTGGTCGGCGTCGAAGACGTGCTCGATCGCATGAAGCACGTGTTCGCGTCGCTGTACAACGACCGCGCTATCTCCTATCGCGTCCACAAGGGCTTCACTCACGCTGAAGTCGCGTTGTCGGCGGGCGTGCAGCGCATGGTGCGCTCGGACGTCGGCGCGGCGGGCGTGATGTTCACGCTGGACACCGAGTCGGGCTTCAAGGACGCTGTCTTCATCACGTCGAGCTATGGCCTCGGGGAAACCGTGGTGCAAGGCGCGGTGAATCCGGACGAGTTCTACGTCTACAAGACCACGCTCGAACAAGGCAAGTACCCGATCATCCGCCGCTCGATCGGCTCGAAGCTGATCAAGATGGAATTCACCAAGGCGGGGGAAGCCGGCCGCGTGAAGACCGTCGACGTGGCGCACGAGCAGCGCAACCGCTTCTCGATCACGGACGAAGACGTGATCGAGCTGGCCAAATATGCCGTCATCATCGAAAAACACTACGAGCGTCCGATGGACATCGAGTGGGGCAAGGACGGCCGCGACGGCAAGATCTTCATTCTGCAGGCGCGTCCGGAAACGGTGAAGAGCCAGGCCGCGGGCAAGGCCGAGCAGCGCTTCAAGCTGAAGGGTCAATCGAACGTGCTGGCCACTGGCCGCGCAATCGGTCAGAAGATCGGCGCGGGTCCGGTGCGCGTGATTCACGATCCGTCGGAAATGGACCGTGTGCAGCCGGGCGACGTGCTGGTCGCCGACATGACCGACCCGAACTGGGAGCCGGTCATGAAGCGCGCTTCGGCGATCGTCACGAACCGTGGCGGGCGCACCTGCCACGCGGCGATCATCGCGCGTGAACTGGGCGTGCCGGCGGTGGTCGGCTGCGGCGACGCGACCGACGTGCTGAAGGAAGGCGCGCTGGTCACGGTATCGTGCGCGGAAGGCGACGAAGGCAAGATCTACGACGGCCTGCTCGAAACCGAAATCACCGAAGTGCAGCGCGGCGAACTGCCGGAGATTCCGGTGAAGATCATGATGAACGTCGGCAACCCGCAGCTGGCCTTCGACTTCTCGCAACTGCCGAACGCAGGCGTGGGTCTGGCGCGGCTCGAGTTCATCATCAACAACAACATCGGCGTTCACCCGAAGGCGATTCTCGAGTACCCGAACATCGATCAGGACCTGAAGAAGGCCGTCGAAAGCGTCGCTCGCGGTCACGCATCGCCGCGCGCCTTCTACGTCGACAAGCTGACCGAAGGCATCGCCACGATCGCGGCGGCGTTCTATCCGAAGCCCGTGATCGTGCGTCTGTCGGACTTCAAGTCGAACGAGTACAAGAAGCTGATCGGCGGTTCGCGTTACGAGCCGGATGAAGAAAACCCGATGCTGGGTTTCCGTGGCGCGTCGCGCTACATCGCCGACGACTTCGCCGAAGCGTTCCAGATGGAATGCATCGCGCTGAAGAAAGTGCGCGAAGAGATGGGCCTCGACAACGTCGAGATCATGGTGCCGTTCGTGCGTACGCTGAAGCAGGCGGAGCGCGTGGTCGGGCTGCTGGCGAAGTACGGCCTGAAGCGCGGCGAAAATGGCCTGCGCCTGATCATGATGTGCGAAGTGCCGTCGAACGCGATTCTCGCCGAGGAATTCCTGCAATTCTTCGACGGCTTCTCGATCGGCTCGAACGACCTGACGCAGCTCACGCTCGGCCTCGACCGCGATTCCGGCATGGAACTGCTGGCGGTGGATTTCGACGAACGCGACCCGGCGGTCAAGTTCCTGTTGAAGCGCGCGATCGACACGTGTCTGCGACTGGACAAGTACGTCGGTATCTGCGGCCAGGGCCCGTCGGATCATCCGGATTTTGCGCAATGGCTGACCGATGAAGGCATCAAGTCGATCTCGCTGAACCCGGATACGATCATCGAGACGTGGCAGCAACTGGCGAAGTCGGCGAAGCAGTAAGGCGAACGGCATGCCGCTTTCTAAGCGGCATGCATAACGTGCGATGCGGCAGGTCAAGCGCGCGTCGAATGCACGTGAAACCGTGCTGCATCGTCCGTTGAAATGCGCTCGCTTCGTGCTATAAACACCCCGGTAGATCCGGGGTGTTTTGCTTTGTGGAGGTCGACGTGGCGCCAGGTGGACTGTTCTGGTGGATCGGGGCGGGTGTGCTGGTCGTGCTGGAGTTGCTCAGCGGCACTTTCTATCTGCTGATGATCGCGTTGGGCTGCGTGGCGGCCGCGATTGCGCACCTCGCGGGCGCCAGAGCGGACGTGCAGTTCGCGGTCGCGGCCGTGGTGGCGCTGGCGGCGGTCCTGCTGCTCAGACGTTCTCGGTTTGGCCGCAGAACGCGCAAGGAGGCATCGCGCAACCCGGACGTCAATCTCGACATCGGTCAAACGCTCATCGTGCCGGCGTGGCACGAGCGCCGGGCGCGCGCCGACTATCGCGGCGCGGCATGGGACGTCGAACTGGCCGCGGGCGAGCCGGAAGACGCGCCGCTCTACGAAATTACGGAACTGCGCGGCAGCTGCCTCGTCGTGGTGGCGGCGCGTCATTCAAACACCCGGGCCACCGCGGCCTGAGCATTCGCACATCACACACATCACAAACAACTATTCGAACTACGGACCGGAGGGTAGTAATGGATTCGACCATCGTCGGGGCGGTGCTTCTGATCATCGTGATCGTCTTGGCGGCGCAGATCATCAAGATCGTGCCGCAGCAGCATGCGTGGGTCCTGGAGCGGCTCGGGCGCTATCACCGTACGCTGACGCCAGGTTTGAGCTTCGCGTTTCCGTTCGTCGACCGGATCGCGTATAAGCACATCCTCAAGGAAATTCCGCTCGAGGTGCCGAGCCAGGTCTGTATCACGCGCGACAACACGCAGTTGCAGGTGGATGGCGTGCTGTACTTTCAGGTTACCGATCCGATGAAGGCGTCGTACGGGTCGAGCAACTTTGTCTTCGCCATCACGCAGTTGTCGCAAACCACGCTGCGCTCGGTGATCGGCAAGCTCGAACTCGACAAGACTTTCGAGGAGCGCGACTTCATCAACCACAGCATCGTGTCGTCGCTCGATCAAGCTGCGACGAACTGGGGTGTGAAGGTGCTGCGCTACGAGATCAAGGACCTGACGCCGCCCAAGGAAATCCTCCACGCCATGCAGGCGCAGATCACCGCCGAGCGCGAAAAGCGAGCGCTGATTGCCGCGTCGGAAGGGCGCAAGCAGGAGCAGATCAATATCGCATCCGGCGGCCGTGAGGCGGCGATCCAGAAGTCCGAGGGCGAGCGGCAGGCGGCGATCAATCAGGCGCAAGGTCAGGCGTCGGCGATTCTGGCCGTGGCCGAGGCCAACTCGCAGGCGATTCAGAAGATCGCGGCCGCGATCCAGTCGAACGGCGGGATGGAAGCCGTGAACCTCAAGGTGGCCGAACAATACGTGAACGCTTTCGGCAATCTGGCGAAGCAGGGCACCACGCTGATCGTGCCGGGCAATCTCGCGGACATGAGTTCGATGATCGCGTCGGCGCTGACTATCGTGAACAAAGGGAAGGGCGCGACTGAGGTGCGTTGAACGCGCTGAATGCTGCGACTGCGCTTTGACCTGCTGAATAGAGAAATGGCCCGCGGACAGTGCGGGCCATTTTCATTTGAACGCTTGGCGGGCCCGGTTGCGCGCCGCTTGCTATCCGGTCAGGGCGTTAGCGGCAACCGAAGCGTGGCATATCCGCACGCCCCCCGCCGCCAATCACGCCAATCCGCCGATCAGCTCGGCGAGCGCATCAAACGCGCCTTTTCACGTTCCCAATCGCGTTTCTTCTCTGTCTCGCGCTTGTCGTGCTGCTTCTTACCCTTGGCGAGACCAATCTCGCATTTGACACGGCCGCCCTTGTAGTGAAAATTCAGCGGCACGAGCGTGTAGCCGCGCTGCTCGACCTTGCCGATCAGTTTGCTGATCTCTTCGCTATGCAGCAGCAGCTTGCGCGTGCGCACCGGGTCGGGGTTGATATGGGTCGAGGCTTCGGGCAACGGGCTGATGTGCGTGCCGATCAGGAACAGTTCGTTATTCTTGATAACGACGTAACCTTCCTTGATCTGGCCGCGCCCGGCGCGCAGCGCCTTGACCTCCCATCCTTCGAGCACGAGCCCTGCTTCATAGCGTTCTTCGACCGAGTAGTCGTAGAAGGCTTTTCTGTTGTCGATGATGCTCATGAATGGAAAGTGCCCAACTCGTTTAAAATCACGATTTTAGCAAAGCGGGGCGAGGAAAGCCCGCTGCGCTCGTCCACCCTTGCCACGCGCTGTTCAATTTATGGCAGATGTCCAGAAAACCGTGTTGATCCGCCATTCGGCGGAACAGATGTTCGACCTCGTCACCGACGTCGCCGATTACCCCAACTTCCTGCCTTGGTGCGGGGGAGTCGAAATCCGCCGCCGGGACGAAACCGGTATGGAGGCGAAGATCGATATCAACTTCAAGGGCATCAAGCAGCACTTCGCCACGCGCAACAGCATGGAGCGGCCCACGCGCATCGACATGGAGTTCGCGGACGGCCCGTTTCGCAAGTTCACCGGTTTCTGGCGTTTTACGCCATTGCGCGCCGACGCCTGCAAGATCGAATTCGCGCTGCACTACGAATTCACCAACATCATCCTCGAGAAGATCATTGGACCGGTGTTCAACCACATCGCCAATACCTTCGTCGAATCGTTCGTGAAGCGCGCCGATCAGCGCTACGGTAAGGCATGAGCGCGCGCTTGTCGATTGAAGTCTGCTATGCGTCGGCTGGCGAGCAGGCGTTGATTGGCGTGGAACTGCCCGCAGGCGCCACGCTGCAGCAGGCGCTGGACGCGAGCGGCATCTTGCGGCGTTTCCCGCAGATCGATCTGGGCACGCAGAAAGTGGGCGTGTTCGGCAAGCTCAAGCCGCTCGACACGGTGCTGGCCGACCACGATCGGGTGGAGATTTACCGGCCGCTGCTGGTCGATCCGAAGGTGTCGCGTCAGCGGCGCGTCGAGAAGACCCGCAAGGCGGGCTCGATCGAAGGGCGTCGCTGGCAGAACAAGGATTCGCGGTAGGCGGCTCTTTGCGTGGCCAGGCAAGGCAGCTGCCACGAACTGCTTCTGTCAAGCCTCAGTCGAGCCGCGTCCACGCTCACGAACTGCGCCGTCAATCCTGACACAAGCCACGTCCCAGCCCACGTTCCGCGTCATGGCGCCGACACTTGCGGCTTTTTCTTCAACCGTGCGACCGTGGACGTGTCGTCGTCCGCATGCTGGCGCACCGACCAGCAGACGCCAGCCACCAGCAGCAGAATTGCCGCCAGTTCCAGCGGACGCGGCAGTCGCTGGTCATAAATGAACGCATAAAGCAGCGCGAAAAGCGTCTCGAACACGATCATCTGGCCGGAGAGCGTCAGCGGCAGCCGTTTCGATGCGGCATTCCACAGCCCGTTGCCGAGCCACGACGCGCCGATCGCGAGCCCGAGATTGAGCATCCAGAAGGTGTGCCAGCGGCCGTCGGCCAGTTCGCCTTGCGGGCCGCCCGCCGGCAGCACGGCGATCACGAGCCACAGCGCCGCGCCGAGCGCGCCCGTCACCACGCCCCACAGAACCGACCACTCATTGCCGCTGAAATGCGTCTGACGCCGCAAGTAGCGGGCGTTTTCGACCGCGAACCACGTCCAGCATCCGAGCGCGCCGACCGCGCAGGCCAGTCCGATCAGCTTGGTGACGACGCTCACCGGCGTGCTGTCCGCCACCGTAAACACATCGATGTTGATGCAGGCGATGCCCGCCATCACCATCGTCAGCGGCCAGGCGAGGCGGGCGAGGGGCACCGCGCCGTGATCGCGCCGGCCCAGCAGCGTCACCGTGACGGGCAGCACGCCGACGATCAGCGAGGCCGGCGCGATGCCGATCAGGTGCACGGCCGCCGTCAGCAGGAGGTAATAGAGGAGGTTGCCGGCCAAAGCCAGTTTCACCAGCGCGCCGAGATCCTCGCGGGTCAGGCGTTTGACGAGCGAGCGCGCCATCGGCAGCGCGGCGGCCAGCGAGACGATGCCGTACATCGTGTAGCGGCCCGCGCTCAGAAGCAGCGGTGAAAAGTCCGGCAGCACGCGCGGCACCAGAAAAACCATGCCCCATAAGGCCCCGGCCATTACTCCATATGCCACACCGCGCTGCATCGACTGCCCCTGCAAAATAACTGGAATGGTCGGCAGAATAGCCGGTTGGCGGGCCGGGCGTCTTGTTCGATTCTGCATTCCGGTGGTTTTTGTGCGCTTTGAGCACGCGTTTTCATGTGCTCAACAGAGTTCGCGCGCTCGGCCGGCGGACCGTGCGCCGACGCGAATGAGCGGGATTTCGGGCCGCCGACACCCCGCTGTGCCCGAACGCGCAAACGAAACCGGATCGAACCCGAGGCGAACAGCCAAGCGAAATCCAGGGGCCCGATGGCGCGAAAAAAACCGCCCGAAATTCGCTAAGCTGCTGTTCGTGCAGTGAAAACCAGGGAGGTATCGCGTATAATTCGCTTTTGCGCCTATAGGATTTGCCATGCGTCTGATCCAAACAGCACTCACGTTCGATGACGTGCTCCTCGTCCCGGCTTTCTCCGATGTTCTGCCGCGCGACACCAGCCTCAAGACCCGGCTGACCCGCAACATCTCCCTGAATATGCCGCTCGTGTCCGCCGCCATGGATACCGTCACCGAAGCACGCCTCGCCATTGCGATGGCGCAAATGGGTGGCGTGGGCATCATCCACAAGAATCTCACCGCGGCCGAACAGGCGCGTGAAGTGGCCAAGGTCAAGCGCTTCGAATCGGGCGTCGTGCGTGATCCGATCACGGTGCCGCCGCAGATGAAGGTGCGCGACGTGATCGCGCTGTCGCAGCAGCATGGCATTTCGGGCTTCCCGGTCGTCGAAGGCGCGCAACTGATCGGCATCGTCACGAACCGCGACCTGCGCTTCGAAGAGCGTCTGGACGAGCCGGTGCGCAACATCATGACGCCGCGCGAGCGCCTCGTTACCGTCAAGGAAGGCACGCCGCTCGCCGAAGCCAAGGCGCTGATGCACAGCCACCGGCTGGAGCGCGTGCTGGTCATCAACGACGCGTTCGAACTGCGCGGCCTGATGACCGTCAAGGACATCACCAAGCAGACCGAACACCCGGACGCGTGTAAAGACGAACATGGCAAGCTGCGCGCGGGCGCGGCGGTCGGCGTCGGCGCGGACAATGAAGAGCGCGTCGAACTGCTGGTGCAGGCGGGCGTCGACGTGATCGTCGTCGATACCGCGCACGGCCATAGCCAGGGCGTGCTCGAGCGAGTCAAGTGGGTCAAGCAGAACTTCCCGCACGTCGAAGTGATCGGCGGCAATATCGCCACCGCGGCGGCCGCGAAGGCGCTCGTCGAATACGGCGCGGACGGCGTGAAGGTCGGTATCGGCCCGGGCTCGATCTGCACCACGCGGATCGTCGCCGGCGTGGGCGTGCCGCAAGTCACCGCGATCTCCAACGTTTCCGAAGCGCTGAAGGGCACGGGCGTGCCGGTCATCGCCGACGGCGGCGTGCGCTTCTCGGGCGACGTCAGCAAGGCGCTGGCAGCCGGCGCGAATGCCGTGATGATGGGCAGCATGTTCGCCGGCACCGAAGAAGCGCCGGGCGACGTGTTCCTGTATCAGGGCCGCCAGTACAAGTCTTACCGTGGCATGGGCTCGGTCGGCGCGATGAAGGACGGCGCGGCGGACCGCTACTTCCAGGACAACTCCGCGAACATCGACAAGCTGGTGCCGGAAGGTATCGAAGGCCGCGTCGCCTACAAGGGTTCGGTCAACGCGATCCTGTTCCAGCTGATCGGCGGCGTGCGCGCCAGCATGGGCTACTGCGGCTGCCGCACCATCGCCGAGATGAACGACAAGGCCGAGTTCGTGCAGATCACGGGCGCGGGCTTGCGCGAGTCGCATGTGCATGATGTGCAAATCACCAAGGAAGCGCCCAACTACCACGTGGACTAAACGCCAATGAAGCCATTGCTGCGCGCTGTACTCATCCTCGATGCCTTGCTGTTGCTTGCGTTCGGCCTGCTGTTTTTGCTGACGCCGTGGACTTCGCTGTACAACGCGCTGCTTCTGGTGCAAACCCAGCCGGCTCTGGTCGGCCAGGGGTTTGGCGTGGCGCTGATCGGGCTCGCATGGCTGGCCTTTCACGCGTCGATCGACGGCGCGCTTACTTCCACGGTCGCCAAGGTGGTCGGTCATGTGAACTGGCTGACCGGCGTGCTGATGCTGATCTGGCTGCTCGGTCTGCACACGCCGGCGCTGACTGGTTTCGGGCAGATCGTCGCGGTGCTGACAGGCGTGGTGCTGCTGGTGATCGGCCTGGGTGGTGTGCGTTTGTCGGGCGCGGTGCGGCGGCGTGAAAGAGTGCGGCTCGCTGAAGCCGTCGCCGCCGAGCGTGCCGACAGGCAGGCGGCCAAAGACGCCGCGAAAGACGCGGCCAACCGGCGCGAGCCGGGCCATGTCACAGCGGGCTTCCCGGTCTATCACGCTGAGCCGGTCGTCGAGCCCGTCGTGCCGGTTACGCGGCCCGTCAGTGCCACAAGTCCTGTTGCAGGGGCACCGCTTCATCCGGTAGTCGACGAAGCCAGTCTGACGCCGTCCGAACGCGCAGCGCGGGCGCAAGCCGCGGCCGCGCGAGACGAAGCCCGCAACGGCGCGGCCGACGCGCCTGGCGCGCCCCGGCCGCCGTTTCATGGCTGACGCGTTGCGCGCCACGCCGTCCGCCGAAGCATTCGGATCTGGTTTGCGTGCGCCGCGGGCAAGAGCCTGCGGCGCCGCTCGCGCCAACACGCTGCATCGTTACGCTTCATGCTCGATCGTCCCCACGTGGACCGCTTTGAATTCAACGCCGCGCCCCGCGCGCGGCATTCCGTATCCGCTCACTTTTGACTCCGTCCGCTGCCATGCATGACAAGATCCTGATCCTCGACTTCGGTTCGCAAGTCACCCAACTGATTGCACGTCGCGTTCGCGAAGCCAACGTGTATTCGGAAATTCATCCGTACGACGTGGATGCGTCGTTCATTCGCGACTTCGCGCCGAAGGGCGTGATCCTCTCCGGCGGCCCGAGTTCGGTCACCGAAACGGATACGCCGCGCGTGCCGCAAGCCGTGTTCGAACTCGGCGTGCCGGTGCTCGGCATCTGCTACGGCATGCAGGCCATGGCCGAGCAGCTCGGCGGCAAGGTCGATATCGGCCACCTGCGTGAGTTCGGTTACGCCGAAGTGCGCGCGCGCAATCACACGAGCCTGCTCGAAGGCATCAGCGACTTCACCACGCCGGAAGGTCACGGCATGCTGAAGGTGTGGATGAGCCACGGCGACAAGGTGCTGGAAATGCCGCCGGGCTTCGCGCTGATGGCGTCCACGGAATCGTGCCCGATCGCGGCGATGGCCGACGAAACGCGCCATTTCTACGGCCTGCAATGGCACCCGGAAGTCACGCACACCGTGCAGGGCCGAGCCATGCTCGAGCGCTTCGTGCTGCAGATCTGCAAAGCGCAGCCGGATTGGGAAATGGGCCACTACATCGACGAAGCCGTCGCGAAGATTCGCGAGCAGGTCGGTAAAGAGCACGTGATTCTGGGCCTGTCGGGCGGCGTGGATTCGTCGGTGGCGGCGGCGCTCCTGCATCGCGCGATCGGCGATCAACTGACCTGCGTATTCGTCGATCATGGCTTGTTGCGCCTGAACGAAGCCGAGCAGGTAATGGCGACCTTCGCTGACCACCTTGGCGTGAAGGTGATTCACGTCGACGCAAGCGAAGTGTTCCTGCGCAAGCTGGCCGGTGTGACCGATCCGGAAGCGAAGCGCAAGATCATCGGCGCGGAATTCGTCGAAGTGTTCCAGACCGAAGCCGGCAAGCTGACCGATGCGAAGTGGCTGGCACAAGGCACGATCTATCCGGACGTGATCGAATCGGCCGGCAAGGGCAAGAAAGCCACGCAGACCATCAAGAGCCACCACAACGTGGGCGGCCTGCCTGAGACGCTGAATCTGAAGCTGCTCGAACCGCTGCGCGAACTGTTCAAGGACGAAGTGCGCGAACTCGGCGTCAAGCTCGGTTTGCCGCCGGCCATGGTGTACCGCCACCCGTTCCCGGGTCCGGGTCTGGGCGTGCGGATTCTCGGCGAAGTGAAGCGCGATTTCGCGGACCTGTTGCGCCGCGCGGACGCGATTTTCATCGAGACGCTGCGTACCTTCATCGATAAGGAAACCGGCAAGTCCTGGTACGATCTGACGAGCCAGGCGTTCGCGGTGTTTCTGCCGGTGAAGAGTGTCGGCGTGATGGGCGACGGGCGGACTTATGAGTACGTGGTCGCGTTGCGTGCCGTGCAGACGCTGGACTTCATGACCGCGCATTGGGCGCATCTGCCGCATGAACTGCTGGGGCATGTGTCGAACCGGATCATCAATGAAGTGCGCGGGATTAATCGAGTTGTGTATGACATCTCGGGTAAGCCGCCTGCGACGATCGAGTGGGAATGATTTAGACTGCTACGCAAAGGCAAAGCCAGCGCGCATCCATTCGATGCGCGCTGGCTTTCCTGTTTCAGCGGATCAATCAGATCGCCCAGCCTCCGTCGACTGCCACCTCGGCGCCTGTCATGAAGGCGCTTTCATCGCTAGCCAGGAAGCAAACGATAGCCGCCACCTCCTCGGCGGTGCCATGCCGCTTTAACGGCGCCGCGTCTGCGCCGAAACGATTCGTCTCGTCGCTGTTGGCCTTGAGCATATCTGTAGCGATAAACCCGGGGTGGACCGAGTTCACGCGAATGCCATGAGGCGCCAGTTCCGCAGCCGCGACCTTGGTCATTCCCCGCACCGCCCACTTGGTAGCGCCGTAGGCAATCGCATTGGCAAAGCCGCGCAGCCCGGCGCTCGACGAGATGTTCACGATGGAACCGCCGCCGCTTCTTTTCATCGGCTCGATGGCATGCTTCATGCCAAGCAGCGTCCCTAACTGATTGACGCGGAATGTCTTCTCCGCTAACTCTGGCGTCGTTTCGGCGATTGCGGCGGGTACATAGATACCCGCGTTGTTCACCAGCACGTCGCATCGGCCGAACGCGCGCTCGACTTCCTTGAAGAGCGCTCGCCACGAGTCTTCGCGCGTCACGTCGTGCGTGACATAGATGGCTCGTTTGCCCATCTTCGCGGCGAGCGCCTCACCTTCCGCGGACAACACGTCGTTCAATACGACATTGGCACCTTCGTCGAAGAAGCGCTGCGCTTCCGCGGCGCCCTGGCCGCGCGCCGAACCCGTTACGACCACCGTTTTTCCTTCGAATCTCGCCATCGTCAAATCTCCGGTTTGTTGCGCTGCATGCCTTGCATGAAACGGAATGGATTGGCTCAGTACCGGTCATCCGGAGCATGTCTAAGCCATGGATAGCGCTCTGTGTCAGCGCCCGCGTAATCGGGATCGAGGTAGATAAAGCAGCGCTGAATTCTGAAGTCGCGGATTTCAAAGACATCGCACCAACGGCCCGCATGCGAAGTGCCGGCTCGCCACGAAACGCCGTTCTTCAGCTTGCCGCGCGAGGCCGCTTCGACGACGACTGTATCGCCCTGCTGTACAACGTTGGCGTAGGTGACGTCGTGCGCGATTTCGGCAATGATGCCCATGAGGTCGCCAAAGAGGGTAGCGATCTGCTCTCGTCCACGCGCAATGCCCCACTTCGGGAAATAAACCTCCGCGTGTTCGTCGAATAGATCGAGAACATTGTCGCCGCGGTCCATTCGCTTGAAGTACTCAAGGGCAATCGCTTTGCGTTGCTCGTCGTTCATCGATTGAATTTGCATCTTGTCTCCATGGTTAAGGGGCGCGTCGAGACCGACGTGTGACCATGCTGGCCTCGACGTGTACTGAAAAGCAGATAGAAGGCGCGCCGGGACCGTGCCGGCTCCAAGGCTAGGCTTGGGTCGCTTCCGTCAGGAGCGCTTTATTCGGTTCGAGATGGGCGGTATTCGCGGCGCGATAGGCAAACGCGAGGATCGGACCAAGTGTTCCGCCGCCCGCCCAGTAGGCGCGCGCAGATGCGGACGCCACGCAATTCCCCACGCCGTACAGGCCAGGTATCGGTGCGCCGCTATCGTTGAGAACCTGGCCGTCACTGTTGGTCAAAGGACCGCCTTTCGTGTCCAGCGTGCCGCCGGTTACCAACGCCGCGTAGTAGGGCCCACTGTCCGCGAGCGGGAACATCGTCGGGTTTGGTGAGGCAGACTCGTTTTGGACAGCGCCGTTGAACATTTTTTCTACAAGGCGGTCACCGCGGCGAAAATCGGTGTCCACCCCTTCGCGGGCGAATCGGTTGAAGCGCTGAATGGTGTCCCGCAGATTCACCAGAAAATCGTCGGCAAGGCATAATTGGCCGGTGAGACGTTCGAAGGTCTCGAGTCGCCGGGCGAGCGCATCGGCGAGTTCCTCCAACGTATTGCCACTGATCAGATGCCCCTCTTGAGCCGCGTCGGGCCGGATCAGGCAGCCGTACTCCGTGCTTGCGCTATGGTCCTGGCTGCGCTGATCCCAGATGGCGACGAGAACCAGGTTCGGATATTCAGCAAGCTGCGCGTCCCACTCGAAGAACTTTTGCGCCAGTTCGTTGTAGGCGAGTTTCTCGTTGACCACCCGCTTTCCTTGTTTATTCACCCACAGCATCGAATCGCCGCCAACGGAAAACGTGCCCGTAAAATCATCGCGGCCAGCGACCAGGCGATCGAGTGACACCGGGCACATCCAGGCATAGTTCATGTTGCGCAACTGTGCGCGCAGGGGGCTCGCGATGTGAATGAAATCGCCTTCATTCGAGCGCGCGGCACAGCCACCGAATAGCGGCGCATGCAGGAAATTTTTCCGCAGGTCGTTGTTGTGTGTGAACCCGCCGGTCGCGAAGATGACCGCCTTCCGCGCGCCGAGGCGGACGTCGTTGCCTTCGACATCCGTGGCTTCGATACCGACTACTTCTTCGGCCTCGTTGAGAATCACGCGCTGCACACGCAGACCGGTGCGAACGTCGACGCCGTCGCGCTGGGCGGCAGCGTGCATGGATTGAATTGCCACCTTGCCGCCGTCGGACATCGACTCGCACGCGCCCGCGGGTATCAGCACTCGGCCTTGCGGCGCGGTGTTCTCTGGAAGCTCGGCCCAGTAGTCTGTGACACCGGGCAAATGCCGGTACTCGAGAGCGCCGCGCGCGTGGAGCAACTCAGCAGCAGGTGATGCGCTGTCATAGATTGCGCTGAAGGCTTCATATTCCCATGCATCGAGTCCGAGATTGGCATCCTCCGGATCATAGTGTTCGGGGCGGGCGAGGCGCGCCATGTAACGCAGGCAGTCCTCCTTGCGATCTTCGATTCCCGCTTCGCGCATCGGCCGGTTGTTGGGCACCCAGTACCAGAAAGCGGCTTTTTTCGCGGTTCCGCCCACGGTTCTGTCCTTCTCGACGAGCGCAACAGAATTGCCGAGCCAGCGGGAAAAGAGGGCGGTGGGAAATCCGCCTCCGCCGGCTCCGACGACAATGACGTCGAATATCGCGTCAAAGGCTTCAATTGAATGGCTGGCCAGCCGGTGTGTTGATGCGGGAGCCGCGCTCGCGCGGGATGCCCATCGCTCTGCGTTTTGCATTGTCTTCCTCCTTGTTTTTCGTTGCCTACTCCGTCGAAGCCCGTACGGCGGCTCGCGTGAGACAAATATATATAAAACAGAAAAATATACAATAATATAAAAACTATCGAGATGATAGGAATCGCGTCAAATGGGAGCGTGTTGTTCACGTCCGGCGCGAGCGCTGCTGCGCGCTAGGAGCGACGTACGCCGGTAGCGCGCTGAAGCGCAGTGCAGCTGCATGTCGCCGGCATAGCGACGGCGACATCTGCGAATCAGGAGGAGAGTGGAACGAGAAGACGCCTTACCGGCACGGCCGGCGCGGTGCTTGCCGTGCCTTTGTCGTTGGGGGCATTTGAACGGTGGAGGCGATGCGCAGAGAGTCTGTTGCAAGCGGATTGGCGCGCAGCGTTAGCGGCTTAAGCGCCGGCGCGACACGTTGCCGGTGAATCCACCTGCAATTCACGAATGGTCATGAACGGGCTTGCTACCCGGCTCCTTGATAGCGCGAATGTCATGCGTTTCATTCGGCCGGGATGAGTTGGGTTGGGTCAGGCAGCGCTGTTCAAGCAAAGCCGAGCGAGCGGTTCACACGGACGACGCGTTCTATTTCACAGCATCACGCAGTAGACCGCGCGCGCGCCCGACCTCGCGCTGTGCCTTCGCTCTTCGCGGCGTTGCCGCTAGCAATGTCCTCGAGCACCAGCTCAGTCGTGGCGGCGAAGTGCTGACGCAGCAGTTCGCACGCCCGGTCGGCGTCACGCGCGAGCACAGCTTTTACGATGTCCTCGTGCTCTTGCGCGAAATTGCGTGAAGCCGCGTGAGGGGCCTGGATCGACTGATGCCGGTAGCGGGTCGTCTGGATGCGCAGGGTCGCGGCAAAACGCTTGAGCCACTTTGATCTGCATCCTTCCAGCAGGGTGGAGTGAAACTTGTCGTGCGCGAGATCCCATGCCGGGTTGACGCGTTCTGGATTTCCGATAATGGGCGGTAGGCTGTTCACCTGGTGATAGGCCGCTAGCAACGCACCTTCCCATTCGAGGTTTCCACTCTCGATCGCGTCACGAAGGGCGTCGCATTCGATACGCTGCCGCACTGCCGTAATGTCTTCCAGGTCCGCGCGAGAAATTTTCGTTACGCGAAATCCGCGCTGGTCCTCGGCTTCAACGAATCCGCTCATTGCCAGTCGTGAAACTGCTTCACGCAGCGGAATCGCGCCAGCCTGGTAACGGTCCGCCAGTTCACGGATCTTCAGCTTCGAGCCAGGCGGCAGCACGCCGGTCACGATGTCCTGGAGAATCGTTTCGGCCAGCACAGATGCCATGGTTCGGCCAGTAGAGCCCGGCATGTCAAACATATCGTCCACAGAATCCTCCCGGCTGCACCACTATAGGTATCGAGAAATTATATCCAGTGTCAGGGTTAACATGCAAAGACGAAAATATATATATTTATTAAATTTGTATCAAACGTTGCGAGGCAACGAACGAACTCTTGAACCACCGTGGAGCCGTAATGAGATACGTACACTTTTCGCCCGATGGGCACCAACGTCTGCTGGGCGTGTTGCAGGGATCGACGATCACCTCTTTGGGTCACGCAACGCTTGAGGAGCTGCTGGCGTCGGGAACGAACCTGACGGCATATGCGAAGGCCGGAATTGTCAAAGGCACGGAGTATTCTGCTGACACCGTGAGGTGGCTGCCGCCTCTTGCTCGTCCGGGTAAGATCGTTTGCGTTGGCCTGAACTATGCGGACCACACTAAAGAAAGCCATTTCGAGCCGCAGAGCTACCCAACGTTGTTTCCCCGCTTTGATAGCAGTTTGATCGGACATCTGGCACCCATGATCCGTCCCCTCGTATCCGATTCGTTGGACTTCGAAGGCGAAATGGCCGTGATTCTTGGCGGCGGCGGTCGCCATATTCCAAAGGCCCGAGCCTTGGAATGCGTGGCGGGATATTCGATCTTCAACGACGGTTCGATCCGCGAGTACCAGTTCAAGGCGCCCCAGTGGACTGTGGGAAAGAATTTTGACGGCACTGGCGCTTTCGGGCCCACATTCGTGACCGCCGATGAGTTGCCCGCAGGCGGCGCGGGACTCAAACTGGAGACCCGGCTAAACGGGAAGGTCGTGCAGGCGGCCAACACGAGCGACCTGGTATTCGACGTGGCGACACTCATTGCGATCATCAGCGAGGCCATCACGCTTGCGCCGGGCGATGTCATCGTGACTGGCACGCCGGCCGGTGTTGGTTGGGCAAGAGAGCCGAAACTGATTATGCGCGACGGCGACGTCTGCGAGGTTGAAATCGAAGGGCTCGGTGTACTGAAGAATACTGTGCAAGACGAAAAGCCGGCGGACTGACAGCACGGCATAAGAGATCGGAGGAACTATGAGACAAATTCGCGTCCCCGTATTCGTTGTTGGCGCGGGCCCCGCAGGACTGACAACCGCCGCGCTGCTGGCGAAATACGGCGTGGAGGTGCTCGCTATTACCCGCTACCCTGGCACCGCACACTCGCCGCGCGCACACATAACAAATCAGCGTACCGTCGAAGTGTTTCGCGACCTTGGCATCGAAGATCGCGTGCGCGCGCTTTCCACGTCGAACAAGTTGATGACCAACAACGTTTGGGCAACGAGTTTCACTGGAACTGAACTCGGCCGCCTTCAAACCTGGGGGACGGGAGAACAGCGAAAGGCTGACTATGAGATGGCCAGTCCGTCCGAGATGTGCAACGCGCCGCAGCATTTGCTGGAACCGGCAATATTGACGGCCGCACGCGAATTCGGCGCGAAGGTTCTCTTCAATACCGAACTCGTATCGATACGTCAGACCGAGGAGGCTGTGTTTTCCCGCGTGGTTGATCGGCTAACGGGAGAGGAAATAGAGGTCATTTCAGAATACGCGGTAGGCGCTGACGGCGCACAGAGCCTGGTAGTCAAAGATATCGGCTTCGAACTCGAAGGAGAGATGGGGCTCGGTTACGCATTGAATTGCTGGCTTGAGGTCGATCTCAGTCAATACTGTGCACACCGTCCTGGGGTGCTGTACTGGATGTATCAGCCCGGCTGTGACTATTGGGTGGGAAGCGGGGTGTGGATCTGCGTGCGCCCGTGGAACGAATGGGTGATGGTATCGATGTATAACCCCGCCGACGGGGAACCGGATCTCAGTGAGGACGCGATCATCCGGAGGGCTCGCGCGACGATTGGCGACCCGGATATTCCGGTGCGTGTGAAGGCGGTATCGAAGTGGACGATTAACCGCATGGTCGCGCGCCAGATGGTGAAGGGACGTGTCGCAATCGCGGGTGATGCGGCGCACCGCCATCCGCCCGCCAACGGGCTCGGATCGAATACATCAGTGCAGGACGCATTCAATCTGGCTTGGAAGCTCGCCTTGATCGTCAAGGGACAAGCGGCTCCTTCGCTGCTGCAGACATACTCCGATGAGCGACAACCCGTGGCCGAGCAAGTGGTGAACCGGGCGATCAGGTCGATGACGGATATGTTGCCCATTTCACAGGCTTTGGGCTTCCGCGATGGCCAGGGAGCCGACGAAGGGTGGGCTTCACTGGACGAGCTTTTCTCCAATACGTCCGTGGGCCGCACGCGCAGGAAGCAATTGGCCTCGGCGATCGATCTGCAAAATTACCAATTCAACTGCCACGGCGTCGAATTGGGTCAGCGGTATACCTCCGCCGCGGTCGTGCGAGACGGCGCCCGCTTTCCCGAGCCAAGCCGGGACGCGGAACTGTATTATCACGCGACCACCACACCCGGCGCGTATACACCCCACGCGTGGATTCAACACGAGGGCAGGCGCGTCTCTACGCTTGACCTCGTCGGGCAAGGCTCCTTTGCGCTCTTGACGGGCATGGGCGGCCAACCCTGGGTCGAAGCACTCCGACAGGTCAGCAACGAATTCGGTATTTTCGTGAATGGGTGGGTCATCGCTCACGGCTCATCGACCATCGACGCTTATGGGCGCTGGGGAGAACTCCGGGAAATCGAGGACGGTGGTTGCGTGGTGGTTCGGCCGGACCGGTTTGTCGCGTATCGGGCCAATGATCTCGTCGCCGACCCATTAGGAACATTGCGGCGGGTATTCGCGCAGATACTCGGCCGGGAGCCGCAAAGCATGTCTGCCACGACGTCGCATAGCGCTACAGCTTCGACTCTTGCCGGGAGAGAATGACATGACCGCTTCAACTGTAAGCGTAGGAACAGCCGGCATACACTCGGTCGATCACTTCGCGCTCGAAGTTCCTCGACTCGACGAGGCGAGAGAATTCCTTACGGCCTTTGGATTCCGGGTACAGGAGGAGGAAGGTCAGTTGCTGCTGCGCACTGCCGGCAGTGCCCATGTGTGGGCGCGGATTTTTGCCGGCACGCGTAAGCGATTGGCCTATTTGTCTCTGAACTGCTTCGCCGATGACTTCTCGAAGATCCGCGCGCAGATCATCGAAGCGGGCGGACAAGAAGCGACACCTCGAATTGAGTCCGCCAAACATGAAGGGTTCTGGTTTGAAGACCCGGACGGCAATCTGTTACAGCTCAAGGCAGGGCCCAAGACGTCGCCAAATTTCAAGCCGCCTCGTGACGCTGAACCCGCGCTGCCTCGGCTACGCGGCGCAGTCGCCCGCGAGAACGCAGAGCCGGTTCAGCCGTTACGGCTTGCGCACGTCGTGATGTTCACCCCGGACATTCGTCGCACGGTCAGTTTCTATGAGCGTTCGGTTGGGGTGCGTCTGTCCGATGGCTCGGAAGGTATCGTCGCTTTCATGCACGCGCCTCACGGCAGCGACCACCATATGATCGCGTTTGTTCAGGGGGCGGCAAAGGGTTGGCATCACAGCGCATGGGACGTTCCCGACGTCAACCATGTCGGACTCGGCCAAATGCAGATGCAGCGCGCTGGATACCGCGACGGTTGGGGCGTGGGCCGGCACGTGCTCGGCTCCAACTACTTTCACTACGTGCGAGACCCGTGGGGTTCATTCTGGGAGTATTCGGCCGATATCGACTTTATCGCCCCTGGCGGCCAATGGGCCGGCGGCAATCATCCGCCTGATGATTCACTCTATCTATGGGGGCCCGACGTGCCGGGCTACTTCTTCGAGAACACTGAAGACGGAGTCTGCGCATGAGCAAAGTCATTATCACCTGCGCCATAACCGGAGCGATCCATACTCCGTCGATGTCGCCTTATCTGCCTGTTACGCCGGACGAGATCGCGCAGAGCGCCATTGAAGCAGCCCAGGCTGGAGCGGCGATCGTCCACTTACACGCGCGCGATCCCCTCGATGGCCGTCCATCCCAGGCACCGGAGTTGTTTCGCCGGTTCGTGCCCGCCATTAAGGAAGCCTCGGATGCGGTCATCAATATCACCACGGGCGGGGCGCCTACGATGACGGTCGAGGAGCGGCTGCAACCGGCACTTGAGTTGCGGCCCGAATTGGCGTCGCTCAACATGGGTTCAATGAACTTCGGGTTGTACGAAATGCTCGGGCGCTTCAAAGACAAGCTTAAATATGACTGGGAGCGCCCATATCTGGAAGGAAGCGACGATCGCATCTTCAAGAATACATTCAAGGATATCGCCTACATCCTGCAATCGTGTAGCGAGAACGAAACCCGGTTCGAGATTGAGTGCTACGACATTGGCCATCTTTATACGGCCGCGCACTTTCTCGACAGGGCGCTCGTTAAGTCACCCCTTCTCATACAGTCCGTATTTGGTCTACGCGGTGGCATTGGCGCACATGTCGAGGATCTCATGCATATGCGCCGTACGGCTGATCGATTGTTCGGGAAAGATTATGTCTGGTCTGTGCTCGGGGCCGGGCGTAGCCAGATGCCGCTCGCGGCGATTTCTGCCTCTGTCGGCGGAAACGTGCGTGTCGGACTCGAGGATTCTCTTTGGGATGGCCCCGGCAAGCTCGCAAGTAGCAACGCGACGCAGGTAAGGCGCGTTCGCACCATCATTGAAGCCCTGTCGCTTCAAGTGGCGACGCCCGATGAGGCTCGCGCCATGCTGAATCTCAAGGGACGCCATAGCGTCGGCTTCTAAAGAGACGTGTCTGCGATGCTTCGGCGTTGCCTGTGCCAGGGCAATGCCGGAGCTATTTCTGGTGTCGCGAGTAGAGATTCCCGCAGAGGCAATAGTCCGCATCGTTCGGAATGCGGATGGTCTCGTCTTCCACATCGATTCGATTGGTATTGCGACGGGCGCAGAGCCAGATACTCGGCCGGCGCTCTAGTGGCCACGACGAGTGACGTCGTTCTAAAGATCGTCGTCACTCCCGGAACCTGGACTCAAATGCACTCAGTCCAGCGTGGCTCGAGCGAGAAATGGGGCGAGGAGTTCCCGGGCGATCTCCGGCGTCACGACCTCGGAGGGTGCGAGCTTCTCGTAGGTGTAGCTCTCCGGGTCGTCGTAGATACGCTCCGCGATGAGCTTCGGCTTCGGCTCGTTCGTGTACGTGAAGATCTGGAAGAGGTGATGCGTCATCAGGTAGTGCGCCGCGGGGTCGGCGTCGATGCCGTGGTCCTTCAGGCACACGCCGGGCACGACGTGAGTCCATACGGCTTCCGTCGTGACGCCGTAGTCGTCGACGCCCATGTTCATGGTTCGTGCGCCCATCACGTTCTGGCGTGTTTCAGCGGCTTCGCGATAGAAACCTTCGACGGCCACCTTGCCCGTCAGGACGTGCATCTGGCGCCGGTCGCCAACGCGATACATCGGTTCCTCGACGGTGAGTTCAGGAACGATGATTTGATCCCAGTATCCCGCCACTTCCAGCAGCAAATGGCGCAAGTAGTTCTTTAACATGGCCCGATGATGCGGATTAGTCGTCTTGTGGAGAAATGCTTCGACTTCTCGGGGCCATTGGGTTACGTCGAACTTTGCGGGGACGTGCATCAACGTCAGCGCATCCGTTGTGGGCATTTCTCGGCCTGGCGCCGCCAGGGTGGCATATTTCATGACTAGCTCCTATGGGTTGCCCGTGGGTCTTCGGCCGGCGTCGTCGTACAGCGACAAGGGCGCAATGGATTCTGCCGTACCGTCGAATCTGATCGGTCGAGGTCACGAACGCAACGGCTACGTCGGCCTGTCAGAGACCAGTGATCGTGATTGAACTCGTTTCAAGTGATAGGAAGTATGGTTGCGCGCTGCATCCGCGTCCAACGATGAATACTGACATCGTGATCTCAAAGTCAGATCACGACGCCTCACTCCGGGTTGGCTGCCGGGCTTTTGTGCAGCGCAACCCTCACATTCAATATTGCGTCGTTGCCAGTGAGTGCCTCCCGAGTCTCGCGGCGAAAGTCTGGTCTTCGAGCGACGATCACCAACGCAGATCAAGCGCCCAATTTTTATCATTAGACAGTGATCGCGACCTCTCCGATAGTTTGTCGAAGCCACGTGCAAGGAACTTGGACGTGCAACCATTCCCGGAGACTGCCATGCAAATTCAACCAATGACAGACGAGCAGCGCAAAGCTATCGCGATAGAGTTCTTCAGACGCGTAGATCGTGGGGGCGACGTTCTTGAACTATTTGATGAGAAGGCCGAATTCTATTTTCCGAAATGGGGCGTCGCTCATGGTCGTGGAGAGATTGCCCAGTTTCTCGAAGACCTGAGCGGGATTCTCGCTGAGATTTCGCACGACATGGCCTATGCGAATTTTGTTCAGCAAGGCGATCGGGTGGTGGTCGAAGCCACGTCGTCCGGGAAGCTAAAGAGTGGCGCGGGGTGGCGTGCAGGGACCACACATGCCGGGCGATGGTGTGACGTATTAGAAATTCGCGACTTCCGGATTCAGCGCTGCTTCGTCTATCTTGATCCCGACTACGCGGGGGCCGACACGGAACGCTATCCATGGCTCGATGGCGAGCCCACGAGCCGATACTGAAGAGTGCTTGCTCTTGTCACGGGCTGCACGCTATCGAGGCTGGACGGTGCAAGCGCTGCAGTTTGCTATTTTCAACCGAGACGGAGGCAAGCTGGTTTGGCCTTAAGCACTTGACACGACGCTCGGAAGGCTATATTTCTCGACAGATACCATTCGGGAAGTCGATAAATGCTCGACGGCGTATCCATGGATCAGCTGCGTACTTTCATCGCTGCCGCGGACGAAGGAAGCTTCTCTGCGGCAGGACGCAAGCTTCGCAGGACACAGTCCGTGGTGAGCCAGACGCTCGCCAATCTGGAAAGCCAGATCAATGTGTCGTTGTTCGACCGCAGCGGTCGCTATCCGCGACTGACGGAGCAAGGTGCCGTATTGCTGTCACAGGCGCGGCTCGTCGTCGGCGGCATGGATGGTTTCAAGTCGACGGCGCGAGCAATCGCAGAAGGACTTGAACCGGAGCTTTCCGTCGTGGTGGACGTCATGTATCCGATGGACTCACTCACGGTGGCGGTTGGAGAATTCCGCGACGCGTTTCCTCACACTCCATTGCGGTTATATGTCGAAGCTTTGGGTGCGGTAGTGCAGCGAGTGCTGGAGCGCACGTGCAGGCTCGGCATTAGTGGTTCCATGCCGGCCGTGCCCGAAACGGTTGATGCCGAGAAGCTGCTCGATGTGCCGATGGTCACCGTTGCCGCTCCGAAACATCCGCTGGCATCGCTTAAGAGAGTGATCCGATCGCGCGAGTTAGAAGAGCATGTGCAGCTTGTACTGACGGATCGCACGCCGCTGACCGATGGGAAGTCGTTCGGGGTCTTCTCTCCGCAGATCTGGCGGTTATCGGATCTGGGCGCAAAGCATGCGTTTTTACGAGCGGGCCTCGGATGGGGACACATGCCTACGGCGATGGTGCATCCCGATCTGGCTTCAGGCGATCTGGTACCGCTGCGAATCGAAAACTTTCAACCCCGAACGCCGCCGATCGCCATGTATGCGATCTATCGCAGAGATACACCGCCGGGCCCTGCAGGCCGTTGGTTCCTCGGTCGACTAAAGCAAACCTCAAACGAAGACTGACGGTCGCGGCCGGGTGACGCCTCTTTATCACGGTTGTATTCCATCCAGGAACTCCACAAGCAGCGCGTTCACCATCTCAGGCGCTTCCTCTCATGAAGCCGCCCATTGACAAACCACCCAATACGGCCCGGTACTTCGAACTCAGAAAGTTCATCTGACGCCTGGACATTGTGTGGTCGATCGCATCTGCAAACCGCCGTGCGGAGATGTCCGTCGCAGGGAACCCATAAGTCAACACGATGGGTTCCATTAAAATATATAGGCTTCCGTTGGGGTAGGTCAGCATCTAACCTTCGGTCATGTCATCCTCAAAAGGAAATTGTCATGGCGAATGTGTCTGATCTACTGGAAGCGGACAATCCCGTTGTCCGGCCGGCTAGTCTTCCGCGCGCCATTGTGGCGCGTACTCAGGGGCGCCGCCACGGGCCGGTCACGCGCATCGTCAGTCCCGCCGAACTGGGCGAACTGATCAAGCCGTTCGTGTTCCTGGACTACTTCGATTTCACGCCGTCGAGCGACGCACTGTTTCCAATGCATCCGCATTCGGGTATCGCGACGATCACGGTCCTGCTCTCTGGCAACCTGAGCTACGAAGACACAACGGGCGCGTCGGGCGTGTTGTCCGCGGGCAGCGTTGAATGGATGAACGCGGGCAACGGCATCTGGCACGACGCCAGTCCCGCGGACCTCGAGCGCTTTCATGGTTACCAGATGTGGGTGGCATTGCCGCGCGAAGTCGAGAATGGGGAACCGCAAACCCAATATCTTCCCGCGCAGGCCATCCCGCGTGTCGGTCCTGCGCGCGTCATTCTCGGCAGCTACAGGGACACACACAGCCCGGTATTGTCTCCTGATGGAATCAACTATCTGCATGTACGGCTCAGGGCAGGCGAGCAATGGCGCTATGTGCCGCCCGCAGGACATACCGTGGCCTGGACCCATGTGCATCGGGGCGCGCTTTGCGTCGCCGGTGAGCGTCTGCGTAGCGAGCTCGCGGTCTTCGCCGAGTCCGAAGACGCTCTCGACTTCACCGCGGACACCGACTCCGAATTCATTTTCGCGTCCGCGGTAAAACACCCGCATGAGCTGGTGCTCGGCTACTACTCGGTGCACACATCAGAGGCCGCGCTGCAAGCGGGAGAAGCCCAGATCGCACGAATTGGCGAACAGCTTCGATTTCGCGGCCGCATCCGGTAGTCACCCAAGCAGTCCCCTTGGCATTCCTCTCTTTTTCTTAAACTTAAGGCATTCGTTATGAACTCAACCTCTGCAAATTCTTACCCGACTCTTCCGCTGATTGGGCGCATCCTCATCGCTGCCATCTTTCTCGTGAGCGGCCTTAGCAAACTCGCAGCGCCGGGAGCGACCATCGGCTACATCGGGTCGCTGGGATTGCCAGTGCCGCTACTCGGCTATCTCGGCTCGATGGCGCTTGAGCTGGTTGGCAGCGTTCTGCTGATCGTCGGCTATCGGACGAGACTCGTTGCCGTGCTGCTGGCCGTGTATTCGATTATTACCGCACTCATCTTCCACCACGCGCTTGGCGACCAGAACCAGATGTTCCACTTTCTCAAGAACGTCGCGATGGCCGGCGGTTTGATTCAGGTCGCGGCTTATGGTGCAGGCGCATTCAGCTTTGATAACCGTCGCGAACTGCCGGTGGCGGGTACCGCACAGTAACGACGCTCGGGGCGGCCCCGGGTCGTCGCGGTAATACATCTGTAGCACCCCTGCGGCGCCATGACGGTCCGCTTCATCACCCAAAGGAGATTGCGATGGCCAAGGTACTGGTTCTCTACTATTCGTCGTACGGGCATATCGAGCAGATGGCTGAGGCCGTCGCGCAGGGCGCCCGCAGTGCGGGCGCGCAGGTCGACGTCAAGCGCGTACCGGAAACGGTGCCTGAGGAGGTCGCCAAAGGCGCGCATTTCAAGCTCGACCAGGCCGCTCCGATCGCAACCGTCGCCGACCTCGAGAACTACGACGCGATCGTTGTGGGTACCGGCACCCGTTATGGTCGCATGTCGTCCCAGATGGCCGCGTTCCTCGATCAGACCGGTGGTTTGTGGATGCGTGGGGCACTTAACGGCAAGGTTGGTGGCGCCTTCGCGTCGACTGCCACTCAGCACGGCGGGCAGGAAACCACGCTTTTTTCGATCATCACGAACCTGATGCATCTCGGCATGGTTATCGTTGGCCTGCCTTATAGCCATCAAGGGCAGATGAACATGAGCGAGATCGTCGGCGGCGCGCCTTATGGCGCAACCACCGTCGCTTCTGGCGACGGGTCGCGTCAGCCGAGTGAAATCGATCTGGCCGGCGCACGCCACCAAGGCGAACTGGTGGCGAAGACGGCGGCGAAGCTGTTCGGCTAACGCTTTTCCTGGCAAGTCTTTGAATGAGCCACGCATTATCGCCCGACGAAACACGACAATATATCGTTATGCTAATGAAGAGTCCTATCAAGGATTGCGTGTGAGGAATCACCGTGGTCGCGAATAGCGCGTTGAGCCTGGCCGGTGGCAAGTTGCGTGATCGGCCAGATGCTGGTGGTCGACGGAAGGATGATCATTTGTGGCCTCGAGTTGCCGTGACCGGCCCCTGGAGTTGTGGACTGAAAACACTCGCATTTCAACTGTTCTGGAGCATCACATGACCCGTAGCAACCCAAGCGAAGAAGCAAAGGCTGTAGTTCGCCGCAATACCGAAGAGGTACAAGGCGGCGGTAACTTCGACGTATTCGAAGAACTGTTCGCGGACGACTTCGTCGACCACACGCCACAGCCGAACTGCACGCCAGATAAGAATGGCGCACGCGGCCTCTATCACGCGCTGCGTGCCGCGTTCCCCGACTTCCACGCGAATATCCATTGGCAGGTTGCCGACGGCGATCTGGTGACAACCTACAAGACGTATCACGGCACACACGAAGGCACGTTCCTCGGCGTGCCGCCCACCGGTCGAAAGATCCATTTTGAAACAGTCGACGCGATGCGCGTGCGCAACGGCAAGATCGCGGAGCACTGGGGTGTTGCCAACCTTTTCTCGGTGATGCAGCAACTCGGTGCTTTTCCTGCAGGCGAGACGAAGGCGTGAAGAACCGGCTGTGCCTACGTAGCGTCGTCATGATGCCCGCTACGCACCGCTAGACTGTCGGTTCAGTACATACAGCTAAGTTAGCGTATTTATAAGGATACCAAATTGAGCGATATTCTTAAGGACAAGGTCGTGCTGGTCACCGGTGCGGCTAGCGGAATTGGCCGGGCCATTGCGATTAGTGCAGCGCGGCATGGAGCGAAGGCAGTGATCGTCTCAGACGTCACTGAAATCCCGCACGAGGGCGGCAGACCGACCACCGCCGAGATTGAAGAACTGGGTGTGCGCACGCGGTTCCAGCGCACCGACGTGACGCAGCACGGTGAAGTCGACGCGCTGGTCGATGCGTCGGCTGAGTTCGGTGGAGTCGACGTGATGGTTTGCAACGCCGGCATCACGCTGCGCGAGGACGGTCCCGAGGTCGCCGAGAGCGACTACCGGAGGCTAATGGCGGTCAATCTCGACGGCGTGCTTTTCGGTGCGCAAGCGGCGGCGCGTCAGATGAAGGCGCGCGGCAAGCCAGGCAGCATCGTGTTGATGGCGAGCATGGGCGGTATCGCGGGCGCCGGAATGACGGTCGCTTACTCCACCAGCAAGGGTGGCGTCGTGCTGATGGCGAAGGCTCTCGCAGATGCACTCGGGCCTGACGGTATCCGCGTCAACGCGGTTTGCCCCGGCACGATCGACACGCATTTGCTGCGCACCAATCCCGGCATTGCCGCAGCCTCGGAAGGCTTTCGGCAACGCACTCCGCTGCGCCGTCTTGGGAAGCCGTCCGAAATTGGCGACGCCGTTGCGTGGCTCGGTTCGGACATGTCGAGCTATGTGGCCGGCATTGCGTTGCTTGTTGATGGCGGCCTGCTCTCGGTCATCTGATAAGTCACCGCGACTGTACATGTACGGTCGTTTAATCAGGAGTTACCTATGAAAGCTATACGTGCCTACGCCTATGGCGGGCCCGAGCGTTTGACGCTGGAAGATATCCCTGACCCCGTCCCGGGCGAGGGCGAAGTGTTGATCGACGTCGCGGCGAGCGGCGTCAACCCGGTCGATTGGAAAATTCTGGAGGGCAGGATGAAAGCCTTCCTGCCGCTGCCACTGCCTTATACACCGGGCGTCGAAGTGTCGGGAAAGATTTCTGCGCTTGGCGCCGGGGTCAAGGACTTTGCTGTGGGAGACGAAGTCTTCGGTTTCATCGGTATCGTCGGCGGCTATGCCACCAAAGTGGTTGCCTCTGCTGACCGCCTGGCTTCAGTGCCGAAAAAGCTCTCGCTGCTTGAAGCTGCAGGGGTGCCAGCGGCCGCTTTGACGGCATGGCAGGCGTTGCACGAGCACGCCGGTGTCAAGCCGGGTCAGCGCGTGCTGATTCACGGCGCCGCGGGCGGAGTGGGCAGCATGGCGGTGCAGTTGGCCAGAATCGCCGGCGCGGAGGTAATCGGAACAGCGTCGTCCGGCAATCTCGAGTACGTCAGACAGCTGGGTGCGATGCAGGTCGTCGACTACCGGAGCGAGAGCTTCGAAGAGAGCGTGTCGGCCGTGGACATCGTCCTGGATCTGGTTGGCGGCGAAACGCAGGATCGTTCCTGGTCGTTGTTAAAAGCTGGCGGCATCCTGGTGTCGCCGGTCAGCCCGCCAGACGCCGAGCGTGCCAGGTCAAGAGGTGTGGTAGGGAAGCATTTCGCCACCCGATCCGACGGCAAGCAGTTGGCTGCGATCGCAGCACACTTTGACTCCGGCGAAATCATGGTCGACGTCGAGACGGTCTTTCCGCTGTCGCGTGCCGCCGATGCGTTGCAAAAGAACCTGACCGGTCATGCGCGCGGCAAACTCGTGCTCGACGCGGCTCGCTAATCCCGCTTGGCCGCTCTACGGAAGCACGGCTACCGTCAATTGCCCGGCGGGCCGCCGTCTATTGGCCACGGTTCATCTCGTGGGGAAAGCGCCTGAAAGCGCGGACCTTCGATGGGACTTTCGCAACCTTATGTCGCTCTCTCATCATGGACCTGCGTAGACTTCGGTATTTCACGGCGGTTGCCGAAGAGCTGCATTTCGGCCGGGCCGCACAGCGTATGCACGTCGTGCAGTCAGCGGTGAGCCATCAGGTGAAACTGCTTGAAGAAGAGCTCGGATTTTCGCTGCTGGAGCGTTCACGCCACAACGTCAGGCTCACGGTTCCCGGCGAGATATTTTTACCTGAAGCACGCGATCTGCTGCGTCGGGCCGATGAAGCGATGCGCCGCGCCCGTGAGTCGGCCGATGGTACGGTCGGGCGGCTGGCGATCGGCTTCGTTGATAACGTACTGTGGTCCATACTGCCGCCGATACTCCGAGACTTTCGCCAGCGGTGGCCACAGGTCGAATTGACGCTGCATCCGCTCGATCGAAGCGCGCAAATCGAGGCGATTCGGACGTCAGCCATCGATATAGGGATCATGCCCTCGCCGTCGCCAGGCCATGCTCTCAAGTCTGCAAAACTTGCCACGGGCCCTTTGGTGGCGGCCATCCCGCAGGGTCATCCGCTCGCCGCACGGCCGACGCTTTCAATCGTCGAACTAGCGAACGAGCCGTTTGTTCTGTTTCCCCGCAAAATGAACAGCAGGATTCTGGAAATCATCGTTGCGTGCTGCGCTTCGGCCGGGTTTGCGCCTCGAATCGTCCAGGAGGCCGAACAGCTCCACACTCTGCTCGCGCTCGTTAGCGCGGGCCTGGGCGTTACGCTGGTGCCTCAGTGGGTTGCGCGGGTCCAGCAACCCGACGTCGTCTACATCCCTCTTGACGAACTGCTCACGCCTTATGAGCTGATCGTCGCATGGAATTCCAACACGGACAATCCGGCGGTCGCGAACTTTCGTGAGATCTCAGCCGGAATCGCCGGTCAGATGCTTCTCCAACCACAGGACCGATAGATCGTATCGGCCCTTTCTCCGAGTTTTGAATGCGGGTGATTAGCTATCGAGATCGCGTAGTTATTTTTAATCGTTAGACAGCGATCACCGCAACCCCGATAGTTTGCAGCAATGCGAAACGCAAACACGGAGGCAACAAAGTTCTGAAGCCTCCCCACGATTGACGCTTCGGTTCTGGCTTGAACCATCGGCGACAAAAGATTCTAAACCCTTAGATACCGGCATCTTGCAATGTTGGGGGGAATTCTTACGCCCGAAATTGAAGAATGTGGCGATGGTGTGCCTAAGTCATCAAGCAGGAGCGTAACTGATCCAATTTTCTTTTGAGGAAAATGGATTTCTAAATTCGTAGTGGTACTAAATAAAAAAGTTGACCACAGCTTCCGCGCGACGGAGAGTTCCCGCTAAAAAAAACGAAATACACGGGGATGCAAAGAGTTTCGAAATGGCAATTCTAAACGGAGGGGACTTTTGATGAAGAGGCAGATGTTCGCCGGCCTGGTGGCCGGGACGTTTGCGGTTTGTGGGCATGCCGAATCGAGTGTAACGCTCTATGGCATTCTCGACACCGCAATCGAGTTCACCAACCATTGGCCTGTCAATCCCGGCCAGTCGGGGACGAGCGGTGATCGCTGGTCAATGGCCGATGGGGCTCGCTCGGGTGGCTCACGCTGGGGTCTGACTGGCAATGAGGACCTTGGAGGCGGTCTGAAGGCGGAATTCCAGGTGGAAAGCGGGTTTCTGGTTCCTAACGGCGCTCTGATGCAGGAATTTTTTGGCCGTAGCGCGTGGGTGGGTCTGACATCGCCGAAGGCTGGCACACTTCGCTTTGGTCGGCAATACACATCGCTCGTGGATGCGCTTTACCCGTCGTCGCCGACGGACCTCTCGGGAACTTACGAGCCGGTCGTTGCGGAAGTGGGCTCCAATCTTTGGGAGAGCAATGTCGTCAAATACAAAAACTCTTTCGGACCAGTGACGCTGACGGGGCACTACTCCTTTAGCAATCTTGCAGGGCAGTTCTCGAATGGTTCGGGTTACGGCGGTGCGGCCGCATACGATAACGGCACACTCTCCGTAAGCTTGGGATATGACAACCTTCATCGTTCTGAGGGGATTGGCAGTAACTATGCGCGGTTCGAAAAGGCGGCTATCGGTATTACCTATTCGACCGCCGCGCTGAAGTTCATGGGGGGATACCGGTACGGAAAGAACGATCCGCTCGCCGGGTACGCCGCACGCGACGATTACTTCTGGGTGGCTACGCGCTACCTGTTCGCGGTCGACAAGATACTGACCCTTGCGTACTACTACGACCGCATTCAGACGGCGACCGGAGCGAATGGCGAGGTGACGAGGCCGGCCAGCCCGCAGCAAATTATGGCCATCGGCGATTACCTGTTATCGAAGCGCACCGACTTGTACGTCGTGGTGGGTTATTCGCGTCACTCAGCGCTTAACTTCGACTCATACAACGGCACGTCTGCAGCCTACCGGACGGCGTCCGCCGACAGCAGTCAGACCGGTGTGCAGATCGGCGTGCGGCATTCGTTCTAAGGCGAAAAGACGTCAGACCGGCCGCTTGACGAATGGCGGTCTGTATCGGGAAGGCGTTGCTGTGGCGGTGCCTCCCTAATGGACGGTATCGCCATTTGACTCGCGAGTTGATGGGTGAATCCAGGCAGGTCTCAAACATCTCCAACAAAGTGAAAAGCAAAATGAGAGCAATCGTACGATTTGGATTGGTGGCCGCGTTGTCAGCTGCCATCGCACCGTTGGCGGCATTTGCACAGGACGGTAACAACGGTGCAGCGGTCGCGTCGGCGGCTGCGGGCAGCGCATCGAGCGCAAAATCGATCAGGGCCGCTAATCGCAAGCTCGCCAAAAATGTGCGAACTGCAATGGCGAAGGCAAAGGGGATCGACATGACGCAGTTGTTCGTCTACGCGAAGGCTGGCGCGATAACGTTGTCTGGTTCTGTGCCGAAGAGTGATCAGGTGGATCGCGCTGGAGAGATCGCCAGGAGCGTGCCTGGCGTCTCTTCAGTCGACAATCGGCTCAGTGTATATGCGATAGAGCGGTAATCGCAGACCGGCCGTTGCTTGGCGCGCACCTGCCTTGGCTTTAAATGTCCGTAGTCCGACTATTGCGCGTCCGCCGAAACTCCCGGCTGGCCAGATTGCGATGAGCCGCTGGTCGACGGACCATAGTTGCTGGATGTTGCTTGCACAGCGACTTTCTGCCGGGCGACCTGAGCCTCCGCAGCCTGAAGGTTCGCGGGGTAGTAAGGACCGGTGGAGGCGCCCTTAAAACCGGCGGCCTCGAGTTGACCGAGTTCTGCACGCACCTGAGCACGTGTGACAGGCGGCGAAGATTGCTGGGCGAAGGACAGAACCGGAACGGCCAGAGCGGATGCGGCGATTAGCAGATTGATGAAGGGTTTCATGGAGGCAGTCTGGATGTTTTGGTTTAGCGCTGTAGACGTCCGTGTCTGCAGTCAGTGATCGTAGTGTAATAGGGGTTACCACTACCGCGCATCATTTCTTGCCGGGAAAGATCGTTGCGGTTTCGGCGCAAATCGAACGTCCCCGATAGGCCAATCCGGATCCTCCGTGTCAAACGGATATTAAAGATAGTTCGCATTACATAATTAGGATAGGGAGTGCGAGTTCGACCCGTTTGACTGGTAATCACTTATCGAGATCAGGCGGTCGATTTTTATCGTTGGACAGTGATCACGGCCGAGTCGATAGTTAGTAACAGCACAAAATCGAGTAGGAGACGAAGATGATCGATGTACTTTCGGCGGCGGGCATAGCCGCTCACGCATATCACAAGGGCGCGTCCAAATTCGCGAGCCGCTTTGACGGGATCTTGTGCGAAGTGGATCGCCAGTCGTCGCGTGTTGTTGATCCGGCGTCAGGCGATCCCGACTATAGGAGCGCATCGGGCAGATTCGACGCTGTTGTTGCCGACAAGTTGCTTCACGCGCAAATGCCGGCGTTCGTACGTGCGATGCCGTCCAACCAGAAGGACTTCCAATGAACATCACCCCTCCGCTGGCGCCCTCAACGGTAGCGCAGTCTCATGCTGAGTCGTCGAAAAGCTATGAATGGAAGGCTGTCACGCTGATGGCTCTCGGCATGGGCCTGGTCGGCATAGATCGCTTCCTGATTGTGCCGTTGATGCCGGTACTGATGCGCGATTTGAAGCTCGACTACCAGGACCTTGGGCATATCACGGGAGCATTGGCGCTCGCATGGGGCTTGTCTGCACTGCTGACGGGCAATCTCTCGGACAGGATCGGCTTCAAGAGAGTCATCGTACCGGCCATGGTCGGATTTTCGTTGCTGGCAGGTCTCGGTGGCCTGGCGACGGGGGTCGGCAGCCTGATTGCCATCCGCGCTTTCATGGGGGTAGCCGAAGGTGCCTTCACGCCTGCTAGCATCATTGCAACGATGGATGCGTCGCCACCGAGCCGGCACGGACGCAACGTCGGGATCCAGCAAATGATGCCGGCTCTGCTCGGGCTTGGTCTCACCCCGATCGTGGTGACGCAACTGCTCAAGGTGATGAGCTGGCCTTGGATTTTCCTGCTTGTAGCATTTCCGGGTCTCGTTGTAGCGTTCCTCGCGCAACGGGTATTGCGCCGACCGTCGCCGACTGAAATTGCGAAGCACACGGCGACGCACGATACTGGCCAGCATCGCTGGTATGAGGTATTTCGCTATCGCAATGTACCGCTTGGCATCATCTGTATGCTGTGCTGGCTCGCTTGCCAGATCGTCATTGCTGCGCTGTTCCCCAATTATCTCGTGGACTATCTGCATCTCGACATGCAGCAGATGGGTTTCATTCTTTCGTCGCTAGGCTTCGGCGGGGCGATCGGCGCTCTCGTGCTGCCGGCCCTTTCGGACCGCGTCGGCCGCAAGCCCGTCATGCTGCTTTCAACGGCGGGCGTATTTCTGTCGCTGTGGATTTTCCTGCGAACGGGGGCGGCGCCGGTTCCGTTGTTCATCTGCCTGATGATCGCTATGGGTTGTCTGTACAGCCTGATCACGCTGACCGTCGGTCCGGTCGCGGCGGAAGCCGTGCCGGTCCAGTTGATGTCCACGGCATCGGGCATGATCATCGGTATTGGTGAGGTCTTTGGCGGTGGTGTGGCACCTGCGTATGCCGGTTATCTGGCCAAGCATTTCGGCATCGAGCATGCGGTGACCATGCCGCTTTGGACAATCTGCGCTGGAGCCATTGCAGTCGCAGCGTTGAAGGAAACAGCTCCTGCGCGGATTTTCAATAAACGTGGAATCGATCCGGAAGAGAACGAGGGAAATGATGCCCGCCAACTCTGAAAAGATGAGTGTGATAGCGACGCCGGAGCGCGAGGCTTTCTACGAACGGATCGGCCAGAAGAACCTCGCGCCGCTATGGACGTCGCTGAATGAATTGATTACGCCCGAACCACGGAGCAAATGCGTGCCGGCTCACTGGCGTTTCGCGGACGTCCGCGCGGCCATGATGGAGGCGGGCGACATCATCACCGCAAAAGAAGCCGAACGGCGCGTGCTCGTGCTAGAGAACCCCGGCCTGCGTGGTGAATCGAAGATCACAACCGATCTGTATGCGGGGGTGCAACTGGTCCTTCCCGGTGAGGTCGCACCCGCGCACCGTCACGCGCAGACGGCGCTTCGTTTTGTGATGGAAGGCGGTGGCGCTCACACATCGGTGAATGGCGAACGCACAATGATGAACGAAGGGGATTTCATCATCACGCCGCCGATGGCGTGGCACGATCATGGCAATGAAAGCGACAGCCCGATTTTCTGGCTGGATGGTCTGGACATACCGGTGGTGAAGTTTGTGAACGCGTCGTTTGCCGAGCATCTCGGGGAGGACGAGCAACCAATTACGCGCCCCGTCGGCGACAGTGACGTCCGCTATGGGGCCAATCTGCTTCCGGTAGACCATCGTCCTGGCGGTGGAACCTCGCCGATCTTCAACTATCCTTATACACGGACACGCGAAGCGCTTGAGCGGATGCGCCGCGCGAACGCGTGGGATCCCTGTCATGGGTTGAAGATGAGATACGTCAACCCAAACAACGGAAAGTATGCGATGGCGACGATGGCTACCTTCATGCAGTTGCTGCCCAAAGGGTTTTCGACGGAGGCGTACCGTTCAACTGATGCGACAGTCTTTGTGCCTATCGAAGGGCGAGGCCGCAGTCGGATTGGAAACGACATCTCCGTGGAGTGGAGCAAGCGGGATATCTTTGTCGTCCCGTCCTGGCATCACGTGCGGCACGAAGCAGGCGAGGACAGCGTCTTGTTCTCTTTTTCCGACCGGCCCATACAGGAGGCGCTTTATCTGTTCAGAGAGGAAAGGGGCGCAGCCTGAATCGCCTCAGGCGAGAGTGCGTCGCGACGCGACAATGCCAGGTGTTTGTTAGCGATGCAGCTAGACCCGCCCTGCTAAAGATCGGCTGCGGATAGCTCTACCCGCTCCCCAGTCGCCGGCAACGTTTTTTGCTGGACTGCCTGCAATATTCGCAGTCTGCCGAGTTCGAAAGCGAGCGTCAGTTGCCTCGGAGTCTCGCTCGCAGCTCCGAGCTTTTCACGAACCGTTTCGGCAGGCAAGGCAAAGGCACAATATCCCCAGCCGAAGCCATAGGCGGAAAACCACATAGCCGCGTCGCGGGAAATGATAGGTGAGGTTAGGGCGGTACCGGGATGGTCCATGACAATATCCGTCATTTCGACAAGCGGAGCCTTATTCTCGCATGGCGTCGGTTTGTCGGTACGAAACCGCTTGAGACGCCGGGTCGCCAGCCGGTGGCTGCTCGGCGATGATTCGGCGTGGCCGCCAGCCGTCCTCCCTAAGCCTCCATGAATCGCGTGCTGATACATACCTTCGATATAAATGTCCATGCGTCTCGAGAACAAATAGACGGCTTGCACGTTGACCTGATTCCATTTCGGATCGGTGCCGTACGCGGTGTTCTTGCCATTACCGACGTGACCGTCGGTAATGGCGTCGCATGTGCGCGGTTTTGCAACAAAAGCTTTCCGCCGGCGAAATCGATATTGCCCTCGTCAAACGCGAGCCTGACAGTGGCGACTGCTTCGCATCGTGGCCGGAGACACTCGTGTGGGTGCGCGGTCGCGACGCTGATTGCAGAAACTGGATTCGGAGGAGCCTTTTGCGCCGGCGCTTTTCCCAGAAGGATGCATCTACCGGAAGCGCGCGATTCGCAGCTTCGACAAGGCAAAGCGCGCGTGGCGAGTCGCGTTCGGCAGTCAAAGGCTCACTGCGATTCAGGCTGCCGTTGCCGGAGGTTTGGCGATCTCGGTGTCACCCAAGTCGGCGGTTTTACCCGAGCATCGAATATGCTCTGATATGCCGTCAGTGCCACCAACAGAACTTGCGCTGGTCGGCGCAGGCGACGTGCTCGACACTGTACAGCAGGATCTGGTCGACTTTTTGATGAAGAAGGTTAGACGGGCATAACCTTGCTTACGATTGCGATCCGGCGCAAAGCGAGTCGTGGATACGTGCAGTGTTGAAATGTGCCAACCATACTCTTGCACCGGAGGTTGGGCAGGCGACACCGGACATACAGGAGGCCGGAACATATCAAAGCCGGAGTCATATGTCCGGTGCCCACCGCGAACCCTCTACAGATCTGTCGGCTGATTTCCCGTCGACGGGCGCATCCCGCTACTTTACCTGGCGTGCCGCCGAAATAATTGCAGCAGCGACCTCTTGAGGTTTCGACAGCATCGGTACGTGACTCGCATCGACATCGACGGCAGTCGCACCGATTTGTTTCGCCAATTTCATCTGGAAGTCGGTAGGGACTATACGGTCCTTCATCGAGACAACATACCAGGACGGCTTGTCATGCCACGCGGCGTGACCAATCTTTTCGGCGAGACAGCCCGAATACCACGGCCCCTGTGTCGCAGCGAGTAGAAGCGCTTGCGCGTGGGAGACATCGGGCGCGAAGTCTTCGACCATCGCCTTATCGGACAGCGTCAGGAAACCGGCAGCGTCCTGGTGCAGCTCGGCCGCCCACGAAGGCGCCGGCAGCCCTTTCTGAATGTCGTTGGCGGATTGTTCGCTGTCGGGTGCAAACGCTGCAACGTACACGAGCGCTTTGACCTTGTCGTTGTTACCCGCCTGCGTGATGACGGAGCCGGCCCACGAGTGGCCAACCAGCACCACCGGACCGTTTTGCCGGTCTATCGCGCGAGTCGTTGCCGAAACGTCATCGCCCAGTGATGTCAGTGGGTTTTGCACGGACGTCACGTGGAGGCCTTTTGCTTCGAGGAGAGGAATGACTTTATTCCAGCTCGAGCCATCCGCGAAAGCGCCGTGTACCAGGACAACGTTCTTGCCTGCAAGATCAGGATCGGACGCGGCCTGCGCAGTGGCGGCGGATATCAGACCAGCGGCGACGACGAGTAACGACAACCCTTGCTTGATCAGCGTATTCAAAATGGTGCCTCGTTAAAAAGTAAGAATGTAGGCGGCGTTACGTGGTCGAGAGTCACCTTTCTTCAGGCGAGGTGATGCGCCACATGCGCCGCGCAATATTTCATTTGCCGACTGAAACGGAAGCCGCCCGCGCAAGCGCCATTGCCTGCTCGCGTGCAGCCTGTCTTGCCGCGTAATCGACTTCAGGACCAAGGAGTGTTTTCTCGACCACAATCGATTTAACGTCGCTCACGCCGACGGATCGCAGCCACGCTTCCATGAACGGCCGCTGAAAATCGAACGAATGAGCGGGTGTGCTCGAGCCCACTGAATAGTCGAGGCCCCTCGCATAAATGACCACCGCCTTCTTGTCTTTCAGCAAGCCCTGTAGCCCACGCTCATCGAACGAGAACAGGATGCCGCGCTGCGACACGACGTCGATGAAATGCTTGAGCTTGTAGGGAATGGAAAAATTCCATAGCGGCACGGAGAACAGCAACGTATCCGCGTCGTGCAATCGCTGCGCGAGTTCTCGGATGTTCGTCCACGCCTGCTGCTGGTCTTCGCTGAGCGGTGTGCCGCTCAGGTCCGCATATTTGGCATCGAGCGCGTCGCCGTCGAACTCCGGCATCTCCACCGACCACAGATCCAGCACGTCGATCCGATGACCCGGATGAGCGTCGCGATAAGCATCCAGATACGCGCGTGCGACGTCGAGGGAGGCAGACCGCTTCTTACGTGGCGACGATTCGATATGCAGCAAGGTAGGCATGGGACTACTCCATGTGGGTTGGGAGTCGCCATCACAACATATTTCGATTCAAAATATAAACGAAGTATCATCGCCATATTCAGTTTGGTTTGCACTATATAAGCGAGGACCCCCATGTTCGATACCGTCCTGCTGCGATCCTTCGTGGCCGTGGTCCAGGAGGGCGGCTTCACGCTCGCCGCTGCCCGTCTCAATCTGACGCAGTCTGCCGTCAGCGCGCATCTGCGGCGTCTGGAAAAACAGACCGGCCGCGATCTGCTCGCGCGTACCACGCGCTCGGTCACGCTCACGGCCGACGGCGAACTGCTGCTGGGTTACGCGCGGGCGATCCTGGCACTCAACCATGATGCGCAGGCGCAGCTTTCGCGCGCACCGAGCGAGGGCGCGATCCGTGTCGGCCTTTCCGAAGACCTCGCCAACGTCAGGTTGATGAATGTCATGCAGACGTTCGCGGTGCGCTACCCGCGCATTGCGTTCAGCGTCAGGGTTGGCATTCCTGGCGAACTGCTGCACGCAATGGATCAGGCCGAACTGGACTTGGTGATTGGCGGTCGCTGCGAGGGTGCCCGTTCTGGACGCGTGCTCTGGCGCGAGCCACTCGTGTGGGCCGGTGCGGAATGGGCGTCGCTTACGCCTGGCGCTCCGGTGCCGCTTGCGGTGCTGCCAGAACCGTGTCCGTATCGGGAGGCTGCACTGGCCGCGCTCGCCCGCGCGGGCATCGACTACCGGATTGCGCTGGTGTGTTCGAGCGGCGCCGGTCTATGTGCCGCGGCGCAGGCCGGCTTTGCGGTGACGCCGGTCGTGCAGACGCAACTCGTACACGGCTTGCACGTAGTCCCGCCTGATGCAGGCTTGCCTTCACTGCCTGATGTCGAGTTCACGATTTTCACTGCGGCGGGTGCAGCCGCGCCCCTCGCCGACGAATTGGGAAACGCCATCGCGCTGGCATTCGCGAATAAGGGATGACGCGTAGCGAGCGCCAGGTGATCTGTCAAAGACCGAGAATCGAAACTTCCTCGGTCCACGCTAACCCATGAATCATGCGGCCGCGACCGGATTTGTTCCGCGCACGAAAAATAGTTTGTCCATGGCGGGTATTTGCTCGAAGCATAAATACACCTAGATTAGGCACGCATCGGAGCCGCCGGCCCGGTGGGCAAGAGAGCCCAATCCAAACTTCGAGGTTTGAATGAGCGCATCGCAAAAGGTCGTAGTCGTGACGGGTGCATCGCAAGGTATTGGTGCAGAGACCGTCAAAGCATTCCGCAAGCTGGACTATCGCATCGTCGCAACGGCACGCAGCATCAAGCCGTCGGACGACCCCGGCATTCTGACCGTGGCGGGTGACATCGCTGACCCGGCGACGGCGCATCGCGTCATTACGGAAGGTGTGGCGCGCTTCGGCCGCATCGACACGCTGATCAACAACGCCGGTATCTTCATCGCAAAGCCGTTCACGGGTTATACCGCTGAAGACTACGCTGCGATGACGGGTGTGAATCTGAACGGTTTCTTTTACATCACGCAGTTGGCGATCGCTGAAATGGAGAAGAACAAAAGCGGCCATGTGGTCAGCATCACGACCAGTCTCGTCGATCATGCCATCAACGGTGTGCCGTCGGTGCTGGCATCGCTGACGAAAGGCGGTCTGAACGCGGCCACGAAGTCGCTTGCAATCGAATACGCGAAGCGCGGCATCCGCGCGAACGCGGTTGCACCCGGCATTATGAAGTCGCCGATGCATGCGCCCGAAACGCACGCGGCACTCGGCGCACTCCACCCGGTGGGCCACATGGGCGAGATGAGCGATATCGTGAACGCGATCCTGTATCTGGATGCGGCGCCGTTCGTGACGGGCGAAATCCTGCACGTGGACGGCGGTCAGAGCGCTGGTCACTGAAGCATCGTCGGGCGCTACAGGTTGCGCCCGTTAACTGACTTATCGATAAGGAGTTGGCAATGTCGATCGAAAATGTTCTCTACCGTGCTCACGCAGAGGCTACTGGAGGCCGCGAAGGGCGCGCCGTGGCGCCTGAAAGTGGACTGGACCTGAAGCTGACGAGGCCGAAGGGGTTGGGCGGAAAGGGCGAGAAGGGCACAAACCCCGAAGAGCTTTTTGCGGCCGGTTATAGCGCATGCTTTATCGGTGCGATGCAATTCGTTGCTGCGCGCGACAAAATTGCTATCCCTACTGATGTGTCGGTGAACGGAATAGTGGGCATCGGACCGATCCCCAATGGCTTCGGCATCGAAGTCGAGTTGAAGATATCGTTACCGGGCATGGCACGAGAAGCGGCTCAGGACTTCATCAACAGGGCCCATATTGTGTGCCCTTATTCGAACGCAACGCGGAACAACATAGACGTGACGCTTACGCTCGTCTAAGCCGCAATTGTGTTCGATGATCTTCGGAACGCCCTGGCGATTGACGGCCTGCAGGACCGTTGATTCCGATGTACCTCGCGCCGGGCAGTCTTGAGTCGAGGTGCGACGTCTTTAGAGAGAAAAGCCGGGTGCGGTTGCCCAGCGTATCGCAACGCGCGCCATTGCCTTGCATTTCGTAGACGAGCGGTCTAATATCAGTGGGATGGATACGCATACCGCACCGCGCCGCAGAGGGCGCCCGCCGAAAGAACTCGCAGGCTATAGCGAAACCCGAGAGCTTCTCGTGCGCGCTGGGGTCGTTGCGCTCACGGAAAAAGGCTTCTCTGCAACCGGACTCGACGAAATCTTGCGCAGCGTGAACGTGCCAAAGGGATCGTTCTATCACTACTTCGGGAGCAAGGAAGCGTTCGGCCTCGAATTGATCGACCGCTACGCGATGTATTTCGCGAGAAAGCTCGATCAGTTCCTCGCGGACGAATCTATATCGCCCCTGAAGCGCTTGCAGGATTTCGTCTCGGACGCAGAGGCAGGGATGGGGCGTTACGGCTTTCGGCGTGGGTGTCTCGTGGGCAATCTCGGACAAGAAATGGCCGTACTCCCGGAAGCTCATCGTGTACGGCTGCGCGAGGTTTTTGCCGATTGGGAAGCCCGCACAACGAAGTGCCTGATGGAAGCGCAGGCTGCGGGTGAGATTGCGGAAGGGGCCGATTGCTCGCAACTTGCCGCATTTTTTTGGATAGGCTGGGAGGGCGCGGTGTTGAGGGCGAAGCTCGAAGGCGGGCCTGAAGCGTTGCGTACTTTTGCGAACGTTTTTTTCGCTGCGCTCGGTTAGGCGGCTTTTTTTCTGTTTTTATAGACGATCGGTCTAATTTAGATGGGCAGCGCTGGAAGCCGCTCGTGTGGACAAATAGGATGCACATGCAAAGTACGACATTTGACTTTATTGTGATTGGCGCCGGCTCCGCGGGCAGCCTGCTCGCGAATCGTCTGAGCGCCGACAAAACCAGAAATGTCCTTCTGGTCGAGGCGGGCGGCACCGATGACTACATGTGGATCCATATCCCTGTCGGCTATCTATATTGCGTCGACAATCCGCGCACGGACTGGCAATTCCGCACTGAGCCGGACAAAGGCCTCAACGGCCGGCAGATTCTTTATCCACGTGGCAAAACGTTGGGTGGTTGCTCCAGTATCAACGGGATGATCTACATGCGTGGCCAGGCTCGCGATTACGATCATTGGGCGGACCTGACGGGCGATCCGGAATGGAATTGGAGCAGCTCATTGAAGGACTTCAAGGCTCACGAAGACTTCTACAAACTCGATCCGAAGCAACGTGACCTGCTGAACAGCCGTGTCGACGCGATCGCAAAGGCTCACGGAAGCGGTGGCGAGTGGCGTGTCGAAAAGCAGCGTCTTAAGTGGGAAATCCTCGATGCGTTCGCCAAAGCGGCGGAGCAGGCGGGCATTCCTATCATCGACGATTTCAACACTGGTGATAATTTCGGCGTCAGCTACTTCGACGTCACGCAGAAAGACGGCTGGCGCTGGAATACCTCGAAGGCGTTCCTGCGTCCGATCAAACACCGGCCGAATCTCACGACGTGGACCAACTCCCATGTGAAGAAGCTCAGGATCGACCGTGACAAACACGGTGTGCTGCGTTGCACCGGTGTGGAACTTGTTCGCGATGGCGAACTCGTGTCGGTGAGCGCCGCGCGCGAAGTGGTGCTCAGCGCTGGTGCGATCGGTTCGCCGCATATTCTGCAGCACTCGGGCATTGGGCCGGCGTCTCTGTTGAAAAAACACGGCATCGATATTGTCCAGCACACACCGGGCGTCGGTGCGAACTTGCAGGATCACCTTCAGATTCGCGCGGTCTACCAGGTTGAAAACTGCGAGACGCTGAACGTTCTTGCGTCGAGCATGGTCGGCAAGGCGAAGATCGGCCTCGAATATGCGCTGCGCCGCTCGGGTCCGATGAGCATGGCGCCCTCTCAGCTCGGGGCCTTTACCCGGAGCGATCCGTCAAGGGAGCACGCCAACATCGAGTATCACGTGCAGCCGCTGAGTCTCGACGCTTTCGGGCAGCCGCTGCACACATTCCCGGCGTTCACCGCCAGTGTGGCCAATGTGAACCCCACAAGCCGGGGCACGGTGCATATCAGGAGCGGTAACTTCGAGGATGCGCCGGCCATTGCGCCGAATTACCTCAGCACGGAAGACGATCGCAAAGTCGCCGTCGACAGCCTCCGCTTGACGCGACGCATCGCGAGCCAGGCGGCCCTCGCGGAATACAGGCCGCAAGAGTACAAGCCGGGTCCGCAGTACGAATCGGATGCTGAACTCACGAAACTGGCCGGTGACATCGCCACCACGATCTTCCACCCCGTGGGTACTGTGCAGATGGGCACGTTCGCGGATCCGAATGTTGTCGTCGACAGCCATCTTCGCGTGCGCGGCGTTGCGGGACTTCGGGTGGTGGACGCGAGCGTGATGCCGACGATCACCAGCGGCAATACGAGCGCTCCTACGATGATGATCGCAGAGAAAGCTTCGCGCTGGATTCAGCAAGGCGTTTGACTCTATTCAACCAGGAATTGGCTATGACTGAGAACAAAACCGGGGTGAAGAAGCGCTTACCCCTCGAAGGAATCACGGTGATCGATTTCTCGCGTGTGCTGTCAGGACCGTACTGCGCGATGACGCTTGCTGACCTCGGAGCACGCGTCATCAAAATAGAGCGTGTGGGCACGGGAGACGATACTCGGGCGTTCGGTCCGTTCGTCGACGACGAATCGGCGTACTTCATGTGCTTCAACCGCGGAAAGGAGAGCATTGCGCTCGACTTCAAGTCTCCGCGTGACCGCGAACTGCTCGGCCGATTGCTGGACAAGGCTGACGTGGTGGTCGAAAACTTCCGGCCCGGGGTGATGGATCGGCTCGGCTACGGCGCAGAGCAATTGGCGAGGACGCATCCGCACATCGTCTACGCATCGATTTCGGGCTTTGGCCACACCGGCCCGTTCAAGGATCTGCCCGGTTACGACACCGTCGTGCAGGCCATGGGCGGAGTCATGAGTCTGACGGGGTGGCCCGACAGTCAGCCCGCACGGGTTGGCACAGCCTTCGGGGACCTCGGTGCAGCACTATTCGCCGTGATAGGCATCCTGGCGGGGCTCTACAAGCGCTCCAGAGATGCACAAGGCACGCACGTGGACATCGCGATGCTGGATTGCCAGGCCGCGTTGATGGAAACGGCGTTTGCCCGGTTCGATGTCGAAAAGAAGGTGCCTACGAGGACTGGCGACGCCCACCCGTCACTCGCACCGTTCGAAAGCTTTGCTGCCCAGGATGGGCGATTCATCATCGCCGCAGGCAACGATCAGCTTTTTCTTTTGATGGCAGACGCCCTGGGCGTGCCGGAAGTGGCCTTCGCCCCGTTGTTCCTGACGAACGATCTCCGCGTGCAAAACCGGCCCGCCATGATCGAGGCCATTGAGCGGGTAACCCGCTCCGCACCGGTCAGTGTCTGGCTCGACAAGCTGAACGAGGCCGGCGTGCCCTGTGCTCCGATCAACACGATCGACAAGGTCTTCGATCATCCGCAACTTCAGGCGCGCAATATGTTCATCCACGTCCAGGGTAAGTCCGAGCGGAAAGTGAAAACCGCCGGCAATCCGATCAAGATGAATACCTCACCCGACGAGGACGTCACGGTGGTCAGGAGAGCGCCGGCAGTTGACGAGCATCGCGAAGCGATTCTGGCTGAACTGATGGCTTCGTCGGGCGCCTACGCGTCGCAGGCTGAATCCGAATCAGGCGTCGATGAAATGAAGCGCTCCACGAGCCTTGCTGCATGACGCCGCAATTTTGAACTGACAGGTGAATATATGAAGACCGACGTTTCAGCAGTGCAGGAAGCATCCGCCAAGCAAACCAAGATGCAAGTGATCGAACCGAACGTGGGACCTGCTGTCGCAGGCGCGAATGCAGATGCCGTGGGAGCGGTGTCGGAAAACGGTGTGTACGAAACCATCAAGATCGATCGAAGGGAGCGCGTCGGCCTGATCACGCTCTACCGCCCGAAGAACCTTAACGCGCTCAATGTTCAGATGTCGCGCGAGGTGCTCGCGGCGCTTATTGCGTTCGATCATGACGATGGAATCGGCGCGATCGTGATAACAGGCAATGCGCGCGCATTTGCAGCTGGGGCGGACATCGAGGAAATGGTCGACAAGTCCTTCGCCGACTGGCACGCCAAAGACCTGTTCGCCGAATGGGATCGCATTCGAACCATTTCAAAGCCGGTCATCGCGGCTGTTGGCGGCTACGCACTCGGCGGCGGTTGCGAACTGGCGATGGCCTGCGATTTCATCATTGCGGCCCATGATGCCCAATTCGGCCAACCGGAGATCAAGCTCGGGATTCCGCCTGGTATTGGCGGTTCGCAGCGCTTGACACGTGCAGTCGGAAAGTCGCTTGCGATGGATCTGATTCTTACTGGCCGGAATTTGGCCGCTAATGAGGCATTTGCAGCCGGCCTCGTTGCGCGCGTTGTTCCGTCGGCCGATTTGCTGCAAACCGCGCTCGAGACAGCGCATACCATCGCAGGTTATAACCTGCCTGCCGTACGGCTTGCCAAGGAGGCGGTCAATCGTGCATTCGAGACACCGCTGAGCGAGGGTGTGCTGCACGAGCGTCGGCTTTTTCAGGCCGCCTTCGCCACCGAAGGTCAAAAGGAAGGCATGTACGCGTTCCTGGCCAAGCGCGCTCCTGTCTTCCGCCATCGATAAGCCACGACTTATCGTCAGTAATGGGCAGAGCGCGACGCAAATGCCTCGTTTAGAGTGATGCGCTCTCGCCCGACGAATTCGTCGTTTTGAAATCACCGCCGGTTTGACGGACCCGTTGTGGAAAAAAACGGTGTACCTTCGTTGCTGTCTATATATCCTGCGCGGCCGCGATTGCGTCTTCCAGCATCTGAGTACCGATCAGTGCACCGTGGATTCCGATAACACTCGCAATCTCGATGACCTCCATGATTTCCTCCGCGGTTGCACCGTGACGAAGTGCATTGCGCATGTGAATCCTGATACCCGGCTCGTAAAGATGGGTGGCGGCGACATCGAGCGCGCAAAGCACAAGCTCCTTGATTTTCGGTTCGAGAACTCCGTTCTGCCACGGAACCGACGAAAATTCGAGGTACGCCTCGAAGAAATCCGGATCGAGTTCCAGCGCATCGTCCCAGATGCGATCCCAAGGCCCCTGTACTTCGGTAAAGCGTCGCTTCAATGTTTGCCTGCGGCTATCCGCAGACACTGTCCGCTCGCGGAGACCATCTTCCTCAAGCACTTCTGCGAGGATGGGCATGGCAACATTGAAAGCGTGAATACCGATCGTACTGGTCAGCTCGAGCACTTCCATCAGTTCTTCACGTGTGGCACCAAAATCCACCGCCGCCTTCAGATGCATCTGGATGCCGGGAGCGAAGAGATGGGTCGAGGACGCATTCACGGCGATATAGATGAACTCCTTGACCTTGTCCTCCAGGTGGTTGTGTCGCAGTGGCACCGCTGACAGGTTAAGGTACGCATGCAGAAAATCACAGTCGACACGAAGAATACTTTCCCATTGCGGAGCCCACGTACTCCGCACGCGGATGAACTCGTCCTTGATCGATTGCTGTTTGTGGGTAAGTGTCATTGCTTCTCCGTTAGAGATATGTACAGGGGAAACTAACCATTAGAGCATCACGCATACAGTCAGGAGCATGATTGACGTCATACGCTCGCACTGTCCGGAGCGATTGACAAGCGAAGGGAAAATATACGGCTATCTGATTGATAGATAACGCTACGCCGGCAACGAACGAGACGACCCATCTGTGGTCCCGCACAAAGTTTGTGGGGCGCAACCGTCAATGGGTGATCGGGATAGCTCACAAAAAAAGCGCACTTCCGAGAATGTGCGCCGCGACAAAAGAAGGGCAGGGTAGGGTAGGAGGAACGTCCCTTCATGCCGCAAAAAGACCTATTACCCGATGGCCGAGGCGAACTGGCCAGCGACCATGGAATGTTTCATCAGGAACGGACAAATACGATCAGACGGTCACGGTCGATATGTCGTGCCACAGCTTGGCCACGATCACAAAGGAGCCGTTGACATACGCCCAGTTCAAGTGATCGATGAAAACCTTGTCGTGGATGCGCAGGTGAACTTTGGTGACTGCAATGTCGGTCGACAGAAAGTCTACCGAGATCAACGCATCGTCACGCCTTTGGCCTTTACTCATTGGCGACACACGTTCAGCGATGACCTCCCGGTAGTCGGCAAAGGGGACGACAGTCAGTTTTCCGTCGTCCGTGTCGAACAAGCTGCAACTCGTGTGGAAAACCCGATCAAACTTGTCCAGATCGCATTCGTGCAGTGCCTGAAAATATAGCTCGACGGCTTGGGCAAGTTCGGGCATTTTCTCGATAGACATGTTGATGTTCCTTATGGTTTGCAGGTATTAAGCGAATGCCTGACTGTGGTGATAGAGGCCAGAAATGACATCCGCTTGGGTCATCATCCCAACTAGCCGGCCTTGAGAGTCAACAACGGGTATGTGGTGATGTCCGTGCTTTGCGAACATCGGAACAACGGTCATCAGTAACGTCTTGGCTTCGACCGTTTCCGGTCTTGCTGTCATCAAACTATCGACCCGCGTCTCCTGGCTGGGAACGGTCCAGGGACCGAGACACGAATTGCAGGCCTCGGCAAGGCTGACAGTCTCTACGCGTCCGTAGACATCCGCCCACGTGACGATGCCAATAACCTGTTTCGATCCATCGGTTACTGGAAGAGCTTTAATGCGATGTCTGAGTAAAATGTCACGAGCTTCATTCAACGAGGTTTTTGCTGGAATACAGACGGCGGGACGTGACATAACGTCGCCACATGTCAGTTCGCCGAAGCTACGAGCGTAAGCCAACATCTGTGCTTCCTCCAGCAACGAGGCAAGATCATCGGTTCCTATATCCAGGAGTTCTCCGCGTCGACGTACGGCAGACTCCAGGTCAACACGCGAGATCTCTCGGCGCGACCGATCGACATCATTGATGACGGTGCCCTTGTGGCTAGCATGCGGATAACGGTGACCAGTGAGCGCGTGATAGATAATCGCACACACCAGCATGATCAACGATTGCACCGCTACTGGCGCGAACACGAAGCCATATCCAAGGGAGTGAATGCCGGGCCCTCCCAGCACGGCGGTGAGGGCGACGGCACCAGAAGGTGGGTGCATGCATCTAAGCGAAAACATCGCACATAGCGCGATGGGGACTGCGGCAGCTGCAGCGAGCACCTGGTCAGAAATAGATTGCGAACATGCGACGCCAATCGTGGCGGAAATCAAATTTCCGCCAATAAAGGACCATGGTTGAGCGATTGGACTTGCCGGCACGGCGAAGAGCAAGACCGCCGATGCCCCCATGGGCGCAACCAGGAATGGAACCAATACGCCGCTCTGAGTGAAGCTGCGCATGGTTAGCGCGGTGACCGTAATGCCGATCGATACCCCCACGCACGAACGAATGCGTTCAGACCAGTTGACAGAGATGGGTGACGGAACGAAGCGGCTGAGCCAATGGATCATGCGATATTCCCAGGCCTGCCGGAGCGTAGCGGCTTGCATTCCTGCGCGTCACCGTTCATGCGTGCAGATCGTGACGAACAGACGAGGAGCGCTTTGCCCACGTTGGGTCCAGCTTCTATCGAACCTGCGATGCTGATAATTTGCGAATCGTAAGCTCGTTGCCTTCGAGTTTGAATACCCACGATAGGCAAACACTCTTTCCCGGCGAGAACAAGTTAGGCGTGCAGTGAGCGGTCCCGCCGGGCGGCTAGCTGCCGATCGATTCCGCCGGAACTCCGCAGGAACTGTCGGTTATCTGTTTACGTGATACCCCTATCGCCATAAACCGCCTATGCGTATTGGAAACGTTGCTAAGCTGTTTCCTGCGCGATATGTCAACAATCTCAATGTAAGAACGTCGCTATATGGTTTGTCTGACCTTCGATGGATTTGTCGGCAATGATGGCAGCCTTCGGATCTTTACAGCCACGAAAGTTCCAGTCAGGGGATGTTTGCTTTGTGAAATTTATCAGCGAGGTAGGCGATGGATCAGCTATACATGTTGCGAGCATTCGTTGCAGTCGCACAGCATAGAAGCTTTAGTAAGGCGGCTGCATCGTTGGGCGTGACCACGGGCTCGATCTCCAAAGCTATCGCCAAGCTCGAAGAGAGCATCCAGACGCTGATCCTGCATAGAACAACCCGATCTGTTTCAGTGACAGATGCGGCACAGTCGTACTATCTGAGTTGCTGCCGTCTCCTCGAAGAACTTGACGAAGCGAATCGTCGGATCGCGCAAGAACGGGAAATCGATAGTGGAAGGTTACGACTCGTTGTGCACCCGATGCTGGTGAACAAAACCTTCTCGCGACTTTTGTCCGACTATCAAGCAATCGCTCCCAACGTGAATCTCATGGTTTCCGTTCGGGAAGAAGCGGTGAACCTGTATGACGGCCACTTCGATATGGCGATTCTTCCGCCTCACCTAGTGGAGCAGTCTGGGGTAATTCGCCGTACGTTGTCCAGGTCGCGGCACATTTTTGTCGCCGCACCAGGATATCTTGAACGATGCGGGACACCCGAAGCCGCTTCGGATCTGGCTAGCCATTTCCTTCTGTTGGACCCTGCGTCTAAACAGAAGGGCACGAATTTCATCGATCTTCTGGAAACAGGAAAACGAATGAGTGTGCTGCCGATGTCGTCCATGGACGGTAACGAGGTGCTGCTTCGGGCAGCGGCACTTACGGGAACCGGCATTGCGACCATATCCGAAGCTATGGTTCGTGAAGACATTGCCGCGGGGCATCTCACGCACATCTTACCGCAGTGCTCCACGTCAGAAAGCGGCGCGGAGGTATGTCTTTTCTACTCGCACCGGGAATTGCTTCCTGTGAGACTGAGGACCTTCGTCGATTTCTGCATTGATTTCTTCCGCTCGCTTCCCGGACCTATCCCTAATGCGATGGTGGCAATTTCACAGCGCCTGGACCGTGACGTAGATCATGCGCTAACAACGGTCTGAAGCCTGGGTGAAAGGGCGTCGCATTGCGTTACGCCATTCGTCATTTTCAGTGATCGATAGGATGCCGTCATGGAAATGCGTCAGTTGAGAATCTTCTGTGCTGTGGCCGAAGAGGGCAGCTTCACTGCGGCGGCGGACAAAGTGCACACCGTGCAGTCCAATGTCACCATGCGGGTGAAAGAGCTCGAGGCTGAGTTGAGTCAGCAACTGTTCATTCGGCAAAAGAGTGGCGTGGTGCTCACGTCGGCCGGACAGACTTTCCTCGGCTACGCACGCCGCATTCTGCAGCTCACGGAGGAGAGTCGCAATGCGCTGATGGATACTGCAACGCCCGCCGGGCACCTTCGACTCGGATCGATGGAAACGACGGCTGCGATACGACTGCCCCAGGTGCTGACGAAATACCGGGCAAAGCATCCCCAGGTCAAGTTATCTCTGTTGACGGGCACCACCGTCGAATTGATCAAGGCCATCGAAAGTTATCGTCTCGATGGCGCGTTCGTGGGCGGGTTTCACGAGAACACAGGTCTGTCCCAGGAGGAGGCGTTCGAAGAAGAACTGGTCCTGGTGAGCAGTTGTGAGTTTGACTCGCTGGCAGCGCTTATCCGCGTCATGCCTCAACAAACGGTGCTTGTTTTCCGGACGGGATGCTTTTACCGCTCTACACTCGAGCATTGGTTTCATCAGGGCGGGCTGGTTCCCAATCAGGTGATGGAACTGGGAACGCTTGATGGCATCCTGTCATGTGTCGCTGCGGGCATAGGCGTTACGTTGTTGCCGAAGACTGTCGTCGAAAGCTATGTATCTCGGCAGACGATCCGCTAGCATCGGCTGCCGCCCGAGATCGCAAATGTCAAGACCGTTTTCATTCGTAGGAGTGACACCTTGATCACCCCAGCATTGACCGCTTTCATTAGTCTGGCGCGAGATCAGTTCATCCGGGTAAACGAAGATACGAAAATCGTCGTGGAAAGAGTCGCGCCAGCGAAACATGCCGCTACCAACGCGCCGAAGCTCAACGTTCACTAGGGATCACGCGATTGCGCCGGCGGCCCAGCGTGTGAGGGGTAAGCGCCGCGATAACGAGGGGTAGCACGGCGTGCCTCTGCATGTCCGGGGTCGGCTATACAGACGCATACTCACCGACAGACGGTACGCTCAGAAGTGGTTGCTGATGCGATTCCGTGTGCGGCGAGTATGTTGACTGAAAGGCCGCTGCGGTTAGATCGCATTGCCTGCATCATGACAAAGTGGCGCCAATGCGTGGTGGTCGCTTGCATCATCGCCCCGCATTTCCGGGGCTGCGGATGACACAGGTAGCCCTTGGATGAGTTCAGCTACCCGTTCTGCCGCAGAGACGACACTGCCGATCTTTCCAACACCCTGTCCAGCGTAAAGCGACAGTTTCTGTGCCATCCGCGGCTTGTCAATCACGCGTGCTCCGCCGCCGATGAAGCGCAGCAAGTTCCATTTATCGCGATTTGGAATCACTCGGTGCGGGGTGCCGTACTTCCAGCCGAATGAGTAGCCCGTCCGATACTCAGTATCGTCCACGGTGGCTTCCACGATCTTTTGCTTGTAGAGCGGATGTGCGTTCGACTCGTGGCTTGCCACGAACGCCGTACCTACGAGGACACCCGCGGCGCCGAGCCCCATTGCGGCCTTGACGTCGTCGCGATTGGTGATGCCTCCTGCCGCCAGGACCGGCCGTCCTTGGGCGATTTTGCAAATCGCCGGTAGCAGCGACATCAGGCCAATGGTGCCCCGGTTGAGGTGGCCACCGCTCTCGCTTCCCTGCGCCACGATCATATCCGCCCCGCGCTCGATTGCCATTTCGGCGAGTTCGACTGTGCCAACCTGCACCGAGACCACCAGCCCGGCATCCTTGGCACGGGGAATCATCTCGACATAGTCCTCGGCGTAGAACAGCGAAAGCAGCCGCGGCTTCTCCCTGAGGATCACCTGAAACTGCGCTTCGAATACCTCAGGACCACCGAACGACGGAACGAGGTTGACTCCGAAGGGCATGTCTGTCAGTTCCCTTGTTTCCCGTATCCATTTGAGCAGGGCCAGCGGCGGCAGTCGCAGGCCGCCGAGCGTACCCATTCCGCCGGCATTCGCCACCGCGGCGACAAGCTTGGGGCCAGAAATTGCCGCCATACCCGCGAGAAAGATGGGGTACCTGACGCCGCAGAGTCGAGTGACCTCGCCCACGGCAAAATCCGATTTGACTTCGCGCATGGCTTCAAAGCTCCACGTGTTTTCCGATCATTCGTTTTAGGGCGTCATTCCGTAAAACCAGGTGATTCTTGAGCGCGCCGAAAATATGCAGCGCCAAGCCTAGGAGAAAGGCTGTCGCGCCGACGTTGAAAAGGATATCGACAACTCGCTTGACCTGCGCGTTGGGTTCAATGAGAGCAGGTATCGCGAATCCGCCTGGCAGACCAATACCTTCACCTGCGGCCGACTTTGAAAGCCATGCGGCGATCGGAAGCAGAACCATCGCCAAGGCTAGGGAAACTGCCACGGATCTGCTGACGATCACCTCAATGGGGTTCGGCGTGCCGACGGGCAGGGGATGATAGGAAGACATCCGCGCCCCGAATCGATAGATCGAGATGACGAACAATATGGTGCCGAGCAGGTTTTGGATCCGCGTCAAGCCCGCCCTTTGCACCTCGCCGGCTGTTTGGGATATGGCGATGTCGAAGCCGATAATCGAGAGTAGCAGAGCGGCCACGAGCCAATGCAGCGCGATAGTGACGGGTGAGAACCCGAGGCCATTGTCCCGCAGTTTCATACCTACCTCCTTGCGTGTGTTTTCAGACGACGGTCGGGCCATGAAGAGGGCTGACACCGGCAGGTCAAGGTCAGCCTTCAAGGCAGGCGCCAGCCGAAATCCAAGTGGGTTGCCGCTTCGGATGCGCCCGACATCGTCTGCGCACCAATCAGGCATTGGCCGTGACTGTACGACTCGATGTTAGCGATGGTGGTAAGGAGGAGTTGATGGGCGAGGTTCATTGGCTTATCCCCGCAATAGTCGTTGCGCTGGCCTGCCCGAGTTTGCAACCGGTGCATCGAATAGCCAGTTGAATCCGCACCGAATACCGGCCGCTGCAGTTGTTTCCATCAGTTTGTCTCCGTCCATGGAAGGTTTTTGATGCGTAGTCCCATCAGGAGATTGCTTGGTCCACCTCCCGGGCTGCAGCTTTCTGTTTCTTGAACGATATATGGACCGTTCAATCACTTCAAATGATGATTTGTGATGGTTGAAATCTCTTTTAGTGAATTGGGTCGGATGAGCAAACGGGTGATCGCCCAAGTCAGAGAAGTTTGGAGGAATCCAGAACATCTGGCGGTCATTTCCAAACAGTGCTTGCCATGTCTACACATATCCGGGTGGGAACCAGAATCGTGCATCCATGCTGAACCCAAGTAGAGAAGACATCATCTTTGCGACCTCCCATGACATTCTCTATTTACCAGATGTAAAAGGTGTTGTTCATGCCTTGGCCTTTATTCAGCGTCGTCGAAAACCTTATAGTTCCTACTGGAGGCTGTGGGTTGGCATGGGTCGGATGTGTCGACCGCAGACATAGTTTTGTCGGCGTCCGTTGAGACAGATCGCGCTTGCCGGAGCGTATTCCAGCTGTATCCCTCGTTGCAGACTCTTGCAATGCTACGCAGTTCCTCGAGGCCAAACCCGAGCGATTCGGCAGCGAATAATTCGAATGCCAACTACCTCCTGGCTGAACAAGGAAACTTCCATGACGTTGAAAGACGGTGCACCACCCGGCGTCCGTGTCGCGCCTGAAGATTACGAAACCGTTGAGGCAGGTCAACGCACCCAGATTGAGCGGCGTCGGTATCAGATGTATCCCCGTTTGACCGCAACCCGGATAGCCAAGGCGGCTCGCTTCGGGACGACGGAACATTGGAAAGCCGGCGACGTCATGTTTCGCGCCGGAGAGCAGAGCGACGGCATGAGGATCTTGACTCGTGGAACCGTGCATTTGATCGTACGAAACGGATTTGGGCAGTCGCGGCTTTTTCAGGAGGTTGGTGAGGGGCACTTTCTCGGAGAGACGGCCACACTCAGCGGCAAGCCATACCTCGTTGACGCGATTGCCATCACGGACGTTGATGCGTTCCTGATCGCGCCTGAGCGGCTCCGGGCGCTTCTGATTGCCGAAGCTCAACTCGGCTCGGAGATCATGCGCGCGTTCATTCTTCGGCGCGTCGGATTGATTCAGGATGGTAGTGGCCCGATCCTGATCGGATCTTCGACTGACGCGAGACTCATCGTTCTCGCAAATCTGCTGAGGCGCGCCAATCATCCACATCGGATCCTCGATCCGGCCACGGACGATGAGGCTCGCGATTTCCTTTCGAAGACACAGTGCGTAGAAAGACAGATGCCGCTAGCCGTACTGGTTGACGGCTCTATCCTGCACAATCCCGATGAAACGCTTCTCGCGTCGAAGCTCGGTCTGCTGCTCGGCTTCGATGAAGCCGGCACGTACGACACCGTCATTGTCGGTGCGGGTCCAGCCGGACTCGCTGCGGCCGTGTACGCCGCGTCAGAAGGACTTTCCGTGCTCGTTTTCGACTCAAAGGGCTTTGGTGGACAGGCCGGCGCAAGTACCAGGATCGAAAATTATTTCGGGTTTCCAACCGGCATCTCCGGTCATGTTCTGGTTAGCCGCGCATATGAGCAGGCTGTTAAATTTGGCGCGGAAATAGTCATACCGACCGAGGTGGAAAAGCTGCATTGCGCCGAATCGCCCTTCATGATCGAACTCAGGGACGGTCGTTGCGCCCACGCGAAGACGGTCGTTATAGCATCCGGTGCTGCCTATCGCCGCCCTCAAATCACGGGCCTCAATGAGTCCGAGATTCGCGGCGTCTACTATTGGGCGTCATCGATCGAGGGTCGTCTCTGTCAGGGTTCGGAAATCGTACTCGTGGGAGGAGGGAATTCTGCTGGACAGGCAATCGTCTTCCTGGCGAGCTATGCAGCACATGTCCATGTGCTGATTCGACGCGAGAGCTTGCACGAAACGATGTCGAGATATTTGATCGATCGCGTGAGCTCGTTCGCCAACGTGACGATTCATAGCAACTCTGCCATCGAATCTGTCGCATCAGACGAGGACGGCGTGACGGAGGTTCATTTTTGTTCGGACGGAAATCACACACGAATCCCGACTCGCCATCTCTTTCTCTTCACCGGCGCCGACCCTGCCACCGGCTGGTTGCGTGGATGCGGAGTGGAGGTTGATGACAAAGGTTTCGTTATTACCGACCGCACGGGTTCGACGGAGTCAACGACGGCCAATTTCGCATTTCAGACGAGTGTTCCGGGCGTTTTTGCAATCGGCGACGTGCGTTCGACTTCGATTAAGCGTGTCACGTCCGCCGTCGGGGAAGGTGCCGGCGTAGTGGCCGAAATACATTCGCTATTGACGGCCCAACGTTGAGGCAGTGCCCGATCGCGCCTCCCGACGTAATCGCGTGCGACACGACCCTGTGTAGACGGTCAATACGGTGTGCGTCATGTTTTCCCACCGATGTACGCGTCATCCTTTTTTGCGTGTGCTTCGTTTCCGTGCTGACGATCTGTGTGACTGAAATACGGTCATATCGTACAGGATGCGTTTGAGGATCTCGTCAGCTGCCTTGGAAAGAGGACGCCCGTTGCGCACGAGGACTCTGGCTTGCGCGGACGAAAACAGCGGATGGTCGACCGTTCTAGAAACCAAGGTTCCTGCCTCGAGCTCGGCGCGGGCAGCAAACTTGGTTGCGAAAATGACGCCACGTCCCGTCTTCGCGAACCTGATCAGCACACGCAGGGAATTAACAGTGAGTACTGGCGCGAGACGCAGATTCTCCGCGAAAGCGAGGGCCTGCATGAGCTGACCGAGACCGAAGGACACCGGCATGAGACCGATCGGATAAGAAAGTGCATGATGGACAGAGATCGGTGTTCGGGTATCGCCCTGTGACAGTGGATGATCTCTTGCGGCGAGTACGACGACGGGCTCCGGGGCGCTTGCAAGGTATCGGGTGTGTGGGGAGTTGGGCGGGTTGTACGCTATCCCGATGTGCGCGATGTCTTCTTCGACTTCTCTTACCACCTCGTTGACCGGTGCCACATTCATTACGACATCCAGCTTCGGGTACTGCGCCGAGAAACTGTTCAGCACTTCGTCCAGGAAGTCATCGACGAAGCCTTCGCTGATGGAGATCCGAACCTGACCTCGCTGCAACCCACGCAACTCATCTAGCCTGTCCTGAAGATGCTCCTGCTGTGCCTGGCAGGCTCTCCAGTATTCCAGCAACTGATGTGCCGCCTCGGTTGGTGCCACACCGCGGGATTGCCTTTCGAACAGGACCATCCCGACTTCATCTTCCAGCAGCTTGATCTGCCGCGTAATGACCGACGGCGCCGTGTTGACGCTGTCGGCGGCGCTGCGAATTGAGCCGTGGGTCAGCACTTCGTGAAAATAACGAAGCCTGCGTTGGTTTATTTCCCGCATGGCGTAAATCCCCGTGTTGCTCAAAAGACAACGATAGCGGTCCACGGTTGCTCTTGCAACCAGGTTTTTCTTGGGTAACGATGCAGACACCAGAACCGCCGGATCCGCTATCGAAACTGGAGCGAATTGATGTCTACACTGTCTTCCGCTGCGCTCTCGCATGGCAAGCGAGCTGTTTATCGTCGCATAGACTTGCATGTGTTACCGCTATTGGTGTGCTGCTATCTCTTCGCCTATCTTGATCGGATCAATATCGGCTTCGCGAAGCTACAGATGCAATCCGACATCGGAATCAGCGACGCGGCGTTCGGGGTCGGTGCAGGGATTTTCTTTCTGGGGTACATGCTCTTTGAAATCCCGAGCAACCTGCTGCTTCCTCGCCTCGGAGCGCGCAAAACGCTCAGCCGAATCATGGTGCTATGGGGACTCACATCCGCTGCCATGATGTTTGTTCACGATGTGCATTCGTTCTACATTCTGCGGTTCATGCTCGGAGTCTTCGAAGCCGGTTTCGCGCCGGGAATGGTCTTTTATCTGACATGTTGGTACCCACAGGCGCGGATGGCGCAGGTGATGGCTTTCGTGATGGCGGCCGCGCCTCTCGGTGGGATTGTCGGGGCACCTTTGTCGACAGGGATCATGGCCTTGCTTTCGGGTGCGCACGGGCTTGCTGGTTGGCAATGGATGTTTCTCCTCGAGGGCTTGCCCTGCGTTGTCCTCGGAGTCGTTACGTTCTTCTGTCTGGACGATCGCATTGAATCGGCGCGATGGTTGTCCAGCGATGAGAAGGCATCACTTTTGCAAGACATCGGAAGCCGGAAGGCGAGTCACGCGGGGTTCAGGGACGTCTGCACCGACGGTCGCGTCTACGTGATGGCATTCGCGTATTTCTGCCTTATATGTGGCATATACGCCGTCAGTTTCTGGCTTCCGACAATCCTCAAGTCAGGAGGCGTGTCAGATCTCATGACCATTGGCTTCCTGTCAGCCATTCCCTATGGTCTTGCGGTGATCGCGATGTGGGTGATAGGCAGAAGCTCTGATAAGCGGATTGAGCGTCGCTGGCATAGCGCGGTGCCTGCAATGGTTGGTGCGGTTGCGCTGGCCATTTCAGCATTTTCGATAGGCTCACTGTGGTTATCGCTCGCCAGCATTACGTTGGCGACGGCTCTCACGTGGGCTGCGTACACGGTATTCTGGGCCATGCCGTCAGAGCATCTGAAGGGGGACGTGGCGGCCGGCGGCATTGCGCTGATCAACACGATTGGGCTGGTTGGGGGTTTTATCAGCCCAAGCATCATTGGATGGGTAAAAAGCGCAACCGGGAGCATGCAGACTGCACTTCTGCCAACGGTTGCTCTGTTGATGGTGGGAGCGTGCGTTCTAGCGCTTATTCGATCCAAACGAGAGGCTTGAAGGACGCCACATCATGAAAATACTGATTGCCGGGTTCCAGCACGAGACAAACACATTTGCGCCGTCCAAGGCGGACTATGAGAATTTCGTCCGCGGGGAAGGATTTCCAGCTATGGTCCGCAAAGACGACGTATTCCAACTGCAAAACGTGAACATCCCGATCGGAGGATTTATCCAGGAGATGCAAGCGGAAGGACATCACCTGATCCCGATCATATGGGCGGCGGCGAGCCCTTCGGCCCACGTAACCCGATCAGCTTACGAGCGGATTGCTGGTGAAATCGTCGAAGCGGTCCGCACCACCAAGGTGGACGCGATTTATCTGGACCTGCACGGAGCAATGGTGGCCGAGCATGTCGATGACGGGGAAGGGGAACTGCTGGCACGCATTCGAAGTATTGTCGGTGGTGACCTACCTGTTGTCGCGTCACTTGATCTGCATGCGAACGTAACGGAGCAGATGCTGCGCAATGCAAGCGGTCTCGTGGCATACCGGACGTACCCTCACGTGGACATGGCCGATACGGGAAGGGCTGCGGCGCATCTATTGCGACGGCTGATAGCCAGCAAAACGCCGGTCACGATGGCCTATCGGCGCATCCCGTTTCTCATTCCGGTGAATGCGATGTGCACACTGCTTGAGCCGGCGCGTAGCGTCTACCAACATCTGACAGCTCAGGAAAATACCGCAGTACTGTCAATTTCGTTCACACCGGGATTCCCCGCTGCGGATTTTCCGGAATGCGGACCGATGGTCTGGTGCTATGCCACCGAACCAGACCACGCGGATGCGGCGGTGGCAGCCATTTATGACGACATCATCGAGCGGGAGTCCGAATGGGCGGTCGAATTTCTTAACCCGGACGAGGCTGTACGTGAGGCGCAGCGAATCGCTTCCCGCGCGAACCGCCCGGTGGTCATCGCCGACACGCAGGATAACCCTCATGGCGGCGCGGATTCAAATACGACGGGAATGCTCCGGGCACTGGTGCGCAACAAAGCTCAGGGCGCTGCACTGGGCCTGATGTGGGACCCTGAAGTCGTTCGAGTGGCTCACAAGGCGGGCAAAGGAAGTTACATCACAGTAGCGTTGGGCGGCAAGTCTGAGGTCGTTGGTGACTTTCCGTTCGAAGCGACATTCGAAGTTGAACATCTTTCAGACGGAAAATGTATCTTTGACGGTCCGATGATGCACGGAATGCACGTCGATGTCGGTCCGACTGCCTGCCTTCGAATTGACGACGTGAGAGTCGCGGTGAGTTCCGTTAAGGCACCGATGAACGATCGCAACCTTTTCAGAATGGCTGGTATTCAGCCTGAGAAGATGAGGATCCTGGTGAACAAGAGTTCCGTGCATTTCCGCGCGGACTTCGGTCCAATTGCCGAGCGTATTCTCGTAGCCAAGTCGCCTGGCCCGATGGCGGCTGATCCGGCCGATCTGCCCTGGAAACGACTAGGAGCCGGTACGCGTGCGCGCCCAACCGTGAGTTCAACCCGGCCACCCAACGACGACACTCTCCGTATCGACGAACGATCAACCAACTTGTGGGGTGATTAAATGACATTGCGAGTACCGGACCTTTCCCGGTTTCCCAAGGCGCAATTGCGCGACGGGCCTTCACCAATTCTGGCACTGCCTAGATTGAGTCAGCACTTAAGAGGTGCCGAGATCTATGTCAAGCGGGAAGATCTTGATGGCCTGGGAGGCGGCGGCAACAAGCTGCGCAAGCTCGAGTTTCTGATCGGGGAGGCGCAGGCGGCTGGCGCCGATACGATCATCACGGTCGGCGGCCGACAGTCGAATCATGCCCGGTTGACGGCTGCGGCTGCTGCGCGCTTCGGAATGAAATGTGAACTGGTGCTCTCGAGGCTGGTTCCGATCGAAGACGATGACTATGTCGAAAATGGCAACGTGGTACTAGATCGCCTCTTTGGTGCGGTCATCCATGATGTTCCAGGGAACGTTAATGCGCTGCAGGTTGCGGAAGAGCGGGCCGCAAAGCTGCGTGGCGAAGGCCGAAAAGTGTATGTGTGTCCGCTCGGCGGATCGAGCCCGGTCGGCTGTCTGGGCTATGTTTCCTGTGCAATTGAGATTCTCGACCAGTCGAGGAGCGGCGGAATTGACTTTGACTATATCGTTGTCGCAAATGGCAGTGGTGGCATGCAGGCCGGGCTTATAGCGGGGGCGATCGCTGCTGGTGTGTCGCCGATGAAAGTAGTGGGGTACACGGTTCTTGCGCCGCTCGAAAAAGCGTATGCCACCACGTGCGAAAAAGTGCAGCAGACGCTTGACTTGATGGGTTCTGGTCTCACGGTATCCGGCGACGACGTTGTTCTCCATGGTAACCAACTCGGAATCGGCTACGGATTGCCTACTCACTCAATGCGCCGGGCAGTCAATCTTCTGGCCAGTCAGGAAGGCCTTCTGTTGGACCCGGTATATAGCGGCAAGGCGTTCGCGGGTCTGATTCAGAGCGTCGAGAATGGAGCATTCGGTGCAGGGAAAAAGGTTCTGTTTCTTATGAGTGGGGGTACCCCTTCGTTGTTTGCATATCGCACCACGTTCGACTGACAGGGGACTTATCCGTCGGGCCTCTCAGAATTGATAGGAAACAAGCCTTTAAACCATTTTGTGAATGAACGATGTTGTTACTGCGGCTTACCGAGTGCGGGGCTAAAGCGGTGCACCCGAATCCTTTGTTAACGCGCCATGGCAGGCCACGGGGTGGGAGCCAGGCTGGCAATGCGGTCAGAGTGATCTGGAGCCCGTCAGGCAGCAGCGACCACGTTGTACGCGTGTCAAAGTTCGCCGGTTAAATACTGAGCGACGCCGTTCCCGAAGCTCCAGTCCGAGTCAGAGTTGGTGGTGATGGAAACGATCACATCATTTGAGCTCGTGCCACAGTTTGCCGCTAATTCGGCCGTAAGCTCACTATAGAATTTGCGCTTTGATTCGTCAGAACGTGGACGGGTGGTGACTGAAACCAGCGTCAGTTTTTCGGTACGTACGATTCCGAGCCCGGTGTCTTCCGCGACTAACCGGCGGAGATTGTGTTCCGTCAACACCTGATAGCGGTCCGTTTGGGGTACTTCGAAAGCCTTGACTACGGCTCGATGTACGGCATCGAGCAAGGAGTTGATTTCAGCCTCCGTTCTTCCTTGAAGGACATCGATACGAATTAGCGGCATTCTTTCCTCCGTGAATAAAAGAAACGGTGTCGGCGCGATGGCACGAGCGATGGGAATGATCCAGCCTGGATTCCCAGCCTGACAATGCGACCTTCGGCATGGATACCAGCCAAACGTATGTATAGGCGCTGGGCCTGGTGACCCTAACGATGCTGAGCATCAAGATGTGAAAGCTATCGCCGGCAAGCGCTTATCCTACTTTGCATTCCTCTTTCTTTGGCCGATACAGTGGCGTGGACACTTGAACACCGGCCAACAATTGAAATTCGCGCGGCGTCGCACGACCGGTGATGATGGCATCGCAGAATGGTTGACGCACAGGAACAATTGAATTACCACAGACTGCGATCATCTCGCATCGAAAGTCGTTCAGAATACGAGGCATCCCCATCACAGCCGAAACGTCATGGTGTCTCTTGACGTGGTCAGGCTATTCACATGAACACTAACCCGCAACACGCATCCGTGAAGATGACTCGTGGCAGTAGCGCCAGCCGCTCTGCCGACGGCCCGCCGGACCTTCCGTGCGCATTCGCCTGACGTTTGTCCCGCCCGGCTCTGGTGCTCGACGAACTCGCCACCCATGTCGTGTCGCGGTTTCCGACCTTGAGTGCGCCGTAATCGGGCGAACGATCCCGCAGGCATTCACAAATTCGGTTGTGCCTGTCTGTCTCTGTTGCCCTCGTATCGAGTCGTTCGCGTAACAGGTCATTTTCACCATGAAAGCAATGAAAAAACCACTCAGAATCGATTTTGTCTCCGACGTAGCGTGCCCGTGGTGTGCTATCGGTCTCTCCTCGCTGCAACTTGCGATCGAGCGCCTTGGCGAGGCCGTCGACGTCGAGTTAGTCACGCATGCCTTCGAACTGAATCCGCAGATGGGCAACGATGGCGAAGCACTCGTCGAACATATCGGAAAGAAATACGGGCGCACCCCGGAACAGATAGCCGAGGCACAGGTCGCGCTGCGCGAGCGTGGCGCGAATGTCGGCTTTACCTTTGGCCCGCGCACACGCATTTACAACACCTTCGATGCGCATCGCCTATTGCATTGGGCCGCTATCAAAGGCAAACAGTTACCGCTGAAAGAGGCGCTACTACGGGCCTATCACGGCGAGGGTAAGGCCCCGAGCGACCATGACGTTCTGGTCGACGCCGCGGAATCTGTGGGGCTCGACGCAGAGCAGACGCGCACCGTTCTGCAAAGCGGCGACTACGCCGATGAAGTTCGTGCGGAAGAAGAGAAATATCAGGCGATGGGTATCCATTCGGTGCCGTCAATCATCGTTGACAATCGCTATATGCTGACCGGCGCACAGCCTGTCGAAGCCTTTGAGGACGCCATCCGACAAATTCTGACGGAAGCGTGAGGCATCCTCCGCAGTGACTTCCGCGATGACTTTCGCGCCGCAATGTCGGTTCGTCGTCGACTTCGGAAATTTTTCATAGGGTAGCGTTATGGATGTTGCGGACCTCAGGGCATTTGAAGCGGTCGCTCGCCACGGGAGCATGAACAGGGCAGCCGTAGAGTTGCACACTGTCCAGTCCAACGTAACGGCCCGGATCCGTTCACTGGAAAAAGAAGTTGGTGTTGCGCTCTTTCAGCGGCATGTCCGCGGTGTGAGCATGACTCCGGCGGGGCAGCGCATGCTTCCTTACGCGGCGCGGATCGCCAAGCTCGTTGCAGACGCTCGCGTGGCGGCCATGGACGACGGACCTCCGGGTGGTTCCCTGGTGTTGGGAACCATGGAAACCGCTGCGGCGCTGCGGCTTTCACCGATAGTGAGCAACTTCGCGCGGATGTATCCGCAAGTCAGGCTGTCGCTGACGACCGGAACAAGCCGCAGCCTCGCGACGGATGTGGCGGAATGCCGTCTGGATGGAGCGTTCATAGCAGGTCCTCTTGACCACCCGGAGCTTCACAGCGAAAAGATTCTCCATGAAGAACTGGTGCTTGTGACCCCTCGGACCATAGACTCCCTGGAGTCTTTGGCGTCAATCCCGAACCTGAAAACGATTGTGTTCCGCGTCGGGTGCGCGTATCGGCAGCAGCTGGAAGCGCTGCTTGTCGAGATGGGGATTCTTGTGACGGCTCTCGAGTTCGGCTCGTTGGACGCAATCATTGCGTGTGTAGCGGCCGGTATCGGGATCACGTTGCTACCGCGAGGCGTGGTCGCGTCAGCGGCGCAGCAGGACATCATTGCCCTCCATGAGGTCTCACCTGAAAAAACACATGTCGAGACGCTTTTCGTCCGACGGCATGACGCATACATGTCGAGCGCCATGCGCGCTTTCGTCGAGGTCTCGCGCTCGGAGTTTGGGCCTTTGATGGCGGCGGCGTAGCGGCGTACCGGCGGAGAAACCTCATCGTCTGCGTATTCGAGGCGTTCACGACAGTCGTCAGCTTGAGCATGTTGCTGTCGTTGCCGGCGCCACCATTTTCTTCGCGGCTATTCTGACCGTAGTACTGGTTAAGGAAAGGGTATCTATTTTCTCGATACCCATATCGTCACAAACCGCTTATGCACTCTCGAAACATTGTTAAGCTGCTTTCTACGTGATGCGTCAACTATCCGAACGCAGGAACGTCGTTATACGTTCCGTCGGGTTTTCAAAGAGTACATCCGTGATGATGGCAACTGTCGCGAAACCTTCTCGTGTCGAGCAATACGCTACACGCGAGGCCGCTTCGGAGTTGGCGAATATCATCTAAGTTCAAATGGAGAGCTTGGGGATGACTGATGCACCTCTAACACTTGGCATAGACCACGTTGGTCTGACGGTCCGTAATCTGATCGTCACCCGGGACTTTTTCATCAACGTCCTGGGCTGGACACAGGTTGGCGGGAGGCCCGACTACCCGGCGGCTTTTGTGTCCGACGGGCACATCACGCTGACACTCTGGGAGGTCAAGGATCTGCAGAATTGCGTGGCGTTCGACCGCAAAACGAATGTAGGTCTCCATCACCTCGCGCTGCGGGTCGGTAGTAAAGAGGCTCTCGACGCAATCTTCGCACGGGTCTCCGGATGGCCAGGGGTAGTGGTTGAGTTCGCACCTGAGAACATGGGTGAAGGACCCAAGCGTCACACGATGTTGTACGAGCCGGGCGGCATCAGACTCGAGTTCGATTTCGATCCGCGAATTCAGCCTGCTTGAGTCGTGTTGAGTCATGGACGAAGTGGTTCAGGTAGCGCGTGGTGCAGACCTACTCATCGTATCTAGCGCCCGATTTCTTATCAAAGTAGCTGCTGGAACGGCAGTTCGAAGACTATCCAACGGGAGGTTCCAAACATGAGCCACGCCGCCCAGCGCATTTTTTTGATTACCGGTGCGAGTTCCGGTTTTGGTCGTGCCTTGGCGAAAGCAGCATTGGCCGCCGGCAACACGGTGATTGGCATTGTGAGGAGCGAGCGTGCGAAGGCTGAGTTTGAGGGATTGCATGCACATCACGCCCACGGTGTGATCCTCGATGTGTCTGATTTCGATTCAATCAATGCGACGATCGAGGAAGTCGCCGAGCGCGTTGGTGCAATCGACGTTCTCGTGAATAGTGCAGGATACGGTCATGAAGGAATCCTCGAGGAATCTCCGCTCGATGAACTCCGTCGTCAGTTCGATGTGAATGTGTTCGGCGCAGTCGCTATGATCAAGGCCGTGCTCCCGTCGATGCGAATTCGACGCACCGGTCACATCATCAATATCACGTCGATGGCGGGGCTAGTTACATTTCCCGGCATTGCATACTACTGCGGTAGCAAGTTCGCACTTGAGGGCATATCAGAGGCCTTGGAACAGGAAGTGCGCAGTTTCGGTATCAAGGTGACGGCTGTTGCTCCGGGCGCGTTTCGAACGGATTGGGCGGGCAGATCGATGGTGCGCACTGAGCACAGTATCGACGACTACGACCCGGTGTTTGCTCCGATCCGCCGCGCCCGTATGGCGAAAGATGGGAAACAGCCTGGGGATCCGGTGAAGGCGGCGCAGATCATGTTGGACCTGATCGACGAGGTTGATCCGCCGGTTCACCTCGTGCTTGGCGATGATGCGTTAAGTGTAGTCCGGGACAGAATGTCAGTGCTGAGCCACGAAATTGACGCTTGGGAATCCGTTTCGAAATCCACTGGCTTCTCGTGAAAACGTAGCGGCGCGAACGGCTATGGAGGAAATCCTTCAGCGAAAGTATCCCTCAGGTACGTGACAAACAGTTCGACAGCGCGCGGTACGTGCGGGGTGTATGGCCGGACCACATAGAGCTGCTCGGCAAAGGCGCCTATTGGCCGCCAGTCAGGCAGGAGAACAATGAGTTTTCCCGATTGAATCGCTGCTTGCGCCGTGAAATCGGGCAGCAGCGCGATGCCCAGATCGTCAAGGGCCGCGTCTCTCAAGGCTTCGCTATTGTTAGCGGAGAAGGGGCCGTTTACCGTGATCATCAAAGGAGCCGACTGCGTCCGCCGCGCGGCTCTGCGTTCGAACGACCAGATTCCGGACCCTAAAGCACGAGGATAGAACAGGCAATCGTGAGCGGAGAGATCCGCTGGCGATTCAGGGTAACCTCGACGCTCCAGATATGCGTGTGTCGCGACAATGACGGATTGCGTCTCGCACAGCTTCCAGGCGACATGGGTCTCAGGGACCTGAGAGCTATGTCTGACGGCAAGATCGAAGCCTTCCGTGGCAATCGAGGTCAGACGATCAGACGCTTCGAGTTGAACCCGTACTTCGGGATTCGCCCGCAGAAACGCAGACATCTTCGGCACCAACTGCTGCCGCGCGAACGCCACTGGAGCGGTTACCCTGATCAATCCGCGTGCAACGCCCGCCATTTCCTTAACCATCGCAAAACTCGTCGCAATGTGCTCGTACTCCAGACGTGTGTTGTCGACGAGTCGCTGCCCGGCTTCAGTGAGTCGTACGCTGCGGGTGTTACGTTGCACCAGTGCGACACCCGAGGCTCGCTCGAGTTCTGCGATGCGTTGGCTCATTGCGGCCTTGCTCACGCCAAGGCGCGCGGCCGCCGCAGTGTACGTGCCCTGTTCGGCAAGAACCGTCAGCCAGTGCAAATGAGTCCAAAGGCCTTCGACTTTTCGCGTATCCATATGTCTATTGTTCGCCGTTGGAAACGATCATTTCAAGTTTAACGCCTTTGCAAACGTAATGCCGACTCCTAGACTTTGTTCACCACCCATCAATCAAGGAAGCGAGATGCAAGCGTTCAACGACACAGCCGACGTCACCCACTTTATTCATGGCGAGCCAGTACGTGGGTCAGGAATGCGTACCCAGGCGATTTTCAATCCTGCGACCGGTGAACGCCCACGCAAACTCCTGCTGGGGGAGATCGCAGATGTCGACACCGCTGTCGCAAGCGCCAAGGCTGCATTTCCGAAGTGGAGCAACACGCCACCGATCCGCCGCGCCCGCGTCATGCTGCGGTTTCTCGAGTTGATGAACAGGCATCGGGATGAACTGGCCGCAATCATCACGGCCGAACATGGAAAGGTCTTCTCGGATGCTCAAGGCGAGGTGGCGCGGGGTATCGATGTCATCGAATTTGCCTGCGGCATTCCGCAGCTTCTTAAGGGGGACTATACCGAGCAGGTCTCAACGGGCATGGATAACTGGACAACGCGTCAGGCGCTCGGCGTTGTCGCGGGCATTACGCCGTTCAACTTCCCGTGCATGGTGCCTTGCTGGATGTTCCCTGTTGCGATTGCGGCGGGCAATGCCTTCATTCTGAAGCCAAGCGAGCGTGACCCGTCGGCGTCGTTGTTCATGGCAAGGCTGTTGAAGGAGGCCGGTCTGCCGGACGGCATCTTCAACGTGGTTCAGGGCGACAAGGTCGTTGTTGATGCTTTGCTCGCGCACCTGGACGTGAAGGCGGTGAGCTTTGTCGGATCGACGCCAATCGCCAATTACATCTACGAGACCGGCGCGAAGAGCGGCAAGCGCGTGCAAGCGCTGGGTGGGGCCAAAAATCATATGGTTGTGATGCCCGATGCCGACATCGATCAAGCGGTCGACGCGCTGGTTGGCGCTGGGTACGGCTCCGCTGGCGAGCGTTGTATGGCTATTTCGGTCGCCGTTCTCGTCGGCGATGTGGCTGACAAGATCATTCCGAAGCTTGCCGAACGTGCGCGTAGTCTCATTGTAAAGAACGGCATGGAGTCCGATGCGGAAATGGGCCCTGTCGTTACGCAACAGGCGCTCGAACGCATAGAAGGGTACATCGGGATTGGTGTCGACGAAGGTGCGAAGTTGGTCGTTGACGGTCGCGGCCTCAAGGTCGACGGTCATGAGGGCGGATTCTTCACGGGCGGTACGCTGTTCGACAACGTTACACCGGAGATGAGAATTTACAAGGAAGAAATCTTTGGGCCCGTTCTTGCCTGCGTCCGTGTGAAGGACTTCTCGGAAGCGGTCGACTTGATCAATGCTCATGAGTTCGGCAACGGCGTGGCGTGCTACACCCGCGACGGACACATCGCTCGCGAATTCGGGCGACGCATCGAAGTAGGTATGGTCGGCATCAACGTCCCTATTCCGGTCCCGATGGCCTGGCACGGCTTCGGTGGCTGGAAGCGCAGTCTGTTCGGCGACACGCATGCATACGGCGAGGAAGGTGTTCGATTCTATACGAAGCAGAAGTCGATCATGCAGCGCTGGCCGGAAAGCACGGAGAAGGGCGCTGAATTTGCAATGCCCACGGCGAAGTAAGCGAGCTGATTCGACAAAAGTGATCGGGCGTCGCGTGCGGCACGATGCGGCGTCTGATTTCTGTCTGTGTGTAGTTCCCCAGGCTGTGGCCTGCCGCGTCGTCTTCTCCTGTCACGGATCGTCGTGCAGGGCCCTTTCTGCAACGCATTTCTGGCGATAACTATGCGCTCCATCGGTGGCGATCCAGGAGCGACAGTGCGCGTCTTGCCGCGATGGAAAGAGTGTTTTTCTTGTCTACCGATTGACGGCACGTTCGGCCGAACCAAACACTCGTACTAGTGGCATTTTCGAGTGAGAAGCAAACTGGGGGCGAAATGAATTTCTCATCATTAGAAATATTTTGTGCCGTCGCCAGCGAGCAAAGCGTGACCCGTGCAGCACGCCATTCGGCCCGTGTTCAGTCAAATGTGGCGATGCGCGTAAAACAGCTTGAAGAGGAACTGGAGGTCCAGCTTTTCTATGAGGTGGAAAGCGGATGAGGTTGACGCCAAGCGGCCGCACGATGCTGGACTATGCGCAACGAATCCTGTACCTCGCGGAAGAGGCGAGACTTGCGATGAAACCTGAGCAGCAGTGCGGACGCTTGAGCATTGGCGCTACGAAATCTACCGCAGCGGCACACCTTGCGGCTTTGCTTTCGAAATACCATGGCAAGTGGCCCCGGGTGGAGTTGGCGGTTTCGATCGGTACATCGCGTTCACTTGTGGAAGACGTGGAGAGAGGCCATCTCGACTGCGTTTTTGTGCCGAGGTGACGGGTACGGTGACGACGAGACGTGCCTGAGAGAGCAGTTTGCGTCGGCACTTGCGCCTCGGACTTGGTCGGCTTTATTGGATGGAGTCTGTGCCGAAGTAGCACAACACGGATATGGCTATGCAACAACAGTTTGTACAGCATACAACTACGAAAACGACCAACCCAATCGTCGTCCGACTACTCGCGGCCAGTGTAGGTTCGAGTGCTCCGCTGGACGTGGGTAGTACCTCGCCAGGGATGGTGGTTAACTCCGGAATACGCAAAACCCCTGTCAGCGTGCTTCACGACCGGGCTTGTATTGAGGTCAAGAGGCTAGGGCTGGTCGGTGATGAGCAAGTAGACCTTAGCGTGCATGGAGGCCTCGAGAAAGCTGTTTATATGTATCCGGTCGAACACTACGAATGGTGGCGCGAACGCCGGCTTGAAGCAGGCGTAATGGGCGCGGACGATCCGCTGCCGTTTGCTGCGATGGGAGAGAATTTAACGACGAGTGGGCTGCTCGAAACTCAACTCTGGGTCGGAGATCGCATCTTGATCGATGAGGTCGAATTTCGTGTCGAGTCTCCCCGAAATCCCTGCTACAAGTTTGACGCCGTGATGGGATACGCGCGTGCTGCCAAACACATGATGGCCAGTGGGTACTCCGGTGTTTATTTAAGCGTGTTCAAAACTGGATTCATTTCCGCAGGTTCGTCGATTCAGGTAATTCCTGGCCCTCGGCAGGAGTCGATAAGCGCGATTCTGGACCGGCGGCGTGTCCGCGCACGGAGGGAACCGTAAGTCGGAAAGTACATCTGCGCCGTCGGGTGGCCTCTGCTCATGAGCCTTCGTGGGTGAAGCGTGTTCTTCGGCGACACTAATCTGACGCGAACTGCCCGTGCGTAACTGCTCAGTCGATTGGTCGCGGTGATCTCTCGATTCCAGCGACGAAATGATCCGAGAATCGGTTGACCGTTTAGAAGCAGCGCAACCTGAAAAGCACTTGAGCGGAATCCTACGAGCGACTCCGGGGCGCACTGGCCGGATGGGACAGGGGCCCGGAATGACTGGGTTATCTCTGAGATAGATAACCGTATTTAATACCTTCGCTTGATATCCAGCTCGAATGATGCGAGTTTGTCTCATTGGTTGGAGACACGGCAATGTCACATCGAAACCCGACTTCGGTAGGAGATGGCAGATGGCGGAGTCACTGCTGCTGGTTCAACGTCGCCGGGCAACGAAGCGAAATCGCGGCCCTACAGCTATAAGCGTGCGTAGACGGAAGGCGAAGCGCGTCAATTGAAAGAAATGCACGCGAGTCGCCAATTGAGAATCGGACTGCCGTTCGAGGCGATCCGGAAATTTTTGAGGGATAGATTTCAAATGAGTACACCCACGACTGCTCAGCGTATCGGCCGCTTTGCATACGACGCACGTGCAGACCATCTTACTCCCGGCGCGAGGGCAATTCTCAAGCGGAATATTCTTGACAGTCTGGGTTGTGCAATGGCAGCGCTGCCTGGTAAGCCGTTCAAGGCGCTTCGCGATCAGTTCGATGAGTACCGCGGCTCGGGGACATGTTCCTTGATTGGAGGTGGTAAGACTTCGCCCGATCAAGCCGCCTTGTACAACTCCGGTTTGGTCAGGTATGTAGACCTGCTGGACAGCTATATGTCCCCCGGTGGACTCTGTCACCCGAGCGATAACTTCGGCACCATTCTGGCCGCTGCTGAGCATGCGTCCGCAAGTGGCGAAGAGTTCATGCTGGCGTTGGCAACAGCCTATGAAATTGGCTGCCGTATTACCGCAATCGTGCCGGTTATGGCCAAAGGGTTTAACCACGCTATTCAGTTGGCGATCTCCGCCGCAGCCGGGTCGGGAAAGCTGTTCGGTCTCGATGCCGATCAGATTGCTAACGCGATTGCAATCGCAACGATCGACAATATTTCACTGACGTGCGTCCATTCCGAGCCGGTTTCACAGTGGAAAGGCTTTTCCCCCGGTATCACGGGCATGAGAGCCGTCTATTCTGCATCTCTTGCCAAGCGTGGATTCACAGGTCCAATTCGCCTTTTCGAAGGGCCCAATGGTCTGGTGCGAATGTTCGACCAACCACTCGACGTCGATTGGGAAGACCAGCGGCTTGAGGTCGTTCACGAGACGATCATGAAGAAATACTGTTCGCTCATTCATGGTCAACCTGTCCTTGAAGCGACGCTCGCGTTAAAGCGAAAACATGATTTGACGAGCGATGACGTGGACGAAGTCCAATGTGACATCTTCCAAAGCGGATTCGACATTGCCGGCGGCGGCAGCTTCGGCCCGAAGGATGACCCGCAGACCAAAGAACAGGCGGACTACAACCTCAAGTATCTGATTGCGGCTGCGTTGCTCGATGGCCAGGTCGGTCCGGCTCAGCTTGAACCCGAGCGTGTACAGGCACCCGATGCACAGGCATTGCTCAGAAGAGTGTCGGTGAAACCTGACGCTGAATTTTCAGCGCAATACCCACACGCTCTCAACACGCGCGTGACGATCAAATGCAAGGATGGTCGCGTGTTGGTCAGTGAGCATATCGGCTTCGAAGGCGGGCTGGACAATCCGTTCACGTGGGAACGCACCGTCGAAAAATTTAACTGGTTAAGCGAACAACACGCGGACAAGGAACTCCGAGACCAGATCATCGAGCTTGTCTCGGAGCTGGATGAACATCCGATCGAAGACTTAATGAACCTCTTGGCGAAAGTCAGTCCGGAGCCACGATTCCCGGCGATGCATCCGGGAATTCAATAATCCATAAAGGCATTTAGGAGCTATATATGGCACTCATTTCTTGTGACATGCGTTTTGGCCGGACCGACGAGCAAAAGCGGCAACTTGCCGCCGGCATACTCCGGGTGGTCAGCGCCGCGACAGGTGAAATGAAGAATGACATCTTTTTCGTGATTCGCGAGGGACGTGGAATCAATTTCGTCGAACACGGTGAGCATCTTCCGGAGTATGTCGAGGGTGCGGCGAACGATAAAGAACTGATTGAACGTCTTAAATAGATCTGACGGAGAAATATTGTGCCTTTCATCGAATGCCATATCAAGAGCGGTCTTACGCAAGAACGACGTGAACAACTCATCCGGGACATCATCCAGGTCACGCACGACTCGATCGGATCGGACCCCAAGATTATCAATGTGATCTTGCACGAACATCCGGCTGAAAATATCAGCATTTCCAGTCGGATCAATGGAGAGGACTTCAAGAAGTCCACCGGGTAGCCGCGCCAAACTGTGCGCTAAGTTCTTGTTCCGAGTTCCGCCGGGCGTGGCGTCCGGCGGCTGGAAGGCAGTGCATGCAGTGCATGCAGCACGATTGAAGATATGGATAAACCATAGCATTGTCTGTGTCAGGTCTGGTGAGAAACACGTTTTTTTGGAATATATAGTATGTAGTACAAAAGAATATGGAGGAGAAATGAACCGAGCGAAGATGGCGGTCGACGGTGTCGCTGCCGGAAGTGAGAAAGTGGGGCTGGCAATATTTTTGACGCTCGTCGAAGTGCTGATGTTCTTCGGGTTCATTACTCTTGCCGTCGTGTCGCCGACAACGCTCGCTTCGCCGGTGATAGATGGGTCGGAGGTTACGGTTGCGTTCCTATACGGAATAGTCATTCTGGTCGTTAGCGTGCTGCTTATCGGGTTGTATGTCCTGATCGAAAACGCAGCAGATTCGCGAAAATTTCGTATCGATTCCGCTGAATTTCAATCGTAAATTGCCCGGTGACCCGTTATGAACATTCTTCGACATGGCGCTTTTCTCGCGCTTTCAGCATCCGCATGCGTTGCGAGTACCGGATCCTTTGCTGCTGGGAGCGGCGTAGGTACCGGAAACGGCGTGGCGATAGCGTTTTTTCTTGCTTTCGTACTGGCGACGCTTGCTATTACCTACTGGGCCGCCAAGCGAACGAAGTCGACTGACGATTTCTACGCAGCCGGAGGTGAAATAACCGCATTGCAAAATGGTCTTGCAATCGCGGGTGACTTCATGTCAGCCGGTGCATTTCTTGGTCTGACAGCTTTGGTGTTCAGTAGTGGGTTTGATGGTCTTGTCTACGCGGTAGGGTATGCGACGGGGATGCCAATTGTTGTGTTTCTGCTGGCGACGAGACTGCGAAAACTCGGTAAATATACAGTCGCTGATGCGGTTTCCACGCGTCTTGGCGAGACACCGATTCGTATCTCCTCGGCTTGCGCATCGCTATGCATTGCTTCGCTATATCTCATCGCGCAGATGGTGGGGGCAGGGCAACTGATCAAGCTGTTGTTTGGTATTAACTATGTTTACGCCGAAATTCTTGTTGGCGCTCTCATGATGTTTTATGTGGCCTTCGGAGGGATGGTCGCCACGACTTGGGTACAGCTAGTGAAGGCGACGTTGCTGCTGCTCGGCACGATTGTGATGAGCTTTCTGGTGCTGCGAAATTTTGGCTTTAACTTCTCGGAATTGTTGCGGCGTGCCGTGGAAATTCATCCAAAGGGCAGTGCAATCCTCAGTCCACAGTTTCTGGTGAGAGATCCTGTGTCGGGATTTTCATTGGGTCTTGCGGTGATGTTTGGTACCTCGGGATTGCCGCACATTCTCATGCGTTTCTTCACGGTTCCCGACGCACGGGCTGCACGCGGCTCGGTATTTTGGGCAAGTGCATTTATCAACCTGTTCTTTGCACTCGTGTTTGTCATCGGGTTTGGATCTATCGCGCTGGTCGCCTCCAATCCGGACTTCCTGGATGGCGCGGGAAAACCGCTCGGCGGCGTAAATATGGTTGCTATCCACCTTGCAAAGGCGGTAGGAGGAAACGCGTTGCTTGGGTTTATCTCCGCAGTCGCATTCGCTACCATTCTTGCGGTTGTCTCAGGGTTGACACTCGCGGGTTCTTCGGCAGTTTCGCATGACCTTTACGCCCGTGTCTTTTGCAAAGGTGCCGCGAGTCAAGCCAATGAAGTACGGGTATCAAGGATATCGACTCTGGTTCTTGGGGTCATCGCGGTGGCATTAGGCATTGCATTCAGGACACAGAATGTGGCTTACATGCTTGGACTTACTTTCTCGGTCGCCTGTAGCTCGACTTTTCCAGTGTTACTGCTTGCCCTTTATTGGAAACGATTGACCACGATTGGAGCCGTTGTGGGTGGAACTGTCGGGTTGGTCTCTGCCATCTTGCTGACGGTCGCAGGCCCAGCCGTCTGGGTGCATGTTATTGGGAATGCGAAGCCACTTTTCTCGATCGATCCACCGACCATAGTGACTATGCCGCTCGCGTTTATGACGTGCTGGTTGATATCCATACTGGACCGTAGCAAACAGGCGGATACTGACCGGGCGCGCGGTGCGACTCTACAGGAGCCTCCGGTATTCGCGGGACCGATTGGTCATTAGATCCCGGAGTGGCGTACAGAGATTTTGTCGCAGTTAAGTGGTCGAACTCGCGAGGCTATCCGATGGAGTGGTCGACCACAGGACTAGGTCGCATAGCGCGTTACTCAGTTCGAGGGCGGATCGTCGAGATCCGCTCTGTACACTTTCGGGTCAGATAGAAGCAGGCACTCCTCCAAGCTCGGCGGTGCGCTGAACGTCGCACCGACGCTGCTCTGTTCCTGCGCTATTTCTCGCGTTTGCGAAGCGACCAAAGGGTACTGTTTGCCTCGAATGTTCAATTTCGCTTTGGTGTAGCATGCAAGATAAGTTCGCTGTGCAGCGCTGTGCGAACCGCCGTACGGTTCGTGAATTTTGGTTGCCTCCGACAGTTGCCGACGGTCTGCACTCTGTTCAATCAGTTTGTCGTGCAAGCGTCTGAATAAAACGAAGTTATCGAGCCGAAGTTGTTGATAGCTTGCCGCCCGGACATCGAAGCTTTTATCGAGGTTGTGGACATTTCATAGAGGTGCAAAGCATGGACGCTGCCGACCTCAAGGTCTTCGAAGCCGTAGCTCGTCATGGAAGTATGAACCGGGCAGCTACCGAGCTCAATACCGTTCAATCCAATGTGACAGCGCGAATTCGATCTCTGGAGAGAGAGGTCGGGGTCGCTCTCTTTCAAAGGCATGTGCGCGGCGTTAGCATGACCCCTGCGGGGCAGCGCATGCTTCCGTATGCCGCGCGTATTGCAAAGCTCATTGCAGATGCCAAGGTGGCAGCGCTGGATGACGGCGCACCGAGCGGCACTCTCACGCTCGGAACACTCGAGACGACTGTGGCGTTGAGGCTCTCTCCAATACTAAGTAACTTCGCTCGAATGTATCCGCAGGTTCGACTGTCTCTGACAACGGGCACGAGTTGCAGTCTCACGGCCGATGTTGCGGAATGTCGGCTGGACGGGGCGTTTATAGCGGGTCCGCTGGACCATCCGGACCTTTACATTGAGACAGTCTTTCATGAGGAGTTGGTTCTGGTTACGCCGCGTACCGTACGCACGCTCGAGGCGATCAGATCGGTGCAGGACCTCAAAACAATTGTCTTCCGTTCAGGTTGCTCGTACCGTCAGCGGCTCGACGCGCTGCTCGCCGAAATGGGGGTGCTCACGGCAGCGCCCCTCGAATTTGGCTCGATGGATGCGATCATCGCATGCGTTGCCGCGGGTATCGGTATCACGCTATTGCCCCGAGGCGTGGTCTCCGCGGCAGCGGAACAGGATCTCGTTACTATCCACGCTATATCGCCAGAGAAGGCGCAAGTCGAAACACTGTTTATCCGGCGGCATGATGCCTATGTCTCGAGTGCAATGCAGGCTTTCGTTGACGTTGCACGGTCTCAGCTCGGGCCGTTGATGGTCGCCGCGTAGACGGCGTACGGGAGTAACGTTACGCGGCGAGCCTGGGCGATTCGCGGTTCAGCCCGTCTGATTGAAGTCATGCAGTATTGATTTCCAGCGAATTCTGACCGACAGTTTTCATCTGGATTTGCGCTCCGGACAGCGTAGTGCAGTTGGCGGCGACGGCGTCGAGTTCTGCAGAAGTCGTATCGGCGTGGATCGCGACTGCCGCTTCAACTGAATCCAATGGCGTGCCGTTCGAGCCAGTTCAGCGGATCATCGCCGTTTCCAAGCCAGTTTGCCGCCTTCCCGCCGCGCGTCGTCTCCGAATTCAGAAAGTCAAAATCAAGTCCATCGGCCAGAAATCTTGCCTATGGACGCTCAATTGCGATTCCCTTCCCACGCTGACTCGGTGTCATTGTTGCATGGTTGGCAAAGGAATGGATAACCTGTTCACTTGCCATAGTCAAGTTACGCGGATAGGATGATCGCATGGACATCGCCGATAAAGCGACTGCGTCATAGAGAGATTCGTTAGTAATCCAGATGTAACTAGGCAGATTGTCGAGATAACGTTTCAGCGTTAGGCACATGTCCGTGCTCAACATCGCCGGCGGCGTGCCCCGAGGCGCTCCTTCTTCCAATACTGACCTGGCGCGATCCATCCCAATCTTTGCCCGGGTGATTTCGTCTTCCCGAACCGTCCAGACAAAGTGGATATACAGGCTGCCTTTTTGACTCTTACCAGACCAACCCAAGGAATCTGAATTGAACAAGAACCTGATTGCAGCTGGCATTCTGGCGCTGATCACGGGCGCCGCCATGGCGACCCCGACGACTTACGACCTCGACCCGAGGCACACCTATCCCAGCTTCGAAGCTGACCATTTTGGCGGCATTTCGGTGTGGCGAGGTAAGTTCACGAAAAGCAGCGGCGTCGTGACACTTGACCGCGCTGCGAAGACTGGCACGATCGACGTGTCGATTGACACCGCGTCGATTGACACCGGTAATGCGCAACTCGATACGCGCGTGAGGTCGGATGAATTTTTCGATGTCACCAGGTATCCGACCGCGACGTTCAAAGGCAATGCACTCCGCTTTGATGGCGACACGCCGACCGAGGTCTCGGGCGACTTCACGTTTCATGGGGTGACCAAGCCGCTGACGTTGAAGATTGATTCGTTCAAGTGCTTCGTCAACCCGCTGATCAAGCGTGAGGTGTGTGGTGCGGAAGCCAGCGCGCAATTCGACCGCGCCGATTACGGCGTGACTTGGGGCACTAAATATGGCTTCAAGACGCTGACTCGCTTGCAGATTCAAGTCGAAGGCGTGAAGGCGGACTAGGCTGTAGGCAGTCGTCGACAACTTACCAGCTAACTCCGGAATGACAGCGACAAACGACGGCCGTCCAGAAACCAGTTAAGGAAGGGAGTGGCGGACGCCCTCCGGCGCCCGCCAAAGGGCTCGATTTGTTGGCGTGCCGAGGGCTACTTGACGGACTGGTAATTGGTGAAAAATTCAACGACGCTCTGAGGCGAGTTGTCGTTGAAGAACAGCTTGAGGTTCCGTTCAGCCTCCGCAGCAGTGGACGCGCTGCGGGCAAAGAGGTCCTTTTCATAGGCGATGAGCGCAGCTTCAACATCACCGGGGTTGGCGGAGATGGCTTTCCCGAGTTCAGCGCCGTCGTACATCGCGAGGTTGGCCCCTTCACCAGCGAACGGTGACATCAGGTGCGCTGCATCGCCAAGCAAAGTTACGCCGGGCCCGCGATCCCATTTGTGCTCGACCGGCAGCGCATGGATAGTGCGAGGCACAGGGGCAGTCTCACCATCGGTTAGGAGCGCTGTGAGCTCCGGAGCCCAGCCGTCGAATTCCTCGGCGACGCGGGCTAAGGCAGTGGGCGGGTGGGAGAAGTCGATGCGAGCGATCCAATCCTCCGGCTTGATCAAGGCCACGTACGTGTGCAGCACATCATCGGACTCGCGATGTGCGAGGATGCCTTTCCCCGGCGCTAGCGCAAACAGCGCGCCATCGCCCACCGCTTCAGCGCTTGCCTTGTGACGGGTGTCGCCGTCAAACAGGTACATCTCAATGAATGAAACGCCGAGATATGCGGGCTTAGCCTTGGAAAGAAGCGGACGAACTCTCGACCAGGCGCCGTCTGCGCCGACGAGGAGGTCGGTAGTCACTGTCGAGCCATCGGCGAAGGTCAACACGTGCCGGCCGTCGCCGAGCGGACGGACCGCTGTGACCTTGTGTCCCCAGCGGATCGTGTCGGCAGGAAGTGAGTCAAGCAGAATCCGACGAAGGTCTCCTCGGTGTACCTCAGGGCGACCGCCTGTACCGTCGTCGGGCTCATTGATCAGGACATTGCCGTCCTTGTCGAGCACCCGGGTCGCTTCGCCGCCAGTTCGGATGATCTTGAGGAATTCGTCGAAGAGCCCCGCTGCCTTAAGTGCGAGCTGCCCGTTGTATTCGTGGATATCGAGCAATCCTCCCTGCGCGCGAGCGGTTGCCGAGGCTTCCGCTTCGTAGACCGTCGCTGCAATACCGTGAACGTGGAGAACGCGAGCGAGTGTCAGGCCGCCGAGCCCGGCACCGATGATTGTGACTGGAGTATTCATCCTGATTCCGTCCTTCACCAGCGAGCCGCGGCTTTTTGGAGTTCGCTGTAATCCGGGTCGTTGTCAGAGGCCCAGGCAATAATCCCATCAGGACGTACCAGTGCAGCGCTCAAGCCCGATTGTTCTTTCGCCCGGCCAGAAACGTACTTGATTCGATCGTCATCTGAGTTCGCCAAAGTTTTGAGCGAAGCGTTGCTGTGAAAATCAAGCAGTACGCCTCGGCCATCGCGCATTAGCTCACCGATTGTTGCGCCGTCTTCGAACTCAAAGTTGGGAACGCTATGGCCTACGAGGGGATGGCCGCCACCAAGATTGTAGTTTGTGAAAACGCCCCACACCCTTCCTGCAAAGTAGGTGGCACCATCGCGCGTGTTCATCAGGTCGCGGATAATTGCATTAAGTGCGCGGGCTTGTGGGTCGGGTCTCATGATTGCGACCTGGGCGCGTGACCAGTCCAGAACCCGTGCACCGATCGGGTGTCGTTCCGTCTGATAACTGTCCAACAAGCCTTCCGGCGCTTTCCTCTTGATGGTGGCGGCGAGCTTCCAGCCCAGGTTCATGGCGTCGCCGAGTCCAAGATTGAGCCCTTGACCTCCAAGCGGCGCATGAATGTGCGCGGCATCGCCAGCTAAAAGAACCCGTCCGTTGCGATAGGTTGTTACCTGCCGTGCCCGGTCCGTCCACGTGGCCGCGATGTGCAAGCCATTGATACTCACGTCGGTGGTCGAGATGCGGCGTAGAACTTCCTGCACGTGTTCTCGCGTGATTGGCGTTCCTGCGCTATGAAATGCGCCGCCATCAAAATCCTGCATCACCAGGTAACCTGGCTGCGATTGCAAGTACATGCCTGTGGGTGTCACGTTTCGGCCCGACTTGAGCTTCTCCGGATCGGCAATGTCGACTTTAGCCGTGTAGCCGGTGAATTCTGGCTCAGTACCGACGAATTCAAAACCGCCTGCCTTGCGAACAACACTGCGGCTTCCATCGCAACCCACGAGCCATTGACTTTCAAAAGTCTGGTTTCCGCACTGAACAGTGACTCCGTCCTCGGCTTGATGAAAGTCGGTAACGGGAAACCCGCGCTTGATTTCGACGCCCAAGGCTTCTGCGCGGCGAGACAGCACCACTTCAAGCTCTTCCATTTCGGATATCAAACTGGTTGCGGTCGAACTCAGCAGGTGATACGTCCACTGAGAGGTGTCAATATCGCCGTCATGAAACGGAATGCCGGCGAAGTGTCCGACCTGACGACGCGACCCTTCGCCAGAGTTTTGGTGGGGATTCTTGAGGCGTTTATGGATCTCAAGTTCCTGTAGCAATCCACGACGGTAAAGCGCTTCAATAGTTGGCGCGGAGATTCCGCGTATGCCGAAAGGCAGCTGCTTAAATGGCGAGTGCGGATCCTTCGTCTTTTCGAGTATCAGGACGGAACATTTGGCCAAGGCCAATTCACAGGCGAGAAATAAGCCTACAGGGCCTGCGCCGGAAATGATCACGTCGTGAATAGATCGATTCTGTGCGGATTGCTTGCGGTTGACCGTGACTGGATTATTCATCCTGCTTCCTTCGATGTTGGAGGCCGCCACCGGGAACCCCGCAGATAGTTATGGAACGTCATTCCACGATATTGGAACGACATTCCAAATGTGTCAAGATGCGGCATGACCAAAAAATCACGTAACACTCCACATAGCCCTCAGCGACGAGAAGAATCGCTCTCGCGGGATCGCATCATCGAGGCGTCGATCGCGCTGTTGGACAGCAGTGGAGAAAGCGGACTGACATTCCGCACCCTGTCCGAACGGCTTGCTACTGGTGCTGGCGCCATTTACTGGCACGTCGAGAACAAGAGCGATCTGCTGACCGCCGCCTGCGACGCGATCGTCGCTCGCACGATGGCGTCGTGCGTGGCCGGCGCGACACCGCAGGCGACAATTCGCGCCCTCGCGCTGGGCATGTTCGACGCGATCGACGCGCATCCGTGGGTTGGCTCGGCGCTCACACGTGTGGCGGGGCAGTTGCCCATGGTGCGCATTGTCGAATGCCTGGGTCAGCAGGTTCGCGCGCTTGATGTGTCCGATGAAGACCAGTGGGCAGCGGTGTCCGCGCTGCTGCACTACATTCTTGGCGTCGCTGGACAGAACGCCGCCAACACACAGTTCGCCCGGACGCGAGGCGTCGACAGAGCCGACTTCCTGGACGCGATGGCGACCGTATGGTCCCAGCTTGATCCGAATGAGTATCCGTTCGCACGCAGCCTCGCCGGACAGTTGCGCGTTCACGACGACCGGGTCGATTTTCTCGCCGGGATCGATCTCATCCTCAGCGGTATCGAGTCATCGCACGGTCGCTGACCAGGCGCTGACCCTGCGACTCGAGCGGGCGCTGGTGGACGTTCGCGTGCGCGACCTCCGCTCGGCTATCGAGTGCCATTCGTCTGAATCCGATCTTCATTTCAACAATCCTTGAAATATGGAAATGGATGATTTATTGTTCGGGCATGGACTCAAACCTCGTTGTACGCGCCCTGAGCGCGCTCGCCCATGAATCGCGCCTTGCGATCTTCCGTCTGCTGGTTGTGGCCGGCCCTGATGGCATGGCTGCCGGCGAAATCGCTCAGCAGCTTGGGCTTTCCCCTTCCAGCCTGTCCTTTCACCTGAAGGACCTGTCACATGCAGACCTGGTGAAGCCGCGACAGGAGGGGCGTTTCATCATCTACACGGCGAACTTCGACGCCATGTCGGGCTTGATCGCTTTCCTGACGGAGAACTGCTGCGCCGGTGCAACCTGTGCGGCAAGCAACATCGTCAGCTGCTGCGGAGACAAACCATGAAACGGATGCACATCCATGTGGAGTTGGCCGAGATGACTATGTGCTTTAGCGCAGCGCCACTGCGAGAAATGCGCGCGATTGGCGAGAAGTCCACAGGGGAAGCCAATGAGCGGCACTGATACGGCGAACGGCGGCGCACGGCCGACGATCGGATTTTTCGAGCGTTACCTCACGGTCTGGGTCGCTCTCTGCATTGTGGGCGGCATTCTGTTCGGCCAATTATTACCCCGGCTCTTCCAGTCGATTGGCGCAATGGAAGTGGCTCAGGTCAACCTTCCGGTCGGTGTGCTGATCTGGGTGATGATCATCCCGATGCTGGTCAAGATCGACTTTGCCGCCATGACCCAGGTTAAGAGTCAATGGCGCGGCATAGGCGTCACGCTGTTCGTGAACTGGTTCGTCAAACCGTTCTCGATGGCATTGCTCGGCTGGATTTTCATCCGCCACGTGTTTGCGCCGTTGCTTCCCGTCGATCAGATCGACAGCTATATCGCCGGCCTGATCCTGCTGGCCGCCGCACCCTGCACGGCGATGGTCTTCGTATGGTCGCAACTCTGCAAGGGCGATCCGTATTTCACGCTCTCACAAGTGGCGCTAAACGACTCCATCATGATAGTGGCGTTCGCGCCGCTCGTCGCACTCCTGCTCGGCCTGTCTGCGATCGCGGTGCCGTGGGATACGCTGATCATCTCGGTTGGTCTATACATCGTGGTCCCGGTCATCCTCGCGCAACTGCTGCGCCGCAAGCTGCTCGCCGAAGGTGACGCACATTTCCGCCAGGCGGTCGCGCGTCTCGGTCCCTATTCGATCAGCGCACTGCTCGCGACCCTCGTGCTGCTGTTCGCCTTTCAGGGGCAGGCGATCGTCGAGGAGCCGCTCGTGATCGCCATGCTCGCGGTGCCGATCCTGATCCAGGTGTTTTTCAATTCGGGCCTCGCGTACCTGTTGAATCGGCGGCTCGGTGTCGCGCACTGCGTGGCGGGGCCGTCCAGTCTGATCGGCGCGAGCAATTTCTTTGAGCTTGCGGTCGCCACGGCAATCAGCCTGTTCGGTTTCCGTTCAGGCGCGGCCCTGGCGACTGTAGTCGGCGTGCTGATCGAAGTGCCGGTGATGTTATTCGTCGTCGGCGTGGTCAACCGCTCGCAGCATTGGTACGAAGCGAAACACGGCATCAAGGGGCAAAATGTATGAGCGTCACGATCTATCACAATCCCGATTGCGGCACGTCGCGCAACACGCTGGCGATGATCCGCAATGCCGGGATCGAGCCCGAAGTCATCGAGTATCTCAGGACGCCGCCCGATCGGAAGACACTGAAGGGGCTGATTTCTCGCGCCGGCTTGACGGTCCGCGCCGCGCTGCGTGAAAAGGGTACGCCCTACGCCGACCTTGGCTTGGGCGACGCGTCCCTGAGCGATGAGCAGTTGCTCGACACCATGATGCAGCACCCGATTCTGATCAATCGTCCGTTTGTTGTTACGCCGCTTGGCGTGCGCCTGTGCCGGCCCTCCGAGGTCGTGCTCGAGATCCTGCCTGCCGGGCAGAGAGGCTCGTTCGCCAAAGAGGACGGCGAGCAGGTCGTCGATAGCGAAGGCCGGAGGCTCCTCAAATGACGCAGGATATGCCCAACCTCAGCGCACCGCACCTCGACTCGCCGGATCTGCAGAAACTCGAACCCCGCACGGTTTCGCAGCACCCCCCAAGAATCCTCCTGCTCTTCGGCTCGCTGCGCCCCACGTCATACAGCCGGCTGCTCGCGCTGGAAGCCGAACGCATCCTGCGCCATTTCGGCGCGCAAACGCGGGTGTTCGATCCGCACGGCTTGCCGCTTGCGGACAGTGTGCCAGCCGATCATCCGAAGGTGGTCGAACTGCGCCAACTCTCGGAGTGGTCGGAAGGGCAGGTGTGGTGCAGCCCGGAGCGTCACGGAACACTGACGGCCGTATTCAAGAACCAGATCGACTGGCTACCGCTTGAAAGCGGTGGTGTTCGCCCTACGCAGGGCCGTACGCTCGCGGTGATGCAGGTGTGCGGCGGATCGCAATCGTTTAACGCGGTGAACGCGTTGCGCATTCTCGGCCGATGGATGCGGATGGTGACCATTCCGAATCAGTCCTCGGTGGCGAAGGCGTGGCAGGAGTTCGATGCGGATGGCCGGATGAAGCCCTCGTCGTATTACGATCGCGTCGTCGACGTGATGGAAGAGCTGTACAAGTTTACGCTACTGATACGTGACCGCTCCGACTACCTGAACGATCGCTATAGCGAGCGCAAGGAAGCGCACCCGGAGCTTGCAACGACGCTGGCAGCCGCCGCCATGAATCAGGAAACGGTGACCGCGAATGCGGACACCGACGACAGCGAAACTGAGTGACATCTGCGAGGATCGCGAAGAACCGATGCCGGCGCCAGGCAATCCCAGCAGCCGTTGCCTTCAATCGAGATCAGAAAAAGGTATCCAACTCGTAATCCCGTTCGCCGGAAAATCCCATTGGATAGACGGAGGCGATAAATAACTCGCCGCCGATTTTGCGAATATTGATCGCAGCGCTCGTAACCTGTTTAGGTACGTCGCCGTTTTGCTCAAACCCGTAAATTGTGCCGTCTGTTACCGGAATGTTTTGGATCCATTTCTGCGGGTTGCCGACGTTATTGTCCAACTCGTCGAGCGCTTGTTGTCCCTGTGTGCTGTTCAGCAGATATTGAGTGAGCCGGGCGGACGTATACCGATTCTCGGTACGGCTCTTTTTCAGCATATTCTTTTGGAGCGGTTTAAGCGCAACGAGGCCTGACGGGTGGTCGCCACTATGATTTCGTTGCTCGATGTGTCCCCGGTGCATGTATTCATGCCCTTGCTTTTTTCCGGTATTGTTGTAAGGGATTCGACCGTCAGGTACTTGTCCGACAGGGCGGGGTGAGCCTGGCCCGTTTGTCAGTTCGTGACCGTTGCTACGATCAATCGCTCCCATGGCTTCTTCTATCGTGTAGTGCTTCTTCACATTCGGCATTTTTGTCACCCAGCGAAATGGATATGAACTTTAGGCGAGGATTGAGCGCTCCGTCCAAAACGAGACGGTATCTCCTGAAGCCTCGACGTTAACGGAACACTCGAGGCGTCTGTTTATTCCAGGTGCGCTGCTTTAAACCGATCGCTCGTCCTCAACTACATTCATGGCGCTCACGGCGTGGGCTGAAAAAGGAACCACCTGGCATTGCGCATCGCAGAGGGATTTCGCACGAAGAAGATCGACGCGTGCAATCAACTCTTTTTAGCCTGCGCCAGCCACTGGTCAAGCCCGACGCGGCCAATCCGCGCGTCGCCGAGCGGCACGAGCGATTGTTCCTCGACGAGGCCGCCGTAGTACCGCGCGGCGCGATCCGTCACCACCGGGCGCGCGTCGCCCACCGATTTCAGATAACGCGCGATGATTTCCGCGAAGGGTGCGCGGTCCGGGCCGGCGATGTCGACCGTGCCGTTCAGCGGCGCGGCGAGTGCGACCTGCGCGAGGTTCGCCACGACATCGTCGACGGCGATCGGCTGAAACAGTCCTTCGCCGATGCGCACGGTGCCGCTGTCCGTGCTGAAATCCGCAATACCGCCGATGAATTCCATGAACTGCGTCGCGCGCACGATCGTGTACGGCACGCCCGCGGCTTTGATCACCTCTTCCTGCGCGACCTTGGCCGTGAAATACGCGTTCTCCGGCGAGCGGTCGCAGCCGACGATCGATAGCGCGACGTGATGGCGCACCCCTGCGGCTGCTTCGGCGTTGCCGAGGTTGCGCGCCGAGGTGCGGAAGAAGTCGAGTACCGCTTGCGGCTCCCATGACGGCGCGTTCGTCACATCCACGACGACGTCCGCGCCCGCGAGCGCGTCGCTCAGGCCGTCGCCCGTCACGCTGTTCACGCCGGTACGCGGCGACGCGGGGAGTGCTTCATGGCCCGCCTCGCTGAGCAGCGCGACGAGACGCGATCCGATCAGGCCGGACCCACCGATTACGACGATTTTCATGGCAAATTCTCCAGAAGGGAGTAAAGGAACGCGCGGGGCGCCGGGCGAGTGGCGTATCGCGTAAAAGTGTTCGTCGCCGTCGCATCGCGTGAGGCCATTGTGGAAGAATCATGCTCGATCGAAAAGTGCCAAGAATTATCGACCCGACTAGTCCAGCCCGTTTGCCGCTCACCTTGCCCGCGAGACCGTCATGACCGTACCGACTCCCGCTTTGACCATCGAAATCGATCGACAGCAGCAGTTGCCGATCTATCTGCAGATCTGCGAGCGCTTCAGGACCGCGATCGCCGCCGGGCATCTGCGTCCCGGCGATCGCGTGCCCGCGCTGCGCGGCCTCGCCACGCAGCTGAACACGGCGCGCGGCACGGTCGAGCTCGCCTACACCATCCTCGTCGACGAGGGCTACCTGCAGATGCGCGGCGCGGCGGGCACGTTCGTATCGCCGTCGCTGCCGGCATCGGTGATGCGCTCGTCGCGTGCGCAAGGTGTTCAGGATGCTCGCGGCAGTCAAGGCGCTGAAGGTGCCGCGACGCCGCGGACGCCAATTGAATCGCGCGATGGTCAAGTGGCGGCGCGCCAGCTGGCCGTCACCGTCACCATGAGCGGCGAGCCAAGGCCGTTGCAACCCGGGCTGCCCGCGCTCGACGCGTTTCCAACCAAGGTCTGGAACCGGCTCGTTGCGCAGCGCGCGCGCAGCGGCGCACGCGCGATGCTCGCGTATCCGGACCCGGCCGGCTACCGGCCGCTGCGCGAACATATCGCCACCTATCTCGGGCTGTCGCGCGGCGTGACCTGCCTGCCGGAACAGGTGTTCGTGACCGGCGGCTACCGTGCGACGCTCGAACTCGTGTTGCGCAGTCTCGCCCGCCCGAACGATCGCGTGTGGTTCGAGGATCCCGGCTATCTGCTGGCGCGCGGTTTTCTCGCCGAGACCGGCGTGCAACTCGTGCCGGTGCCGGTGGATAGCGAAGGGATCGACGTCGAGCGCGGCACACTGCTGGATGCGCAGGCGCGCTTCGCCATGGTCACGCCGTCGCATCAAAGCCCGCTTGGGCACACGCTGTCGCTCGCGAGACGCATGGCGCTGCTGGACTGGGCAGGGAAGGCGTCCCGCTGGATCATCGAGGACGACTACGACAGCGAGTTCCGCTATCTGGGCCGGCCCTTGCCGGCTTTAAAGAGCCTCGACCGGCGCGATCGCGTGATCTATTGCGGCACGTTCAGCAAGGTGATGTTTCCCGGATTGCGGCTCGCGTATGTGGTGGTGCCGGAGCGGGCCGTCGAGCGCGTCGGGCGGGTGGCGCGCAGCATGAACGCCGGATCGCCGACGCTATTGCAGGCCGCCGTCGCGGATTTCATTGGGCAGGGGCATTTTGCGCGGCATCTGAAGCGCATGCGCGCGTTGTACGCCGAGCGGCGCGTGCTGATCGTGCGCGCGCTAGAGCAGGCGTTTGGCGAACGGCTGATTGTCGATTTGCCGCCAGGTGGAATTCAGTTCGCAGTGCAGTTCGCCGAAGGCCCCAATGGCCCGGTCGACGATGTCGCCGTCGCCGCGCGCGCCCGCGAGGCGGGGCTCGCGGTGCTGCCGCTTTCGATCTGGTACGCGAATGGCCGCGCGCGGCGCACGCTGCGCGGCCTCGTGATGGGCTTCGCTAACATTACCGATGCGGATGAAGCAGGCCGTCTCGCGCGAACGTTGCGTGCGTGTCTGGACGGCTGACGCGCGGGGTATGTCTCCAGATCGCGAATTGGCGCGGCGCGGCACGCCTTCGCACGATGCGACAAGAGCGCTCTCGGAACGCTTTCCGTCCGCGTGCTCTATGCGCTCCGCGCAGCCGGACCAGCCGTCGCCGTCGCTTCGCCGGCCGCCAGCGCGGCGAGCGAGGCGAACACTGCATCTCCGGTAAGTTGGGCGCGCGCCGCATCGAGCGCTTCGGCCACCGTTGCTTCGCCCATTACGAGCCCCTGCAGGAGAAGAAACTGCACGCTTTGGATGCCGATCGAGCCGAGCGCGTAGCGCAGATACGGTGTCAGGAAATCCGGCTGCCGCGCGCGTTCGCCGCTATGCACGCCGCCCGAACCGACGATCACGATGCTCGGCCGGTCGCGCATCAGTCCGACCTTGCCTTCCGGCGTAGAGGCGAACGTGCGATGAATGCGCAGCGTGTAGTCGATCCACAGCTTGAGCGCTGCCGGCACCGTGAAGTTGTGCATCGGCGTGTTGATAATGAGTGCATCCGTCGTTTCGATTTCACCGATCAGTTGCTCCGAGACGTCGAATTGCGCGTTATCCGGCGTACGCGACGTGACAGCGCGGGCATAGTCGCGGGCGACCGGCGGCAGCGGTGCGGCTGCCAGGTCGCGTTCGATCACCTGGATGGCCGATGCAGCGGGCGTGGCGTGCCGGCGCAGCATGCCGACGATCTCGTCGGCGAAACGGTAGCCGTGACTCGCCTCGCCATGCGGGCTGGCATTGAGCAGCAAAATTCTCATGACGTTAGTCCGGCAGGATGGGAAAGAGAGGCGAGCGGTTCGACGAAGTGCATGCCGCGAGCGAGTAGCCCATTGCGGAAATAGAAGCGTTGCGCAAGCGGCATGTGCAGGCCCGTGTCGAGCACGAATTGCGCGCAGCCGGCTTCGCGCGCAATCTGCCGTACCGCGTCGAGCAGTTGCGCGCCGACGCCGCCACGCTGCAGGCTGCCATCGACAACCAGATCGTCGACATAGACGAAGCGGCCATACAGCAGATTAGTCAGCGTGCGATAACCGGCGAGGCCGACGATGCTGCCCGCGTCGGACGCAGCGAGCAGGCGATAGCCTTCGGCATGCTGTCTGGCCACCTGCGCGGCGAACGAGGGCGCGTCCGTCAGGTGCGGGCGCAACTGGCGCATGACGTCGAATGCGGGCAGCAGCGCATCGGGCGTGTCGAGGTGAACGAAGCGAAGCGAGGCGGGCATGTGTGTCTCCACAGGGAACGATGCTCACGATACCCCGCTCACGGCTCGGTCAACAGAGCCAAGAATCCACAATTCGACCGAGCCATCCGGCGCATGCGGTGTGCCGCCAGGTAACCGGACGGCGTCCATATCTGCGGCACAGCGCACACACATGGCGGAAGTTTAGTCATCCGGCGCACATTGTGCTGCGCATCGCCTCTGTAGAACTCAAGACTGGGTGACGGCGCAATACGGGTACCGGCTCGGTGCGCGTCCCCGAAAAAACCAAATCGAAAAAACAAACGGGGAGTAACACATGTTGACAACATGGGGACACGGCATCTCACTCGCGATCATGCTCGCGGCAAGTGCTGCCGCGCACGCCGATGTGGACTGCGACGGCGGACGCAGCGGATACCGCTTTCAAACATCGGATGGCTGGTTTCAAAGCGACAAGCTGAAGCATTTCGCGGTCTCGGCGCCTTTCGGTGCGCTCGGCGCTTATCTGACACGCGACACCGAGCATCCCGTCATTTACGGCACACTCATCGGCACGGTACCTGGGCTGATCAAGGAAGGCATCGACGGCACCTGCCGTAGCAGCGGCTTTTCCTACAAGGATCTGGTTGCGGACCTGGCGGGCGCGTTGTCGGGGGCGTTGCTGACCAACTGGGCCATTACCCTCAGTCGCGATACGCGCGGCCACACCGTCGCGATCTCCTATACCAATCGCTTCTGAGTGACGAGGCGCAATCACTTCCCTCCGTGACGCCTCCCTTTTGCGGAGGCAGGTTCGTCGAACGGGCGAGCATTTTCTTAGGCGCCGCTGGCATTCGCGAGGCCAGTTACGGCACCCGCGAACGCTCGATCACGCAGCGTCGAGCCAGGCAAATTCCGCAAAGCGGTAGCCCATCAAGCGTCCCGAAGGCGAACCGGCCAGCCCTTTGACATGGCTGCTATGCGCGTCGATGAAGTTGATGAACGCAGGAATGATGATGCTGCCTTTCTCGTAGACGATGGTCTGCATATCGCCGTACATCTGCTTGCGCCTGGTTTCGTCCTTCTCCTGGCGCGCCTGCACCAGAAGCTCGTCGAACTGCGCATTCTTCCAGCCCGACTCGTTCCACACGGAATCCGACTTGAAGAATTGCGTGTAGAGCAGATCGAGCGTCGGCCGCGGCAGGATCGAGCCGTAGGTCATTGGATGCTTCATCCAGTGCGTCGACCAGTAGCCGTCAGCGGGCACGCGGCGCACGTCGAGTTTGAGGTCGGTCTGCATCGCGGCTTGCTGCAACATCTGTGCGGAATCGAGTGCGGATTCGATCGAAGGCGGCGCCACCATTTCCGCCGCCGTGCCGGACAGATTGGCTTTCTTGATGAGCGACTTCGCGCGGTCGGGGTCGTAAGTGCGCTGCGGCAGTCCTGCGAGATAGTACGGGTGCCACGCGGGAACCGGATGATCGTTGCCGATGGTCGCATAGCCGCGCAGCAGTGTCTTCTGAATGCGCTCGCGATCATGCAGGGACTTGATCGCCTGGACGAACTCGGGGTTGCGGGTGGGCGTCGCGTCCTGACGCAGGATGAGATCGGTGTAGAGACCCGACTGGCTTTCGAGCACGCCGAAGCCGCCGGCGCGCTTGAGGCGCTCGACGTCCCTGGCGGGCACCGGCGAGACGAGCTGAATATCGCCGGCGAGCAGTGCGTTCAGACGCGCGGCATCGTCGACGATGCCGACGAGCTGCACTTCGTCGAGATACGGCAGTCCCGGCTTCCAGAAGTTCGGATTGCGCGTGCCGACGCATCGGCCGCCCGGCATGAATTCCTTGCAGACGAACGGACCCGTGCCGTTGCCCTTGGAGAAATCCTTCGTGCCGGCGGCGACGATGACAAAATGCGGCACGGCGAGCAGCGCGGGCAGATCGACGTTGGGCGCGTTCAGCACGATCTCCACTTGTAGCGGCCCTGTCGCCTTGACAGAGTCGATGGCATCGGCAATCGATTTGGCTTTCGACGCCGTCATCGGGTCCTTGTGGCGCGAGAGCGAGAACACGATATCGTCCGCCGTGAGCGGCTTGCCGTCGTGAAAATGCACGTTCGGCTTGAGCTTGACGGTCCACCGCTTGTGATCGCTGGTGTCGAACGACTCGGCGAGTGCGTTCTGCACCTTGAAGTTGCTGTCGAACTCGGTCAGGCCGCTGTAGAAGATGAACATGCGCGAGTAGTCGGCGGTATGCGAGGCCTTCGCGGGATCGAGCGAATCGGACTGCGACTGGTTGGCCGTCGCGACGCGCAGGATGCCGCCTTGACGCGGCTTCGCAGCGGCGGCCGCAGTCGCGGTCGTGGCCGCGCCGGCCCATGCGGACCAGCCTGCGGTTGCGGCGGCGCCGGCCGCGAGAAGCGTTTTCACGGCACGCCTGCGTTCGAGGTCGGGATTATCGCTGTCGGGAGGCATGGCCATGGTCTGTCCTTTGAGTTCTGATCGAGCGGGAAGGGTGTTCGCCTACATCGCGACGCAGAGGCGATACGCGTCATAGATCGCTGTATGGATGTCGCGCGACGCCACCGCGTCGCCGATCCGGTAAAGATGGAACTGCGCGTCGCCGTTTGCCGCCTGCAAGACCGGCTGCGCGTTTCCGCGTGCGAATGCGGCGAGGTCAATCTGGCCGTCGTTGACCGAGTGCACGCGGGCGGCCTCGAAGAGATCGTCCACGGCGAGGGTCCCGCGTTCGACGACCACATGCTCCGCTTCCAGCTCCACGAGTTCGTCGGTCAACTGGTGCCTGAAGATCGCGCGCAGCATGCCCGCGTTGTCCTGCTGCACTTCGCGCCGCACTTCGACCAGTTCGAGATGGGCGCGCATCGGCACCTGCCACTTTTCGAGGTTGCGCATCCACACGAGGTCGTCGCCCTTGCCGCCGGTTTCCTGCGCGGGCAACGCGTCGAGCAGGGCGAGGCGCACGTCGAGTCCCGCCGACACGAAGCGCTCGGCGCATAGATAGGCGTTGTGACGGCCGGTGCCGTCGTAGACGAGCACGCGGCCGGCTCTCGGCGGTGTATCCGACAACGCATCGACCACCGAGCGGCACGATTCGCCGCCCGGCAGCGCGTCGAGATCGGGCGTGCCGCCGGTCGCCACGATCACCACGTCCGGGCGCTCCTGGAGTACGTCGCCGAGTTCGGCGTACTGGTTGTAGCGGATGTCGACCCCAAGCCGTTCCAGTTCGGCGAGACGCCAGTCGACGATGCCGATCAGATCCTTGCGCCAGCTTCCCGATGCCGCGAGCAGCACTTGTCCACCTGCGCGGTCGGCCGCTTCGAGCAGCGTGACCCGATGGCCCCGGCTCGCGCACACACGCGCCGCTTCAAGTCCGGCCGGCCCCGCGCCGACGATCAGCACATGGCGAGGCGCCGCAGCCGGCGCAATGTCGTGCGGCAGGAAGGTTTCGCGCGCGGTCGCCGGGTTGTGGATACAGGTCGCCTTCGTATTGCGGCAATGCGAGCCGCCGACGCAAGGGCGCGCGGCCTCCTCGCGGCCCGTCTCGATGAGCCGCACGAGATGCGGCTCCGCGATGTGCGCGCGCGTCATGCCCACCATGTCGATGAGGCCCTCGCCGATCGCATAGCGCGCGGTGGCGAGATCGGCGATCTTGGCGGCGTGAAAGACCGGCAGCCGCACCGCGCGCCGGAACGCGGCGGCCTTGGAGAGCCACGGCGCGGACGGCATGAACATGCCGGGCATGCTGTTGACGACCAGCGACATCTTCGTGTCCATGCGTCCGTAGACCACGTTGAAGAAGTCGAAAAGCTCGCTCTGCTGCAGGATGCGGGCCATTTCCAGACTTTCTTCGAAGCTGCAGCCGTCTTCGAGCGCGAAGCGCAAGCCGACTGGATAGGCATCGCCGACTTCCTTGCGGATCGCCTCGTGAACCTCGATCGCAAAGCGGCACCGGTTCGCGGCCGAGCCGCCATAGCGGTCGCTGCGCAAGTTGACGGCCGGGTTGAGGAACTGCCCGATCAGATGGCCGCCCGCATGCGTCTCCAGGCCGTCGAGCCCGCCCTCCAGGCAGCGGCGCGCCGCGCGTCCGAAGTCGGCCACGATGCGCTGGATGTCGTGCTCGCTCATCGCTTGCGGGATCGCGCGATGCAGCGTTTCGCGGCGCGGCGACGGCGCGAGCATCGGCAGCCACGGTTCGGCGTACGGATCGCCGCGCCGGCCGAGATGGGTGATCTGACACATCAGGGCGGCACCGTGGGCGTGCACGCGTTCGGAGAAGTGTCGCAGATGCGGGACGACTTCGTCGACGCCCATGTTGATCTGCTGGAACGTGTTGGGACTGTCGATGCTCACGTTCGACGAGCCGCCGAACATGGTGAGCCCGATGCCTCCCTTGGCCTTTTCCTCGTGATAGCGTTGATAGACTTCTTGCGGAAATTCGTTTTGAATGAGACGGCTCGCGTGGCTCGTGCTCATCACGCGGTTCTTCAGCACCAGGTGCTTGAGCGTCAGCGGTTGCAGCAGGGGATCAGACGAAGCGGCTGGCCGCGCTTCGTCCGCGTTGTGCTCTGTCATGTCGGGACTCTTTCGATGGGTCTGCCGACAAAGTAGAGTTGCCCCGAAAGCGCGTCAATTTACATGTTCGTCAACGTGGATAACATGGTGTTAGCAGATGGGACTTAGACTTCCTTCGCTTCAGGCGTTGCTCGTTTTTGAGGCCGCCGCGCGTCACATGAGCCTCACGCGTGCGGCGCTCGAACTGAACGTGACGCCGGTCGCGGTGAGCCGCATGGTGGCGCGTCTCGAAGACGCGCTCGGCTTCCAGCTGTTCGCGCGCACAAAAACCGGACTGGCCCTCACCGACGAGGGCGCGAAACTGCACGTCGCGGTGGCCTTGGGTTTCGGCCAGGTGAGCGACACGATCACCGAACTGAAGAGCCGCAAGGAAGAGAGCGAGACGGTCACGCTCTCCATCTCCAGCGGGTTCGCGTCGCAGTGGCTGCTGCCGCGCCTCGAGCGCTTTCAGCATGCGTTTCCTTCGGTGAACCTGCGCTTGCAAGTGATGGCAAGCCGCCTGTACGGTCCGCTCGACGGTGCCGATCTCGGCATTCGTTTGCATAAGCCCGGTTCCGAGCACGATGCGCTCTGTTTCTGTCCGGAGCTGATCATCGCCGTGTGCAGCCCGGGCTATCTCGCGGAGCACGGCCCCCTCGACGCGCCGCGTCAGGCGGGCGGTCACACGCTGATTCACCTCGAGCCGACGACGCATACGTGGGCCGACTATTTCGAGCTGACGCGGGTGATGAACCATGCATCCGCGAAACACGCCAGCTACTCCGATCCGGGCCTCGCGCTGCAGGGCGCCATGCTCGGGCACGGGGCGCTGCTTGGCTGGCTTCTCGCGGTCGCCGCGCCGCTCAATACAGGGGCGGTCGTGCCGGCGTCGGACCGGTTGGTGGAGACGGGTTGCAATTACGTGCTGGAATGCCGTACGCGCGAGCCATCGGGATCGGTGCGCAAGGTGTCCCAATGGCTGATCGACGAGATGCGCGCAGAGCTGGCGAAGGTCGCGCCGATACTGGCGTCGCTGGAACGGATAAGGAGTGGCGCATTGAATTGATGCTGGCAGCACGGGCCGAACGTGAGAGTCGATCAGCGCCCGTGCGGCGAATGACGGCGTTTCGTCGAACTCTCGGTAACCCGTTATCATCGTTTTTCGTCCTCAAGGAGAAAGCGATGGGTCGCCCCGATTTCATCAAACACTGGACCGAACTGGAAGAACCCCATGCGCATTGCTATCGCGGCGATTCCGAGCCGATGGGCCTTGACGCGCCACTCTCCGCCGCGATGGGTATTACGCGGATCGGCATTCATCATGTGAGGCTTCTGCCGGGTCGGCGCACTTCATATCCGCACGCCGAAAGCACCGAACAGGAGTTCGTCTACGTGCTTCATGGCAAGCCCGATGTCTGGATCGACGGCGTTCTGCATGCTCTTGCCGAAGGCGACTCGGTGGCGTTTCCGGCCGGCACCGGTATCTGCCACACCTTCATCAACAATACTGAAGACGAAGTCAGGCTGATGGTGATCGGTGAGCGGCCGCGCGAAGACAACCGTATCCGGTATCCGCTCAACGAAGCGCACGAACTGACGCGCGCGGACCGCTGGACGGACTGGCCGATCAGGCCGATCGGTGATCACAACGGCATGCCGGACTGACCGCGTGCGTGCTGGGCGGACGGCACGGCATTGCCTCAAGGTCGATCGATTCGAATCGCCGGGTAGGCGAGACCGCAGCCACGGCACAGGGCAATCCCGGCCCATCAGCGCGACTATGCGGAAACGATGCAGGAAAACACCAGGGTCGCTCCTGACGCTCGTCAGTATACTGGCCAACTGCCGGACGCCGTCACTTCGGGAAGGTCAGAACGAGTCAGGTCAGGCGCCGTTCGTCGGACTCAACAGGAGGAAGACTAAAATGAAGCGCATCGTTTCCCACTATCTGATTGCACTTGCAACGATCGTTGCATCTTCGCTCACGGGGCCGGCTTATGCGGATGCCGCGCATCCCGTCGTCGCGTTGCTGCCGGGCGTCACCGATCCTTTCTACTTCACGATGCACCGCGGCGCCGAGCGGGCCGCAAACGAAGAACACGTCCAGTTGTTATTCCAGGTGCCGAAGGCATGGAACACCACCGAGCAGGTGCCGATCCTCAAGGCGTTCATTGCCAAACGCCCGGATGTCCTGCTGGTTTCACCAGTCGACAAGCAGCAACTGATCGGACCGCTGAAGGAAGCGGCCGACGCCGGCATCAAGGTCATCACGGTCGATACGTATATCGGCGACGGCCACTATCAGACCGGCAAGGGCGACGCGGATTTCCCGTTGTCCTACATTGCTTCGGATAACCTGGAAGGCGGGCGCGTGGCGGCGCGCTCGCTCGCGAAGGCCATCGGCGACAAGGGCACGGTCTATTGCGAAAACAACAAGCCGGGCATATCGAGTACCGATGCGCGTGCCGAGGGTTTCCTGGACGAGATGAAGAAGCACCTGAACATCAAGGTGCTGCAGACGCAATATAACGAGGACGATGCGAACCGCGCTGCATCCCACGTCGCCGCGGTGCTCGCGCGCAACCCCGACCTTGCCGGCGTGTTCGGTGCCAACACGTTCTCCGGCAGCGGCGCCGCCCAAGGCGTCAAGGCGGCCGGCAAGCAGGGCGTTGTCAAGGTGGTGGTGTTCGACGCCGTGCCTGGCATCGACCAGCAGATCAAAAGCGGCCTCGTGGATATCGCGATCGCGCAGCGCCCGGATGAAATCGGCTATTACGGCGTGAAGTTCGCGGCAGACGTGATTCGCGGCAAGAAGATTCCGCCCTTCAAGAGCACCGGCTTCGTGGTGCTCGACAAGACGAACATCGATCAGCCGGACATGAAGAAGTACATCTATTCGAACTAGACAAGCGCTGTCGAACGAGGACCTATCCCGGCGTGCGCCGCAGCGCGCACGCACGTCATTTCCGATTTCCCGGACGACTCGATGGACAACTCACGGCTCGACAGGCTCGCACTGATCAGCAGGCTCTGGCCCTGGCTTTTCCTGTGTGCGCTACTGGTGTTTTTCGAAGTCTGGGCGCGGATAGCGGATCATCGCTCGTTCATCTTCAACGCCTACAACCTGCAGTCGATCGGACTGGCGGCCAGCGCGCCGCTACTGCTCGCGATCGGCCAGACGTTCGTGATCATCACGGCGGGCATCGATCTGTCGGTAGGTTTTGTGATGGGACTGGCTGCCGTGTGTGTCGCGCAATTCACGCTACTGGGCAGCGGCTCGCCGTGGATCCTGCTGTTCTCCATTCCACTGACCGTCGGGGTATGCGCGATTCCGGGGCTCGTCAACGGCGTACTGATTGCGCGGCTCGGTGTGCCCGCCTTCATCGGCACGCTCGGCATGTATGGTGTCGCACGAGGTGTGGGTTTTCTGGCGGCGGGCAGCGGCATGACCGTGGCGGTGGACAATGCCGGCCTCGCGTGGCTCGGGCGCGGCTGGACCCCGGTGGCGCTGACCGCCGTTTTGCTGGTCATCATGCATGTCGTGCTGTCGAAGACGCGGTTCGGCCAGTACACCTATGCAATCGGCGGCAATCCACAGTCGGCGATCCGCGCCGGCATCAATGTCAGGCGTCATCTGCTGGTGATCTATCTGATCGCCGCTGCGTTTGCCGCTGTCGGCGGCATCGTCTATACGGCGCGCTTTGCCGCGGGCGCTGCCAACGCCGGGGAGCCAATGCTGCTCGACTCGATTGCAGCAGTCGTGATCGGCGGGGCGAGTCTATTCGGCGGGACCGGCAATGTCATCGGCACGCTGATTGGCGCACTGATCATCGCGGTGATCGAGTTCGGACTGGTATTCATCGACGTCAACGCGTTCTGGCAGTTCATCGTGGTCGGCATCGTCATCATCATGTCGGTGCTGATCGATCAGTACAAGGAACGTCTCGGAGGCGCCCAATGAGCACCCCGATCCTCGAGGCGCGCGATATTTCGATCCGCTTCGGCGGCGTGGAGGCGTTGCGGCGCGTCTCGCTGCAACTGATGGCGGGCGAAGTGCTCGCGCTCGCCGGCGACAACGGCGCGGGCAAGTCGACGCTCATCAAGATCCTCTCCGGTGTCTACCATGCCGACGCAGGCCACTTGCTGTTCAACGGCTCACCCTTGCAACTGCGCGACCCGCAGGACGCTCGCGCGCAGGGGATCGAGACGATCTATCAGGATCTCGCGCTCGCCGACAACCTCGATGTCGGCAGCAATATCTTCCTCGGACGCGAGCCGACGCGCCGGCAATTCGGGCTTCAGGTCATCGACCGGCCGCGCATGGCGCAGGTCGCACGCGAAGTGCTCGAGCGCCTCGATATCGTGATTCCCGAGCGCAAGCTCGGCGGCCCGGTGAAGATGCTCTCCGGCGGCCAGCGGCAGGCGATTGCGATCGGCCGCGCCATTTACTGGAATGCGCGTGTTCTGATCATGGACGAGCCGACTGCCGCGCTCGGCGTACCCGAACAACGCAAGGTCATGGAATTGATCGCCGCGCTGAAAGCCCAAGGCGTGTCCGTGATTCTGATCTCGCATAATCTTCACGACATTTTTGCCATTGCCGATCGCATCGTCGTGCTGCGGCGCGGTGAGGTCGCCGGCGAGCGGCTCGTGGCCGGGACTAACGGCGATGAGATCGTGCATCTGATCGTCGGCGATACGTACGCGAGCACTAATACGCGGGGATCGGGCCACTGAGCGATGCGCCGGCCGACAAATCGGCGCGGATCGGGCGACACATTCCCGAATCCAGAGAGACGACAGTTTCGTTATTGAGTCGCTCGCTACGGCAGCGGGAGGTTATTTGATAATGGAAAAATCATTCCATTGGATAATTGATTTATAGCGGAATATTTGAGTTGTCGGAATTCAATGGAATATAAAAGTTTCTCGTTTGCCAAAACGGAATCGCGACTGTTCCAAGTTTAGGCTCGGGGCGTGCCAGTCGCGGAGCAGCTGTCATCGACCGACGATTGGATACGCAGTCTACGGCGTATAGCACTTCATCTATTTCCTCAGACAATACGATCGTCCTTTTTTATTTCGCCAGAAACAATAAACTTTTTGCGAGGTTTGTCGTTAAAGCATTGCGCGACCTAAGAAACGCCCGGCCCGTTACTTTCGGTGCACTGAGAGATTCGCGTTCGCCTGTGCAGTGTGAAAATGAACCATGGATCGAACAATTTACGCCACGAACAGCATCAGATCCTCCCGCCACGCGCTCGTTCTGGTGCCCGCGCTGACCGTTCTGGTCCTCGGCATCTTGTGGGTAACCATACTGTTGCGCTTGCAGGTCGAGAAAGCATCCGTGATGCGCGACACACGCGTGGCTGCCCGCACGCTGGCCGATGCTTTAGAAACCCATACGTTGAAGACCGTCCACGATGTCGACGAGATCGCGTTGCTGGTCAAATACGGATACGAACGTACGCCGCAAACCTTCGATCTGGCAGCGTATCGTGCCTACGGGCTGATTACCGCGGACACGGCACTACAGGTCACCATTGCGGGTGCCGACGGCCGCGTGATTGCATCGACTTTGCCGTTTTCGGGGACGGTTGATCTCAAGGACCGGGAACATTTCCGGGTCCACCTTTCCCCTGCCAACATCGGGCTCTTCATCAGCCAGCCTGTGATCGGACGTATTTCCAGGCAATGGTCCGTCCAGGCAACCCGCCGTATCGATCGCCCCGACGGAGGTTTCGGCGGGGTAGTGATCGTCTCGGAAGATCCGGCTTATCTGACCGATGGCTTCTACAACAATGCCGCGCTGGGCGAGCGGGGCATGATTGCCGTTTTGTCGGGTCGTGGGTTCATATTGTCGCGTCGTGCGGGTAATTCACCGAGCCGGTCTGGCGAGGCGCTGCCGAGTAGCTATGTTCCACTCGGCAAGACGGTGCTGGCCGACTTCTCCGATCCGATCGATCATGTCGAACGTGTGGTAGCTAGCCGCCATCTCGAGAAATATGGTTTGACCGTCGTCGCCGGCCTTTCCGTCGACGAGGCGCTGGACGATTACTACAGGATGCGTCGCGTGTATGTGACGATGGCCTCGACCATCACGGTGATGCTCGCGGCACTATCGGCCTGGATTACTGCTCTGATCGTCAAACTCCTCAACGGTAAAGAAGAATTACGGCGTCTTTCTCAAACGGACCGGCTGACGGATTTACCGAACCGCGGCAAAATTGTGGACCTGCTCGACGAGGCGATCGCGGCACCGGGCGCGGTCGGAAAAGTCGCTGTCATTTTTGTCGATCTGGATAACTTCAAAGACCTCAACGATACGTACGGCCACCAGTGCGGCGACGAAGTTCTGGCTATGGTGGCGGCGCGCCTCCAGGCTACCGTACAGGAGCGTGGCGTAGTAGGGCGCCTCGGCGGAGATGAGTTCCTTCTTGTACTCACGACTGACGCTATAACCGACGTAGTCGAACAGATGGTCACCGAATTGACTGCTGCTCTGCAGGCTCCCCTGAATTCACGTTGGGGTGTTGAGACGGTCGGTGCGAGCTTCGGTATTGCTATTCTGAATGCGGGTGAGGACTCGTGTGAACTCATCAGGAAGGCGGACTTTGCGATGTACCAAGCCAAGAATCGCGATCCCGCTTATCGAATAGATTCAAGCACAGACCGCATTTTTGCCGGGTGAGTTTTCCATTGCGCGGGCAAGAGGGACCGACTCGAAGACCACGCGAGGCCGCCGTGAGTTTTTTCGAGGGAAGACTTAATCAAGTCGTGCATGCTGGGTATCTTTCTGGATCGGCCCTTCGAAGCGGGCGATCCATCGCCAGCGCAACCTTATTCGATTGCTCGTTAGGATCACGAAGCTGAGATGGATCGCCGTTCATGGCAATGCTTACTTGCCTTGAATCAGCATGCCAAGCGGAGCGAGCGGGCCGACGGGCAACAGATCGAACTTCATCAGCTCAGAAGCGGTGAGCGGCAACGCATCCACTGCCGCCTTGGCGTGTTCGACCGACTGGACTTCCATGAGAAAGATCACGCCGGCCGCGTTCTCACGGAACCAGAACTGTTCGATCTTGCCATCGAGGTAGAGCTTGAGCGTGTCGGGAACTTCCTTCGGCATGATCTGCTGGCGCTGGTCTGGCGTGAGCGGCTGAACGAGCGATCCAATAGCGAAAACTTTCATGAGTGACCTCCTGAGTCAATCTTCATTGGGATGTGCAACGGGGATCACTGTAGCGGTCGGGCAGAAAAACCGGTATCGTCGTAAATGCCAACTTTAGGGTCGTTTACGCCATGCGCATTTCCATACTTGCCCTTGATGGATTGTTCGACACCGGGCTCACCGTCCTGCTCGACGCGTTCACGCTCGCCAATAAATTTTCAGCCCTGCAAATGGGCGGAACACCTTATTTCGATGTGTCGATCGTCGGCGTGCGAAAGAGGGTTCGGTCCGGACAAGGGTTGGTCATACCCGTGCACGCAGTCACCGCGGACTTGAAGCCGGACTGGGTCATCGTTCCTGCACTGAATACCGGAACGCCGGAGCAGCTGATCCCAGCTCTCGATCGACCGGACGTGAGGAAAGCCAAGGCGCAACTGGTGGAATGGCATGCTGAAGGCGCGCGTATCGCCGCGTCCTGCATCGGGACGTTCCTTCTGGCGGAAACCGGACTGCTCGATCACCGGGAAGCGACGACGAGGTGGTGGCTCGGTCCGCTATTTCGGCAACGCTATCCAAATGTTTTGCTCGACGAGTCTCGCATGCTGGTGCCGACAGACGTGGGCGTGACGGCCGGCGCGGCGATGGGGCATCTCGATCTCGCCCTGTGGTTGATACGCAAGGCTAGCCCCGAACTGGCGACCGTCGTCTCCCGTTACCTGCTTGCCGATATTCGCTCCTCGCAGGCGCCTTACATCATTCCCAACCATCTGGCGCAGGCGGATCCGCTTATTCTTCGCTTCGAACGGTGGGCACGAGACCATCTCAAGGCCGGGTTCTCGCTGCAGGAAGCCGCCAACGCGCTGGCGACGAGCGCGCGGTCATTGCAACGCCGGTGTCAGGAGGTGCTCGGCAAGTCGCCGCTGGCCTACTTCCAGGATCTACGTGTCGAACGTGCGCAGTCTCTCCTGCACGGCAGCGGTCTCGGCCTCGACGCCATCGCTGCCGAGGTAGGTTACGTCGACGGAGCGACGTTACGAACACTTTTGCGTCAGCGCCTGGGACGGGGAGTGCGCGATCTTCGCGCCGACCTGCGCTGACGGCGCTCACTTCGGTATTCGAGGTGGAAATCGCTGTGGTTCGGGCGGCCACGCACCGTCGTGGGTCAGAGTCCGCTTGCGGCGCGGTAACGTTCCGCGCGCCGCTGCTGTTGTGCGCTTCTGCGTTACCCCAACGAGTTCGCCAGAGCGCGCAGCGTTTGGCTCGGATCATCTTCGATGGGTGAACCGTGCGACACGAGAATGCGTTTCAGCGACGGCAGTTCCGCCCACTCCAGAAGCTGAGCGCGCAGCGCCTCTTTATCCGCGACGAGGATCAGCTTCACCGGCTTCGGAATATGCGGTTCGTCGCCCGCGAACCCCATCATGCGCAGGAACCAGCCGCCGAACCCGGATTCATGGCGAATGTTGCCGACCAGATCGTTCAATACCAGCGTCGTACCGTTCTGCGTGCGGATGACGAGCGCCGCCTCATGTCCACGCGTTCCAGGGACCGTGACGAACTGCACGTTCGGATCTCCGAAGCCGGGGTCCGTCGTGTCGACGTGCACCGCTTCTTCCACCTTCGCCCGCGACCCTTCGGGCGCAACGACATGCATTAACGGGTAGCGCTCTTTCCAGATTTTTGCGTCCAGCCGATGATGGTCGTTGGGCACCACCAGAAAGGCGGGGCGCCCGTAGTCTTCGAGCGCTTGCATCTCGAGTTCATCGAGCGCAATTGCGCTGAATATGACCAGTCGCGAGTCGTTCAAACGCGCCACCGTCATACGTCGCGGGAGGTCGGTGAGCGGCATATGGAGTTCGCCGGTCACGGTGAGAACGTTTTCGTCGACTTCTGTGAGCTTGTCGTGCGGCAAGACTTTCCACTGCTGAAAAGGCTTGGTCATGGTTGGTCTCCTTTGCTGGAGGCAGTCACCGTAGATATGCAGTGTGCGCGCAAATAGAGTACCGTCAAGCGGATGATGTGAATGACGCGTGTGCTCTCCGCGTCCATCGCACACAGGCTCTGAGCCCATGTGAAGCGGTCCCCAACCCGGTCAGAACGGCAACAGTTTTCGAACCTGATATTGCGGCAGGAACTATTCGGAAATTCCCTTCGCCTCCATGCTGCAACTGCGATGTACACTTTCCAGCAGGGGCATTCCACGGTTTCAGGGCCGGGCAGAACACGCAGGATCATCAATGAAAAGAATCTACGGGTACAAAGGCTTTGAGGTCACCGTGGAGCTGGAGCCGGTGTGGGAGACCGCGGGCAGCGTCACGCTGCTGCCCCCGCGCGGCTTCGTCGCCGTCGTGCAGGTCAGAACGATGGGCGCGGTGGGCGCAACGCGCCCCGTGGTTGCTCCGATCCGCCTCGGGGCAACCATCCAGCAACCCTTCCCGACACAGGCCGAGGCGCTCATGGCAGGGTATAGCGCCGGGCAGCGCGTAGTGGACGACACGTTCGCACGCTGACGACGGTTCGTTACTGAACAGTTCTGATTGGCGGATTGTTCCTGTGGCGGCCCTTTGGTATCGCCTGTATCGCCTGTATCGTCTGTACCCTCGAAGTCAAAGCCGCCGGACGACTCGTGCAAATGCTGGCGAGATTCGTGAACGAAAAAAAAGCCGCAGACATCGCTGCGGCCTGAAAACACACGCCGCGCATGGAGCGCTGACGTTGATTCCATCCTACACATCCGCGTTTCTGAAGCAATCAGGTGTCTCGTCTGAGTATTTGCGAGCGGCCGTATTGCCGCGTCTGCCGTGTAGCGAGCCTGGGTCATCGCTGGCGACGGCGTTGCGCAATGGCCACAGGGCCAGTCAGTCGTCCGGCATCAGAACCACGGTATGCGGAGTTTCATCTGGCCGGGGCCTTCGCCGACATATCGTTCTGCCGGCTCAATGAAGCAGCCTTCGTGACGGTGAGGTTATCGTCGCGCGCGTCGATCCAATCGATCGCCCATTGCCGCGCGACCTCGATTGCCTCGTCTTCGGTTTCGAACCAGGCGAGATTGCGCTCGATGTGCATTTCCGTGTCCACATCGTCGTCAGGCGACGCCCGGATGATCCGCGCATGCGCGAAGAACTGACCAAGCGAAAAATCCGGGGTTGCGTCAATGACCCAGCCGCCGTACTCGTACTTCATGATTGCCTCCAATACCTGCTAAGCGCGATTCGAACAGACAACGCATGGATTCGTCAGGCTGTATTCGCTAAACCTCCGCGGGTGAATTGCCGACTTCGGGGTCGGTTGGCCGGGCAGCACGCAGCCCGTCGACTCCGCGACGCCATATCGTTATAGATCATTCGTGGTCGAACTGGCCGCGCGGAGCAGGGGCCAGCGATATGCACAAGGGTATCCGTGAGACTTGTCAGCGATGCTTCTGGTTCTGGAAAAGACGCCAGGTTTGCAAAAAAAATTTAGTCCGAGCGATCTCCGACCTGGCCGTTCGTTTCGCCGACTGCAACGCACGTCCACGTGCGGATCCTGAAGTGGCCGCCGCGTTGTAATTGCCGCCGAGCTCTGCGTGCTTGTCCAGGTCGGCTCAATGGAACGCGGCGGGTGGCATTACGCCTAACCCACAGGGCGCTCAATTGTCATCCGACCTGGGCGGCAGATGCTCGTGCGGCACCGGCTCCGCTTCCGCGGCATCCGGAAGATCGACCTTGGTGCGTGGCGCAGGTTTAGGAGCCGGCGACCGTGTGCCCGGCGTAACCCCGCGGACGGGATGGTCCGGAATTCCTGGCCGGTGAATGGGGCGTGTGGTCGGGGTTGAGGGCATGATTTCCTCCTACGCGGACGTGACCAGCAACAACCATGATACCTCTGTCGGAGACACAGAACGTATCCGCTCAAGCCAGTATTTGACTCTCTCAGCGAAGCCACAGACGGCCGACATGGCCTGCCGAGCGCTCCGAGCGATAGCCCATCTTGTACCCCGGCGCAACGAGCCAAATCCGTGCGCTGTAATAAATATTTCGCAATTCTGGAGTAATGATAACAATAGGCTCGCGGCCTATAAATACGATATTCACATATAAATCGATCAATAGATTTCCGTTGAATTGGTGTTGTTAAGTAAGTGAGCTATTAAAACTGTAATATGCATTCCTGATAAATGCAATCCAGGCCGGTCGGGCTTCTCCGCGGTGACATTGACCGACAGAACATGCGGCGCGTTGTCCTCCGATATAAAAATAAAACCGATGGCCGTAAAAAAAGCATTTCACATATTGCGTTCAAAAATTGAGCGGTTATGATGGCGTCTCCGTGATTCGATTTCTCGCATGATTGCGTCACGGAGGGGGCGGCAGGAATATTTGCCGGCATTCACGCAGGAGAGGTAATTGATGCTCTCCGCGCAGAGAGACTAAATCGAGGAGACGCCATGTTGAGTCCCCATGAATTCGCCACCTTGATGCTCGTCAAGGACGCGCCGGACCAGCTCGAACTGGGCCGCGCTGAACTCGATACGCTGCTGGAGCGGCAACTCATATCACTGGAAAACTTTGCCTCAGGACGCCCGCGTGCTCAAGTCACAAGCGACGGCGATTCCATTCTCAAGGCCGTCGCCCGGATGCGCTAGCCATCTGCGGCGTGCGCCTCCCGGCGAACGCGCCGACGAAACAGTCATGAACGAAACGTCTCAGTTGCGGGTTGGTTTGTAGTGCCTGTTGATGTAACGACCGTCGAAGTTCTCGCGACGCATTCTGCCTGACAGGCGTCCTTGCGCTTTGATTTATCCACCATCGCGATCCGTCGCAACACACCCGTCCGACCGGGGGTTTCGTGCATCGGATCGAATTTTGAGGAATTCAACCATGGCTCTATCGAGTCCCGAGCAAGCCGCTGCCGCCAAGGCCAGCCTCGACGCATTCTTCGGATTGACCGGGAAGGTCTTTGAAGGCGCTGAAAAACTGGCCGCGTTGAACCTGCAGGTCGTCAGGTCCACGCTGGCCGAGGCGCAGGAGAATATGACGAAGGCGCCCGGCACGACAGACCCGCTGCAGTGGTTTGCACTGCAATCAGGTTTCACCGGACCTTTCACGGAAAAATCGCTGTCGTACGGCCGGCAAGTGTTCGACATCGCATCGACTACGCAGGCTGAAGTCACTCAATTCGCACAGGCGCAGTACGAGCGTTACAACGCCCGTGTGCAGGCATTCGTCGAGGAAGCGGCGAAGAATGCTCCGGCAGGTTCCGAAGCGGCGATCGCTGCGTGGAAATCCGCGATCGGCGCCACCACGACTCTGTACGAAACGCTGCAGAAGACCGGGCAACAGGCCGTGCAGGTCGCCGGAAATAATTTCGATGCGGTTACAGCCACAGCGTCAAAGGCCGCGCGACGCAACGCCGAGCAGGTTCCCGCAGCCGCCGGCGCGAAGGGATAAGGCCGACGCGGGCAGCGATGCCCGCGTTGCCGCACTCGATTTATATGAAGGAATACTTAGGGAGTGGCGGAATCCGGTTTTTCCAATACATCAAGTTCTTGACTGAATGCAGTGTGGCTCAAGTTATCTACGAGGCCAATTTTTTGCGAGGACGATTCGATGGCAAAGCAGATCGCGGTGGTGACGGGTGGAATGGGCGGACTTGGCGAAGCAATCAGTGTCAAGCTGCATGACGCCGGGTATGCAGTCGTGGTCACCTGTTCGCCGGCCAACACCGGCGCGAACGAGTGGCTCGCACGGATGGAAGCCCAGGGACGACAGTTCCGCGCGTACGCGGTCGATGTCGCCGACTACGACTCGTGCGAAAAATGCATGGCGCAGATCAAGGCAGAAGTCGGACCGGTCGATATTCTGATCAACAACGCCGGCATCACGCGCGACGCGAGCTTCAAGAAGCTGGACAAGGTCAATTGGGACGCAGTAATCCGAACCAACCTCGATTCGGTGTTCAACATGACGAAGCCGGTGTGCGACAGCATGGTCGAGCGGGGTTGGGGTCGCATCATCAATGTGTCGTCGATCATCGGCTCCAAGGGCGGCTTCGGGCAGACCAACTATGCGGCGGCGAAGGCCGGCATGCATGGCTTCACGAAATCGCTGGCGCTCGAAGTGGCGAAGAAAGGCGTCACGGTCAACACTATCTCGCCAGGTTACATCGCGACGAAGATGGTGATGGCGGTGCCCGAGGAGATCCGCGAGACGAAGATCATTCCGCAGATTCCGGTCGGCCGGCTTGGACAGCCCGACGAAGTCGCCGCACTCGTGCTGTACCTGTGCTCGCGCGAAGCCGGTTTCGTGACCGGAGCCAACATTGCCATCAACGGCGGGCAACACCTGCAATGAAGCCGATAGTCGGCAACGGAGGTTCCGATGAATGAAGCAGTGGCAATCGTCGTAGGTTCGTTCGTGATGGCGACGGCAGCCGTGTTCGTCGCCGCTCACTATCACCAGGAGCAAATGCGTCGAAAACGACTCAGACAGATGGGGCACCATCACTACTGGCGGCATTGGAGCAGCGCCCGGCATTGAGCTGCGCTACCGCGCTTGCAGGCGCGGTGACCGCCCGCGGATTCTGCTGGTCATCTCGACCAGCAGAATTCCCCAAGCCAAGACAACCGCCACACACTGCCTCTGTAGCGCGACACGCCTACGCCTGATCCTCCCAATCGTGCCATCCGACCGGATGCGACTCCAGATAGCGGTTTAACGCCCGTCCGACAGTAGGAAAGAAGTGTTGCGATGGCGATTCATGCGGTTTTTGTCGCCGCTTCGCGCACGGCCTGCAGCATGCGCTGGCGAAAAATCTCCGTGTTGGCGAAGAAGAACGTGGCATCCCATCGGGGCATGACGAGCCCCGGAATGCAGCGGCCCTCCGGATTGCGGGCGACGTCGCGATAGCCCTTCATCTGATCGACGCGACCGCGGACGCCACGCACGCCACAGGAACCGCATAACCGCGAGCGCAAGCGCAACGCCGACGCCGTTCACGACCCCGTTCATCGCGACACCGATCAGACACCCGATCGATTGCACGAACTCTCAAGCCCCATTCTGTAGCGAAAAAAGTAGGAACTTCCGCGAACCGTGCCTTGTCCACGAAGCTCGCCCCCGCCTGATCGGGCGGCATGAACCGCGAGGAGGACGTATCGATGGAAAAAGGACGTGTTGCCGCGCTCGACGTCGGTCGGGCGCTCGCGATCGTCGGTGTCGTTGCAGTACACCTGTCGTTCCAGTTTCCCAATCTGCCGCACAGCGTCACGCTGCTGGCGCGCATGGGCCAATACGGCGTGCAGCTGTTCTTCGTAATCAGCGCGATCACGATCTTCATGACGCTTGAAGCGGACCACGAACGTTGCGCGGGCCCACGTCACGTGACATTGCGTTTCTATATCAAGCGTTTCTTTCGCATTGCCCCAATGTATTACGCCGCGATCGCCGTGTATGGACTGATCAGTTACGGCGCGACGCGCTCAGGCTACGAACCCGCATGGGTGCTCGGTGCCCACGGCGCAACGGATATTCTGCTCAACGTGCTGTTTCTGCATGCGCTGTCGCCGACTGCGATCAACAACGTGGTGCCGGGCGGTTGGTCGATCGGTGTCGAGATGCTGTTCTATTTGATCGCGCCGCTGCTGTTTTTCGTCGCGATGAACCGCACGCGCTTGCTGATCGCGACGGTGTCGTTGCTGGCGCTGTCGGTCGTGGCATTGTCGATCGGTGACTGTCACGGCACGCTCGACTGTCATGTAACGAACAACTCGTTCAGCTATTTCTGGCCGCCGGTGCAAGGGCCATGCTTCATCGTCGGCATGTGGGCGTGGTACGCATTCCGCTCGCATCTGACGGGCAGATCCAGCGTGACGCGGCGCACGACGTGGCTGATTTTTTCGCTCGCCTCGGGTTTCGCGCTCGCGACGGCGGCGCTCGGCGTGTGGCTCGCGAAAGCGCACGAACTCGCGCCGGTCTTCGCCGCGTGCAGCGCAGTTGCGTTTCTCCTACTCGTCTGCTCTCGCAACCGCCCCGCGCCGGGCGACAATGCTCGCGGCGCATACATCCGCCGTTGTGCCGACGCGTTGGGTCGCGAAAGCTACGGCATCTACCTGTGGCACTTCATCTGCGTCTACGCGACGTTGCACTTTTTCGAAGGCGTGTTCGGGCAGAGTGGCCGGGAGACGTCGCTTGTGCTCTTCGTCGCGACCGTGCTGGCCGTGCTCGCCGCGTCGTATGCGTTCTCGCGCGCCTCCGACCGCATGATTCAGGGACGCGCGGCCCGTCTGTCGCGCAGCATTCTCGCCCATGTCGACCGGCGCTTCCATCTGAGTAGCCGGGCGTGATGAGCTGCACGTGCAAGCGATCCTGAGGCACGTCAGTTGCTGAAAAAAAGATAAAGGGGTGTGAATCAAAATCGGAATTCTGCCGTGAACACACCTGTCTTCTTTCTCAGGTCATGTCTTTTGGCATTTTCCGCGCTATGGTGATGTATGGTTGGGCAGCCCCCGGGACAGCGAGCCGCTGCACAACAAGGGGAGAAGCACTGTGCATGAAGATCTGGCGGTGTCGCGCGAAACGATGGTCGAGCGGCAACTGATTGCGCGCGGCATTGCGGAGCCGCGCATTCTTGACGCGATGCGGCGCGTGCCGCGCGAGGCCTTTCTGAGTCCCGACCTGCGCGCATGGGCTTATGCGGACGCAGCCCTTCCGATCGAAGCCGGCCAGACCATCACCCAACCGTTCATGGTAGCGCGGATGCTGCAGGCGGCGCGGCTCAAGCCGGACGACCGTGTACTGGAAATCGGCACAGGTTCCGGCTACGCGGCGGCCGTGCTCGCGGAAATCGTTGCACACGTCGATACGGTCGAGCGTCATCCGCAACTCGCTGAGAGCGCGATGGACCGGCTCCGTACACTCGGCTACGACAACGTGAACGTCTACACCGCGGACGGCACACTCGGACTGCCGGCGCATGCACCGTTCGATGCAATCGTCGCCACCGCATCCGGCCCGGGCGTGCCGCCGGCGTGGAGCGCGCAACTGCAGATTGGCGGCCGGATCGTGATGCCGGTGGGTCCGGGCCCGGAGCATCAGCGGCTGATCCGGCTGACTCGTAACAGCAGCACGACTTACCACGAGGAAATGCTCGACCTCGTGCGTTTTGTACCGTTGATTGGTGCTCAGGGCTGGGGCGACATCGAAGGGAAATGAGCCGGCGTGGGCGTGGACATCATCCGAAGCGCCTGCGAGGAATCCGTCCGATGCATCTGTCCGTGAGCAGGCTGCAACGCCCGCGCACGGTGAGGGGCCGCGCGCGCGATATCCCGTGCGCTATGCGAGTGGAGATCACAATGGTCAGCACATTGACGAAAATTCTTCTCATCGTTGTCATTGCGGCGTCGTGCAGCGGATGCTCGCGCAAGGACGACAGCGGAATCGGTGTTCCGGGTGGACACAACGGCATTGGCAACAGTGCGTCATCGCCGAGGGCGGACACGGATTCCTGAGTTCTCCAGGTGATCCGTCGAGCGCGGCACGCGTGCGCGCAAGGTACTCGTCAGGCGGCGGAAGCGAGCAGGGAATTCTTTACGCCTGAGGCAATGCGCAGGGACAAAAGTACGCATCGAGCGCCCACGGGAGCGCGACCAGGCGGCCCACCATCGTTGCGAGTGTATCGGGCGACACTGCGGCGAACGTAATGGTCATTTCTTCGAAGCTGTGACGGCGATCCACACGGATCCGAACGTGATCCGCCTGGGGCGCCTCGCAACCGAAAACCTGCCACGCGGCAACGACCCTCAAGTTGCCTGCCTTTGCACGCACGGTGAGCCGGTAACGATCGTGCTGGAGCGGTGCGCTGTCCCGGGTTGTCATCCCCTGCACGGCGGGATCGTCCGGTGCCGCTTCGATTTGCTCGTCGGTCGATTGCATACTGAACTCCGGATGGCCGGTCATGCGGGACAGGAGCCAGAGCCGATCGGCCGCTCGCAGGACGTCCGCTGTATGAGTATCGTTATAGTCCGCGAGTTCATCGAACGTTAGGATTGCGCGTCGAAATCGACAATATTCTGTGCGCCGGGGCATGGCATGCGTTGCGATGCTGCGACTGCTTAGTCGATAGAAGGGCAACCGGCGATTTCGTTGGGCTCAAGCCCTTAGCGGTTTATAGAAGAAAACACGTGTGCCCGCGAATTTTTACGCTGCGTTGCAATTTGTGCAAAGCATCGTAGGCCGTATGAAAACCGCATCTTCGCGACGCGTCTGTGGGCATGCTTATTGCTCCGTTGAGGAGGGGCGGCGTGTTGTTTGGCCGCGACCCCGAACCATGAGGAGATTCAGCGATGAAACCGAACTTCAGGAACGTCATGGTGATCACGGCAATCGCGATACTGACGATGGGTGGCGCAGGCTGCAAGCGCGCCGACAACAGCAGCGGTGCAGGTGCTGATGCCGGCAGCAGCACAGGAGCAATGAGCGCTCCGTCTGCCGCGAGTGGCATGAGTGCCGGCGCATCGGGCGCGAGCCAGTAGCTCTGGTCGGCGAGCAGCTCGTCTTCACTGCCATCGCGCACGAGTCGATTGCGAACGACAGCAAGGCGCCGGACAGGCAGCGATATCGGCTCGCATCGCCGCACGCCATCTGTAGCGCGGTGCAGCCGAATTTTATGGAGAAACGCAGCATGGACAACGATCTCGAAGCTCGCATTCGCACCCGGGCGTATCAGCTCTGGGAAAATGATCCGTCGCCGGACAGCAACGCAGAAAAGCACTGGGAGGAAGCGCGCCGGCAGATCGAAGCCGAGGGTGATGATGCGCAGGGCAGTCCAGAACCCAACGTCGATCAATCGGCGGATCGGGAGCGGGGCGGCCGGATTGCGCCGGAAGAGCAACTGCAGGACGTGCCCGGCGGCGATGCGGATGCGGCAGGTAGAGAAAAACGGTAGCGCCGGCGTTGCGTGGGCGCGAGCGACCGCAGATGCGGCTCACTCCCTAGAGCGTTGATACAGGACGCTCTCGGCCTTGAATGTCCCAACTTCACCGGTCGGTGTTTTGGTCATTCAATGCGCTGCGCTCAAGCGAGCCTTGACGTCCTCGGCGTTGCCGTCTTTCGGCGTTTGACCCAGCGAAGCAGTGACCTCCGCGCCAAAAAGAAAAACGATGGCGCAAAAATATAGCCACATCATCAGCACTGCAAGCGAGCCCGCTGCGCCGAATGCGCCCGCCGTCCCCGCGTGGGCGAGGTATAGGCCAAACAGGTGCCTGCCCACTGTAAACAGCAACGCTGCGATGGCTCCCCCTATCAAGGCGGAGCGGAAGTTGACTCGCTTGTCAGGTAGCCACTTGATCAGCGCACCTAGTCCGAAAGTCATTATCACGAGGCCAAAAATAGACTGCGCGACGTCGGCAACGACGCTAAGGGTCGAACTGCCAAATACAGCACGGCCCGCTGTCTGTATCGCGGCGTCGAGGACCAGCGAGACCACCAGCAGAAAGCTGAGTCCCATGAGCAGGCCGAGCGAGACGAGTCGCGCCCGTATCACCCATGCCAGGCCGGCTAGGCCTTTAGGCGATTTCGCCGCAAAGACCACATCGAGTGCCGTATTCAGGCACGAAAACGTCGCCGAAGCCCCGATGAGCAGCAGCACGACAGAGAACGCCGCAGCCACGCCACTGCCACTCGAACGATGCGCGTGTTCGACAACAGCCTGCATCGCACTGGCAGCCTCGTTGCCGAGCAACTGCCTGATCTGGCCGAAGAACTGGCCCTGTGCGATGTCGCGGCCGACGAACCAGCCCGTAATCGCGAGAACGATCAGTAAAGTCGGAGCCAGCGAAAACGCGGAGTAGAAGCCGATGCTCGCGCCCATCATCGCGCACCGGTCCGACGAAAATCGTTCGACGGCGTCCCTCATGACGGCCACTGCGTTGCCTGCTCGGCTGGATCGGGAGCCGGCGTTGCGTCTCTGATATTCCATGCTGTTCTCCCGTCGGCTCGTTGCCTTAAGTGTCCAGAGGTCGAGCAATTTCCCAGCCGCCGGACGTCAGGCACTCAGTCTTCTTCGAGGCGCTGCGCAAATATTCAACGACGAGTCCGATCCGCACACACTTCGTTAGCTATGGACGACCTAACGCAATTCGAGCCACATTGGCTGATGATCCGAGGCCTGACTGTCCGGATCGACCTCGCAAGCCGCAACGCGTGATGTCAGGTCGTCCGTTACGAAAATGAAATCGCAGGCGAATGGACCATCCGGCCACTGCTCGTGATCATATAAACCCACCGTCGGGGCGCGCGGCGCGCGAGGGTGGGCGCTGGCCCACGCATCGATAAAACAAGGGGCATCGGCGATCGGTTCAAGCATCCGGCAATACGCGCTGCTTTCAAACGCACTGTTGAAGTCGCCACAGACAATCGCGCTCATAGGCCGCGCGGTGTCGGAAAACGGGCTGTCGATTTTTTCCGCCTTGGCGGGCGCTCGTGCGTGATCGCATGCTTCCCTGTGCAACTCCCGCAATCGGGCGAGTTGCGCGAGCAGCTGTTTCTCCGAATAGAACTCGAGATGCGTGGAGACCACCCGTATCGCGCCGATATCGGTTTCGATCACGGCTTCGAGCGCCACTCTCAGCATCGACGGTCTGGCGGGATCCGCAGGCCACGGGAGGGCGTGGCGCAACACCTGCCTGACGGGCAACCGCGTCACGATCGCATTGCCGAACTGACGCCGATGGTGGCTCGCGCCGAGCGCTGGAAGATCGGAGCCCACTGCGTCGAGCACCGTGAACTGCGGAAGCAATGCGGCCAGTTCGGCGAATTGATCGGCGGAGGGGCCGCCGGCCAAACCTCCCGACATCGGGTCCTCATGAAAACCGCGCGTGACTTCCTGCATGCAAAGGATGTCGAAATCGCACAGCGCGCGCGCTTCGCTCACGATTCGGGCGAGGTCGACCCTGCCGTCCACGCCGCGTCCCCATTGAACATTCCAATTGACGAGTTCCATGGCGGTTTCATCTCCATTCGGCTTACGCCCGCGGGTTCCTGTGGTGCAGAGGCTAACCGTCCGTGTCCGGACCGAGGTAGCCGGGCAATCCCAGTGCCGCGTTGCTCTTTGCCAGTCTGATCGCTTCGTTCACTAGCGCGGCGAATGTCTCGTCGCTGTCCGGCCGCGGCAGAGTCGAGCGAAAGAAGTCGGCCCATCGGAATTCTTCCAGAGGGACACTGGTTTTTTCATAGCCGCCGGCATCGCGGACTGCCGCTGCGAGGCTGCGGTACTCGTCATCCCCCAGCGCCCAGATGTGTTCCGGTAAATCGGAAAACGGCCGACGTCTGCCTTCGGCGTCGTACGGGAATGTCCATCGCTTGTTTTCCATGCTGAGCCAGAATGACGCCTGTGAATAGGAGGACAGATCCCTGACCAAAACAATCGGCACGGACTTGATGCCCACGTGCCAGAGCGCGGCGGCCACGTGATGATGATCGATCGCAAACGGCGCGTCGTTCGGCCCGTAGACCACGGGTATCGGTTTCTCTGCGATGGCCATCTCCAGATCGTGCCCGCTCAGCGCTTTGTATTGTTTGATTTTTTCGCGGACCTCCCGTGCGCCGTGTGTCATCTGGGTGGGACGTAGACGTTCGATTTTGAGAGTGGTCATGCCGGTCTCCTGTCGACCCGAGTTGGCGGATGTTTTGAACCTACCGCAAGATGCATACCGTCCGCCGCTAGGGCAGGATACAAGCGGAATTACCGATGCCCCCCAGCATTGGCGCGCCATGCGGTGAACATCCATCAGCCGGGCCTGTGTTTTGCTACCAAACCGAGCCATAGGGGTATGCATCAAACAGCAGGCGTTACATCCTCCGACGCCTCGCAACGTTTTGCGGCTCCCCACAATCGACCCATGTCTGAAGACAAACCGAAGAGCCGTCCGCGCGGCAGCACGCAGGCCGACCCAGATGCCGAGCGCGACCAGCAACCGGCGACGTTAGACGAATGCCGCCGTTGCGCGCTATGGCGCAATGCGACACAAGCGGTGCCCGGTGAAGGGCCGAAACATGCGGCAATCATGTTGATTGGCGAGCAGCCGGGGGACGCCGAAGACTTGCAAGGCAGACCATTCGTCGGACCAGCGGGAGCACTGCTCGATAAGGCACTCGAAGAGGCCGGGCTGGAACGCAAAAAGGTTTATGTGACGAACGCCGTCAAGCATTTCAAGTGGACGCCGCGTGGCAAGCGCCGCACGCACAAAACGCCGGGACAGCGAGAGATCGAAGCGTGCGGATACTGGCTCGAACAGGAACTGCGGAGTACAGCGGCGCTCGTGATCGTTGCGTTAGGCGCTACTGCGCTAAAGGCGGTGCTGGACGATTCGCACGCGCGGTTACAGGATACGCTCGGCAAAACGATCGAGCACGGCGAGCGGACGGTTGTTGCGACGTATCATCCGTCGTTCGCATTGCGCGCGCCGGATGCCGCAACGCGGCAACGCGCGTATGACGCGATTGTCTCGGCCCTTCAGGACGCGGACAAGCTGAGTCGCAAGCACAAGCGATCCAACTGATGCCGTAGCCCACGCTGGACCGAGCGCCTTGCGCTCACGCCGCCGATTGCGCTGCCTGTAAGCCAAGCCGTTCCATCAACCGTTGCGCGTCGAAGGGCGCATGTGTTTTGGCGTCGTTGTCGAAATAGCAGTACACGTCTCGCCGCGCCCGAGTGGGTGGACGAAGGTGCGGCGCGATCAGCCGCGCGTCGGCTGGCTGCGAACCGCGGCGCCATGCATCGATCCGGGCGGCCCAGTCGTCTAACGCTTCGTCCGCGTAGGCGCCGGAATACCGCGATTCGGTGCCGTGCAGTCGGATGTAGACGAAGTCAGCGGTAACGTCTTCGGCCAGCGGCCACGGTTCGGTCGAGTCGGAGACAACCAGCGCGGTTTCGTACTCCCTGAGCAGATCGACGAAGGCAGGGTCCATAAAACTGGCGTGGCGTACCTCGATGGCGTGGCGCAGTCTCCGCTTGCGGTCCATCGCGATATACGGCGTCTTGACGCGCTCATCGTGTTGCTCCGCCAAAGAGAGCGCGGCGGCGGTGTCGCGAGGCAGAAAACGTAAAAAGCGTTCCATGGCCGCCGGTTCGAAGCGGAACGAAGGCGGGAACTGCCACAGAATGGGCCCGAGCTTTTCGTTCAGCGAGAGGAGGCCCTGCGCGAAAAAGTTGGCACTGGCGACTCGCGTGCTGTCGTCGCGGAAACGCAATAGGTGCGTCAGATACCGCGCGCCTTTCACGCTGAAGACAAAGTCGGCAGGAGTCTCGGCATACCAACGCCGCCAACTGTCGAGCGACTGAAGGCTGTAATGCGTACCATTGATTTCAATGCTCTGGAAAAGCGACGACGCGAACTGCAATTCGGCGGCCTGTTTTAGCCCATGGGGATAGAAGCTATCTCTCCATCCCTTGTAGCGCCAACCGGAAATGCCTATGCGTACGTCGCCAATTTGTTTCATGGGTACATCGCGCGATTGCATGCGTGGACTGAATTCAGACGAAGCGAGCAACGCCTGTTCCCGCGGTGGCGGTACATTCCAGAGTGCAGTTCATCAGGTATGGGCCGCCTGATTGCAAGGCGCTGAACAACGGGACCATCAAGGAGCAAGAACTCGTGCCGAAAGCCTCTCCATCAACTGCGTTTGGAATTTTCGAGCGGGTGGTCATTAGCCTTTACGACGGCGGCGTTCTGTCGCCAGCGGTGCTAGAGCGCGTCATTGGCGCGTTCGCGCAGGCGGGTGCCGACTGGCATGGCACTTCCACTGGCCGTTCCGTCGACGGCCGCTCGCTGCATGAAATCGTCGTACAGACAATGCTTCCGCGCGATGACCTGCAGTCGGCTTCAACGTCGTTCATGACGGTGGTCGAACACATCGCGGAAAGCGTGCTTTCGGCTAGCGCTGCGAGCAAATCCGCCAAAGAGGCTGAACCACGGCGTACCAGAAGCAGGAAAACGTCCGACGCAGACGAAGACGAAGACACCGGCGCGGACGAACTGTTGGCGCAACTATCGGGCAGCGCACAACCAGGCAAGCGACGTCGCTCGAACAAAGCCGATACGCCGGCCAAGTCGAGCAGTTTCAATCCGTTTCTGAATGCGGCGCTGCCGCGTACGAAGAAGTCGTGACAGCCCACTCGAGGCAAGAGGCTGGCGCAACGCAGCATAGAGATATGTCGGTGCGCCGGGCCGAGGGGTCCCAAGACCTTGGCGCGAACTACGTTGACCGAAATCGCGCGGATAGCAACGTTAACCTTGGAAAATCCATGCAAATTTGATTGGAACGACGCGTATCGGACGAGCACTGAAAGGGCGGGACGTGTAGTTTTCCGCGCACCCGGAGTGGGTCTTACGGTTGATGCGCCGCAACAGCCGATCACGGGCGTCGATCGAGGACGGAAGGCCGGAACAAGTGCATCATCCTGGAACGGAGGGCCTTCGCCGCCTGAATGACGGCACCCGGCTTACCTGTGAGTACACGGACGACGATCGGCATCCTAACCATCCCCCTTTGTGCGGAAGGCACCCAACATGCGGGCGTCATTCCGCATTCGGCCGGTCCAACCCGGTGCCCGATGGAAGTGCCCACCGGGCCGAAAAGATAGGAGGCAGCATCATGCCCGCCACGAATCCTGAAGAGATCTGTCGCCTGTTCCAGCAGTACATGGCCGAGGGCGATCTTGAATCAGCGTTGAGCGTGTACGACCCCGACGCAGTCTTCTTGAATCAATCGCGCGACATCAGCAAGGGCCGGGAAGGTTTAAGGCAGGAGTTGGCGCCCCTCGCGGCAATGAAGGTTCGCTTCGACTTCAAGGTCAAACAGGTGATCGAGACCGGAGGCATTGCGCTGATGCACACGGAGTGGACAGTCTCCGGACCGGAGCCGATGAAGGTGTACGCGATCGAGGTTGCGCGCCGTCAGCAAGATGGCAGTTGGCGCTGGCTGATCGGCGACCCTTTTACGGTCAGCAGGGAGTTTGGCGCTGAGAAGTAGCCCGTATTGGCCAAAGGCGATTTCGTGCTGATGGCGTTGCCGCGTGGGCAAGGGGAGAACGCTGTGCGCTAACCGGTGCCGTCCGGTTTAGCTGGCCTGTAGCGATCCCCAATCGCAGCCTTTCGAACGCAAACGCAAGGGAATGTGCCACCGGCCTCGAATCAAAGGACATCGCTGGTCGTCGCCACGAAGGACATTCACGGCGACGACAAACCTCGGCGCTTGCCTTCCCGCTTCACCGTGAATTGGCCCACGCGATAGCGTCAGCACCGGCGGCGATGCGAAGCGGGCTCGATGGATCGTTCGCTGCGCGCCACACGGCTTCCGCTACGTCGAGCGAGCGTGTGATTGCCGACTCCTGCTGCCATTGGGTGAAAACGCGCTGTGCCAACTCAGAATACGCTTCGGGAACGCCGCTCCGCATGCGGGACTGTGCATTCTCGCCGAAGCGGGTCTCCGGCGCGCGTCCCGGCAGGACCAGGCGCACGCGCACATTGAATGGCTCGAGTTCCAGAGCGACGGATTCGGTGAACGCGTTAATCGCCGCCTTGCTGGCGGTATAAACGGAAAGCAGATGCAGCGGCCTCAAGGTCACACTCGAGGTGACATTGACGACGACGCCTGCTTTCCGCTCCCGAAACTGAGGCAGGACCGCCTGGGTCATCGCTATCGTGCCGAGGGTGTTCGTTTCGAAGACTTCGCGAGCGATGTCCATCGATGTGCCTTCGAGGGCGTTCAGCACGCCAATCCCCGCGTTATTGACGAGCACGTCGAGCGGCCCGGCCGCATCCACGGCGTGACGGATGCTTTCCGAGTCTGTCACGTCGAGGGCGAGCACGCGCAGACGCTCGGAGCGCGGCAGAACCTCCTCCCGCAGCGTGCGCATGGTGGCGACGACGCGCCAGTCGCGATCGAGGAAATAGCGGGCGGTTTCGAGGCCGAATCCGGACGAGCATCCGGTGATCAGGACGGTTTTCATGACGATTCCTGTAGAAGGTCGAAGTACCGACACGATAAGTCGCCCTTGGTGGACTTGCTACAATTGAACGTCCAGTTTTCATTCGAAGGAGTCCGGTTATGGTCGACCCTCTCGCCGAGATCGTCACGCTGCTACAGCCGGTCGCCACGTTCTCGAAGGTGGTCAGCGGCGCCGGTCGCTGGCGTGTTCGCCGCTCGGACGCCGGGCAGCCGTTCTACTGTGTGATCCTCGATGGTTCGTGCCGCCTCGTCACGAACGGGCACGAACCGGTCATCCTTCAGGCAGATGATTTCGTTCTGATCCCGGAGGTATGCGGCTTCACGATGTCGAGCCTCGAGCCGCCCGACCCGGAGGACACCGATACCTCGCCCGTCGCGCTGCTCGATGGCGGATTCAGGCTGGGCGTCGAGGGCGAACCGGCTGACGTTCAACTGCTCGTCGGCCACTGCGTGTTCGGTTCGCCGGACGCCGCCTTGCTGGTGTCGCTTCTTCCTGAACTCGTGCACGTTCGCGGCGAGCGCAGACTGGCCACCCTGGTGAAGCTCGTCAGGGAGGAATCTCGCGAGCAGCGGCCCGCGCGGGACGTCGTGCTCGCGCGCCTGCTCGAAGTTCTTTTCATCGAGGCACTCCGGTCGACGGGAACGGCAGCGTCGCCCGGCCTCGTGCGCGGGCTCGCCGACGGACGCCTTGCGCTGGCGATATGTCAAATGCACGAACGTCCTGACAAGTCCTGGACGGTGGCGCAACTGGCGACGGCAGCCGCGCTTTCCCGCTCGGCATTTTTCGAACGCTTCAGCCGCGCGGTAGGCGTCGCGCCGATGGAGTACCTGTTGTCCTGGCGCATGGCCCTGGCCAAGAACCTGCTGCGACGGAAAGATAGCGGCGTCGCGAAAATAGCGGAGCGCGTCGGCTACAGTTCGGCGAGTGCGTTCAGCGTTGCATTCACTCGCTATGTCGGACTACCGCCGACTCAATACGCACAAGAGCAGAGGGATACGTGACGCCCATAACGAACGCTGATGCGGCGGAGCGGCCTGCACATTTCAGGTAGTATTTGTTCGCGGTGAATCGCACGTCGATTAGAACAAGTCATGTATTCGACGCAAGACGCTCTTGTCAATCAGGCCTGTACCAATCAGCTTCGAGTGTCCCTGGCATTACTGCAGAGCGAAGCGGCGCAGGTGTGCGCCGATGCCGGACATCAGGATATTCACAAGCGATGCACGGACGGTTCAGTTCGCTGACATGTCGCGCAAGAGTTTGGCTATACAAAGGTACCGCAACCGGTTACCACCGAAGCGCAGCCGCTCCAGGAGGATCTGCCATGAATACGAAGCAGGGTAAAAAAGTACATCTCGATGCTGCTGCATCGCATCACGAGCAAGCGGCGCGATTTCACCGCGAGGCATCGCAGTACTACGAGGCGGCCAAGAATTACGATCACGCGGCTCATCAGGCCGTGTTGGCGCAAGGCCATGCACTGTTCGCCATCGAGGAGTCCAATCTCGCCGCCAAGCATTCAGGCGCGCCATTGCCGGCCGGGTCCGTTGAAAGCGGGCTGACTGCCGCGCAACACCATGCAGCGGCGTCGGAGCTTCATGGGCAGGCGGCGCAACATCTGCGGCGCGCGGCAAAAGTCTTCGATGAAGACCGCAGCGCAGTCGCCCATGAAACTCAGGTGGGTTTTTCTCTTGCGTCACGGGCGCTCGCGCATGGCAACGAAGCAGCCAAGCAATATGTCGCGTCGCTGCGGGAAAAAGGAGTTTAAATTTTTACCTGAAACGAAGCCGCGCTCTGCAAGTGAGTGCGGCGAGCTCCAGTTTCTGTAGATCGAAAGGACACAATGCCCGGCGTATCAGGCTTGTCCGATCCGTGGCAATACTTTGCTGCCAGCATCTCTTCGGGCAGCGTTTGTCCTTTCAACATAACAGGAAGTCTGTGCATGGACGAAGATGCACGTGCCTTTAACGGGCTGCGCCCGCGACTCCAGAAGATTGCGTATCGAATGCTGGGGTCGGTTGCCGAGGCCGAAGATATCGTGCAGGACGTCTGGCTGCGTTGGCATGCGACAGCCCGTGAAGCCATTGATAACGCGGAAGCGTGGCTGGTCTCAGTTACGACTCGCATGTCCATCGACCGTTTGCGCGCGGCGAAGATTCAACGCGAACACTACGCGGGCATCTGGTTGCCCGAACCGCAGATGACGGACTTCCCGGCTACGCCAGAGGAGGCCACGGAGCGCGCCGACGACGTCTCCGTGGCGTTTCTGGCGCTGCTCGAGCGGCTGACGCCGGAAGCCCGGGCGGCGTTCCTGCTGCGCGAGGTATTCGACGCCGACTATGACGAAGTCGCACAAGCCATCGGCAAGACTGAGGCGGCGTGCCGTCAACTGGTCAGCCGTGCAAAAACGCAACTACGCGACGATCGTCCGCGCTATGTGGTCCCGCGCGAGACGCATCTCCGTTTGCTGGGAACGTTCGCGCAGGCGCTGCAGCGCGGCGACTTCCACGCGATCAACGCGTTGCTGGCCGAAGACGCGACGCTGATCGGCGACGGCGGCGGCAAAGTCCAGAGTTTCCCGAAGCCGATGGCGGGTGGGCGGCGCATCGCGCAGCTTTTCTACGCGTCGTCGCGGCGCTATGGCGACGAACTCAGCGTCAAGCTCGTGGTGCTCAACGGTCAATGGGCACTGTTGCGTTTTATCGAAGGCAAACTCGAATCGGCACAGTCGTTCGAAACGGACGGCGAGCGCATCGTTCGCATCCATGTGCAGCGCAACCCTGACAAGCTCTCACGCATCGCGGCGGCACACGCCAACGGCTGAACGCCGGTCTCTCTGCGGCGCGTCGATTGGTGTCTCGCGGGCAACACCGTGAGCGCGTGCACCGGCCTACCGTGACACGCCGCCCTGGCCTACGATGAATTCGTGCGGCTCACTGCCGCTAACGGCACCTGCAAGGCAGGGTGGCCACTCATCGTCGCCAGGAGAAAACATGACGCAGCGTATCAACTATGTGCAGCAATCGCCGGAACTGTTCAAGAAGTTTTTCGAACTCAGCAATCTGCTGAAAGACAGCGCAATCGAAGAATCGATCCGTGACCTGGTATCGATCCGGGCGTCGCAACTCAATGGCTGTGGATTCTGTCTGGACATGCACGTGAAGGAAGCGCGCCTTCACGGCGAGCGCGAGTTGCGCGTCCATCACCTCGCGACGTGGCGCGAGTCGACGCTTTTCTCCCCGCGCGAACGCGCCGCACTGGCGTGGACGGAAGTGCTGACCAGGCTTCCCGAACACGGCGTGCCCGACGATATCTACGAGCGCGTGCGCACCCAGTTCTCCGAAAAGGAACTCTCGGACCTGACGTTCGAAGTGATGGCGATCAACGGATGGAACCGCGCGAATGTTGCGTTCAAGACGGTGCCGGGTTCGTCGGACAAGGCATTCGGTCTGGACAAGGCGAACCTCGTCTGAGCGGACGCGTTTCGCTGGTTCTTCAGTTAGGCCCGCACTGGCGGGCCGCGTTACTTGAGGACAAACTATCATGCTTCGTTTGAGAAATACGGCTCTGGCCGCGCTCATCGTCGTGGGCGCGTCGTTGGGTGTGGCCCGCGCCGAGGCGCCCGCCGCAATCGTCACGCCGCTGATGACGCAGCCGCTCGACGACTATCCGGGCAAGGAAGCCTTGATGATCAGCGTCGAGTACCCGCCGGGAGCGGCGGATCCCGTCCATCGGCATCATGCGCACGGTTTTATCTATGTACTGGAAGGAACGATCGTGATGCAGGTCAAGGGCGGCAAAGCCGTCACGCTGACACCCGGACAGACCTTCTATGAAGGTCCAAACGATGTTCACACGGTCGGACGCAACGCAAGCCAGACCAAGCCGGCCAGGTTCCTCGTGCTATTGCTGAAGGATAAGGGCGCGCCCGTTCTCGTTCCGGAGAAATAGCCGCCTCTGCGCGCCGCATCCGGTTTAAAAAAATGGTGGACCGTGTCACAAACGGCAGCGCTGATACGTCTAGTCGCTATGGACTTCACGAACCGCGCTTCCATGTCAGACAACCCGCCACGCCGTCCCATCGCCGGCGCCGCCGACCCGTTCGCAAGCAGTTTTGCGACCAGCTACGCCGGCGTCATTTCTTTTCTCGCTGTTGCCAACGAAGGCAGCTTTGCCCGCGCGGGAGATCGCCTCGGTATCGGCCGCTCCTCCGTTAGCCGCAACGTGCAGAAGCTCGAGGCCCAGCTCGACGCGCGCCTCTTCCTGCGCACAACGCGCAGCACGTCGTTGACGCGCGAGGGCGAGCTCTTCTACGAGAACTGCCAGCCTGCCATAGAGCGCATCGCCCAGGCGCTGGAAGACATGCGGGAACTGCGCAACGGACCGCCTCGCGGCCATCTGCGCATCGTCTCGACGCCGGGCTTCGGCCGCAAGATCGTGGCGCCCTTGCTGCGGGGCTTTCATACGCGCTATCCCGAGATCGCCCTCGAACTGCTGCTGAACGATCGGCCCGCCGACTTCACGGCCGATCGCGTCGACGTTTCGTTTCACGACGGACGCATGGAAGACAGCGGGATCGTGGCGCGCCAGCTGATTCCGATGCAGATGCTCGTGTGCGCGTCGCCGGCTTATGCACGACAACACGGGTTGCCGCGGCATGTCGATGAACTGGCGGATCATCGCTGCATCAACTTCCTGACCGCGTCAGGCCGCATCAGTGAGTGGGAGTTCAAGGTCGACGGACTCCCGCAGCGGCGCCAACCCGTCGCACAGCACATATTCAACGACCCGGATCTGATCGTGCAGGCGGTGCTGGACGGGCTGGGCGTTGCGCAGTTGCCTGCGTATCAGGTCTGCGACCTGCTGGGCGATGGGCGGCTGGTCAGTTGTCTTGCGCAGCACGCGCCGGAAGATGGCGGCCACTACATCTGCTATCTCAGCCGCAAGCAACTTCCCGCGCGGGTCCGCGTGTTCGTCGACTACATGACCGAGCATACGAGAGCGCTCGACCTGCAGTGTCTGACCACGATGACGACGCGATCGTCGTTATCCACGGTCGAATGACGGCATCCGAACGACCTTGTGTTGATTGATGCTCGTCATGCAACACGGTGCGTCCCGCTGCGGCCCTACCGCATGACGCAGTGCATGCCTACCATGCTTTCTGTACGGACGGCACGCGAATCGCGGCCCGTCCGGCACAGCACCGGCAAACCCATCCGCACCTTCCGCACTGCGATGCAAAGCCGGAGTCGAACAATTGGCGGCGGCGCGAGAGCCGCGCACAAGCTCATGGAGAGACATCATGAAGATCGTCGTGATTGGTGGCACGGGACTCATCGGTAGCAAAGTCGTCAAGAATCTGCGCGCGCGCGGTCATGCGGTCGTTGCCGCGTCGCCCGCATCGGGCGTGAACACCATCACTGGCGAAGGCCTGAAGGAGGTGTTGGCGGGCGCGAATGTCGTGGTCGATCTGGCCAATTCCCCGTCGTTCGAAGATGCCGCCGTGCTCGAGTTCTTCGAGACGGCCGGACGCAATCTGTTTGCGGCGGAGATTGCCGCCGGCGTACAGCATCACGTCGCGCTTTCTGTCGTCGGCACCGACAGGCTTGCGGAAAGCGGCTATTTCCGCGGCAAGATCGCTCAGGAAGAGCTGATCCGCGAATCGGGCGTGCCGTACACGATCGTCCATTCGACCCAGTTCTTCGAGTTTCTTGGCGGCATCGCGCAATCGGGTAGCGACGGCCAGACCATCAGGCTGTCTCCGGCATTCTTCCAGCCGATCGCATCGGATGATGTGGCGGCAGCCGTCGCGGACTTTGCGGCGGGCGAACCGCGCAACGGCATCGCGGAGATCGCGGGCCCGGAACGCGTGCGGCTCGCCGACATGGTGCAGCGTTTCCTCCTGGCAACGCACGATTCGCGCAAGGTCGCCGAAGACCCACAGGCCCGTTATTTCGGCGCAAGGTTGCAGGATGACACGCTCGTCCCGGGCGCAAACCCGCGTCTCGGTACGATGACCTTCGAGGCGTGGTTCGCCCAGACGCAAGCCGCGAAATAAGCCACGAGCTTAGGAGACGCGCCATGACCACGTTGCGTCCACCGCCGCTGACGCTGCTCGACAAGTATCACGGGCGCGACCTCCAAACGCTGTACTCGACTACCGTCACCGTAACAGGCGGGGACGCGGGGCACGGGCGCGCGTCGGGCATCGCCCGTTCTGACGACGGCAATCTCGTAGTCCATTTGCGATTGCCGAAGGCGCTGGGCGGGCCCGGCGGCGGCACCAATCCCGAGCAGCTGTTCGCGGCGGGTTACGCGGCCTGCTTTCATGGCGCGCTGAGTCTGCTTGCGGCACAGGCGAGCATTCCGATTCCCGATGCCTCGGTGCAAGTCACCGTCGATTTTGGCCGTGACCCGATGGACGGTCTGTTCATTCTGAGCGCGCAGACCCGTGTTCGATTGCCAGGTGTCGAGCGTGTTGTCGCCGAAGAACTGGTTCGCAACAGCGAACGCTTTTGCCCTTACACCAAGATGGCGCGGCAGGGAATCGAGAATGTCGTCGCGCTGGTGCGGCAGGATGATGCCGGGGAATCGTGATGCTGGGAGCAGGCGCTCTCAGACGTTGTTAGAGCAAAAGCGGAGCTTTATCCGGCTCGTTAGATCGTTGTATTGCGAATGTTCTAGACGCGTATCTGGATATAAATTCAGCTGTCGCCACGTCAAGGGTGCTTTGCCCGGTGACGTTCCAGCAGGAATAAATTCAGCGAACTAACGGCACGAAAGAGGGCGCCGCGGCGTCATTTTTTGTTTACTGCTCTTTAGTGCCAGCCGGCGTGGCGGATTCGGCCAACTCACGCGCCCGGATGAGCGCCTTGCTGATGTCGGCCAATACTTTGTCGCGGTCCGCGTCGTTCTGCTGCCGTAACGCGAACGACGGATGATAGGTGGCGATGCCCCAGCCGCCTTCCACTTTGAACGGCGCATCAAGATGGTCTCTCAGGCTGACTTTGCCACGCAACAAGGCGGTGAGTGCAGTAGCGCCGAGCGCGACGATCACCGCCGGGCGCACTGTGCGCAACTCACGTTCGAGCCAGTAAGAACACGCTTCGATCTCACGCTGTCCCGGCGTTTTGTGCAGCCTGCGTTTGCCGCGGGGTTCCCATTTGAAATGCTTCACCGCGTTGGTCAGATAAATCTGGTCGCGCGATAGCCCGGCGCGCGTGATCGCTATCGTCAACAATTGCCCCGCCGGCCCGACGAACGGTTGACCACTCAGATCTTCCTGATCGCCGGGCTGCTCGCCGATCAGCATGATGCGCGCGCCGCTCGGCCCCGAACTGCCGACAGCTTGCGTCGCATTACGCCACAGGTCGCAACGTCGGCATGCATCGAGCGACGAAGGTTGATCGCGGACCGGCTGCGCCATGTCCGCTTCGATCGGAATGGTTTTGCCGGCCAGCGCGCCGACGCCGCTCGCCTGCGCCACGCGGCGCGCGCCGCTTTTCGCTTCACTGATCATGGCGGGGATCAGATGGCCCTCCGGCAAGCCTTTCCAGAAGCGTACCGGCATGTGCTGCTCGAGCGCCGCTTCGTTCAGTCGCGCCGGATTGAACGTGCTGCGGTAATAGGCGAGCCATAACGCCTCGGCTTCGTCCGCGGTATCGCGACGATGGTCGCCGGGCAGGGCGCGGCGTTGCTCCAGATGCAGTTGCTGACCGTCCCAGAAGGCCGCGCCGCGCGGCGTCGTGATCATCCAGGTCGAGCGTCCCATGCGTTGCGCAAAATGTTCCGCGGCCCACGCCAGGACATCATGCTCGGGCTCGTACCAGGCGATGTATTCGGGTGTCTGCACCGCTGACGCCGACGCTGACGTCTGCTTGCGAAACCGCACGTACGCGATCATGTCGTGCTTGGCACGCCGCACGCTTTTGGCCATGCGATGGAGTTGTGCGCCATCTGCGTCTGCCGGCGAGGCGACCGAGCGGTCGCCGTGCTGCCAACGCCACAGCACCTTGTATAAAAACGCCCAGCGCTGTGATTCGCGATACAGCGCGGCGTCTTGCAATAGCGCTGCCAGTTCCTTTGAAACATGCACGGCAGAGGGTCGGGGCTCCGCTGCTTGGGATGTCGCGCCATAGTCGAACAGCGCCTGCTCTTGCGACGACTCAGGTTCCTGCTTGACGCGCCATTCGATCGTCTCCGGCGCGAGGCCTTCGCCCAAAGCGCCAAGCGACGCGGCGCGCCACGCGACGAAATGATCTTCGATAACGATGGAACGCATCGCGACGCGTCACAACAACGCCAGTTGCACCGGCGGCGCCAACACCCGGCGCAATCGCGCCGACGACGCGTCATGCAGCGCCGCGCGATAGTCCTGCGTCACGACAAACGGCTTGATCTTCTCCAGCGGACAACGCAGCCGCACGAGGTCCTCGTAGCGCACACGCCGCGAACGCCGTAGCTCGACCAGGCGTTTCGCGTTGCGCATGCCGATGCCCGGCACACGCGCGATCATGCGCAGCGGCGCGCGGTTCAGGTCGACCGGAAACTGCTCGCGATGCGCCAACGCCCACGCGAGCTTCGGATCGATATCGAGCGAGAGGTTGCCGGGTTGTTCGAACAACTCGTCCGCACTGAAGCCGTAGCCGCGCATCAGGAAATCGGCCTGATACAGGCGATGTTCGCGTAACAACGGCGGCGCCTGAGCGGGCAATGCGGAAGGGCTATCGGGAATTGGGCTGAAGGCGGAGTAGTACACGCGCTTGAGCTTGTACGCTCCGTAGAGCGTCGCGGCGGTTTGCAAGATCGTGCTGTCGTTCGTCTGATCCGCGCCGACGATCATCTGCGTGCTTTGACCCGCGGGCGTGAACTTCGGCGCTCTGGCGTCGCTATGCGCCTCTTCCTGCGCAAGACGGATCGAGCCCATGGCGAGCTTGATGGTGCGGACGTTCTTTTCCGGCGCGAGCCGCGCGAGGCTGCCGTCGGTGGGCAGTTCGATGTTCACGCTCAAGCGGTCGGCATAGCGCCCGGCTTGCGCAATCAATTGCGGATCGGCGTCGGGAATCGTCTTCAGATGAAGATAGCCGCGAAACTGATGATCCTCACGCAAAGACTGGGCGACGCGCACGAGCTGTTCCATCGTGTAGTTCGATGACCGAATGATTCCGGAACTCAGAAACAGTCCGTCGATGTAATTGCGCCGATAGAAATCCAGCGTCAGTTCGACGACCTCCTCGGGCGTGAAGCGTGCGCGCGGCACGTTGCTCGAGCGCCGGTTGACGCAGTACTGACAGTCGTACAAACAGAAATTGGTGAGCAGAATTTTCAGCAGCGAGACGCAGCGCCCGTCCGGCGTGAAACTGTGGCAAATGCCCGCGCCGGTGCTGGCGCCCAGACCGGCAATGCCGCGAGAGCCGCGCTTGGGTGCGCCGCTGCTTGCGCATGACGCGTCGTACTTCGCCGCGTCGGCCAATACTTCCAGCTTTTTGAGCAGTTCCACGTTGCCGCCAATACTGTATGGATGTACAGTATTGTACGTGGGCGGGTCGTGACTGCAAGCGGTTTTTAATGAGAAGCGGGCGTTGTTCCACGGGGGCGCGCCCGGTGAACAAACGGGGCGAGCTGAAGCAATACAACGGGAATCGGGCGTATGCCGAACGGCGTTGCGCTTGCTTGCAGCTCCAGCGGCGCGATGGGATTAATAACAAGACGATCGCGGAACCTCGCACCGGCGAGCGGTCTGAATAGATCAAGTACGCGGGTGAGCCCGCACAATGAACGGAGATTCATCTACATGCCGGCTTTATCCGGTCAGGAACGCCATGCCTGAACAACTCTGGCTGCCTGGGCTCGAGGCGCCGCCAACGCCCACAGACGGTCTGTTCTTCGCCGTGTTTCCCGATGCCACGACAGCGGCCAGCATCGCGAAGCTCGCGCAACAGCTTTGCGGGGAGACGCGCGCGCGGAGTAAGCCGCTTGCGGCGGGCCGTCTGCATGTCACCTTGCATCATCTGGGAAATTTCGCGGGCGGTTTGCCGCAGAAGCGAGTCGACGCGGCGATGCAGGCGGCCGCCTCGATCAAAATGGAGCCGTTCAGCGTCGAATTCGATACGGCGGTCAGCTTTGCGTCGAAGCCGCGACCGGGACCGCTGGTGCTGGGCGGAGGCGAGGGCGTCGCTGGCCTGCACATGCTGCACGGCGCTTTGGGCCATGCATTGCAGGACGCTGGTTTGGGGGACCACGCCGTCTCATCGGCGGCGCGCTACATACCGCATGTCACACTGGCGTACGGCATGCCATGGGCCGCGGCGCGTCCCGTTGACCCGATATGCTGGAACGTGCGTGAGTTTGCGTTGATGCACAGTTTGCTCGGGCGTACGCGGCATGTCGCGTTGGCTCGATGGACTTTAGCGGGCGCCGAGTCATAGCGCGCGTCGCCCAAGGTGACGGCGGCGTGTCGATCGCGCCGGGCTAGAACCGCATGCCCGTCGCGCAACCGCCGGCGAAGCCGCCACCGCTGCCGCCCGCGCCGCCGCAGAACACGCCACAACCGGATAGCGCGAGCGACATGGCCACGGCGGCTAGCGTTGCGCGCAATCTCGGTTTGCGAATGCGTTCGCCGAGGTGTGCGAGATCGGGAGCGGCATGCGGGCTGTTGCCGGCGTCGAAACCGATGGTGGCGCAGGTAAGGCTTGAGTTGGTCATCGGGATTTCATAACTTCAGTGTCTTTGGGGAGCGGCGGGCAAAGGCGCGAACGGCGTCGTTCGTTGAAAGTCTTCTGTCATGTTTGTGCGGAGAAAAAGGGGCGGCATGCGGCACAGCCGGGAATCGCTGAGGCTAGCGCACGACCCTATGTCCCTCAAATACGCAGAATCTGAAAACGTAGGAGGTTTCGTCGGTTCGAGAAGCGGAACGATCGTGCGCTCCCTGATAGAATGCTTGGGCCGCAACGTAGTGGATTGCAGATGAAATTGCTTGATGCGTTAGTCGAACAGCGTATTGCCGCCGCCGCCGCGCGAGGCGAGTTCGACGAGTTACCTGGCGCGGGCGCGCCGCTGTCGCTGGACGACGATGCTCTGGTCCCCGAAGAAGTGCGCGTCGCCAACCGGATTTTGAAGAATGCGGGCTTCGTGCCGCCCGCTGTCGAGCAGTTGCGCGCGTTGCGCGACCTGCAAGCGGAGTTGAATGCCGTGAGCGACCAGGCTACCCGTTGCCGTCTCCAGGCGCGCATGCTGGCGCTGGATATGGCACTTGAATCATTGCGTGGCGGGCCGCTGGTTCTGCCGCGCGAGTACTGCCGGCGCATTGCCGAGCGGCTGTCCGAGCGCGCCGGCAACCTCAATACGGCAGACGCGGGTTCGCAGTGAGCGAGCCGCTTGCCCACGCCGCCTTGCCGGATTCGGATTCTGTTGAGTCTCGCGATGTGCTGAGTACGCAGGGTTCTCAGGCCTCGATCAGCGGTGTCGCTGAATTGACTACGGCCGAGCCGGGCGCTGCCGCCGCCTCGGCGAGTTCAGATCCCACGCCTGGCGAGCCGTTCATATTTCCCGCTGTTCCCGAAGTCCCGGAGCGCGATCGACGCTTCATGGCGCTGGCGCAAGCCGCCGCCGAAGAGGCGCGCGCTGCCGGCGAAGTGCCCGTCGGCGCAGTCCTCGTGCGCGGCGACGAAGTCATCGCCACGGGTTTCAATCACCCGATCGGCGGGCACGACCCGTCGGCACATGCGGAAATGGCCGCGTTGCGCGCCGCGGCGCAGGCCGTCGAGAACTACCGTCTGCCGGGCTGCGAACTCTACGTGACCCTGGAGCCGTGCCTGATGTGCGCCGGTGCGATCATGCACGCGCGCATCGCCCGTGTCGTGTTCGGGGCACGCGATCCGAAAACCGGCGCGTGCGGCAGTGTCGTCGATGCCTTCGCGAATCCGCAGTTGAATCATCACACCACGGTGATCGGCGGCGTGCTCGAAAATGAATGTGGCGCCGCGCTCAAGTCGTTTTTTGCCGAGCGGCGGCGCGCGAGCCGCGCAGCACGCGCGGCGGCACGCGCCGACGCAGGCAGCGAACCGGACAACGAACCGGGTCCGGCTGAGTCGCTCTAAAACAACAACGTCCAACAAGGTCTTGCCAATGGCCGTCCATCGCACCATCGAACTGATCGCGCCGTCCGGGTATCCGCATGATCCCGAGGTGCTGCATCGCGCGTTGCAGCGCTTCCATACGCAAGGGCATCACGTCGAGGGCGTGGAGGCGGCGCGGCGTCGCTATCAGCGCTTTGCCGGCACCGATGGCGAGCGCGCGGCCGATCTGAACCGGCTCGCCGACCCGTCGCGCAAGTTGCCGGACATCGTGCTGGCCGTGCGCGGCGGCTACGGCGCGGTGCGCATCCTGCACGGGCTCGACTACGACGGGCTGCAGCGGCGGCTGACCGATCAGCCGATCGCGCTGGTGGGACACAGCGATTTCACCGCGATCCAGCTTGCGCTGCTGGCGCGCGCCGGTGTGAAGACCTTCGGCGGCCCGATGGTGATGAGCGACTTCGGCGCGGACGAACTGAGCGAATTCACCATGCAGCACTTCTGGTCGGCGTTGACGAAGCCGACCATGACGGTCTCGAGCAACACGCCGCAAGCGCAGCCGGTCGACGTCTCGGGCATGTTGTGGGGCGGCAATCTGGCGGTGCTGGCATCGCTGATCGGCACGCCGTATATGCCGCCGGTGCAGGGCGGCATCCTGTTTGTCGAGGACGTCAACGAACAACCGTTCCGGGTCGAGCGGATGATCTATCAGTTGCACCTGGCCGGCATCCTCGCGCAGCAACAGGCGCTCGTGCTGGGCGATTTCTCCGGCGCCAAACCCTACGACTACGACAATGGTTACGACCTGCACGCCATGATCGAGCAGGTGAGGTCGGTGATCGGTATTCCGGTCGTCACCGGCCTCCAATTCGGGCATGTCCGCAACATGCTGACGCTGCCGGTGGGCGCGGACGCGCATCTCGTCGCCGACGCACACGGGTTCAAACTGAGTTTGTCGGGCTATCCGTACCTCGCCTGAACCGGCGGAGGAGGGAAGCGGGCGTTTGCCCGCTTTCTTTTAAGACCATTAACGCAACTAACGGTCAATTTAATCGACCACCTCCCACAGAACGACTCGTGCAGGTCCTTCGATTTTGTTGACAAAATCCGCCACCAATAGACGACCCCAGCCTCACCTAATTAAACTCGTACTGAGGCGGCACTAGGCACTCAAGCCGAGCCGGCAGCCCGCCAGCCCGCCGTCACCGCGAAGATTGTCGAAATTCTAAGCAAAAATTGTTGACAATCTTTATGTCCATCCTATGATGACCTACATACCGAGACGAACATCATGTCCGACACAGAGTCCGCAGCCGCTAATAGTTCGAAACCCGAAGTGATTGCCGAGCGCATCCGCGCCGCGATCCTCGAGCATCGGCTCGCGCCGGGCTCAAAGCTGACAGAAGCGCAGTTGTGCGAAGTATTCGGTGTGAAGCGCGGCCCGATCCGGCAGGCGCTGGCGCAGTTGGCGACTGATCACCTCGTCGACCTCGAACCGAATCGCGGAGCGTTCGTAGCAAGCCCGTCGCTGCAGGAAGTGCACGAAGTGTTCGAGATGCGTCGCATCATCGAGTTGGCGGTGGTCGAAAAGATTTGCACCGGTCACGGCATGCGGCGTTTGAAGAGCATCGGCAGCATGATCGGCCGGGAACGCAAAGCGTTCGAGACACGTGATTTTCCGGCGTGGATTCGCCTGTCGGGCGAGTTTCACACCGAGTTGGCGGGACTCACCGGCAACGCCGTGTTGTGCGACTGCCTGAACGGTCTGGTGGCGCGCTCCACGCTGATTTCCGCGCTGTACGAGTCGCTCGGACGCAGCCCATGCTCGTTCGAGGACCACGAAGCCATTCTCGCCGCGCTAGACGCCGGCGATGCAAAAGAGGCGGCGGCCTTGATGTCGCGCCATCTGCAAAGCGTCGAGTTGAAGATGCTGGACCGCCCCGCACGTGGCGCGGCCGATCTGCACGAAGTGTTCGGCGCACTCAACGGTGCAGCCAGAGATTCATCGAAGACAAAGTCCGCGCAAGGCTGAGGCAAGCGGCCGGCGTGCGCCCGTTACCGGTGCGCGCCGCACTGAATTGAACTGAACCAATCAAGCGTTGCAAGGCGGCTCGGCGTGAGCGCTGTCGGCTTGTGCACGCGTGTCCGCCGCCGGGCGACGGGCTTCGAGTAGTAACGCATCGCCGGGAAGTCGCGGCTGCTGGCGGTGCGATAAACACAGTACTTCAAGTACGGAGACATCCGCGGCACGGCCGGACGGACGCGCCAAGACCCTTCGTCTCACACGGACGAGGCGGGCGCGACTGGCATGGCCGATGCAACGTCCTTCGATTCGCTATCGACGGTCCCTATTCCAAGGAGGAATCATGGCTCAGTTCAGTGCAGCGCCCGGCAATCCCGCAATTCCCACTTATGCAGATGACGGCGCGCCCAGCGAACCGTCGATGCCCGCAGGCTACAGCGACCGCCTCTATAACGAAGATCTCGCGCCGTTGCGTCATCAAACCTGGGGCGCTTACAACATCTTTGCGTTCTGGATGTCGGACGTGCACAGCGTCGGCGGCTACGTGTTCGCGGGCAGTCTGTTCGCGCTCGGCCTGACGAGCTGGCAAGTGCTGATCGCGCTGCTGGTCGGCATCACCATCGTCAACATGCTGTGCAACCTGATCGCGAAGCCGAGCCAGGCGAACGGCGTGCCGTATCCGGTGGCGTGCCGCGCGACCTTCGGCGTGCTCGGCGCGAATATTCCCGCGGTGATTCGCGGCCTGATCGCGGTCGCGTGGTACGGCATTCAGACCTATCTGGCCTCGAGCGCGCTGGTGATCGTCGTGTTGAAGTTCGTTCCGCAGTTGCTGCCTTACGCCGATGTTCATCATCATGGCTTCATGGGACTCTCGACGCTCGGCTGGACCGGATTCATGCTGCTGTGGGTGTTGCAGGCACTGGTGTTCTGGCACGGCATGGAGACCATCAAGAAGTTCATCGACTTCGCCGGTCCCGCGGTCTACGTGGTGATGTTCATTCTCGCGGGCTACATGGTGTATCGCGCGGGATGGCGCAACATCGGCATCAACCTGGGCGGCGTCAAATATCACGGCATGCAGGTCGTGCCGGTGATGATCACGGCGATCTCGCTGGTGGTGTCGTATTTCTCCGGACCGATGCTGAATTTCGGCGACTTTTCGCGCTACGGCAAGAGCTTTCGCAGCGTGCAGCGCGGCAACTTCTGGGGGCTGCCGGTCAACTTCCTGGCCTTCTCGCTGGTGACGGTGATCACGACCGCGGCCACGCTGCCGGTGTTCGGCGAACTGATCACGGACCCGGTCGAAACCGTGGGCCGTATCGACTATCCGACCGCGGTGATTCTCGGCGCGCTGACCTTCACGATCGCGACTATCGGCATCAACATCGTCGCCAACTTCGTCTCGCCGGCTTTCGACTTTTCCAACGTGGCGCCGCGCCTGATTAGCTGGCGCATGGGCGGTATGCTCGCAGCGGTCGCGTCGATCTTCATCACGCCGTGGAATCTGTTCAACAACCCGGCCGTGATCCACTACACGCTCGACGTCCTCGGCAGTTTCATCGGACCTTTGTACGGCGTACTGATCGTTGACTACTATCTGGTGAAGCGTCAGAAGATCGTCCTCGACGATCTGTACACGGTCGCGCCCACCGGTTCGTACTGGTATCGCAACGGCGTCAACTACCGGGCTGTCGCCGCGCTGCTGCCGGCTGCCGTGATCGCGGTAATCTGCGTGATGGTGCCCGCGCTCGACGGCATGGCGAATTTCTCGTGGTTCATTGGCGCAGGCCTCGCCGCGCTGTTCTATCGCGTTCTCGCACGCTGAATCTTGCAGACGCAACAGGAGTCGATATGCGCATCAAACTGATCAACCCGAATACGACCCAACGCATGACGGAAGCGATGGGCCGCTGCGCGCGCGAAGTCGCCGCGCCGGGCACTGAAATCATCGCGGTGAATCCGACCATGGGGCCGCCGTCGATTGAAGGTTATTACGACGAAGCGCTTGCGACGCCGGGCCTGCTCGCCGAAGTCGCCACCGGCGAGCGCGAAGGTTGCGACGGCTACGTGATCGCCTGCTTCGGCGATCCCGGTCTGTACGCCGCGCGTGAGCTGGCGCGCGGCCCGGTGATCGGCATCGCCGAAGCAGCGATGCACGCGGCCAGCGTGCTGGCGCCGGGCTTCTCGGTGGTGACCACGCTGGCGCGCACGTGCGGCATGGCGTGGCACCTCGCCGAGCGGTACGGCATGAAACGGTTTTGCCGCAACGTGCGCGCCACCGACGTCGCCGTGCTCGACCTCGACAAGCCAGGCTCGGCGGCGCGTCGCATCATCCTCGACGAATGCCGGCGCGCGCTCGCGGAAGACGGTTCGGACGCGATCGTGCTCGGCTGCGCGGGCATGGCCGAGTTGTGCGCGGAGATCGAAGACGCGCTCGGCGCACCGGTGATCGAAGGCGTGACAGCCGCTGTGAAGTGGACCGAGGCGCTGGTCGCGCTGCGTCTTTCAACGGCCAAACGCGGCGACTATGCGCGGCCGCTGGCCAAGCGCTACGACGGCGCGCTGGCATCCTTCAGCCCGACCGACACCGATCCGAATCCGCTCACGCCGCGAAGTTCTGCTGTCATTTCAGCCGCAAATGCGCCGCAAACCGCAGGAACGGCCGATTTATTGCGGGTAAACACTACAGAATCGGGGCCGCACATACATTCAGTCTGACACGCACTATCTGCCCGGGTGTATGGGCGCACCCGGGTGTTTTCGCTACACTGGTCCAACTCGGCGCGGGCTGCCTGAAAGGTTTTTTTCTGCTGCTTTCGGTACAGCTTCTGGTGTTTTTCCACCCACGCCCGCGTGAGCCATTTGCACTCAGCACGCAAACTCACGCCAACCTCACGTGCATGCCACGTGAGTTCCACGCGAATTTTACGTACCGTCACCACGCATTCGTCAAACCATGTCACTCGACCCGAACTACCCACGCGATCTGATCGGCTACGGCCGCCACCCGGTGCAGGCAAACTGGCCGGGTCGAGCGCGTGTCGCGGTGCAATTCGTCCTGAATTACGAAGAGGGCGGTGAAAACTGCGTGTTGCACGGCGATCCCGGCTCGGAGCAATTTCTGTCGGAAATCGTCGGCGCCGCGTCTTTTCCGGCGCGCCACATGAGCATGGAGTCGATCTACGAGTACGGCTCGCGCGCGGGCGTCTGGCGTATCCTGCGCGAATTCGAAAAGCGCAAGCTGCCGCTCACGGTGTTCGGCGTCGGCATGGCGGTCGAACGGCATCCGGAACTGGCGCGTGCCTTCGTCGAACTCGGTCATGAGATTGCGTGCCACGGCTATCGCTGGATTCACTATCAGGACATGGCGCCGGAGAAAGAAGCGGAACACATGCGCCTCGGCATGGAAGCGATCGAGCGCGTGACGGGCGAGCGTCCGCTCGGCTGGTACACCGGCCGCGACAGTCCCAACACGCGGCGCCTCGTCGCTGAATACGGCGGTTTTCTGTACGACTCGGATTACTACGGCGACGATCTGCCGTTCTGGATGGACGTTGACGTCACCGGCGGCGCGAAAGTGCCGCAACTGATCGTACCGTACACGCTCGATACCAACGACATGCGCTTTGCGAGCCCGCAAGGCTTCAACACGGCGGACCACTTCTTCACGTACCTGCGCGACGCATTCGACGTGCTCTACGAAGAAGGCGATGAAGCGCCGAAGATGCTGTCCATCGGCATGCACTGCCGCCTGCTCGGGCGCCCTGGGCGCTTCCGCGCGCTGCAACGTTTTCTCGACCATATCGAACAGCACGATCGCGTGTGGGTGACGCGACGCGTCGATATTGCGCGCCACTGGCGCGAACATCATCCTTACCAACAAAACAACCGCGGGGCTGCGGCATGAAGGCGATGCAATACACTCTGGACCAACTCAACAGCACCTCGACCGACGCGTTCGTGGCAGCGCTGTCGGGCATTTTCGAGCACTCGCCGTGGGTCGCGGACATTGCCGCGCAGCAACGGCCTTTCGCCAGCATTGACGAGTTGCATCGCAAGATGTCGAACATCGTCGAAACGGCCGGTGAAGAGAAGCAACTGGCGTTGATCAATGCCCACCCGGAACTCGCCGGCAAGGCTGCCGTGCGCGGCGAACTGACGGCCGAATCCACGCGCGAGCAGAGCGGCGCCGGCCTCGCGCAGTGTACGCAGGAAGAATTCGACAAGCTGCTCGCGCTGAACGCCGCGTATCGCGAGAAGTTCGGCTTTCCGTTCATTCTGGCCGTGCGCGGGTATGACCGCCACGGCATCATCGCGAACTTCGAGGCGCGCGTGAACAATAGCCGCGCCGACGAACTGCGCGCGAGCCTCGATCAGATCTACCGCATCGCACGTTTCCGGCTCGACGACCTGATCGACGCGTAAGGTCTTATCACGGGTCGCTGGACTCGAACCGAAACGTTTTTTCAGCACTGACAAACACTAAGGAAGACAAAGATGGCACTCCCGATTCTCGACCCCAACGCACCGGAATTCACGCGCCGCTATGTGAATCTGGCGGACCCGCGCCTGGGCGCGCAGGCGCTCGAGGCCAGCGACGATTTCTTCGCACCGAAGGAACGCATGCTGAATCCGGAGCCGGCCGTCTTCATTCCAGGCAAGTACGACGACAACGGCAAGTGGATGGACGGCTGGGAAACGCGCCGCAAGCGCGCCAACGGCTATGACTGGTGCGTCGTGAAGCTGGCGCGTCCGGGCGTGATCAAGGGTCTCGATCTCGACACCAGCCACTTCACGGGCAACTTCCCGCCGGCGGCGTCGGTGGAAGCCGCGCGCGTGGTGGACGGCGCGCCGACCCAGTCCACGCAATGGACCGAAATCGTGCCGTCGACCACGTTGCAAGGCAATAGCCACCACTATCACGAAGTCAGCGACGCGAATGCGTACACGCACCTGCGCGTGAACATCTATCCGGACGGCGGTATCGCGCGACTGCGTGTGTATGGTCAACCGCAAGTCGACTGGGCCGGCGCGAGCCGCACCGAGCAGTTCGATCTGGCCGCGATGGAAAACGGCGCGTATCTGGTCGCGGCGAACAACCAGCATTTCGGCGCTGCGTCGACGATCCTGATGCCGGGCCGCGGCGTGAACATGGGCGACGGCTGGGAAACGCGCCGCCGTCGCGAGCCGGGCAACGACTGGGCGATCATCGCGCTGGCGCAACCGGGCGTGATCAGGAAGATCGAAGTCGATACCGCGCACTTCAAGGGCAATTATCCGGACCGCTGCTCGATTCAGGCCGCGTACGTGACGGGCGGCACGGACAGTTCGCTGATCACGCAAGCCATGTTCTGGCCGGTGCTGCTCGGCGAACAGAAGCTGAAGATGGACAACCAGCACTATTTCGAAAGCGAAATCGCAGCGCTGGGTCCGGTGACGCACGTGCGCTTTAACATCATTCCGGACGGCGGCGTGTCGCGTCTGCGTCTGTGGGGTACGCTCGCATCATGAAAACGCTCGCGATCGAACCGTTGACGAAGGAAGCGTTCGCCGCATTCGGCGACGTGATCGAACTCGAAGGTGCGAAGCAGATTCCGATCAATCTCGGCACGACGATCCGCTATCACGATCTCGCGAAAGTGGACGTAGACGACGAGAATGGCCGCACGCTCGTGAACCTGTTTCGCGGGCAGCCGCGCACGCTACCGTTCGAACTGAAGATGCTCGAACGTCATCCGCTCGGCAGCCAGGCGTTCGTGCCACTGAACGACAAGCCGTATCTGGTGGTCGTGGCGCCGGCGGGCGAGCTGGATGCGTCGAAGATTCGCGCGTTCGTGACGAGCGGCTGGCAGGGCGTGAACTATGCGAAGGGCGTATGGCACCATCCGCTGATCGCGTTGGGCGACGTGAGCGACTTTATCGTCGTCGATCGTGGCGGAGATGGCCTCAACCTCAATGAGCAGGATCTCGCGGAGTCGTTGTGGCTCACGGAAGATGCGTTGAGCGCGGTGGCTGTTTGAGTTTTATCGCTTTGACGTAGCGAGCCGGTTGACTTAAAAAGAACCCACAGCATCAGTGCTGTGGGTTTTTTGTTTTAGCGGCGAACCGCGAAGTTAGCGCGACGCCGTCGTTCCGCGTTTAGCTGCGTTTAGCTGCGTTTAGCTGCGTTTGGCAAGAAGTGGCGAATGCCCGATCACCTCGCGCGCGCGTTCCGCTGGTTCAGGCGCGGAAAAACCCGCGGCTTCGATAGCCGGTTTGAGCCCTTTGAATTGCAGGCTCTTCTTCGGCGAACGCAAGGACGCCATGCCGTCGTCCCACGCGTGAAGCATGTGCTTCGCGACGGTGTGCCATTGCGTCTCGTTGCGCGCCGCTTCGATCAACTCATGGCCGACGGCGACGGCCGAATCGCACAGCGCCTCGACCATCTGCGCGTATTGCCGTGGCGCGATGCCCATGCGCGTGTTGAAAAACCGCTCCAGCGTTTTGCCGGCCGCCCAGGTTTTGCGACCGTCGATCGGCAAGCCTGGCGGATTAGCCGCGTAGCGTGGGTACGCCTGCGTCGTGACGATGTCGTAGACGGGCGTGAACGCGACATCGTCGACCGACGTATAGAACAACGCCACATTCTTCGTATGGCAGTCCGCGTTGCGTACGACGTAGTTCGTCAGCAAATGCCAGCCGAGATATTCCAGTTGCTGTCGCATGGTGTTGCGATCGAGCAGATACGCTCGCGCGGCATTGAGCATTTTCTCGCTGGTCGAGTTGTATTTTTCATGTGGCGGCAAACCCAATAGACCGCACATGTCTTCGATGCCGTAGGCCGGCAATCCTTGTGCGTCGACGTCGAAGCGCTCGACGATCAGCGCCCGGCCATCATCCGACATCTGCGTGCGCGCCACCGGCGCGACGCCGAGCCGTTCCAGCACGCGCATGGAATAGAACTCGTTGAAGCCGAGAAACGGCGTGTTGTCGTCCGAGCCTTTGACGATGTGGCGGCTCGTCCGGATGGTCGGTTTGCCGAGCGGCATCGGCGTAGACGTGCTGGACGTCGCGTCTTGAGGCGCGATGAACTTCGGCACGGCGCCCGAGATGGCCGCGCGCGCATATTCGCGCACGAGTTGCGCGAAATGTTCGGCCGTGTTGTCGCCGTGCAGAATGTCCTGCACGTCGAGCGCTTGCAGTTCCGTGCCCGGCGCGACGCCTTCGGGTGTCACGGTGACGCGGCCGATCCCCATGGCGCCGACTACGGTGAGCAGCGACAGGTCGGTGCCGTCGAGCAACGGCCCGAATTGCTCGCGGATCAGATTCAGCAGATAACCCTCCGGCAGGTTTTGCCGGAAAAACGGATGCAGGTCGCGCGGCCAGCGCCAGGCCTCTTCACGCACCGGCATGGCCAGACTGACGAAGTCCGCCGCGCTCGCGTCGCGGTTGTATTTGAGGACGTAGTCGTCGCGCTCGCGAAATAGCGTGGCGACGTTCTTGCCCAGTACCTGAACGTCGAGCCTCATGAGTTCGCGTCCGGATTGCGTTGTTCAGCGAGGATGTCTTCGAGCGTGCGCCCGTGTCCATGCGCGACGAACTTGAGGTCGTAACCTGCCGCTTCGAGCAGGCGCACGAGCACGGACACGCTCATGTCGTTTTTGGCGAGCGTTTCCATACGCGCGACGGTGGTGCGCGCGACGCCCGCCCGGTGCGCCAGTTCCTCTTGCGACAGATTGCTTTCGCGGCGCACGGCCTTCAGCATGTCCGATACATCGGCGAGATTGGTCATTTGTAGTCCCACGGCAGCAATTTTGACTAATTAGTTCGTTATTGTAGCCCATGAGGTACAAAACAGCCGATAAGATTTGTGTCTCAAGGGCTACATTCTGACCAGTTTTTGGTATCCTGTAGCCTGCAGGCTACAAGATACCAAAACGCGCCTTTGAGGAGCCGACACCGACGCGGCCAAAGAAAAGCGGGCTTCCCGCTCGCGCGAAAAGCCCGCCGTTTGTAGCTTCATCCATCGCCACGCCGGGCAACGCGCCCGGCCCGGTCACTACTTCACCGCTCCACCTTCGAACCACGCGGCGATCTTCATCCGCTCCTCGTCGGTCATGTGCGTCACGTTGCCGAGCGGCATGGCCTTCAGCGTCACCGCTTGCTGATAGATCCGCTGCGCGTTCTGCGAGATTTCATCCGGCGTATCCAGCAGCACGCCGGCCGGGGCGCTGCCCATCATCGTCGGATGCGCGGAGTGGCAAGCCACGCAGCGCTGCTGCAGCACCGGTGCGATGTCGGCTACCTTGACCGTCGGCGCATTCGCCGCTTGCGCTTGCGGCACGATCGGCTTCGGCATGGTCCAGAAGAGGGCGACGAACATCAGCGCGATGCCAACCAGCGGCAGATACCACAGCACCTGGCCACGGTGACGCATCACGAAGAACTGACGGATCAGCGCGCCGGCCAGCATGATGACCAGCAGCACGGCCCAGTTGTACGGATGCGTGTAGGTCATCGCGTAGTGGTTCGACAGCATCGCGAACACCACCGGCAGCGTGAAATACGTGTTGTGCACCGAGCGTTGCTTGCCGCGCTTGCCGTAGATCGGGTTCGGCGTTTCACCCTTGAGCATCGCGTCGACCATCTTGCGCTGGCCCGGAATGATCACGAAGAACACGTTGGCCGACATGATCGTCGCCAGCATCGCGCCCATGATCAGGTAGGCCGCGCGGCCCGCGAAGATATGGCACGCGAGCCACGCCGCGATCAGTACGTACACGCCGACGCAGATACCGAGCACCTTGTCCTTGTTGCCGAGAATGCGGCACAGCGAGTCGTACACGATCCAGCCGGCGGCGAGGAAGCCGAGCGCCGACGCGACCGCGACCGCCGGGCCCATATCCAGCACGTTCTTGTCGATCAGGTAAGTGCTCGGCGAGAACAGATACAGCACGGTGAAGAGACCGAAGCCCGACAGCCACGTGGTGTACGACGGCCACTTCGACCAGTGCAGATCGTCCGGCATTTCCGGCGGCGCGACGGTGTACTTCTGCATGTTGTAGAAGCCGCCGCCGTGCACGTGCCACAGTTCGCCGAACACGCCGCGCTTGCGCTGGTTCGGGTCGATCGGCGGTTTCAGGCTGTTGTCGAGCGCGACGAAATAAAACGATTCGCCGATCCATGCAATCGCGGCGATGACGTGGAACCAGCGAATCGCCAGATTCAACCAGTCTGTGATAAAGCCTTCCATGAAACTCCTCCACTTCTGATTCGTTGTACACGCAATGACGTCGTGTGCCTTCTAAAACCCGGCTGACGGGTCGCTGGCAGGGCAGCACGAGCAGCACGTCACTGCGCAGACTGCGGGGTGAAGACGCGATGCGCTCAGTTCGCACAGCGCCGTTTTTTTATTGGCTCGTCGCTTGGGTCGCGTATGGGGCGAAGCGGGTCGAGCCGCATGCGTTCGATTGCGTTTCGCGGGTGCTCGCATGTGTCTCCATGAGCATCTGCGCAATGCAATCGAGCGCGACCGGTATGCTGCGCGAACTCGACCTCGCTTTGTCCAACACCTTTCCCGCATCTCGTGGCAGATGTCTCCTAGCTGCCGCGATACGTGCTGTACGACCACGGTGACACGAGCAGCGGCACGTGATAGTGCGCGCTGGCATCGGCCACGCCGAAGCGCAACACGACGCGATCGACGAAGCGCGGCTCCGGCACCTTCGTGCCGATCGACGCGAAGTAGTCGCCGGCGCCGAACACGAGTTCGTATTCGCCCGCAACTAGCGCCTCGCCTTCGAGCAGCGGCTGATCGCAGCGACCGTCGTCATTGGTGGTAGTGGTTTTGAGCGCGCGGCGCGTATCGCCTGAGAGCGCGAAGAGTTCGACCTTGATGCCCGCGCCGGGACGGCCGTTCGCGGTGTCGAGCACATGGGTAGTGAGCTTTCCCATTCGCAATTTTCCTTATGTGAATGCGAGGTTTCGGCGGCAGCCCGATCCAGATACGTTTGCGGCGGATCGAGGCTCCACGTCAGTGGCTACATACCCGTCGGCGAATTGAAGCGAGCGCCGTGACAGCCATTGTAAAAAGGTTGTTCCGTCCAGCGCGCGCGAGATAGGAAAGATAATAGCTGGCGCATGACGGACAGCCTGCTGAAAGCCGCAACGACTCGATTCCTTCGACTATTACAGCGCATTTGCCTTACCGGCGGATCGTACCGGCGCCAAAAAAGGCCCACTATATCGACGGCGTGAAGTTGGGTATCGCATTGGCGTGAGTTGTCAGCATTATTTTGGCCGTCGAAGGTTACGTCTGTGCGTTGCAGCAAACGCGAATCGACGACGATTCAGCCGCGACGCACCCCGAAGACGGCGGAAACACGCTGGGTAACCGGGCCAACGGCGTTCGACGGGACGCGGCGGCACGGTGGCGTGCCGTCACATCGCGTTCGAACGGCTTTGCACGGAAGCAATGAAGCGGAGAAACGAATGACGATGGAACAAGCGGCTAATCAAACGAATAAGCCCAAAAAAACGATGCTGGTGAAGCACGCGGACGTGCTGGTTACGATGGACGGCGCCCGGCGCGAACTGCGCGACGGCGGCCTGTATATCGAGGACAACCGCATCGTCGCGGTCGGACCGACGGCGGAACTGCCGCAAACCGCCGACGAAGTGCTGGACATGCGTGGACATCTGGTGATTCCGGGTCTCGTGAACACGCACCACCACATGTATCAGAGCCTGACGCGCGCGATTCCCGCCGCGCAGAACGCCGAATTGTTCGGCTGGCTGACCAACCTCTACAAGGTGTGGGCGAACCTCACACCGGAGATGATCGAAGTCTCGACGCTGACAGCAATGGCCGAGCTGTTGCTGTCCGGTTGCACTACTTCGAGCGATCACTTGTATATCTATCCGAACGGCAGCCGGCTCGACGACAGCATTGCGGCGGCGCGCCGGATCGGCATGCGTTTTCACGCGGCGCGCGGCAGCATGAGCGTGGGGCAGAAAGACGGCGGCCTGCCGCCGGATTCGGTGGTCGAACGTGAAACGGACATTCTGAAGGACACGCAGCGCCTGATCGAGACATACCACGACGAAGGCCGTTACGCGATGCTGCGCGTGGTGGTCGCGCCATGCTCGCCATTCTCGGTGAGCCGCGATCTGATGCGTGAATCGGCGGTCATGGCGCGGCGGTATGGCGTGTCGATGCATACGCACCTCGCGGAGAACGTCAACGACATCGCGTATAGCCGGGAGAAGTTCGGCATGACGCCGGCGGAGTATGCGGAAGACCTCGGCTGGGTCGGTCATGACGTGTGGCATGCGCACTGTGTGCAACTCGACGACGCGGGCATCGAGCTGTTCGCGCGCACCGGCACCGGTGTTGCGCATTGTCCGTGTTCGAACATGCGGCTCGCGTCGGGCATCGCGCCGGTCAAGCGCATGCGTCTGGCGGGCGTGCCGGTGGGTTTGGGCGTCGACGGATCGGCGTCGAACGACGGCGCGCAGATGATCGCCGAAGTGCGTCAGGCGTTGCTGTTGCAGCGAGTCGGCTTCGGGCCGGATGCGATGACCGCGCGCGAGGCATTGGAAATCGCGACGCTCGGTGGCGCGAAAGTGCTCAATCGCGACGACATCGGCGCATTGGCACCCGGCATGGCGGCGGATTTCGTGTCGTTCGATTTGCGTCAGCCGCTCTTCGCGGGCGCGTTGCATGACCCGGTCGCGGCGCTCGTGTTCTGCGCGCCGTCACAAGTGAGCTACAGCGTGATCGGCGGCAAGGTGGTCGTGAAGGAAGGGCAGTTGACGACGCTGGAACTCGGACCGGTCATCGAGCAGCACAACCGGTTGGCGAAGACGCTTTACGAAGCGGCGGCGTAACGGGGAGGGTGAGGTTATCGGCGACGAGACACGTAACCGCCGATAACCCACAAACGCAAAGACTCAAGGCTTGTCGATCAACGTCTTGGTCGCTTCAGCAACCAGGCTGCGTAACCAGCGCACTTCATCGGAGTAATGCACGCGCTCGTGCCACAACTGGTAGTACTGCATCGGCGGAAAATCGAGCGGTGCGGGCACGACCGTGAGCGGCAGGAACTTGGCGTAGTAATCGGCAAAGAGACGCGTCGTCGTGAAGATCAGATCGGACTTGATCAGTACGTACGGCGCCAGATTGAAGTACGGCAAGGTCACGACCACATGACGCTTTAAGCGCTCGCGCGCGAGGTGCACGTCGATCGCGCCGCGCTGGCCCACCGAATAAGGAGTAGGCGCGAGATGCGGCGCATTCAGGTACTGGTCGAGCGTGAGGCCGCCGCGTTTGGCGAACGGATGCGTGTTGCTCATCAGGCAGACGATCTGATCGACGAACAGGTTCGACAGGTGCAACTGCTCCGGCGGCTCTGGCCAGTTGCCGACCACGATGTCGAGCTTGCCGTCCTCGAGCGCGAGTTCGTAGTCGAAGGCCGGTCCCAGCGAGTGAAACTCGAGCGTCGCGTTCGGCGCGGCCTGGCGAAAGCGTTCGACCACCGTCGGCACGAACAGCACGTTCAGGTAGTCCGGGCAGCCGATCCGGTAGCAACGGATGGACGTGGCCGGATCGAAGTTGTGCTGCTGAAACTTGATGCGTTCGATCTCGCGCAGCGCGTTCTGCACCGGTTCGAGCAGGCGCAGGCCGTATTCCGTCGGCACCATGCCGGATTTGCCGCGCACCAGCAGCGGGTCGCCGGTGATGTCGCGCAAACGGCGCAGCGCCGCGCTGATGGCGGGTTGCGATTGATTCAGTTTGACGGCCGCGCGCGTGACGCTGCGTTCCATCAAGAGGGTGTGCAAGACGCGTAATAGATACGTATCGATCGCCTCGCGTTGCTGACTCATGACTTCTCCGAAATATATGTGCTGGCTGATCGAACGGGCGTGGGGGTATATGACTTTTAATATGAACGAGACGCCGCGTCAAGAGTGGGATACCCGCAGAGCGCGCTGCGGCGCGGGTTTGCGGGGAATTTTGGCGGCTCGACTGACTGGGTCGAATTAGGTATTGTCATCCGGTTGTGGTGACGGATCGGCCGCCGGCAAGGTGGACGGACGCGCTGTAACCGGCAGTCACTGACGTACTACGGAATCACATGAGCGACTCTTCTTATAGCGACGGCGCCGCCGCGCAGCCGGCAGACAGGCCGGAACAGGCGGCGCCCCGGTTGGTGCTTCAAGGCATCACCAAACAATACCCGGCCGTGCGAGCCAACGACGACGTCACGTTGATCGTCGCGCCGGGCGAGATCCATGCCGTGCTCGGCGAAAATGGCGCCGGCAAAAGCACGCTGATGAAAATCATCTACGGCGCGGTGCGGCCCGACGCCGGCGAGATTCGCTGGGGAGGCCAGACGGTCGAGATCGCCAATCCGGCGGCGGCGCGCAAGCTCGGCATCGGCATGGTGTTCCAGCATTTTTCGCTGTTCGAGACGCTCACGGTCGGCGAAAACATCGCGCTCGCACTCGACGAACCGTTCGATCTGAAGACGCTGTCCAAGCGCATCCGCGAAGTCTCGGCCGACTACGGGCTCGACATCGACCCGCAGCGTCACGTGCATAGTCTGACAGTGGGCGAGCGGCAACGCGTCGAGATCGTGCGCTGTCTGCTGCAGAACCCGCGTCTGCTGATCATGGACGAGCCGACTTCGGTGCTGACGCCGCAAGCGGTCCGCAAACTGTTCGAGACGCTGCGGCGGCTCGCCGCCGAAGGCTGCAGCATTCTCTACATCAGCCACAAGCTCGACGAAATCCAGGAACTGTGCGACACCGCAACGGTGATGCGCGGCGGCCGCGTGACCGGTCACGTGAAGCCGAAGGGCGAAACCCACGCGTCGCTCGCTCAATTGATGGTCGGCCATTCGCTGCCGGATTACACGCGGCGCGAACACAACCCGGGCGCGGTGCTGCTCGACGTGAAGCAACTCTCGGTGGAAAGCGACGATCCGTTCGGCACCTCGCTGCGTGACGTGTCGTTCGGCGTGCATGCGGGCGAGATCTTCGGCATCGCGGGCGTCTCGGGCAATGGACAGGCGGAACTGCTGTCGGCGCTGTCGGGCGAAAAGCGCGGCGTACGCGCCGACGCGGTCACGATTTGCGGCAAGGCGGCGGGACGCCTCGGCGCAGGCGGCCGACGTGCGCTCGGCTTCGGCTTCGTGCCGGAAGAGCGTCTTGGCCGCGGCGCGGTGCCGGCCATGACGCTGTCGGAAAACGCGCTGCTCACCGCGCATCGTCAGCAGATGGTGAGTTCGGGCTGGATCAAGGCCGGCGCGATGCGCGCGTTTGCGAAGCGCTGCATCGACGCTTTCGACGTGCGCTGCGGCGGCTCGGAAGCGCTCGCGCAAAGTCTGTCGGGCGGCAATCTGCAGAAATACATCATGGGCCGCGAGATTCTGCAGGCGCCCAAGGTGCTGGTGGTCGCGCAGCCCACGTGGGGCGTCGACGTCGGCGCGGCGGCGTTCATTCGCCAGCAGTTGCTCGATCTGTCGGCGCGCGGTGTGGCGATTCTGGTGATCTCGGAGGAGTTAGAAGAGTTGTTCGACATCTGCGATCGCATCGCGGTGCTCGCAGGCGGCAGACTCTCGCCGGTGCGCGCCACGGGAGCGACCAACGCCGAGGAAATCGGCCGCTGGATGGCGGGCCTGTTCGGCGATCGCGAGGGCGCAGCGCCTTCGGCGGAACAACCGGCGCATGCCTGAGCGGGCGTCTGTCGCGCGAATACGCGTGACGTCGCCCGGCATCAGTACGAGAACCATATCAATCACACGCTACCCATGATTCTTCCGTATCGACTCGAAGCACGCACGACGCCCTCGCGCACCATGCAGCTCGCCGTGCCGCTGATCGCCGCGTTGCTCACGCTCGCGATCGGCTTTCTGATCTTCAGCCTCGTCGGCCGCGATCCGCTGCAGGCCATGCACGCGTTTTTCATCGAGCCGCTGTCCAGCGTGAACGGCTGGTCCGAGCTGCTGCTGAAGGCATCGCCGTTGTGCCTGATCGGCTTGGGTCTCGCCATCGGCTATCGCGCCAACGTCTGGAACATCGGCGCCGAAGGGCAAATGCTGCTCGGCGGCATCGCCGCGAGCGGCGTCGCGATCTATTTCGATCAGGCCACCGGCTGGTGGATTTTGCCGACCATGATGATTGCCGGCGTGCTCGGCGGCATGGCGTGGGCGGCGATTCCGGCGCTGCTCAAAAGCCGCTTCAACACCAACGAGATTCTCGTCAGCCTGATGCTCACGTATGTGGCCACGCAACTGCTGATCTACCTGGTGAGCGGCCCGTGGCGCGATCCGCAGGGCATGAACTTCCCGCTTTCGGAGATGTTCAGCGGCGACGCGCTCTATCCGACCTTCTCCGGCGACTGGCACTGGAAATGGCTGCGCGGCACGCGTCTGAACGCATCGGTGTTCGTCACGCTGATCGCGATTCCGCTCGTGTGGGTTTTCATGCGCAAGAGCTTCGCGGGCTACCGCATGAACGTCGGCGGTCTCGCGCCACTCGCCGCGCGCTACGCCGGCTTCTCCGACAAGAAGACCATCTGGACGTCGCTGCTGATCAGCGGCGGCCTCGCCGGCCTCGCCGGCATGGGCGAGATCTCCGGTCCGATCGGGCAGTTGCAGGCCACGTGGTCGCCGGGTTACGGCTTCACCGCGATCATCGTCGTGTTCGTGGGGCGGCTGCATCCGCTCGGCATCGTGCTCGCGAGCCTGCTGATGGCGTTGCTGTACCTCGGCGGCGAAGCCGTGCAAACCTCGATGCAACTGCCGCAAGCGCTTTCCGGCGTGTTCCAGGGGCTGTTGCTGTTCTGCCTGCTGGGTGCCGACCTGTTCGTGAACTACCGCGTGCGCCGCCGAACGCTGGCCGCCCAGGTTCACTGACCAGCTCTCCGACATTCGCTCACTGATTTATCGCCGGATCCACATGGACATTCAACAAGCCAGCTCGCTCACGTCGAGCGCCGTCACCGCCGCGATTCCGCTGATGTTCGCGGGCGCGGGCGAACTCGTCACCGAAAAATCGGGCGTCCTCAACCTCGGCGTCGAAGGCATGATGCTGATGGGCGCCGTGACCGGCTACGCGGTCACCGCGATCACCGGTAGCCCGTGGCTCGGCGTGCTTGCCGCGATCGGCGCCGGTCTTGCGATGTCGCTGCTGTTCGCGTTTCTCACGCTCACCATGCTCGCCAATCAGGTCGCCACGGGTCTTTCGCTGACCATCTTCGGCATCGGCCTCTCGGCGTACGTCGGCAAGCCTTATACGTCGGCTGCGGTGCGCGCGACCATCGACACGTGGACGATTCCCGGCCTCTCGAAGATTCCGGTGCTCGGGCCCGCGTTCTTCAGCCTCACGCCGCTCGATTACCTCGCGTTCCTGATGTTCGCGGTAATCGGCTGGTTCCTGTACCGCACGCGCGCGGGCCTCGTACTGCGCTCGGTCGGCGAATCGCCGCAGGTCGCGCACTCGGTCGGCTTTCCGGTGGTCGGCGTGCGCTACGGCGCGGTGGCGTTCGGCGGCGGCATGGCCGGACTCGCGGGCGGGTACTACTCGATCGTCAATCTGCACCTGTGGCAGGAACAGCTCACCTCGGGCCGCGGCTGGATCGCGCTCGCGCTGGTCGTGTTCGCGACGTGGCGCCCGGGGCGCCTGCTGATCGGCGCGTTGCTGTTCGGCGCCGTGACGGGCCTGCAGTTTTACGCCCAGGCGATCGGCGTGCCGGTGCCGACGCAATTTCTCGCGATGCTGCCGTACGTCGCGACGGTCGTCGTGTTGGTGCTGATTTCGCGCAATCCGAACACGATCCGTCTGAATGCGCCGGCCTCGCTGGGCAAACCGTTTTTCTCGGCGGGCTGACCGACCATCGACTCCGCTTTTCACATCATTCGATAAACACGACAGGAGAAAACATGAAGAGAAGAAATCTGCTGACCGCTTTCGCTTGGGGCGCGGCCTCGCTGGCGCTCGCCGCGCCGCTCGCGCAAAGCGCGCAGGCCGCCGATGCGCCGGGCGTCGCGTTCGTCTACCTGGGCAATCCGGGCGATGCGGGCTGGACCTTCGCGCACGATCAGGGCTCGAAGGAAGCAGAAGCGAAGTTCGGCAACAAGATCAAGATCACGCGCATCGAAAACGTGCCGGAATCGGCCGACTCCGAGCGCGTGTTCCGCGATCTGGCGAACAAGGGCAACAAGATCATCATCGGTTCGAGCTTCGGCTATCAGGACTTCGAACTGAAGGTCGCGAAGGATTTCCCGGATACCGTTTTCCTGCACGCAACCGGCTACAAGAAAGCGCCGAACTTCGGCACCTATGACGTGCGCATGTACCAGGGCGCGTACCTGGCCGGCGTCGCCGCGGGCTACGTGACGAAGACCAACACGCTCGGCTTCGTGGCGTCGGTGCCGATTCCCGAAGTGATCCGCAACATCAACGCGTACACGCTCGGCGCGCGCTCGGTGAATCCGAAGGTGCACACCAAGGTCATCTGGATCAATAGCTGGTTCGATCCGGGCAAGGAAAAGCAGGCGGCTGAAACGCTGATCGGCCAGGGCGCCGACGTGCTGCTGCAAAACACCGATTCGAGCGCCACGCTCGCCACGGCGTCGGCCAAGCACGTGCACGCGTTCGGCTGGGATTCGGATATGAAGAAGTTCGGTCCTGACGCGCACCTCGGTTCGGTGGTCGCGCACTGGGGTGTCTATTACAACGCGGCGATCCAGCAGGTGCTGGATGGCAAGTGGAAGAACGATCCGGTGTGGTGGGGCATTCCGCAGAAAGCCGTCAACCTGGAAGATCTGAACACGTCCGCGATTCCGGCTGACGCGCAGAAGCAGGTCGCGGCCAAGCGCGACGAACTGGCGGGCGGCAAGTGGGACGTGTTCACGGGTCCGCTCAAGGATCAATCCGGCGCGGTGAAGGTGCCGGCCGGCAAGACGCTGACCGATCCGGAACTGCAACGCCTGAACTGGTATGTGGAAGGCGTGGACGGCACTCTGCCGAAGTAACGCCGCCAAAGGTCGACCAGGCGGCGGTCTCAGCAACCGCTGCTTTGAGGAGCTGCGTCCTGTACGGACGCAGCTTTTTTTGCCTTGGGTTTTTAACGCGCCGATGGCCAGGCGGCCGGCACATCAGTCGATGCGCAAACCAACCTTGATGGTCACCTGCCAATATGCCACCTTGTCGTTTTCGATCTGGCCCCGCGTTTCCGTCACTTCGAACCAGTGCAGATTGCGCAGCGTCTTCGACGCTTTCGCGATTGCCGTGCTGATGGCGTCGTCGATCGATTTGGTCGACGAGCCGGTCAGTTCGATCTGTTTATAGACGTGTTCGGACATGGACTTCCTCCTTTGATCTTCGTTGGTGTTCAAAAAGTATAGGCAACGGAAGCGCCGCGAACGGCCCCCGCGTGAGCAAGTCATGCCGCACATGCCGTGCCCGGTATGCGGTGGCGGGACGCCGCCGTTATCATGTCCGCGCAACTCAATCTGACATGCGACGAGGTTCCAAAGTGGAAATTGGTTTTTGCGGTCCTGGTTTGATGGGCGCGCCGATGATCCGGCATCTGCTGCGCGCGGGGCATACGGTGCATGTCTGGAATCGCACGCGGGCCAAGGCGGAAGTGCTGCTGGCGGACGGCGCTCAAGTGGTCGAGACGCCGCGCGAACTCGTCGCACGGTGTGAAGCCGTGCTGCTGTGCGTGGCGGACGCGGCGGCAGTGGAGCAAACCGTGTTCGGCGCCGCGGGCCTGCTGAGCGCCGATGTGCCCGTACCGGGCCGGTTGCGCTGGATCGTCGATCACTCCAGCATTCCGCCGGCCGCGACGCGCGCCTTCGCGCAGCGCGCGGCGGCGCTGACGGCGGTTCGCGCGGACGCCGGCGAGGGTGAGCGCGAAGCGGTCGGCAGCGTCGGCTGGATCGACGCGCCGGTGTCCGGCGGCGTGGCCGGCGCGACAGCCGGCACGCTGGCGGTCATGGCGGGCGGCGCCGCCGCGGACGTCGAAGCCGTCAAACCGCTGCTCAGCGCCTACGCGGCGCGTGTCACGCACATGGGCGAGGTCGGAGCGGGGCAGACCGCGAAGCTGTGCAATCAGGCCATCGTCACCGCGACGCTGGCGGCGATCGCCGAGGCGGTGAGCCTCGCGCAGCGCAGCGGCCTCGACGCCTCCCGGCTGACCGAGGGTCTCGCCGGCGGCTGGGCCGATTCGGTGCTGCTGCAGACGTTCGTGCCGCGCATGACGCAAAGCGGCCTCGCGCCGATCGGCGCGTTTCGGACCTTTCAGAAAGACATCGACACGGTGGCGGCCACCGCGTACGAGACGGGCACGCCGATGCCGGTGTCGTCGACGGTCCAGCAACTGCTGCGGCTCGGCGCGGCGATGGGGCTCGGCGAGGCCGACCTGTCGGCCTTCATCGACGTTTTGCAGACGCCGCGCGGCGCCCAAACCCAGTAGCGCGACGCGCGTGCGGGTTGAATTCGCGATAACCTGCTAAAATATTGGGTTTTTCGCCGATATCACATTCAAAGGGACGCGCCGTGCTGTCTACCGCCAATATCACCATGCAATTCGGGCCAAAGCCCCTCTTCGAGAACATCTCGGTCAAATTCGGGGAAGGGAACCGCTATGGCCTGATCGGTGCGAACGGCTGCGGCAAATCCACCTTCATGAAGATTCTGGGCAGCGACCTGGAGCCGAGTTCGGGCAGCGTCATGCTCGAGCCGAACGTGCGCCTTGGTAAGCTGCGCCAGGATCAGTTCGCTTACGAAGACGTGCGCGTGCTCGACGTCGTGATGATGGGCCATACGGAAATGTGGGCCGCCATGACCGAGCGCGACGCGATCTACGCGAACCCCGACGCGACGGACGACGACTACATGCACGCCGCCGAACTCGAAGCGAAGTTCGCCGAGTACGACGGCTACACTGCCGAAGCGCGCGCGGGCGAACTGCTGCTCGGCATCGGCATTGCGATCGAGGACCACAATGGCCCGATGAGCAACGTGGCGCCGGGCTGGAAGCTGCGCGTGCTGCTCGCGCAGGCGCTGTTCTCGAAACCGGACGTGCTGCTGCTGGACGAGCCGACCAACAACCTGGACATCAACTCGATCCGTTGGCTGGAAGACGTGCTCAACCAGTACAACTCGACGATGATCATCATCTCGCACGATCGACACTTCCTGAACCAGGTCTGCACGCACATGGCCGACATGGACTTCGGCACGCTGAAGGTCTATCCGGGCAACTACGACGACTACATGCTGGCGAGCACGCAGGCGCGCGAGCGTCAGCAGAACGCCAACGCGAAGGCGAAGGAACGTGTGGCCGACCTGCAGGACTTCGTGCGCCGCTTCTCGGCGAACAAGTCGAAGGCGCGTCAGGCCACCAGCCGGCTGAAGATGATCGACAAGATCAAGATCGAGGAATTCAAGCCGTCGTCGCGGCAGAATCCGTTCATCCGCTTCGAGTACGAGAAGAAGCTGCACAACATCGCGGTGGTGGCCGACAAGATCTCGAAGAAGTACGAGCGCAGCATCTTCAACGACTTCAGCATCAGCGTGCAGCCGGGCGAGCGTATCGCGATCATCGGCGAGAACGGTGCGGGCAAGACCACGCTGCTGCGTTCGCTGCTGGGCAGGCTGGAGCTCGATCACGGCACGGTGAAGTGGGCCGAGAACGCGAACGTCGGCTACATGCCGCAGGACACGTACGAAGAGTTTCCGGACGACGTCACGCTGATGGACTGGATCGACGGCTATCGCAAGGAAGGCGACGACGAGCAGATGGTGCGCGGCACGCTCGGCCGGCTGCTGTTCAATGCCGACGACATCCGCAAGTCGGTCAAGGTGCTCTCCGGCGGCGAGAAGGGCCGCATGATCTGGGGCAAGCTGATGCTGGGCCGCCACAACGTGCTGCTGATGGACGAGCCGACCAACCACATGGACATGGAATCGATCGAGTCGCTGCAGATCGCGCTCGACAAGTTCGAAGGCACGCTGATTTTCGTGTCGCACGACCGTGAGTTCGTGAGCGGTCTGGCGAATCGCGTCATCGAAGTGAAGACCAATGGCACGTTGAACGACTTTGGTGGCAATTACGAAGACTTTTTGCTGAGCCAGGGTGTGCAGTAAATCGTCGGTTTTCTGACTATCAGAGGCGTGCAACTCGAAACGGTTGCACGCCTTTTTTGTATCGCTGGCGGCCCATCGGGCCCGATGCTATTCGGCCAGCACGCTGCTCGATCTTGTGGCGCCGGTCGGAAGATGTTGAATGACCCGGCGCCCCAGGCGAATGCCGCCTCGCTCTATGACGTAATAGGTAGCAATCGAGATAGCGATGATAAAACCATAGGTCAGAAACGTAACGAGCCAGAATCTTTGAACGGTGAATACAAGGTTCGCGTTGTAACGGGGGAATTGCATCAGGATATTGATAACCAGCCCATGCAACAGGTAAATGCTGTAACTCACATTGCCAAGCCGCTTCGTGCCCGAGGCGGTCAATATTCCAAATACTGAAGCACCTGAAGCCACGAGAAAGAAAGATATGCCAAGAAGAACGGTTCCGAGCTTCGAATAAGGGCTACCGGAAAGGAAGATTGCCGAGGCAACGGCGACAATCGCGAAAACTGAGCGAATAACACCATGTCCCCTAAGTTTGGGGTATGAGCGAAGCAGGCTCGCCGTGAGCATTCCGATTACAAAGTGCTCGATGAAGACGACGTTCAGATCGTCGACCACACCACTGCCAAACAGCAAAACGATCAAGGTTGAAGCGGTGATTGCAACCGTAGCCTTTTCGCGGGCGACAATTGCGAGCAGCGGAAGTGACATATAGAAGAGCCATTCGTAATGAAGGCTCCACGTTTGTCCGACTACCCCCAGATACTCAGGATGATTGAGGAATGGGATAGGTTGATTGACGAGGCCGAAAAAAAGCCATTGCGAGAGTTGTGCAACCGTTTCACCATGCGTCTGAGCGGTAGCGATGCCCACATGACGAATGACAAATATAAAATACGCGACAATCAGCAGCAGGTAGAGAGGGTAAATCCGGAATGCGCGATTGATATACAGCTCAAGCCATTTAATGTTTCCCTGGCGATCAAGCAGGCGTCCCCAAAACAAATACCCGGTAATCATGAAGAAAATCGACACTGCACCCGGTCCAATGAACGCATAGAAAGGCGATGGCGGCAACCCGGATGTTCCTTGCTTCATGTTGTATGCGGTCATCACAAAGTGATGAAATACAACCGCTGAAGCAAGGATCCCACGCAATCCGTCAATCGAATCCAGTCGATGTTGATGCGCAACAGGGGCGGTATCGAGAAACGAAAAAGCACGCTTCGGCGACAGAATGAGGATCGTGAGACCGAGAATGACCAGGGTAGGCCATATTGAAAGCATATTCATAAAAGTTTTCCCCTGGACGGGGCTTTCCGAGCGGGAACCTGGCATTTGTCGATGCCGGATGGTACTACATCCAGCACCAACGATTTCCTGACGGTTTTTTGTCCCACGCACGTTGATGGAGTCCGTGCATATTCTCCGGGTGGTTGATTTCGAAAATGCGTTGGCGCCATGTCGCACGACCGTGAGTTCGTGAGCGGTCTCGCTAATCGCACCATCGAAATGATGACCGATGACGCAGCGGCTTCGGCGCCAACTAAGAAGGCTTCCTGTTGAATCAGGGTGTGCAGCAAGACTGACGCATCGCGGGGCCGCTACCCGCCGCACTACTGCGCGGGCGGCTGACCCGACGATAGGATTGTGCTCAACTTCGTGCCGCCGATGGACTCGCAACCCGGTGGCTTAGGCTCCGTCCACTGCACGGCAACGCCGCGCACTACCGGGCGGACCATGCGCCACGGCCAGAAGCCGAAACGCTGCGATCCGGTGTACTCGACGATCGCGTCCGCTCCGCGCACCTGGGCGTACTCAGCCATCTTGGGCAGGATGTCCTCGACGCTGCCGTAGGTGCCCTTGCCGATCTTCAGATCTTTGATGATCCTGTATTTCTGGCTCGCGGGCGGGAGATGTGCGAAGAAGCAGAAGTCACCGAGACCGCCTGGGAGATTAACCGCCGAGTGTGGCGCTGCCGTGGTGTTGAGTTCGGTCTCAGATGTGGCTTCCGCCGAAGACTCAGCCGCATGCGTGGGACTTGCCGTGATGCCGATAGCAAGCAATGCGGCAATCAGCCGAAGTTCGGAGTGTCGTGTGGGGTTCATGGTTGGTCTCAACGATGCGCGCGCCGGAGGGCGGCACTTTCTTATGAAGTCGGATAGTAAGCGAGCGAAGCGCTGCTGGCTACCCGATTCCGTGGTTTATACGTCGCCGCGTCTGCACGTACGCTAGGCTTCTGAGACTGCCACGGCCCGAGGAGCCACTGTTCGCCGCATCACGTTGCACCGCAAAGCCCGCTTCTTCGAAGCGGGCTTTTTTCATGGCACGCGCCTCGCGCATCGGCCTTCCCCACGGCGCTGGTTAGAATAGAAGACCATTCCGGAGACACCAGGGACCGACCATCATGAAGACCTACGAGCAACTCTATATCGACGGCAAGTGGATCGCACCGTGCGGCACCGGCACGATCGACGTGATCGACTCGGGCACGGAAGAGATCATGGGCCGCATCCCTGAAGGCGTCGAGGCCGATGCCGAAAGCGCGATCGCCGCGGCCCGCGTGGCGTTCGACGGCTGGGCCGCGACGCCCGCCGCCGAGCGCGGCGAATATCTGCGCAAGATCGCCGCGAACCTGAAAGCGCGCACCGACGAACTGGCCGGCTTGATCGCGGGCGAAGTCGGCATGCCGCTGAAGCTCGCGCGCGCCATTCAGGTGGGCGGCCCCGTCTACAACTGGGGCGCGTACGCGAAGCTTGCGAGCGAATTCCAGTATGAGGAACGCGTCGGCAATTCGCTGGTGGTGCGCGAACCGGTCGGCGTGGTGGCGGCGATCACGCCGTGGAACTATCCGCTCAACCAGGTCACGCTAAAGGTCGCGGCCGCGCTCGCCGCAGGTTGCACGGTGGTGCTCAAGCCGTCGGAGATTGCGCCGCTGAATGCGTTCGTGCTGGCCGAGGCGATCCACGAAGCCGGGCTGCCGGCCGGCGTGTTCAATCTCGTGAGCGGTTATGGACCGGTGGTGGGCGAGGTGCTGGCGAGCCATCCGTCGGTCGATATGGTCTCGTTCACCGGCTCGACTCGCGCCGGCAAACGTGTGTCCGAACTGGCTTCGGCGACGGTCAAGCGCGTGGCGCTCGAACTCGGCGGCAAGTCGGCGTCGGTGATTCTCGACGATGCGGATTTTGCCGCGGCGGTGAAAGGCACGGTCAGCGCGTGCTTCCTGAACTCCGGGCAAACCTGTTCGGCGCATACGCGCATGCTGGTGCCCGAATCGCGCTACGACGAAGCACGCGCGCTGGCGAAGCAGGCCGCCGAGGCCTACGTCGCCGGCGATCCGCGCAATGAAACGACACGTCTCGGCCCGTTGGCGTCGGCGGCGCAACAGGCGCGCGTGCAGCAGTACATCGCGAAGGGGATCGAGGAGGGCGCCGATCTGGTGACGGGCGGCGCGGGCTTGCCTGATGGACTATCGAAAGGCTTCTTCGTCAAGCCGACCGTGTTCGGCCGCGTGCATCCCAAGGCGACGATCGCGCAAGAAGAAATCTTCGGCCCGGTGCTGTCGATTCTGACCTATAAGGACGAAGAGGAAGCCGTTCGGATCGCCAACGATTCGCCGTATGGTCTCGGCGGCGCGGTATGGGCCGGCAGCGACGAGCGTGCCGCCGGCGTCGCTCGGCGGATTCGAACCGGTCAGGTCGATATCAACGGCGGCACGTGGAACATGGCCGCGCCGTTCGGCGGTTTCAAGCAGTCGGGTTTCGGCCGCGAAAACGGGGTCTACGGACTCGAAGAGTATCTCGAACTCAAGTCCATGCAGTTCAAGGCGTGATTCAGCTGACCGACGTCAACCGAAGAGCACACATGACCTGGACATTCGCCGGCTCATTGACCTGAAGCAACGCAGACTGCGCCCGACCGACGATTATCAGCGTTTCGATAATCCGCCATCGGGCCAGTCATGCTCACCTCTCATTCCTTTCCACCGCTCGTCATTCGCGGCCGCTCGTTATTGCCGATCGTGCAAGGCGGCATGGGCGTCGGCATCTCGGCGCACCGCCTGGCCGGCAGTGTCGCCCGTGAAGGCGCGCTCGGCACCATCGCCAGTATCGACTTGCGGCATCATCATCGCGATCTGATCGAACGTTGCCGCGAGTCGCCCGATCGGGCCACGCTGGAAGAAGCCAATCTCACCGCGCTGGCCCGCGAAATCCACGCCGCCAAAGCACTGAGCGAAGGCCGCGGCATGATCGCCGTCAACGTGATGAAAGCGCTCAGCGCGCAAGCCGACTACGTGCGCGTCGCGTGCGAGCGCGGCGCCGACGCGATCGTCATGGGCGCGGGCCTGCCGCTCGATCTGCCGGACATGACCCAAGGCCATGACATCGCGCTGATTCCGATTCTGTCGGACAGTCGCGGCGTTGCGCTGGTGCTGAAGAAGTGGATGAAAAAAGGCCGTTTGCCCGACGCGGTGGTGATCGAACATCCGGCGCATGCGGGCGGCCATCTCGGCGTCAACAACCTGGCCGATCAACATGATCGACGCTTCGATTTCTTCCGCATCCTCGAAGAACTCGACACGGTCTTCACCTCGCTCGGCCTGAACCGTCAGGACGTGCCCTTGATCGTTGCGGGCGGCATCAATAGTCACGAAGCCGTCAGTAAGTTGCTGAGCGCGGGCGCTAGCGGCGTGCAGCTCGGCACGCCGTTCGCCGTCACCGAGGAAGGCGACGCGCATCCGAACTTCAAGCGCGTGCTGGCCGAAGCCACGCCGGAGGACATCGTCGAATTCGTCAGCGTGACGGGACTGCCCGCGCGCGCCGTGAAAACGCCATGGCTGATGCGCTATTTGCGCCACGAAACGAAGATCCGCGAAAAAGTCGGCGCGCTCAAACACGTCTGTCCGACCGCGCTCGAATGCCTCAGCGCGTGCGGCTGGCGCGACGGTATCGAGAAGTTCGGCCACTTCTGCATCGACACACGGCTCGCGGCGGCGTTGCGCGGCGATGTGGCAAATGGTCTGTTCTTCCGCGGCCGCGAAGCGTTGCCGTTCGGCACGGCGATTCGCAGCGTGCACGACCTGCTCGAACTGCTGCTCACAGGCGCGACGCGACCGGCTGTCGCAGGGCGCAGGGCATTCTCGCTGGGTTGATACGCGTCAACCCGCCGCGCGACGAGAACTTCGACAATCCCCGCACGCAAACAAACAAAGCGGGGAAGCACATGAAGTACTCATCCAGAAACAGAATCAGAACAGCCGTCATCGCTTCGAGCTTGCTGTTCGCGGGCGCGCTCGCGCCGCAAGCGCATGCCGCCGGCGACGACACGATGAGCGGCATTCACGCCGGCGACGTGCTGGTGCGTCTGCGCGCGATCAGCATCATGCCGAACGTGAGCACGACCGGATCGCTGACCACGCTCAACGTGGGTGTGAACAACGCGATCGTGCCGGAGCTGGATCTGACGTACATGATCCGTGACTACCTCGGCGTCGAGCTGATTCTCGGCACGTCGCGGCATCAAGTGACTTCGAGCCTCGGCGGTCTTGGCGGCGTGAATGTGTTGCCGCCCACGCTGCTGCTGCAATATCACTTCAACCACGCGGGGCGGATTCGTCCGTATGTCGGCGCGGGTCTCAACTACACGCTGTTCTATAACAACGGCCTGAACGCGGGCGGCCAGCCGATCTCGATCACCAATCACAGTTGGGGGCCGGCGTTGCAGGCGGGCGTCGACGTGCAAGTCACCAAGTCGTTGTTCGTCAACGCGGATATCAAGAAGATCTGGATGCACACGGATGCTTCGCTCGGCGGTCAGGCGCTCGGCCGCTTGAGCATCGATCCGGTGGTGGTTGGGTTGGGTGTCGGGATGCGGTTCTGATTGTCACGCGTTGCTTGCGCGCTTGATCAGCCGTAGTCGCCATGCAGGAACGCCGAGGCGCGGTTCGCGCCTCGGCGTTTTCTTTCAGGTTTCAAGTTTGAGCGCGACCCGAGCGCAACCATGCGACCAGGGAATGTGGGAATGCAATCCTACAGCTTGTCGTTCGCAAAGCGCATCGCCGAGCCTTCTTGCTCGATGCGAACCCACACGGCGCGCTTTTCCTCGTCGCTCAGGAAAACCCAGTTGGACACCTCGGTGGCAGTGCGGCCGCAGCCTTTGCAGACGTCGTCGAACAGCGTGGAACAGACGCCGATGCACGGGCTGTCGGGAAGATCGTGGAGATTCGAGGCCATCGGAAACCTTGGGGCGGAGAAGCGAAGTTCCGCTATGTTAACCGATGCGCGCGATGCGCCTCGCCATACGCGACCGGCATGGCCGCGGTTCGCGCACGGTTGGCAGCATCCGTCGCACGTTTTGCCGCATGTTTCGGCACACGGTAGCGCCCGCTCGTATCAGCGCGCGATGCTGTAGCCGATCCGCGCCATCCAGTGCTGACGGTTGTTGTAGTCGAGCAGGTCCTCGCCGTAGCCGTTGAAATAGCCTACCCAGAGATAGCCGCCCCACGCGCTGCCCAGCAGTTTGGCGAGCGGGTAGGTGAATTGGGTATCGATGCTGCCGTACCAGTGCTTGGTGCCTTTGCGCAGCGTGGTCGCCAGTTGCCAGCCGTCCGGACTGCCGTATTTGACCAGCAAGTCGACGTAGCCGCGATAGTCGGCGATATCGGGGTTGCTGCTCGTGCCGAGGTAGTAGTAGATCTTCGGCGACACGCTCAGGTGGTTGGCCGTCAGATCGCCGAATTCCCAGGTCGGCCGGATGAATGGCATATTGATGCTGCGCGAGTCCGCTCCGGCCTTGCCATTCGATTCGTGCGCGACGCCCGCCGCAAAACCCATGCGAGTGAAGAACGGGCTCTGCCAGCCGGTATCCGGCACGTAGTAGAACAATTGCGGCGAGTAGGTCGTGTCGCGGAACGGGCGCGAATCGGCGGACAGATCCCAGATCGAAGTTTGCGTGTACGCGAAGTACAGGTTGTCGAGGAAGGCCTTCGAGCGCAAATCGTCCGGTATCAGGATGCGGTATTTGAAGCTCAATTGCAGCCGCGCGTTCGTGTCGCCGTTGTGACCGAAGGCGATGTACATCGGATCGTAATAGGAGAGGTGCGAGAGCACACCGCGTCCCGTGGTCGCGAGCGAGTCGCCGGGCGGCGAGATCGCGTCGCCGGTCGGGCCGCCTACCACGGCTGCCGTCGCCGCGGCTTCAGCGGGTGTGGTCGCCTGGGTTTCCGCGCGTTCCGCCTCGGCAATCGCGTCCTGCTGCGGTCCGCGATTGATCGCGACGAGCGCCGGCGACGCATCGAAACCCACCGGGTCGATGCGCACCTCGCCACGCGCCGACTGCGGCCAGGGCGCCGAGAAACGCACTTTGCGGAATTGTCCCGGGCGCAGATGCAACGTGTCCGGCACGCCCGCTTCGCGCTGCAAATCGAGCGGCTGTGGTGACACTTCGCCGGCGCTCAGCGTCACGCGAATGGTCGGCGGGACGGTGATGGTCAGGGGCTTGGCGTCGTCGGCGGAGTAGAGCAGCGTGATCTGCAACGGCTCGTTGGCCGCGGCCACGCGAGCAGGTTGCAGCATCGCGACCGTTGCGCGCGCCTCGCCGGACAGCACAGCGCAGACCACGAGCGTGGCGAGCGGCGTGACGCGGGAGAAGCGCGCGATGAGTTGACGAATCTGAGGGAAGGCGTTGCGGGCAAGGCGGTCGATCGAGGCGTCAAAGCGCATGGGGCTGTCGTCCTGGAGCAAGGGCAGCGAGCGAAACGGACGCGGCAGCCATCGAAAGACGACACGTGCAAGGCACACCGGACCGATCGCGCGGAAGCGCTGAAGGGCGCAAAAAATGGGCACAAAAACGGCTGCCGCAAGAAACCCGGCAGCCGAGATGGAAACAGGCCGCACGGCCGGCACGCCGCAGCAGCGGGCAGCGTCGCCGGTCATGGCGAGATACTCAGAGAATACTTACAAAGTCACTTCATTGACAGCCTGGTCGAGAAACGGTCTTTCAGCTGCCGATCGTCAGTTGCCACAACAATGCGCCGTTGAGCATGATGATGAACGCGGCGGACAGCCACGCGAGCACGAGCGGCGCGCCGCGCACGCGCCAGCCGCGCATTAGCTCCGCGTCCGACGTGAAGCGGATCAACGGCACGACCGCGAGCGGCAATTGCAGGCTCAGCACCACCTGGCTTGCCACCAGCAACTGATTGGAACCGTGCTGGCCGAATAGCGCGACCGCGAAGAGCGCCGGTCCGATCGCCAGCCCGCGGGTCAGCAGGGCGCGCTTCCAGCGCGGCAGCCGGATGCGCAGAAAGCCTTCCATGACTGCCTGGCCGGCCAGCGTGCCGGTGACGGTCGCGCTCAGTCCGCAGGCGAGCAGCGCCGCCGCGAACAGGATGCCGGCCCAATGCGTGCCGACGAGCGGCGCGATCAGGCGATGGGCATCCGCGAGATCGGTCACGTCACGATGGCCGCTCACATAGAACACGGCGGCGGCCACGATCAGCAGCGCCGCGTTGATCACGAAAGCAAACGAAAGCGAGCCGAAGGTATCCAGATTGACGACGTGCAGCGCGACCTTGATCTGCGCGTCGCTGCCGTCCGGCGCGTGATGCTTGACGAGCGCCGAGTGCAGATAGAGGTTGTGCGGCATCACCGTCGCGCCGACGATGCCCGCCGCGAGCCACACCATGCCCGCATTGCGCAGCAACTCGACGCTCGGCACGCTGCCGGCGAGCGCCGCGTGCCAGTCCGGGCGCGCCAGTGCAAGCTGGACCACGAAGCACAGGCCGACGAAGCCGATCAGCGCCGCGATCACCGCTTCCAGTTTGCGGCCGCCTTTCTGCTGGAGCGCGAGCAGCGCGAAGGTGCAGACCGCCGACATCAGCACCCCGACCGTGAGCGACACGCCAAGTAGCATTTGCAATGCGACGGCGCTACCGACCACCTCGGCGACATCGCACGCGATGATCGCAACCTCGCTGGTCAGCCACAGGAAAAGGGTGCCGCGTCGGCCCGTGCGTTCGCGGCAGACCTGCGCGAGATCGCGCCCGGTCACGACGCCCAGGCGCGACGACAGCCATTGCAGCAGCATTGCCATCAGGCTCGACAGCAGCACCATTCCGAGCAGGCGATAGCCGTAGCCGGCGCCGGCGCCGAGCGCGGTCGCCCAGTTGCCCGGATCGATATAGCCGACCGCGATCAACGCGCCCGCGCCGACGAACGAGAACCAGTGCGGCGGACGTGCCGGCCGATCGCCCGGCAGACGCCGGCGGCGGTTGGGACGCAATGCGAACGGATTCGTGTTCATCGATGCCTGAGGTTCAAGACTGCATCCTCTTGCAAGCCACGTGCCCGCTGCGTGTGCGGCGGGCGGCGCGTCGAGGCCAGGAAGCGATAACGCGATTTGCGGCGCGCTGTCGTTCGGCCTTCGAGAGCCTTCGAGAGCTATTGTGCACTGTCGAACGCTTCGCGGCTTGAGTGCGCTTCGACCTTAGCCGTCCGGCATAAAAGTCACGCCATGCGGCCATCGGTCACCACCGTTTGCGCGAGCGAGGCACACCCTACATGGCGTCAACTTGACAACAAGATAACAGCGCGGCCGTTACGGGTGTTTTTTTCGGGTAGACACGCGCGCATAACCCGCTAAAATTGCGGCCAATTTTCCAGCGGTGCGGCTTGCGCTGTACCGTTTGCGCGACAGCCTGGCAATTTTTTTGGAGCGCGCAATAATTGATGGTACTTTTCGGGTTTTTCAGGGGAGCCGCGGGCGCAGTGCCGCGGCGTAGGTGGGGACGGTCGGCAACGGGCCGGTCAGGATTGGAGAACGGAATGAAAAGACGGGTAGTGGGGCAGGTGGCGGCGCTGGTCTTGTGCGCGACGCCGTGGTTGACGGCTGCTGCGAAAGACACGCAGCTCAACGTGTATAACTGGTCCGATTACATCGCCAAGGACACCATCCCGAACTTCACCAGGCAGACCGGCGTCCAGGTCAAATACGACAACTACGACAGCGACGACACGCTGCAAGCCAAGCTCCTCACCGGCAATTCCGGCTACGACATCGTCGTGCCGACCAGCAACTATGCCGGCAAGCAGATTGCCGCCGGCATCTTCGCGCCGCTCGACAAATCTAAGCTGCCGAACCTGAAGTACCTCGATCCTTCGCTGATGGCGCTCGTCGCCGGCGCCGATCCGGGCAACAAGTTCACGGTGCCCTGGGCATACGGCACCACCGGCCTTGGCTACAACGTCACCAAGGCGCAGCAGATTCTCGGCAAGAACGTGCCGCTCGATAGCTGGGACGTCCTCTTCAAGCCGGAAAACATTTCGAAGCTGAAGGCTTGCGGCGTCTCCGTGCTCGACGCGCCGGACCAGATGTTCGCCGCCGCGCTGCACTACATCGGCAAGGATCCGATGAGCACGAACCCGGCCGACTACCGCGCCGCGCTCGAGATGATGAAGAAGATCCGCCCGTACATCACGCAGTTCAACTCGTCGGGCTATATCAACGACCTGGTCGGCGGCGACGTGTGTTTCGCGTACGGCTGGTCGGGCGACGTCGTGATCGCCAAGCATCGCGCGGTCGAAGCGAAGAAGTCTTACAAGGTCGAGTATTACATTCCGAAGGGCGGCGCGCCGGTGTGGTTCGACGTGATGGCGATTCCGAAGGACGCGAAGAACAAGGAAGCCGCGCTCGAGTGGATCAACTACATCGAAACGCCGCAGGTTCACGCCGCGATCACCAACGCCGTCTACTACCCGAGCGCCAACCTCGAAGCGCGCAAGTACGTGGACAAGGACGTGGCGAACGATCCGGCCGTGTATCCGCCGCCTGACGTCATCAAGACCCTGTTCCTGCTCAAGCCGTTGCCGCCGGAAATCCAGCGGCTGCAAACGCGGCTGTGGACTGAATTCAAGTCCGGCCGCTGACCCGCGGCCAGTGTGAACGGGTAAGCATCATCATGAAGCCCTCGGTGTTCACCGGGGGCTTTGTTCGTCAAACGCCGGAGTAAAGCATTGTGATGAGTAGTGACCAGTCGGGCGCGCTGGCCGGGGCCGTCGCGCCGTCCCCGAGCCTGAACGCCGTTACAGACGACGCCACGGAGAACTTCGTCCAGGTCGTCGATGTCGTGAAGAAGTTCGGCGAGACCGTGGCGGTCAAAGGGGTCAATCTGTCGGTGAAGAAGGGCGAGCTGTTCGCGCTGCTCGGCAGTTCCGGCTGCGGCAAGTCCACTTTGTTGCGCATGATGGCCGGACTCGAAAGCGTGACCTCGGGCAAGATCTTGATCGACGGTGAAGACCTCGCGCAATTGCCGCCGTACCGCCGGCCGGTCAACATGATGTTCCAGTCGTACGCGCTGTTTCCGCACATGACGGTGGAGGGAAATGTCGCCTTTGGTCTGAAGCAGGAAGGTGTGCCGAAGGCCGAACTGAAGGATCGCGTGCAGACCGTGCTCGAACTCGTGCAGATGGGCCGCTTCGCGAAGCGTAAGCCGAATCAGCTCTCGGGCGGCCAGCAGCAGCGCGTGGCGCTCGCGCGTTCGCTGGTCAAGCGGCCCAAGCTGCTGCTGCTCGACGAGCCGATGTCCGCGCTCGACAAGCAGATCCGTCAGCGCACCCAGATCGAACTGGTCAACATTCTCGACAAGGTCGGCGTGACCTGCATGATGGTGACGCACGATCAGGAAGAGGCGATGACGATGGCGAACCGCCTTGCCGTGATGAGCGAAGGCGAGATCGTTCAGCTCGGCACGCCGCACGAAGTGTACGAGTATCCGAATAGCCGTTTCTCGGCCGAGTTCATCGGCTCGACGAATCTGTTCGAAGGCCATACCGTCGAAGACGAGCCCGATCATGTGTTCATCGAAACGCCCGACCTGCCGTGCCGTTTGTATGTGAGCCACGGCATCACCGGTCCGCTCGGCATGCCGGTGACGATTTCGGTGCGCCCCGAGCGTATCGCGCTCACGCGCAAACCGCCTGAAGGCGCGTACAACTGGGGCAAGGGCGTTGTCACGAATATCGCGTACATGGGCGGCTATTCGCTCTATCACGTGAAACTCGACGCCGGCAAAACCGTGATCGCCAACGTCACGAGCCTCGCGCTGACCGAGATCGATCCGCCTACGTGGGGCGATGAAGTGTACGTGCGCTGGAGCGCATCGGCCGGCGTGGTGCTGACGTCATGAAGCGCTCGTTCAATTCTTTCGCCACGTGGCCGGTGCGGCGTTTCAATCTGACCGGCCGCACCGCGGTGGTGGCCGGTCCGTTCATCTGGCTGCTGCTGTTCTTCCTCGTGCCGTTCCTGCTGGTCGTCAAGATCAGCTTTGCCGATTTGCAGCTCGGCATTCCGCCCTACACGGAGCTGACCAAATTCGCGGACGGCGCGATTCACATCACGCTCGACCTGTCGCATTACGCGTTTCTGCTGACCGACAGCCTCTATTTCGCGACCTACGTGAATTCCGTGGTGGTCGCCGCGATCTCGACGCTGTTTTGTTTGCTGATCGGCTATCCGATGGCGTATTACATCGCGCGATCGAATCCGGCCAGCCGCAATCTGCTGATGATGGCCGTGATGCTGCCGTTCTGGACGTCGTTTCTGATTCGCGTGTATGCGTGGATCGGGATTCTGAAGAACAACGGCTTGCTGAATAACTTCCTGATGTCGATCGGGCTGATTCACACGCCGATCGAGCTGTATCACACGAATACCGCCGTCTATATCGGCATGGTCTATTCGTATCTGCCATTCCTCGTCATGCCGTTGTACGCGCATCTGGTGAAGATGGACATGACGCTGCTGGAAGCCGCCTACGATCTCGGCGCGAAACCGTGGAAGGCGTTCTGGCAGATCACCTTGCCGCTCTCGAAGAACGGCATTATCGCCGGTTGTTTGCTGGTGTTCATTCCGGCGGTGGGCGAGTACGTGATTCCCGAATTGCTGGGTGGCGCGAACACGTTGATGATCGGCCGCGTGATGTGGAATGAGTTCTTCGACAATGCCGATTGGCCGATGGCGTCCGCCGTGACGTGCGCAATGGTGTTGTTGTTATTGGTGCCGATGGCGTTTTTCCAGTACGCGCAGGCGAAGGCGATGGAGGAAAGGCGCTGATGAAGCCGAACCGGATTTTGCAGTTGATTGCCCTGGGGATCGGGTTTCTGTTTCTTTATATACCGATCGTCAGTCTGATTGTGTATTCGTTCAACGAATCGCAACTGGTCACGGTGTGGACGCGGTTTTCTACGCGCTGGTATGCGGCGTTGTTGCAGGATGACGAGCTGATCGCGGCGGCGTGGTTGTCGTTGCGGGTGGCGCTGTTGACGGCGTTTGCGTCGGTGATCATCGGCACGTGGGCCGGCTTCGTGCTCGCGCGGATGGGGCGGTTTCGCGGCTTCACGTTGTATACGGGGATGATCAATGCGCCGTTGGTGATTCCCGAGGTGATTCAGGGGATTTCGCTGCTGCTGCTGTTCATCGAAATGGCCAAGTGGTTGGGGTGGCCCGCCGGGCGTGGCATTTTCACGATCTGGATCGGGCATGTGATGCTGTGTATTTCTTATGTGGCGATCATCGTGCAGTCGCGGGTGAAGGAGTTGCATCCTTCGCTTGAAGAGGCGGCGCTGGATCTTGGGGCCACGCCGTTGCGGGTGTTTTTCTTTATTACGTTGCCGTTGATTTCTCAAGCGCTCGTTTCCGGGTGGTTGCTGTCGTTTACTCTGTCGATCGATGATCTGGTGTTGTCGGCGTTCTTGTCGGGGCCTGGGTCGACTACTTTGCCGCTGGTGGTTTTTTCCCGCGTGCGGTTGGGGTTGAATCCGGAGATGAATGCTTTGGCTACTTTGTTTATTGCGGTGGTCACAGTTGGGGTTGTGGTCGCTAACTATTTTATGCAGCGGGCGGAGAGGAAGCGGGCGGTGATGGCGGTTTGAATTTTTTGGTTTTTTATTGGGGTTGGTCTTGTGGTGTTGGCCTTCCTTCAATTCATGTCGGTCTATTAGCGTTGCCCCGCACGGGGGCAACGTTGGGGGAAACCCTCCTTTTTTCTAACCTGCGATTCGTGCGATTCGTGCGATTCGACAACCTCGCGCAAAGCATCTGGTCAGAAAACTCTCACCCCTGCCTTAGACGGTTCCCCATGCTTATGTTTTCGATCAATCATTCGCCTGGTTATGCGAAATACCTATCTATTTAATCGGTTTGACCAATTTTTACGGTGATCCTATATACGCCTAACGAAAGTCAATTTGATAATGGAAACGTCAAATTTGAGCAAGGTAAAGCGTATGAGGGCATGCGAAGGCCTATTGGTGCAAGTCAGTCCAGGGAGGGGCCGTGTATAACCCCAGCCAGTCACGCACCCTGAGCGTGTCGTGCGAGGCGTTCCCGGTTGATCGCGGTGTGCCGGTCCTGTCTCCCGTGCGGCTACGGGGTACGGAGGCGCTTGGCAAGCTGTACAGGTACACGCTGGACATGGCGACAACGTACACGCCGGGGCTTTCCCAGTACAACACCAGGTTTCAGATCGTCCCCGCCAGGCTGGTCGGCAAGGACATCACCATCTCGATCGAGTTCGACGGGAAGGGAACATTCATTCCGGGGATGCCCGGCGATAGCGGCGCCGGTAATGTCGGAGCGGGCGTCAGGACGATTTCCGGGATCATCGCCAGAGTCGAGATGACCGGTGTCGATGATCGCCACACGTACTACCGCCTTGTCGTGCGTCCCGCCCTGTGGCTGACCACAAAGACCTCGCGCAGTCGCATATTCCAGAACAGGAGCGTGCTGGATATCACGCGGGACGTGCTGCGCGAGCACCCGGTCCTGTTTGATGTGAAGGTGTCGGCCCACGGACTGGAGAAAGGCTACCCGCAACGCGACTTCGTCCGGCAGATGTGGGAATCTGACTTCCATTTCCTGACCAGGCTATGGCGCGAATGGGGGATTTACTACTTTCAGGATAACAACAGGCTGGTGTTATGCGACGGACCCGGTGTCCACGAGCCGCACAGGAATGCCTATGACTCGATCCGCTATCACGCGCGCGAGGGTGGGCGCATCGATGAGGAAACCATCTACAGACTGAAGGCGTCGCGCAGGGTCACGGCGGCCAGAGTGACCGTAGTCGATTACGACTATACGCGTGGAGCGCAGAAGTTCGTCGAGGAACATGATGCGTTCGGGGAACTGCACAAGGCCGAGGAACGCCACTGGGGCGACTACTCGCAGCCCCTTGCCGGCGCAACGGGTCTGTCGGGCCAGCCGAACGACTATCAGGAGGAAGCGTACTATCTCGCGGGCGTGCGCGCGCATGCGCTTTACTCGCGCAACGAACGTCTCAGGGGGCGGGGCAACCTGCTCGGCCTGAAAACCGGCAGGACATTCTTTCTCACGGATCACCCGGAGTCAGATGTCAATGCCGAGTACCTGGTGGTGTCGACCACGCTCGATATCCGCAACGTGAGCGAGACGACGATATCGGGTAAGACACCAGGTGCGGGCCAGTACCAGTGCGTGACTGACTTCGTGCTGCAGTCGCCGAACCGGTTCTTCAGGAACAGGCCGAAGAAGAAGCCCCGCTGTTACGCCGAAACGGCCGTGGTGGTCGGTCCCAAGGACCAGACGACCTGGGTCGATGCGTACGGCCGGGTCAAGATCTGCTACCTGTGGGACGTGGACAGGCCGAAGGACGAGAACGCGAGCTGCTGGGTACGCGTGTCCTCGCCGTGGCAGGGCAATTCGTTCGGCTCGATCTACGTGCCCCGTATTGGCCAGGAAGTGACGATCAATTACCACGAAGGCGACCCTGACAAGCCCTATATTGCCGACCGGATGGTCAACCGGTTCAGGCAGCCACCGTGGTTACTGCCAGCCAACTACGCACTGAGCGGCACGCGGACGCAGGACCTGAAAGGGTTCCAGGCCAACCAGATCGTCGCAGACGACACGCCCGGCAAACTTCAGGTACAGGTCAGCAGCGATTACGCGCAGTCACGGCTGATCGTCGGCTACAACACGCGCATCGACGGCAACAAGGGGCGCACGGAAGCGCGGGGTGAAGGCTGGGAACTGGCGACGGACGCATGGGGCGTGCTGCGCGCCAACAAGGGCTTGCTGGTTACCACCGAGACGCGATCAGGTGCCACCGCTCCGGTAAAGGACATGGGCGAGACGGTGCAACGGCTCACGCAGGCGCGCGAACAGCATGAGGACCTGGCGCAACTTGCGCGGCAGCACAAGGCGCAGGATGCTCGGGCGAGCCAGCGCGATGCAACGCAAACCATCAAGACGCAGAACGATGCAGTCAGGGGCGGCGCGCAAACCCATGACAATCCGTCGCCTGAAATGACCCGCCCGGACCTGCTGCTAGCGAGCGCAGCAGGGCTGGCGACAACAGCGGCGGACAGCACGCACCAAGCCAGCATGAACGATCACGCAATCACGGCAGGCCGCGACTACAGCCTGTCGGCGGGGCGGTCGTATCACGCCTCGGTGCGAGGCTCGATCTCGCTGTTCGCCTACCAGGACGGCATGAAGTTCATGTCGGCTAGAGGCCGGATTGACATGCAGGCACAGGGTGACGAGATGGGGCTCGCTGCGCTGAAAGACCTCACCATCACCAGCACCGACGGGAAGATCGTTATCTCGGCATCGAAGGAAGTGTGGATCGGCGCGGGTGGTTCGTATATCCAGATCAACGGCAGCGGCATCGTCAACGGCTCACCGGGGCCAATCCTGGAGAAAGGCGCGTCGTGGGACGTACCGGGACCCGATGCGAAGCGGGTGCCAATGCCATTTTTGCCTTCTTCTGATGAAGAAGTTATCGAACAAAGCTTTAGTTTACTGCGCGACGGGGTTACGCCCGTAGATGGATACCACTACGACCTTTACAGCGATGGGGATGATCTCCATATGCGCAAAGGGAAATATTCTGATGGCGAATCGGTGAAATTTTTAGGGCAATCGTCCCTGAAACTTGTTACATGGATTGCGCGAGACTCAGCGAGGAAAGATGCATGACCGATTCCAATCCTTTGAGTACACCACAACCGGCAAGTGGAGCGACACCCCCAAGTGCGCCAGCTGCGGCACAACCAATCGATGCCCAGACTAGGCAACTTGCAGCGATGGCTTATGGAGAGGCATCTTTGCAGGACAACGCCGATGAAATGATGGCTATTGCTAGCGTGCTTAAACGACAACGCGACGCCCGTGGTTATTCCGACATGGCTACGTTTGTAAATAACGAACCGTCGTTTTCGTTCGTGGTCAGTGATGGTAATGCACGATACAACGGGCTGATGAAGGCGACGAATGACAAAATAGCCAGCAATCCAGCGATGCAGGCCGCGATCGCTGCGGCACGCAATGCGCTAGCCGGGGGCCCGGATAAATCGAATGGTGCTTATTTTTGGGACGGTGCCGATATCAGAACAAATTATTCCCATCATTTCAAGGTAAGGCAGGGGATCAAGATTACTGACCCCAGTCATAACATCTACGACATCAAAGATTCGACCCACCTCGTAATTCTGTATAAGACCACGAAGATAAAGAACAAGAAAACACACAAAGTGACAATTAAGAAAGAAGAAATAGGACGCTACGATCACGTCTACGACTCGACGGCTGGCGTGGGCGGCACGATCTTCTGGAAATTTGATCGGCAATACATAGACACTACGGGCGCGAAGGAATACAAATGAACAGAGTCGCCTTTGCTGCGCTGATGAGTCTCATCGTGTCTGGCGTGAGCTGCGCTGCTCAGCCAGATAAAAATATAGTGAAAAGTTGTCTTCGGGCGCAGGCTATCGTTCCCTCTGTCACTATCGAAAGGCTCAACACTGAAGAGATTATGAGAGAGGAAAAATACGCCAATGGCTTCGATGCACTCTATATGTTCGAATATCGTGGTTCCGATGTTGGTTACGCGGAGAATAAAGACGACCAAGCATTGATCTACTTGGACAAACTCTACCGACTATCCAAGGCGATACCGTTGGGCGATAATCATGACATCAAACCTGGCGCATTCAATCCAGCGTTGGCGCAATGGATTATTGCAAAGGGTAAGAATAAAAAATATTTATGCGTAAGTTTTAATTTTGATGGCCTGGGGCGGAGCGGAGGTTTTCAAAATGTCCACGGCGGGTATTTATTGGATACGACGACGAAATTTTTGTATTTCGTCGTGAGAGATATCCGAAAGTGATATATCAATCTGGTTCCAATAAGCATTAATTGATGACCGATCTTATCCGACTCGGTGACACCAGCAACCACGGCGGCGAAGTCGTCACCGCCTCTCAAACTATGCGTTATGCCGGGCGGTGCGTGGCCCGCGAGGGGGACCTCGTCAAGTGTGGACACTTTCGTGTTTTCAGACGGCCCTATTACCCAACCGAGCTGCAGCGTAACGAATTCCTCGATTGCCGTAACGCTACCTTCGGCGGACGCCGCTTCGCTCTCTGCCCAAGGCGCAACGACGGGAGCCACGCCATTCAATATCGCACTAAACAATTGCGACCAAGGCACCGCCGTCAGCGTAACGCTCACCGATGCGTCCAATATCTCGAATCGTTCCACGACGCTGAGCCTTGCGCCAGACTCTACCGCGGCGGGCGTCGGCCTGCAGCTGCTGAATGGATCAACGACTATCGCCTATGGCCCAGACTCCGCGTCGGCGGGCAATCAGAATCGATGGTTTGCCGGCACTGCGTCAGGCAGTTCGATGACGATTCCGCTGACCGTTCAGTACGTCCGTACGGACAAGGCGCTGACCCCCAGCACGGTGCGAGGTCTGGCGACTTTCACGATGGCGTACGAGTAGGATCACCAGGCATCATCAAGCAGACCTTCCGCTCGATGTCACTCTCCGATACGTGTGAGGTCAGTTGCAGGTCGCGTTGTTTGATGCGGAATGCGAACAGTGCAACTTTGTCCGAAGGCCAACACAATAAGAAACAAACCAGAACAAGAACCAAAAAAACTCAAACCTTATACCCAACCCGAACCCCACCCCAATGCCGCCCGTTAACAAAAACAGGCGCCGACGCATCCTTCATCAACACAAACTCCCCACCGCCCATATCCCGCCGATATGTCTGCAGCAAAAACCGCTTGGTATGTGAAGCCGCAGCAATCCCGGTCCGGTCATCGAACATCCGCCGGTTCCGGCAATTCGCCGTATTCCAGACCACATCACCATCACGCTGTGGCAAAGAGAACTTCAGATTATGCGTCGGCAAATAACCCCGCAAATCGATCGCCGCACAAAATGCGACTCGGGGATCGAGATCAAGCAACGGCTCCTGAATTGCCGGCAACACCCGGTCGGTCAACGCAGTAAACCGCGTCAGAAACTGCGGGGGGTTACTTCCAGCCACCGGCACATAGTGCTGATCGAACAGATCCTCAAGCGACACTTCACGACGCGCCACGGCCGTTTCGAATGCCTTGCTCACGGCGGCTGCCGCGTGCTGCACGGCCTCGATGAAACGCGTATCCGCCGTTTCCACACCGGTCGCGGCGGTCAGTTCGATCAGGGTTTCGGACACACCGAGCAGATTCCCCAAACGGTCTTTCGCCTGCACGAAGTTTTCGCTCGAATCCTCGACGCCGCTCGCCATTTCCAGCACCTGCGCCTCGAGTCCGCCGCACTGCGATTCGATCTCGCCGGTCAGCACGGCGATCTGTCCCGCCTCGTCGTTCAGATGCGCGATCGCATCGCCAGTTGCATGCACGACGTCGCCGATCTTGCGCGTGCCTTCGCGCACCCGGTGCGCCCGCGCGGTGTTCACGGAACCTTCGCTGATCAACTGCTCGGTCTGTCGCGTGAGCTGCGCCAGCGTCGTCTCGATCTGCCCGGTGGCTTGCGCGGTCTTCGCGGAGAGGTTCTTCACCTCGGCCGCGACCACCGCGAAACTCTTGCCGGAGTCGCCGGCGCGCGCGGCTTCGATCGCGGCATTCAACGCCAGCAGATGAGTCTGACGCGCGATCAGCGAGATCTCCTCGGAGACGCGGCTCACGTGCGCCAACGCGCTGCGCAGCGCGCCGATCTGGCTTTCGATGACCGTCACGCCTTCCACGAGTCCGTGGATGTCGGCAAGCGACGCTTCGAGCGTCTGCTGCGATTCCTGCACGCCGGTCGCGGCTTCAGTGGATACGTGGCTCATTTTCCGCGCGGCAGCGGCAATGCGATGATTGCCGGCGAGCGTCTGCGCAGCCGATTCGCGCAGCGCGCGGCATACTTGCGCCTGACGTTGCACGCGCGCGGCCACTTCCTCGACGTGTCCCGATACGTCGCAGATCTCGATACCCAGTTTGCCGGCTTGCGCGGCAATATCGCCGACGACCGTGTGCGAACGGGCCGCCCGGCGAAAGCTGAAACGCGTCATGGTGGTCTCCATTGTCGACCAGAGTTGGCGCTTTAGCACTTACTCCGGTCCCATGCAACAGTTAGCTGATAGCGCGCTCGGCGCATTCAGTTGGCGCAACCACCCTGAACGGATGCAGCGTCTTCTCGATGCGTTTACGGCGGACTTTCAAGCGACTTGATACGGGGTATCCCGCAGTCGTTATGATGTGCGGTCAAACTGTGATCCACAGCCTTACCCGTAGACCTTTCCGTTTCTTACCGGCAACCGATGATCGACTCCTTCGCGCGCGTTTCGGGCTGGCAACAGCTCTATCACCTGTGGCAGCTGATCGTCATGCTCTGCAAATTTCTCTGGGGACTGTTGCGTTTGCTGGGCGGCGGCTGAGCGCGTCGACGCGGCGCGAGGGAAGGGCATGCGAGATCCGCGCGCGACGTGCACGCGCGAAGCATCGATCGAATGATTGGAACAACAGGAAGAAAGCAGCCAGGTCAGGCAGGCGCGCGACGGGTGCCTTCGTCAACTGAAACATCCGCGCCGCGCGTGCCGAGAAACGCGCGCAGATCGGCCATCACGCGCTCGGGCGCTTCTTCCATCGGAATATGGCCGAGCCCCGGATACATGACCGACTTCGCACCCGGAATGCGGCTTGCAAATTCGGCTGCGTGCGCAGTCGGAATCCAGCGATCCTTCGCACCCCACAGCACCAGCGCCGGCACATCGAGTGTCTTCAGCACGTCGGTGTCGACGTCCTTGAAGTCGAGCGTGGGCACCATCTTGCCGATCGCGGTGCGCGTGTCTTCACCGTGGAAGAACTCGACGTAACGCCGCAGCGTCACCGCGTCGATCTTGCGCGGATCGCCATAGACGTTGCGCACCGCGCTCTTGACGATGACTTCAGGCAGCAACCACGACGAACTGACCCGCACCAGCGCGCTGTTGAACAGGGCGATGTAAATCGGCAGTTTCATCGGAAAGCCGGCCGAGTCGATCAGCACGAGCCGTTCAACGGCTTCGCGATGACGCACCGCATAGTCCCACGCAATCAGCCCGCCGAGCGAATTGCCGATGAAGGTCGCGCGCGAGATGCCGAGTGCCTGCAGGAACGTGTCGATGAAACGCCGATAGGTGGGCAGATTCATCGTTTCGATTTCGCCGCTGCCGGAGCGCAGCGGTCCTGTCACGCCGAACGGCGGCAGGTCGAGGCGGATCACGCGATACTCGCGCCTGAGTTCGTCGGCGACGCGATTCCACGTGTGCAACGAAGACGCGAAGCCGTGAATCATCACGATGAGTTCGCCGCTGCCTTCGTCGACGTAATGCACGTCGGCGCCCATGATCTTCACGAATCTGGAGCCGCTTTGCGTGTAGCGCCGGCGCAATTCGTCGCGCGGCACGCTGGTGATGCCGAGGCGCGCGGCGAGCGAGCGCGGCGGCAGCGGGGATGTCGAGGCGGGCGTGCCGGAGTCGATACTTGCCATGTTTTGTTGTCTCCCGTGCAGTTCGATTTTGTGGTTCGCCTGGCCGCGAATCGGATTGCATTGGCGGCGTCTCGCTCTCTCAGTCCATCAGCCGCAGCGCATGGCCTCAGGGCGCGAAGCGATAGTCGTGCGGACGCACACGCCGCGTCCGTTTGCGAAAGCTGAAGGTGAAGCCGGGCCACAAGGCGGTGACCTTGCCGCTGCGGGTCTGATACCAGCTACGACATCCGCTCGCCCACACGGAGTGCTGCATATCCTTCTGCAAACGCGCGTTGAATTCGCGTTGCACGTCGGGCCGCAGATTCATCGTGCGTGCGTTGCGGCGACGCAGTACGCGCAGGCAATCGGCGATGTACTGCACCTGCGACTCGATCATGTAGAGCAGCGAGTTGTGGCCGAGCCCGGTATTCGGGCCGACGAGCATGAAGAAGTTCGGGAAGTTCGCCACGCTGACGCCGAGGTAGGCTTCCGGCCCATCGCGCAGCCACAGGGCGCTGAGATCCGCGCCGTCGACGCCGGTCACGTCGAACGGCGCGCCGACGTCGTTGACCTGAAAGCCCGTGCCGCAAATGATCGCGTCGGCGGGGTGATGCACGCCGTCTTCGGTCACGATGCCGTCGGCGACGATCTCGCGGATGCCGCTCGTCACCACGTCGACGTTGGGCTGGCTAAGCGCGGGATAGTAGTCGCTCGAGAGCAGCACGCGCTTGCAGCCGAACCGGTAGTTCGGCGTGAGCTTGGCGCGCAGGGCAGGGTCCTTGACGCGTCGTTCGAGATAACTCAGGCCGAACTTCATCGGCACCTTCATCAGTTTCGGATTGACCACGAACGCGATGGCGCGCGATTCGAGCTGCCAGTAGATCGCGCTGCGCACGAAGCGCTGCGTGAACGGCAGATGGTGGAACAGCCAGCGGGCACGCGCGTCGATCGGCTTGTCGGGCTTGGGCATGACCCAAGGCGCGGTGCGCTGGAACAGATCGAGTTGCGCGACGCGCGGCTGGATTTGCGGCACGAACTGGACCGCGCTCGCGCCGGTGCCGATCACCGCGACGCGTTTGCCTTCGAGCGCATACGCATGGTCCCAGCGCGCCGAATGAAACAGCTTGCCTTCGAAGCGTTCGAGCCCGGCAATCCGCGGCATCGCCGGACGGGACAGCGGACCGCTTGCGGCGATCACCACATCGGCCTCGATGGTTTCGTGCACGCCGTTCACGTCGATCTCGACGTGCCAAACCTGGCGCGCTTCGTCGAAACGCGCCGCAGCCACGCGCGCGTTGCAGCGCACGTAACGCTCCACGCCATATTTGCGGACGCAGTGCTTCAGATAGGCGAAGATTTCCGCCTGGCCGCCGAACGCGCGCGACCACGCGGGATTCGGCTCGAACGAAAACGAATAGAGATGCGAGGGCACGTCGCAGGTCGCGCCGGGATAGGTGTTGTCGCGCCAGGTGCCGCCGATATCGCCAGCCGCCTCGTAAATCGTGAACGACGTGATGCCCATTCGCAGCAGACGAATCGCCATGCCGATGCCGGCAAAGCCGCTGCCGATAATCGCGATGCGTGGCGCGGCAGGTGGGGCGGATGAGGCAGGCGTCACGGCGGTCTCCGGCAGGGGGCGAGTTTCAGGCGTCTACATGTGTCTACTGCAGCACAACGCGCAGGGTAGACAACTGTGCACCTGACGTCAAGATCGTTTAGAGTACTGCTATTAAACGCGCCAGGCGCGCATCGATTGAAAACACATGACATCCGTACCGGAAGCGGCAGCCGCCGCGGAGCACGGCGCTGCCGCGGGCCAGGAATTGCCGGCCGGCAAGCGCAAACTGATCGAAGCCGCGTTGCGTCTGACCGCCGGCGGCCGCAGTTTTACGAGCCTGGGTTTGCGCGAACTGGCGCGCGAGGCCGGGCTCAATCCCAATACGTTCTATCGTCATTTCGACACGCTCGACGATCTGGCGCGCGAAGCCGTCGAATCCGTGAGCCGCCGTTTGCGGCCGATGCTGCGGCGTGAGCGCTGGCTCGCCGCGCACGACGAACCGCATAGCGTGCCGCGTCGCGCCTGCGTCGCGTTCTTTGCGTTCGCGCTGGAAAACCGCGAGGCGTTTCTGAGCGCGCTGGCCGAATATCATGGTACATCGCGGGCATTGCGCGAGGCGGTGCGCGCGAACCTGCACGAGGTGTCAGCGGAAATGGCCGACGACGTGGTGCAACTGGAGTTGATGCCGACGCTTACGCGTGAAACCGTCGACGAAGTCTGCACGCAGATCGTGCTGCAACTCTTTCATTTGTCGGCTGACTATATCGACGCGGACGACGCGCGCCGCGATGCGCTGATCGCGTATGCGGAGCGCTTCATCGTCAGGCTGTTCGCGGGGGCGGTGTTGATGGCGCAGCATGAGCCGGAAAGGGCGTTGGCGCCGATACGCGTGTGAAGCTTTAAACGAATCGCCAAAACGAAACAGGCTCCGTAATGAAGCCTGTTTTCGTGACGCATGCTTTTCCGGCTGATTCGATTTCAGCCGCGCAGCGCAACTCAGGTGTTGTCGTTCCAGCTGCCGGAGTCGTCGCTGCTGCCCAGGTCGACACCGCCGCCGTTGTCGTTCCAGTCGTTCGAACCCTGGCCGAAGTCGAGGCCGCCGCCATTGCCGCCATCGTTGCCACGGCGGCGCGCTTCGTCGTCGACGACCACGTCGCGCTCCACCACGCGCTCACGCCCGGAGTTCAGCGCTTCGCCGAGCAGCACACCGGTCAGCAGACCACCCATGCCGCCGCCGAAACCACCGCCGCCTTGCTGCACGATAACCGGCGGCTGTTGCTGATACGGTCCTTGCTGCGGATAGGGCGCTTGCGGCGGATTGCCGAAACGTTCGGCTTCCTGCGCATACGGCGACTGCTGCTGCGAGCTGGCGGCCGGCGCGGCATACGGATCGGGCCGGCCTTCGAGGCGCGCGCGCATGCTGCCGAGGCGTTGCTCGAGTTCGTCGAGCTGATACGGCGGCAGCGGATTCTTGCTGCCCGACAGTGTTTCGACGAGGCCGCGCAACTGGTCTTCAGTCGCTTCGACTTCCTTCTCCAGCGCCTCATGACCTTGCACGGTGGAGAGCTTCACATCGAGCTTGAGCGAACGGACGGTGTTGAGCATCTCCGTGGCGCGCTTGAGTTGCACGCGACGCTCGTCGTCGGCGCGCGTATCGCCTTGCGTGCGGGCGCGGCGCAAGGTCCAGCGCAGCACCAGCGCGATCACGCCGACGAGGACCAGAATGCCGATCCACATACCCATGCCCGGACCATGCCGTTGCGGCGCTTGCGGGACCATCGCCGACTGTTGCTGCACGGACGGCGCCGTCTGCTGCTGCGCGAACGGGTTGGGCGCGCGGCTGGTCGTGTTGCCGCCCGCGGCGCCTGCGCGTTCCGCGTCCTTGCGAATACGCGCTTCGGTTTGCGCGAAGCGGGTCGGGTCCGTGAAGCGGATTTGCGGGTCGAGTGTCTTGGCCTGCTGTACCTGGGCGAGCGCGTCGGCGGAACGGCCTTCGCGATCGAGCACCTGGGCGTACAGATAGTGGGCGCGCGCATTGTTCGGATGCGCCTGCAGCACTTCGCTCAGACCGGCGTCGGCCTGTTGCCAGTTGCCTTGCGACATGGCCGATTCGATTTGCTGAACGGTGGGCACAGCGAACGCCGCCACCGACACGAACAGCAGTGAGGCAAACGCGGTTGCGAGAAATTTTTTCATTTACGGACCGGGCGCATTGCGCCCGTCTCCTTCAGTCGATTCCGGCGGCTCACACGAAGGCCGCCGGTATGTACTGCTGCCGACGCAATTACTGGGCCGGCGTATTGATCTGCTTCTTCAATGCTTCGAGACGATCTTCGACGGACGGACCGCGGTTCAGATCCGCGAGCTTGTCCTCGAGCGCCTTGCCGCTCTTCACGTCAGCCGAATTCAGGCGTGCGTCCGAACGGGCATTCGACAACGCGACCTTGTCTTCGAGCTTCTGGAAATCTTCGGACAGATTCTTGCCGCCGATGCCGCCCAATGCCGTAGCTGCCACGTCTTTCGCCTGCGCGATCTGCTGCTTGGCTTGCAGAATGTTCGAGCGTGCGTTCAGGTCGTTGCGACGCGTGCGCATGTCTTCGATCTGACTCTTGAGCTGCGCCACCGACGGCTCCAGCGTAGTCAGCTCCTTCGCGAGCGCATCGCGTTCGGCTTCGGCCGTGGCTTGCGCGCCGAGGGCTTCGCGGGCGAGCGCTTCGTCGCCGGATTGCAGCGCGCGTTTCGCGCCGTCTTCGTATTTCTTCGCCTTGTCCGCGGCAACATCGCGCTTGCTTTGCTGCGTGGCCACTTGCGCCTGGATCTCGATCAGCGAGTTCTCGGCTTTGGCGATGCTCTCGTCGAGTTCGCGCACGATCTGGCGCGAGTCGCGCGACGGATCCTGCACGGAATCGGCTGCGTCGTTCAGGAGACCTTTAAGCGTGCGCGAAATGCTGTCAAAAAGCGACATGAAAACCTCCAAAGAATGTAAACGGCGCTGAATAATCCCGCGCGCTTAACTGCATTCAACTGCTACTTTACGCCGCTGCGCGCGAAGCTGCGCAACGTTCGGACCGGAGTTCGGGGCGTGCGCGCCGATTGCAATAGCGGCGACGTAAATTGTTCGATTCGAATATCGAGTGACAAACAGCTCAAAGGTTAAATCGCGCGGCGCGTCATTCAGCCGCTCGCGGATATTACACCACGCGCTCTCTTAAAACCGACTTAAAGGGCGCGATGACAAGTTGGCCAACTTTGCGCGCGGCAAGTGTCGCTGGCGTGAATGGACGCGGTGCGTGTGCGCCGTGTTTGCGTCCGTTGTCACCGCAAGCGAGTCGGGCTGAATACGTCCAGTAGCCGTGCATTCAACGACACTAAAGACGCCTATGCCGACGGTATTTTCAATGCGCAACAGCCGCTGCCAATCGCTCGGTGAATGCCAAGCTTGCAATGCCGAAAGCTCGCGCATTTTGAATGACGCCGATGTAACGATATGCAACGCGTCGCCACACGTCGTGCGATATGCGGCGCACGTGCCCACTACGCGAAACGGCCGCCTTTTGTGCTCGGATCGCCGAGCGGATCGTCGTCGTCGCGTGGGGTGTCGAGGCGCGGGCGTTTGAGCACGCCGCGCAATTGCGCTTCCGGATCGGTTTGCTGGGGCGTGGATCCTTCCGCCGAAGCTGCTTCGGCCGCTGCCATGCGCGCGACGGCTTCGGCGGTTGCCGCGGCTTCCTCGTCGATGCCGGCGGCGAGGGCAGCGGCCAGACCTGCCGGCAACAACGGCGCGAGTTCAGCCTCTGCTTGCCGTGCTGGCGCACCCGGCAACACGTTCGCAGCCGGCGCCGGCGCATTGGAACCCGCCGCGCTATCCGCGGACGCCCCTGTCGCGCCGTCGCCGCGCGTTTGTAAAGCCGGCGGCAATGCGGCGCGCGCATGCCGCGTGCCGCGCGCGACCCGTTGCAGCGCGGCGTCGAGCGCGTCCGGCGCGCGGGGCGCACGCAACCGGTCGACGATGCTCGCCGCTTTCACCTGCTCGCTGGTTGCGCCGAAGCTCAACACCGCGCGCCGCATCAGCTCGCTGACGCTAATCCCCAGATTCTCGGCGGTGGAAGTGATCGCGCGTTTCTGCGCGGTTGTGACGAATACGACGATGCGTTCGCTGGGCTTGTTCATAGTCGGCTCGCATACTTGTTGGCATGGGCGGTTCAAAGCGTGCATTTGGCGGACGCCGTGGCGCGAGCGGGTGTTGGCGCGCGCCGAGTCCATCATATGACGAGTTGCCCCGATGCGGAACGGGCGCGACATGAAAATCCCGTGACATCAATGAGTTGTAGCGTTTGCGGGCGGCTTGTCCACAGGCCTTTCAACATTTTCTGTGTATAACTCCGGCCACGCGGGAAAACGCTCGTAAGACGGCCTGGAACTACAGACTCCTTTCGCGCGAAGGGAATTCTTACAAAAAAACTAACTTGGACCGCGCGTGATTTCTTTTAAAATGCGCTGTTACGTTGCGCCGGGCCCGGTCCAGGCGCGCCGTGCGGCCGGCCGGGGGCAAAGGGCCGTGCGGTGGTTTGCGCCTCAGGCTACGATGCTCGATCACGATCCATGTGTGCGCCAGGAGCGCATGCAGAAAGGCGTTCAGTCATGCGCCCACTATTCCAGTCATGCCAATCATCAAACGACCGCATTCATCCAATTCTCCGTCTGGTGAAGACCGGGATTCCTACCAACGCACTCCAGGACGCAATGCAGCTTCGCGCGATGCCGAGGCCGGCCGCCGGTCCATCGGCGCGACCATTGCCATCTGGTTCGCGAGCCTGCTTGCGACCATCGCGGTGGTGGGCGCGCTGATCGTCGGCTATGCGCTGGTGGTGATGGGGCCGCAACTGCCGTCGCTCGACGCGCTGACCGACTATCGTCCGAAGGTGCCGCTGCGGGTCTATACCGCCGACCATGTGCTGATCGGCGAATTCGGCGAGGAGCGGCGCAGTCTCGTGCGCTTCCAGGACATTCCCGATCAGATGAAAAAAGCGGTGCTCGCGATCGAAGACTATCGCTTCTACGAGCACGGCGGCGTCGACTTCCTGGGCATTTTGCGCGCCGGTTTTGCCGACCTCGCGCACGGCGGCGCGTCGCAGGGCGCGAGCACGATCACCATGCAGGTGGCGCGCAACTTCTTCCTTTCGAGCGAGAAGACCTACACGCGCAAGATCTACGAAATGCTGCTCGCGTACAAGATCGAACGCGCGCTGACCAAGGATCAGATTCTCGAGCTGTACATGAACCAGATTTATCTGGGCGAACGCGCCTACGGTTTCGCGGCGGCCGCGCGCGTGTATTTCGGCAAGGATCTGAAAGACATCACGCTGGCGGAATCGGCGATGCTGGCCGGCTTGCCGAAGGCGCCGTCCGCGTATAACCCGGTGGTCAATCCGAAGCGCGCGAAGATCCGTCAGGAGTACATTCTGCGGCGCATGCTCGAGCTGAGATACATCAGCCAGGATCAGTACGATCAGGCCGTGAAGGAAGAGATTCACACCAAGAATCCGGGCAACGAATATAGCGTGCATGCCGAGTACATCGCCGAAATGGTCCGGCAGATGATGTACGCGCAGTACAAGGACGAAACCTATACGCGCGGCCTGAACGTCACCACCACGATCGACTCCGCCGATCAGGACGCCGCCTATCGCGCGGTGCGCAAGGGCGTGATGGATTACGAGCGGCGCCACGGCTATCGCGGGCCGGAAGGTTTCGTGCAACTGCCCGCGCCGGGCGACGACCGCGATCAGACCATCGACGACGCGCTCACCGATCACCCCGACAACGGCGAGATCATCGCCGCCGTGGTGACGGACGCGAGTCCGAAGCAGGTCAGGGCGCAACTGGTGGACGGCACGCAGGTGACGATCAGCGGCGACGGTCTGCGCTTCGTGGCGGGCGGGTTGAGCGCGCGCGCCACGGCGGCCACGAAGATCAAGCCAGGCTCGATCGTGCGTCTGGTTGCCGACGACAAGGGCAACTGGCAGATCACGCAATTGCCGCAGGTGGAAGGCGCGCTGGTGTCGCTCACGCCGCAGGACGGCGCGATTCGCGCGCTAGTGGGCGGCTTCGACTTCAACAAGAACAAGTTCAACCACGTCACGCAGGCGTGGCGTCAGCCGGGTTCCAGTTTCAAGCCGTTCATCTATTCGGCCGCGCTCGACAAGGGTCTCGGACCGGCCACGATCATCAACGACGCGCCGCTGTATTTCCCGTCAAGCACGCCGGGCGGCGACGCGTGGGAACCGAAGGACGACGACCAGCCGGACGGTCCGATGCCGCTGCGTCTCGCGTTGCAGAAGTCGAAGAACCTCGTGTCGATCCGTATTCTGTCGTTCATCGGCACCAAGTACGCGCAAGACTTCGTCACGCAGCGTTTCGGTTTCGACGCCGACAAGACCCCGCCGTATCTGCCGATGGCGCTCGGTGCGGGCCTCGTCACGCCGTTGCAGTCGGCGGGTGCGTATTCGGTGTTCGCAAACGGCGGCTTCCGGATCAATCCGTATCTGATCAACGAGGTGACCGACGCGCGCGGCGAACCGCTCTCCAAAGCGCAGCCGCTGACCGCTGGACGCGATGCGCCGCGTACACTCGAACCGCGTAACGCGTACATCATGAACAGCCTGCTGCATTCGGTGGCGACGGCCGGCACGGGCGCGGGCACCAACGCGCTGCATCGTTCGGACTTGCAGGGCAAGACGGGTACGACCAACGACGCGAAGGACGGCTGGTTCGCTGGCTATCAGCAGTCGCTCGTGGCAGTGGCCTGGATGGGTTATGACCAGCCGAAGAGCCTCGGCAGCCGCGAATTCGGCGCGCAGCTGGCGTTGCCGATCTGGGTGGAATACATGCAGCGCGCGTTGCGCGGAGTGCCGCAAGGCGAACCGGCGCAGCCGGACAGCGTGACCTCGGTCGACGGCGAGCTGTTCTATACCGACATGACGCCGGGCAATGGTTTCGTGGCCAGCATCGGTCTGGATTCCGCGAATCCGACCGCCGGTGTGAGCGATGCGGTCGGCGGCGTGGGCCCGGCGGGCATGACGCCGCCGGCGGTGCCGCCGCCGAGTGTCTCGTCGAACGAGAAGAAGCAGATCATGGATCTGTTCGAATCGAACAAGCCGTGATGTTCTCCAGGGGATACCCTTGGAAAGCAACGGAGATTTGCGGGCCGTGTGAGTCTTGCGGCCCTGCCCACGCAAGGTTTTGAAAGAGCAGGAAAGCGCCGCCCGGTGCGGTTTTCGCGCCGCTTCTCGGGTCGGCCGCCCAGCAGATTGTGTGCCCGGCATGCGCGGTGTGTTCTAATCACACTGGCGGTGCTTTTATCAAGGGTCCTGAAGGACGCCTGATCCCTAACCGGTTTCGGTCTCCAGCACCACTGCATCTCGCCTCGAGCGAGACGTCCATTCTCGAACCCCCGCGCCGCGCGAGACCCGGTATGACGCGCGCGCACGTCACTTCGTCCGCTGGCAATGTTGAGGTTGCCGCGGCCGACGTGTTTGCCATCCAGCATCCACCGGGTCCCGCCTTGTGAAAAGTCGAATCCTGATCTGTCTGATGACAGGTCTGCTGCGCGCATTTGCCTTTCTGCCGTATAGCGTTGTCGCGCGAATCGGCAGCGGTATCGGCGCGTTGCTGTACCGCATTCCCAGCACGCGCCGGCGTGTCGTGCATACCAATCTGAAGCTGTGTTTCCCGGACATGAGCGACGAGGCGCGCGAACGTCTGGCGCGCGCGCACTTTTGTCACGTGATCCGCAGTTATGTCGAGCGCGGGCCGCAATGGTTCGGCAATGCGCAGGCGCTGGCACGCCTCGTCGAAGTGGAGAGCGCGATCGATCTGTCCGACATGGCGGGTCAGCCGACAATTTTCGTCGGCTTCCATTTCGTCGGTATCGAGGCGGGCTGCATGATGTACTCGACGCGGCATCCGGTCGCTTCGCTCTATACGCCGATGTCGAATCTCCTGCTCGACGCGATGGCCAAGCGGCAGCGCGGCCGTTTCGGCACGGAGATGATTCCGCGCAGCGATAGCGTGCGGCGAGCGTTGCGCGTGCTGCGCGACGGCAAGCCGGTGATGCTGGCCGCGGACATGGATTTCGGCTTGCGGGATTCGGTGTTCGTGCCGTTCTTCGGCGTGCCGGCCTGCACGCTGACCTCCGTCTCGCGGATGGCGCGCGCGGCGAATGCGCGGGTAGTGCCGTTCGTGACAGAAGTGCTGCCGGACTATCGCGGGTACAAGCTGAGCATCTTCGAAGCGCTAAGCGATTTCCCGTCCGACGACGTGGCCGTCGACGCGCGGCGCATCACCGAATTTCTCGAGACGCAGGTGCGACGGATTCCTGATCAATATTATTGGGTGCACAAGCGGTTCAAGAATCGGCCGGCGGGTGAGGCGGGCGTTTATTGAGGCGGGTCGGCGTCAAATGCGTCTGGTGGTGAATGTGGTGCGGGGTCAAGTACTTAGGCGGGGTCTCCTGGTGTTATCAACAGGTCTGTCAACACAAACTGTGGATAAGTTTGTCTCGCGACGCACTGCAAACGAAGACTTTAGGCTGCAAGGATGTCCGGCAGCGGAGCGACACGCAGTACAAGGTCGAACGCGAGCGATCCCCACGCGGACTTGTCTCGCGCCGCCCGTGAGATAGGTTCATCCATGGCATTCACCGAGTGGTCAGGCGGAAGGACCGGCCAGCGGATGAAATCCCGCATCCGTGATCTCGTAGCCATCCTGCAGTGTCATGTTCGATTCACGCGGCAGTCCCAGCATGTTAAAAGCGGACAGCCTTGGGTAAAGGTTCTCAGTTCTGCACCGGAAGTTCTCCGGGTTGAACAGCGGGCTGATATGCCACCACAGCCTGTATCCCTGCTTCCACAGATATTCGATGAGCGCAGGCGAGTGGGCAACCTTGTCATTCTCGACGTACAGCACCGGACGATCACGGGCGAGAATCTGCTGCGCGCCTTGCAGTACCTGCAATTCGAATCCCTCAACGTCAATCTTCATGAGCCGCACGCCCCGTGCACCAGTCATGTCGTCCAACCGGACGCAGGGTACTTCGACACCTTCCGGTATTTCCTCTGCCTGTACGGAGATACCACCGAAGTTGTTCGAGCGGCTATAGTCCAGATGAGGGAGCCATACGGACCCTTCCTCTGCAGCACAGGCGAAAGGCCAGGCGGCTACATTGCTGATTCCATTCAATGCCAGATTCGCGCACAGATTCTGGAATACGAACGGTTGCGGCTCAAATGCCATGACGACGGCACCGACTGTTTTGGCAGTCTTTGCCAGAGCGATGGTCTGACTGCCGACATTCGCTCCGACTTCCAATATCGTACCTGGCCGGTTGATGAACTGCAGCAGAAATTGGGTTTCCAATTCGCAGTATTCGCCGTATTCGATCAGTGCGTGGCCAATGTAGACATCGTATCGATTGGCCAGCATCGTCCCGTGTCTCGTAGTCACGAGATCATACGGGTCAGCGATCTGCATCGTGTGGATAGTCTCATTCGTCACAGTCTGTTACCTCTTTCATTGCCATCGGATGGCGCGAATATATCACTGTGCTCATGGCGATCTCCGGAGCTCAATCGGGAAGCACCGGACTGCAACCCGCACGATCTGCTGCACGCCCCCCATCTTCTTGCTCATCTAGTCTCGTGTCAGTGCGCCCTAAACGTGCTGGGACGGGCAATGTGCCTTTTGCAGGCTGACGTCAGATGGATGACAGGCGTCGGGTTATTTTCCTACATCACATGTGGGCGTGGACGACGGCAAACATGTTCATGTGCAAGCCAGGCGTAATTTTAGGAATATTCGGATTTTCTGTTCATTGCAGTCCCGATAGGATGCTCTGGCTCGAGCCAAGTACCACCAATCAGGATAACTATGAAAAGAAACAGAAGCAAAGAAACTGCAACTGGAATGGCGGCCCGCCTGCTGGCAGCATTCATGTTGCTCCTGGTGGCGTTCGGCGCCAATGCCGAGAGTGGAGACGGAGTTTGCGCCCCACTATATGTCAGGTCCGGAGCGATACAAGGAACCTCGACCTGTTTCGCAAATGCATGGGGAAACACACCCATCAATCTGTCCAACCACTATTGCGTCAACGAGCCGGCGCGAATCACGCGGTGGTGTGGGACGCCGCCGGACGACACGAGTGCAGATAATAGTTGTCCGGTGGCTGACCCGGTTTATGCAGCTTCAGGTGCAACGACGATCAGGGAAGTTGATTTTCATAGCGGCGACGACCGGCCTTTTATTTTCAGCCGCACTTACCGCGCTCGTCCGGTTGCGCGACCAGATTCCGGCTTTGGGTCTCTTTGGGTTCACAACTGGCAGCGCCAGTTAAATCTTGCGAACGTAAATGGTGTTCCGTCGCGGGTCACTGCTTACCGTGAAGATGGGAACCCGGTTGTATTTAATAAAGCTTCCGGCGGATGGCGGTCCGCGGACGGAAAACCGCTAACGTTGACGCAAAGCGCTTCATCGTGGACGCTTGATGACTTGACCAATGGCAACCGAGAAGCCTATTCCGCACAGGGAATACTGCTGTCTGTTACCCAACACGATGGTCGGGTGGCTACGCTGACATACAGCGATGCGAGTACCCCCGTCTCCGTGGCACCGGCAGTGGGCCTGCTTGTCGCGGTTACCGAACACGCAGCCGGAACAAATTCCTACTACGATCTGACCATCCGTCTGACTTACGATGCGAAGTACCGTATTACTCAGTTCGCGGATTCGACCGGGAATGTAACGCAGTACGGTTATGACGGATTTAGCAACCTTGTTTCTGTTACCTGGGCAGATGGGAGCGTCCGCCGTTACGCCTATGAGGACACGCGCTTCACCAGTGCCCTAACTGGCGTGATTGACGAGACAGGCACTCGTGTTGCGACCTGGGCATACGATGCGATGGGCCGTGCCACGTCGGTAACCCATCCGAACGCGCAGCAGAATGTGTCATTTGCCTACGGTGCAAACACATCCACGGTGACCAACAACCAGCGCGCGACGACCGTGAACTTCTCCTCGATCGGGGGAATGTCGCGCGCGACAGGAAGTGACGCTGGCTACAGCATGGGTTGGGACACTGGAGGCAAACTGACCAGTGACATCACACCATTTGGGAAGAATGTCCAATACAAATATGACGAGGCTGATCGTCCCATCCAGGCGACTTCGATCAGTAATTCAGGCGGTATAGCGATTACAACGGTGCGCTACGCTGATTCCGTGAGTCTGCGTCCCTATATGGTCGCAAAACCAGGATGGCTCCGCACATATGTATATGACGCGAACGGCAATGCGACGGGCGTCAGTGAGCGACGGACCACGGATGCAACAGGGGCGGATGGTTTGGCCGCGGCCTTGGCTGACGGCCCGACCCGTACCTACGGAATGGTGTATGACTCGTCGAACCGTTTGACGTTTGCCCAGATGTACGACGACGGGCAGTTGACGGGTGAATGGGGGATAACGCAAGACGCGACCGGCAACCTGCGATCGGTTAGCGACAGGAAGACTGGAAACATACTTATAGTTTCCCAGCGAGATTCAGCGCACCGGGCGATCAAGTTCAACAGCCCAGGCTTCACTGCGAATCCCTATTACGACGCACGTGGACGGCTGATCGGTTTCCAATACTTCGAAGATGCAAGTCCGCTAAACGGAAATGTTCAACGCGCCCTCAAAGTCAACTACACGTACGCTGCGGATGGAACTCTGGTGGCGCGTGCAGGTACTGTGTCGACAAATCTCGGCCCCGACTTTTCCATCAGTGATGATGAGATTGACAAGTGGCTTGAGAATGTCGAGTCTGGAGTCTTGCCCGCAGGGCCATCGCTTAATCTGCTCGGTATGGTTAGGGGGCTGCAGTTCGTGCAGGAGCCGGGACTGGAGCCGGTGTGTCCTGAGTGCGCAATCGCTGCAGGCGCTCGTTTTGCCTGGCTTGTATTCCAGCTTGCCAAAGACCCGATGTGGGCCAGCAAGCAAGGCATTCAGCAGGCGACGGAAGCGAAGCAGTGCAAGCCAACGGGCGTGAATAGTGCCGGAGACCTTACTTTCAAGACGGGTCACTATGCCTCCCGTTTGGAAGCGGAGGGTGTAAATGTCGCAAACGCAGAGGGCCAGGTTGCAGATGCTGTGACCGGTATGATGCCGGACATGCTTCCCAATACAAGCGCGGTTGGCAGAATGACCGTTGACGGCGTCCTGGTTGAGTTCCGGGTGCGTATCCTGCCGAATGGCACAGCGAGTGTGGGAACTATTTTTCCTGTGAAAGGATACTGATGTGATTCGCGCACTTACCGACGACGAAAAATACTTCATCCGTGGCGTAGCATCACGGCTTGACAGTGAAGCGCGCAACAGGCTGATGAATGACCTGGCAATCGCACAGGTAGAGGCCGAACTGGCGGACGGAGAATTGATCCAAATCTGCCTTGAAGGATATCAGCATCCACATGGTGGCGGCCAGAGCCTATACCCGGTTGAGGGAGAAGTGAGCGACGAGGATGGCTCGTTGATATCCCTGCTTTTGTTCGCCGATCCGGCCGACCGTTTGTATGAGCTTGAATATTTGCGGTGGGGCGATGGACCATTGCAACAACCAAATTGGTCGACACTTAGGTTTATACCTGATGTGTCTCCTGCCGATCACAGCGCCGAGTAACGAGGATGCGAGCAACGAGGATCGACTTATCAGGACGTCTTCGCTCGCGCGCCAAAGCTGTTTGACGCACGCATCAAAATTGAGTCGCCTACTGACTACCCCTGAACAGGGCAAAATCGCCGCACGATATGCACCGGCCCGGCACGGGGGCACGAACTGGACTGTCTGGATTTTAGACAAGTCACGTGCTTTGTTGGTCGCCATTGAAGGACAGCGTTGGCTTGAATGGCAAACGAGACACAAGTCGCGGCGCCCAACGCCGCTGCATCCACCGGCACCTCAAGCAACAAACCCCTTCGGCTCGAGCACTTAAGCGTGTAGCCCCGGAGTTATCAACAACCCTGTCAACCCAAACTGGGGATAACGTCGAGGTATCCCAGGTTCTTCGTTCCGTGAAAAAGCTACCGCTCCGGGCCTGCTGGTTCATTCCGTACCGCCTGCACAATTCCCCATGCGTTCAAGGTGTTAGCCTGCTTGTCAGATAGTTTTCAACAGGCTCATCAACAAAAAGTGGGGATAAGTCCGCGGCGATCAGTACGGAATCCCAGGTTTGGCTAGTCGGCGATGCCCGCGTTCGCTGCCCGAATCGCCGAGGCCGAGGCCGAGGCCGAAGTCGAAGCGGACGCGGATGACGCAGCCGGCTCCATCGGCGGATTCCCCATCGCCTGGAACAACGCCGCCGTATCCGTCAAACGCGCGCTCGTATAGCGAATCTCATCGAGTTGCGCGTTGCGAAACTGCTGCTCACTCGAACGCGCTGACGCGATAGGCAACGCGCCCAATCGATAGCGCCCCGAGGTTTCGTCGAAGATGCCTTGCGCCGAACGCGCGGCAACGTTCGCGGCGTCCAGCGCCTGCGAGTCGTGCTCCAGCGCGGCGAGCGTGTCGGCGACATTCTGGAATGCGGCGAGTACCGTCTGTTTGTACTGCGAGACCGTCGCATCGTACGTATCGACCGCTGCGCGCCGTTGCGCGAACAGGGCGCCGCCGTGAAACAGCGGCTGTGACAGCGACGCGCCGATGCTCCAGATCGCGCCCGCGCCGGACAGCGCCACCGGCCAGCTAAAGCCGCCTTGTCCCATCGACGCGCTCAACGACAGGCTCGGGAACATCTGCGCCGTGGCGACGCCGACATCGGCCGCCGCGGCCTTCAAGGCGGCGTCGGCGGCCTGAATGTCGGGACGCGCGCGCAGCAGTTCCGACGGCACCACCACGGGCACCTGTTCAGGCACATGCAACTGGGCGAGTTCGAGATCGTCCGGCGCGGCATCCGGTGTGCGGCCCAGCAGCACCGCGAGCGCGTGACGCGTGCTCAGCCATTGCTGCTTCAGCCCCGGCAAGCTCGCCGACAGACTCGCCGCGCTCTGTTGCGCGCTCAACTGGTCGGCATGCGAAACGGCGCCCAATGCATAGCGCCGCTGCGTGTCGCGAGCCTGATCGTTGGCGATCGTCACGAGCCGTTCGGTCGTTTCGATCTGCGCACGCAGCGCGGCGCTCGTGATCGCGGCGCTCACGATATTGGCGGCCAGCGCCCGGCGCGCGGCGTCGAACTGATACGCCTGCACGTTGACGCGCGCCGCGAGCGCCGCGTCGGCCAGACGCGCGGCGCCGAACAGATCGAACGTATAGTGCGCCTGCAATTGACCGACGAAGATGTTGTACAGAAACGTGTTCGGTCCGATCTCGGGGATCGCCAATGCGCGGTTGCGCGTCGCCTGGCCGCCGAGATCGACGGTCGGCAGCATCGAGCTGCCGATCTGCGCACGCAACTGCTCACGCGCGGCGGCAAGACTCTTGTCCGTCGCGGCGAGCGTCGGACTATTACGCAGGCCTTCGTCGACGAGCGCGTTCAGCGCGTCCGACTGATACAGCTTCCACCATTCGGGCACCGGCTTCGCGCCGACCACGAACTGCTGCGTGACGCCTTGCGCGGGCACGGTTTGCGTCGGCTGTGCTTCGGCGCCGTAGTGTGCCGGTTGCGGCATCGCGGGCGGCTCGCCGCTCGGCCCGAACGAGCAGGCGGCGAGCGCGCATGCCATGCCGGTGAGCGCGGCGCGGCCCGCGTGTCGGAGCAACGAGAGATTAGCCATGCTCAATTCCCCGTATGCGTCGTGCCGGACGCGGACGGCGCTTGCGGCTCGCGTTCGTCGGCACGCACGCGGAACGACGCGGCATACAGCGCGGGCAGATAGAACAGCGTGAGGATGGTGGCGCTCGTAATGCCGCCCATCAGCGCGGTGGCCATCGGCCCGAAAAAGTTCGAGCGCAACAGCGGAATCAGCGCGAGCACGGCGGCCGCCGCGGTCAGCGTGATAGGCCGGAACCGCCGCACGGTCGCCCCGACGATCGCATCGAAGCGCTTATGCCCCGCGGCAATGTCCTGCTCGATCTGATCGACCAGAATCACCGAGTTGCGCATGATGATGCCGAACATCGCGATCACGCCGAGCATCGCGACAAAGCCGAACGGCTGGCCGAACAGCAGCAGCGTGAGCACCACGCCGATCAGCCCGAGCGGCGCGGTCAGCACGACCATCAGCACGCGCGCGAAGCTTTGCAACTGGACCATCAACAGCGTGAGCACGGCGATGATCATGATCGGCATCTGCGCATTGATCGACGTCTGGCCTTTGCCGCTTTCCTCGACCGAGCCGCCGATTTCGATCCGGTAGCCGACCGGCAGAGTAGCGCGAATCTGGCTCAGCGCTTTGTCCACCGCATGCGTGACGTCGATGCCTTGCGCGCCGGGCGCGACGTCGGACTGCACGGTGATGGTCGGCTGACGGTCGCGTTCCCAGATCACGCCGTATTCGAGGTCGTTGCGCAAATGGCCGAGCGTACCGAGCGGCACGGGACCATTCGGCGTTGGCATGGCCAGCGTGACGAGCTGCGCGGGGTCGACGCGTTCGGCCTTCGGCGCGCGCAGATCGACGCTGATCAGTTTGTCGCGTTCGCGGTACTGCGTGACGGTGTAGCCGGAGAGCGTCATCGCAAGGAAGCTCGAAATGTCGTCGGAGCTTACGCCGAGTTCGCGCGCTTTTTTCTGATCGACTTCGAAACGCACCGAGCGCTCGGCGGGTTCGTCCCAATCGAACTGGACGTTGCTGGTGCCGCGGTCCGCACGCATGGTCGCGGCTACGCGATCGGCGATCGACCGCACGGTCGCGATATCGTCGCCGCTCACGCGGAACTGCACTGGATAGCCAACCGGCGGCCCGTTCTCGAGGCGCGACAGACGCGTGCGAATCGCCGGGAAGTGGTTGCGCAATTCAGGTCCGAGCCATTGCGCGAGTTTTTCGCGATCCTTCACCGACTTCGCTGTGATCACGAACTGCGCGAAATTCGGCTGCGGCAATTGTTGATCGAGCGGCAGATAGAAACGCGGTGCGCCGGTGCCCACGAAGTCGACCGTATGATCGATTTCCGGGCGGCCCACCAGTGCTTTTTCGAGCCGCGTGGCCTCACGCAAGGTAGCTTCGAACGACGCGCCTTCGGGCAGCCGCACATCCACCAGCAACTCGGGACGGTCCGAACTCGGGAAGAACTGCTGCGGCACCAGCGTGAAGCCCGCCATGGCCAGCACGAACAGCACGACAGTGATCGCCAGCACGACGAAGCGCCGCTCGATGCACCAGCCGACCCAGCCGCGTAGGCGCCGGTAAAAACGCGTGTCGTAAATGTCGTGCTCGTGATCGTCGGGCAGATGCGCTTCGTGCGCCTCGCGTTTGCGCTCGGGCAGCAGGTGATAGCCGAGCAGCGGAATCAGCACCACCGCGGCGAGCCACGAGGCGATCAGCGCGATCGCCGACACTTCGAAAATCGAGCGCGTGTATTCGCCGGTGCTCGACTTGGCCAACGCGATTGGCAGAAAGCCGGAGACGGTGACGAGCGTGCCGGTCAGCATTGGAAACGCGGTGCTGGTGTACGCATAGGCCGCCGCGCGCGTGCGGTTCCAGCCTTGCTCCAGCTTCACCGACATCATCTCGACCGCGATGATCGCGTCGTCGACGAGCAGTCCCAAGGCGAGCACCAGCGTGCCGAGCGACACCTTGTGCAGGCCGATATCGAACAGATACATGCACAGCGCGGTGACGGCGAGCACCACCGGGATCGAAATCACGACCACCATGCCGGTGCGCACGCCGAGCGAAACCAGGCTCACCACCAGTACGATCGCGACCGCTTCGGCGACGGCTTCAAGAAAGTCGTCGACCGAATGCGCGACCGCGTCCGGCATGCTCGACACTTCGACCAGTTGCAAGCCGGCGGGCAGTGCGCGGCGCAACTGCACCATCTGTTGATCGAGCGCCTTGCCGAGGCGGATCACGTCGCCGCCCGGCTGCATTGTCACGCCGATGCCGAGCACGGCCTTGCCGCCGGCGCGCATTTGCGTGGCGACGGGGTCGTCGTAGCCGCGTTTGATCGTGGCGATGTCGCCGAGACGGAACGAGCGGTTGTTGATGCGGATCAGCGTGTCGGCGAGCGCGTTGACGTCCTTGAACTGGCCGGTGGGGCGCACGAACACGCGGTCGTCCGTGGTGGTCAGCGTGCCGGCCTGCGACACGCTGTTCTGCGAATTGATGGCCTGGCCGAGCTGCTGCGGCGAGATCCCGAGGCGCGTGAGTTGCGTGTTGGCGATCTCGATGTAGATGTGCTGATCCGGGTCGCCGAAATAATCGACCTTGCCGACGCCCGGCACGCGCAGCAGCACCGTGCGCAACTGGTCCGCGTAGTCGTGCAGTTGCGCGGGAGAAAAGCCGTCGCCTTCGAGCGTGTAGATGTTGGTGTAGACGTCGCCGAATTCGTCGTTGAAGAACGGGCCTTGAATACCTTGCGGCAGCGTCGCCGCAATGTCGCCGACTTTCTTGCGCACCTGGTACCACGTCTCGGGCACGTCCTTGACCGGCGCCGAGTCCTTCATGGAGAAGAACATCAGCGATTCGCCGGGGCGCGAGTAGCTGCGCACGAAATCGATGGCGGGCGTCTCCTGCAATTTGCGGCCGATGCGGTCCGTGACCTGTTCCTGCATCTGGCGCGCGGTGGCGCCGGGCCAGAAGGTGCGGATCACCATCACGCGGAACGTGAAGGGCGGGTCTTCGGATTGCGCGAGCCGCGTATAGGCGAGGATGCCGAAGGCGGTCGCGAGCGCGATCAGGAAAACGACCAGCGCCTGGTGGCGCAGCGCCCATGCGGACAGGTTGAAGCGTCCTTCTTCATGCGTGGTGCTCATGAAGCGAAGTCCTCGGGATGCAGCGGTGCGATCGCGCGGACTTTTTCGCCGGCGCTCACCGTATGCACGCCTTGCAGCACGACGCGTTCGCCGTCCTTGAGGCCTTGGCCGATCACGATGGTGCGTTCGTTGTAACGCGTGACGGTCACGCGGCGCAGTTCCAGCGCGTTATCCGCGGCGCGCACGATCCACACGGCGGGTTGCGTGCCGTCGTGGAACAGCGCGGTGGCGGGCACCGTGAACGAGCCGTGCTGAGTAGCCGAGGCGTTAGCTTGCGCGGCGAGTTCGATATCCGCGGTCATGCCGAGGCGCACGTCCGGGCCGGGATTCTCGAGCGTGAGTTTGGCGCGATAGGTGCGGCTTTGCGGGTCGGCGGCGGGCGACAGTTCGCGCACGCGCGCGCTGAACTTGCGTCCCGGCAGCGCGGCGAGCGTGACGTTGGCGGTTTGCCCGACCGAGAGCGCGGCGAGCGCGCTTTCCGGCACGTCGCACACCACGTCGATGTCGCCGCTCCACGCGAGGTTGTAGACGGCCTGGCCCGCGGAGACGTTCTGGCCGGTGTCGGCCTGTTCGGCGGTAATCACGCCGGCGTGATCGGCGGCGAGCGTGGTGTATTGCAACTGGTCTTTCGACAACGCCGCCTGCTGCGCGCCCTGATCGCGCTGCGCGACGGCGGATGCGTACGCATTGGTGGTCTGCTCGAGTTGCGCGGGCGCGATCAGGTTTTCTTTGGCCTGTGCCTGATCGCGATCGAGTTGCTGCTTCGCATACACGAGAGCATGTTGCGCGGCGGCGAGCTGCGCCTGCGCGCTCGCGGCATTCTTCTGCGCGTCCGCCGGATCGAGCCGGGCGACGATCTGTCCGTTCTTCACGACATCGCCGAGACGCACGCGACGCTCGACGATCTTGCCGCCGACGCGAAACGACAGCGGCGTCGAATAGCGCGCCTGCACCTCGCCGGGCAAGGACGCCGCCTGCGTGGCGCTGCCGTCCGCATGCACGGCGACGGCCACCACCGGACGCGGCTCGGGCGCCGCGGCTTCTTTCTTCGAACACGCGGCCAGCGTGACGACGCCGGCCAGAACCAGCACGAATACGGCGCGGCGCAGGCGCGCGCGATGACGATACCGATGGGACTGCGGACGCAGCGCGAACGATGCGGGAAGACCGGGACGCTTCACAATTACCCCAACTGGAGACGGCGAACGAACAGGGCAAGCCGCAGCGGCCCGCCAGCGAAGACGCGCTGGCCGTTCATGCAATTGGCATACGCGACTGATTCAGAATGACGATGTGCATTCTAATACACACCTGTATTTGAATGTTGAGGTGAATTGGAATTCTTTTCAGTGCTAGACTTGCGCCCATGAAACGGCAACGACTGACACGCGAGCAGAGCAAGGACCAGACGCGCGAGCGTCTGCTCGACGCTGCGCAAGCGATTTTTATGAAGAAAGGCTTTGTCGCGGCGAGTGTCGAGGACATCGCCGGGGCGGCGGGCTATACGCGTGGCGCGTTCTATTCGAACTTCCGCAGCAAGAGCGAGTTGTTTCTCGAACTACTGCGGCGCGACCACGAGATCATGCAGGCGGGGCTGCAGGCCATTTTCGCGAGCGCGGCATCGCGTGAGGAAGCGGAGGAGCGCGTGCTGCGCTACTACAGCAACCTGCATCGCGAGAACAAGTGTTTCCTGCTGTGGGTGGAGGCGAAGCTGCTCGCGGTGCGCGACGGCCGCTTCCGGATCCGCTTTAACGCATTCGTGCACGAGAAGCTCGAGCAAATGAGCGCGTATATTCGCGAGTTTTCGGCGCGAGTCGGCACGCCGATGCTGATGCCGCCGGAGACGCTGGCGATCGGCTTGATGGGGTTGTGCGACGGCGTGCAGTTCTTCTACACGGTCGACCCGCAGAACGTCCCGGCGGAGATGGCTGAAACGGTGCTGGCGGGATTTTTCGCGCGCGTGGTGTTCGGGCGCAACGCGTAAGCGCGTTGAAACGCGCGATCAGTTGGTCGGCAACTGGGTGCAGGCGTCGGCAACCGGCGTCGCGCACACGTACGAATACTGACCGCTGTAGCGCAGCACTTCTTTGCCCACGTGCAGGACCACCTTGATGTCCGGGCAGCGTTCATAAGCGATGAAGGCCGAACAGGCCGCGGCGGACCAGCAGACCAGCGAGAACGCGATTTTTTCGAAAAGCTGAAAACGGTGTGTCATAGCGATAGCGATTGATTACCTTCGGGCGCTATGTTACCAGAATACTAGGGTTTATACCTAGTCAAAATTCGCAATAATGCTCGCAACAAAGCCCGACATTAGTCCACGAAGGTGACGGGAACGCCTCGGAAACCTGTCCGGATTGTCATGTTCAGGTCAGGGTTGGGACATGATCGGGTCGATACAATCGGATCGTTGGGCAAACCCGCGCGCGCCTTGCCGCACGGGTCGACACAGGCGCGAGGGGTGCGCCGGCCCGGCTTTACCGAGGCAGGAGTCGTCCAATGAACCAATTGCAGTCGATGCGCGTATTCGTCAAAGTGGCCGACCTCGGCAGTTTCGTTGGCGCGGCCGGCGCGCTGGACCTTTCCACCGCGGTCGTCACACGCCATGTCGCCGATCTGGAAGCGCGCCTCGGCACGCGCCTGCTCAATCGCACCACGCGCCGCCTGTCGCTCACGGAGTCCGGCACGACGTATCTGGAGCGCGTGCGCCACATTCTCGATGACCTCGAAGGCGTGGAGCAGATGGTGGTGGCGCGCAATCACGAGCCGGTCGGCACTTTGCGTATCGTCGCGCCGGTGGTGTTCGGGCTGCACAGCCTCGCGCCCGTGGTGCAGTCTTATGCCGCGCGTTATCCGGATGTCGTGCCCGATGTCACGCTCGCGGATCGCCATGTCGATCTGGTGGAAGAGGGCTTCGACGTCGGCATTCTGGTGGCGCGGCACATGCGCAGCGCGAGCATCGTCACACGGCGGCTGACCACCGGTTACTTGACGGTTTGCGCGACGCCTGCCTACCTGGCGCAGCACGGCACGCCGACCCGGCCCGAGCATCTGCTCTCGCATCCGTGCCTGAGCCGGCCGGCCGAACAGGGCGGCGAGGAGCGTGTGTTCACCGGACCGAACGGCGAAGTCCGCGTGCGCCCCACGAATGCGATCGTCGCGAACAATACCGAGATGCTCAGGCAGTTCGCGCTGCTGGGCATGGGCGTGGCGATCCTGCCGAGCTATCTGATCGGCCGTGACCTGGCGTCCGGGCGACTCGTGCCGCTGCTGCGCGACTACCGTTTGCCGCAGATCGAAATCACGATCGCCTATCCGAGCCGCCTGCATTTGCCGGCGAAGGTGCGCACTTTCATCGATCACCTCGTCGAGTATTTCCAGCAGCCGGGCCGGCAGGCGCGCGATCCGCGTACCGTGGCGCCGGCGCGTTCCGTGACCGAGTCGGCAAAGGTTGTTGCGGACATGGACGACCTGTCGCTGCCGGAATTGGCCGCCGACGCGGCGCGTCCTTCGCACAAGTCCGCGCGCTCGCGGATCGCGGCGTCGTCGCCGTTTTGATTTGGCGCGCGAGGGGCGTTGGCGTGTGAGGTGCGGCGTTAGGGTTTTCGGCTGAGACGTGCGCGACTGGGTTATCTTCTTCGATTCGAGGCTCGTGCAGCCGCACGAGTTCGATAACGATAAGACTACCCAGAGAGCCGAACCGCATGAACCTGAGTTTCGCCGGCACGACGTTCGCCGACGTCGACACGCTCGTGCACATCCGCATCGCGGCGATGCGCGAAAGCCTGGAGCGTGTCGGCCGCTTCGATCCGGTGCGCGCTCGTGAGCGCTTCGTTGCATCGTTCGATCCGGCGTTTTGCCGGTTCATTCTGATCGACGGCGCGCAAGCCGGATTCGTGCTGTTCAGGTCCCTGGCCGATCACCTCGTGCTGGACCATCTCTACATCGTCCCCACGCAGCAAGGCAGGGGAATCGGGCAAGCGGTACTAGCCGAGCTGTTCGCGCAGGCGGATTCGAAATCGCTGCCGATCAAAGTAGGCGCGCTGCGCGACAGCGACTCGAACCGTTTTTATCGCCGCCACGGCTTCGTCAAAACCGGCGAAAGCGAATGGGACATTTATTACGTGCGCGAGCCGCGCGGACGAATCTCGTAGATGAGCCACGTGCCGGCCGACGCCGCGGCGAACTGCGAGATTGATTGCCTAAATCCACACGTCGTTCGCCGCCGTCCGTTCGCTGACTTCCTCGCCGGTATTCTTCACACCGCGCGGCTCGATCAGCATCAGCTTCACCTCGCGTTCGGCGTACGGTTTGTGCTCGGTGCCCTTCGGCACCACGAACATTTCTCCCGCCGAAATCAGCACGAAACCATCGCGCAGGTCGATGCGCAATTGCCCGTCGAGCACGATGAAGGTTTCATCGGTATCGGCGTGCTCGTGCCAGATGAAATCCCCTTCGATTCGCACCAGCTTGAACTGATAGTCGTTCATTTCGGCGACCACGCGTGCTTGCCACTGGTCGTTGAAGAGCCGCAGTTTTTCGGCGAAGTTGATGGCCTGATACGGCCGTTGAGTGATCTGTGCGTCGGACATCGCAGTGCTCCTCCTGAGCGGTTGTGTCAGGCAGGAGCGTACGGCGCAAGCCGGAGCCGGGTCTTGAACGTTTGTGCGCGCTTGTGCGGCGCGGTACGATCCGGCGCGCCTTCGCTCAGCGCGCGCCGGGCGCCGGCGAGCCGAGCATCTTCAGCCACTGCGCCGGCGCGACGCCCCAGGCGTGCTTGAAGTGCCGCGTCATGTGGCTCTGATCGGCAAAGCCGCTTGCCGCCGAGGCGTCGGCGAGCGACACACCCTTGAGCACCAGTTGCCGCACGAGATCGAGACGCCGCATGGTCAGATAGCGATGCGGACTGGTGCCGAACAGCGCGCGAAAATCGCGCGACAGACTCCAGCGGTCGCGGCCCGCGGCGGCGGCGAGTTCGTCGAGCGTGACGGCGCGATCGAGCGACGCAAGCAGGTAGTCGCGCGCCAGGGTCGCCGCGCGGTAATCCACCGGACGCGGTGTATCCGGCGCGCCCGCCACGGTGTCGAGTGCGACGGCCAGATCGTAGAGCGCGCTGTCCTGTTCGAGCGGGTCGATGGCGCTGTCCATCGCGCGCAGCAGGCTCTCGGTGGCGGCGAACAGGCGCGGATCGTTCGACAGGCCGCCTTCCAGGAACGGCAGCGGCTTGCCGCCGAGCGCCTGCTGGAACAGCGCCGGATCGACATAGATCATGCGGTAGTGAAAACCGTCGCCGGTGCCGGCCTGGCCGTCGTGCGGTTCGTCGGGATGCAGCACCATCGTGCCGCCCGGTAAGCTGTTGCGGGTGCTGCCGCGATAGCGAAAGCTCTGCACCCCGGCCAGCGTGCGGCCGATCGCATAGGTATCGTGCCGGTGCATCGCGTAGCCGGCCTGTTGAAAGAAAGCCTCGATCCGTTCGATTCCGCTCGCGCCGGCCGTCTGCGGCGAGCGATAAATCCAGTCGGAACCGCGCTTCTGCCCTGACGAAAGCGAAAGCGGAAGGGACGGCGGGCGCGAACCAGTCGGCGATGAAGCCGGTTCCTCGCTCATGCACCGAGCCCCGGACCGTAATTGCCGCTGATGAGGCGCGTCACCGAAGCCACGTCGGCGTAATCCTGTTCCGGCAAGCCGTCGAGCATCGACAGCACTTCGTTGCTCGCGCCGGCTTCGCGCGCGGCGTCGACCAGCGCGTCCTTGTAGGTCGGAAACTGGACTTCGCTCAGAAGGTCGGTGATCTGCAGGTCAATCGATTCGCCGGGAATAGCCGATGCGGTCATGCAAGCGCTCCTGTTGATACGGTTGGACGTGATGGGGACTGGGGACGTGAGTGTTGCCGCGAATGAGGAGCCACAGCCTGCGCGACCCGTTACTTATCGCTTTAAAAAGTGCACAGCCGCGCTCGCCATCGTCGCCGTTTCAGGGCCACGAAGTCTCACGCATACAACCGGCGCGTACATCTGCACATGCCGGCGTCAGGTCTGCAAATGCTCGTTCTGTCCGGTAAAGCTTCGATCGAGATGCCGCGATTTGGGCAGCGCGATATGTTGCCATTGTTGCGGACGATTATCGTCCGTGGCGGCGACGTCCGGCGCCGCGGGGGCGACGGGTGCTGCGTTGGCGCGTTCGGCAAGACTATTGGCGTTCGTGCCGTCCGGCGCGGTGTGAACCGGCGCGGCAAAACACGAGGCTGACAGCGTCACCATGGTCAACAGTGTCGAGGTTTTCATCGCCCGACCTCCTAAGCTCATGCGGCGCTGACAGTTGAGCAAGCGCTGTGCCGTCCCCGCGTCGAAAGGACGGCGCATGCTACACGCGGTGTTGCCGAGGTGTCGCAGTCGGCGGCTAACGCGCATCTTCCATCTTAGATGCGCAAAATCTGTAGGGCGCGCACATTTGCGGCAAAACGGTATTGTAGATTTCAGATAATGGCAGAAACCCGGCAACAACGCAGCAGCGCCGTCGCGAACGGTCGTACTACGGCATGTTGCAGTGCGGCCGACGCCGTTCTAACGCAGTATGTCGAAGCGCGTCCACGGCCACGACGGCCGGTCGCGCATATAACCGTTCAGCCAGTTCCACTGCGGATGCCGCTTCATGAACGCTTGCGCGTCGAACGGCCGCCCGCACGGATGTCCCCAGCGCGCGCTGAACGCCATCTCGCGCGCCATTTCGCTGTCGACCACTTTGCCGTCGTTGGCGCCCCACGGATTGAACGGTCCGTGATCGGTGCCGCCAAAGCGCGCGTCGTCCAGTTCCAGATGCCCGCAGATGGTGCGCGAGCAGGGGTTGTCGTTACGGTCGAGGTAGACGTCGTGATGATCGGCGATCATCTCCTTGGCCAGTTCCACGTCGATCTTGCCGTGATGCATTTCTTCGAGCTGCATGAAGCGCAGGCGCCGCGCGCCGTTCTTGCGCACGTCCGTATAGTCCTCGCCTTCGCCGAGGCATTCCTGATTGCGGATCTTCAGGTCGGTCGCGGTGTTATAGCCGCTGTAGAAACCGTCCTTGGTGCTCTCGAATCCGGAGAAGTGCAGGCCCAGTTCGTAGCGCGCGATCTCGCCGGTCTTGGCGTCGCCAAGCAGCCAGCTATTCGCATAGCCGCCGTTATTGGCGATGGCGAACATTTCGCACCATTCGCCGATGCTGTTCGCGTACTGCGACGCGCGCCGCGAACGATAGAACTCGGGCGCGCCGGCCGCGTTGTAGCCGACGAAGTTGGAGATGGTGGTTTCCGTCACCATCAGCCCGGCGGCAGTGACCCAGAAATCAGTAAGGCTGGAAATGCAGCCGGGCAAGCCTTGCATGAGGATGCGATTGCCCTGGTCCGGCACGATGTCGAAGACTACGTTGAACGCGTCGCCGGCGGCGTAGCGGTCCCACGAGTTATGCGCCATCACGATGCGGCCGTCGCGGGTCGCGCGGCCGGTGGCGATGAACGCGCTGCAATGATGCCCGCGCCGTCCGCGCCACGGCTTCACGCCGAGGTTCGGCTGCTTCTGCGACGCGTGGGTCGGCCACCAGCTTTGCAGCAGATCCATGTAGCCGTTCCACGCCAGCACTTCGGCGAACGGCAGTTGTGCGCCGTCAGCGATGCCCTGGATTTCGTCGGCGAATTCGGTGTCGAGTTTGTTGGCGAACTGGGAGACGGCGGCGTTGACGAAGGTCTCGAATTCTTCGCCGGTGTCCCACTTCGCGAGATAGCGGGCGGTGTGGATCGCGTTGCGGATTTCGCCGGCGAGCAACTGGCCGTGTTGCTCGCCGCGATCGTACGGCTCGCCTTCAAGGTGCAGGAAAATCCAGCCCGCCTGATCACGGCGCACGGCATCGGGGGACGGTTCGCTCATCTTCGCTCCGATCGAAGGACGGGCGTCTCGGTGCGCCCGTTTTGGCGTAACGCGCGCTGTCGGCGTTCGCCGCAGCGGTCTGTCCATTGTAGAAAATTTGGCGCGCTTTGCACGCGCCCCAAAGGCGGGGCGGGCGCGGCGTGAAGGCGAATTGTGTGTGGCGCCTAACGCGTCGGATTCATGCGGAAATACGCGTCGAGCAGCGAGGTTTTATAGACTACGCCGGCGAGCGTCGGATGCGCGGCGCTTTCGATCACCGGCAGGCGTTCGCCCTGAAACGCGAGGAAGTGCTGCAACGCCACGCCGAGCGGCATGTCCGGCGTGAGCACGTCGAAATGCGGCTGTAGATAATCCGCCGAGGTCTTCGCCGACGTGTCGCTGCCGTCGAGCAGATCGGAGGTGATGTCCTTGAGCGCGACCACACCGAGAAACGCGCCGGACTCGTTGGCCACGTAGAGATATTTCACCGGATATTCGAGAAACACGCGCGTCATGTCCTGCACGGTCGCGTTGGGCGGCACGACGGTTTCGGCGGGACGGATCAGCTCGCGCATCTGCGTGGCGCGCAGGCGCGAGCGCTCCTGTTCCTCGTGATTGCGGCGCAAGGTGATTTCATACATGGAGGTCTTGCCGATCGCGCGCGAGACGAAATAGGCGACCACGCAGGAGAGCATCAGCGGCAGGACGACCTGATAGCTGAGCGTCATCTCGAAGATCATCAGGATCGCCATAAGCGGCGCCTGGGTGGCGCCTGCCAGAAACGCGCCCATGCCGACCATCGCATAGGCGAACGGCGCCGACGTGCCGTGCGGCCACAGCGCGTGCATGCCCTGGCCGAACAGCGAGCCGACCACCGCGCCGACGAACAGCGTCGGCGTGAACACCCCGCCGACCGCGCCGGAGCCCGCCGTGGCCGCCGTGGCGACGAGCTTGAACACCAGCACGAGGACGAGCGCGGTCCACGTCCACGGCGAATGCAGAACCGAGTTGACGACGCTGTAGCCGTTGCCCCACACCTCGGGTGTCCAGACCGACAGAATGCCGACCACGAGACCGCCGAGCGCGAGCCTCACGGGCAGCGGCACCGGCAGCTTGCGAAAGCTTTTCTTCGACACGTCGAGCAGCCGCAGAAACTGCGGAGCCGCCGCGCCGCACAGCACGCCGAGCGCGACGAACAGCAGCACTTCGACGCCGGCCACCGGCGGAAACACCGGCATTTCGTACGGCGGTTTGTAGCCAGCGAATTCACGCATCGTGATGTTGGCGACCACCGCCGAGACCACCACGGGCCCGAAGCTTTCCATTGCGATCGAGCCGAGCACGATCTCGGTGACGAAAAACGCGCCCGCGATCGGCGCGCTGTACGCGGAAGTGATCCCGGCCGCCGCGCCGCACGCCACCAGCAAACGCAGCCGCGACGGATCGAAATGCACCCAGCGTCCGATCAGCGACGCGGCGAGCGCCGCCAGTTGCACCATCGGACCTTCACGGCCGATCGACCCGCCGCTCGAGATGGTGAACAGCGACGACACGCTGCGCCACAAGCTCAGCTTCACCGGCACCACGCCGTCGCCGATCGCGACCGCTTCCATGTAGTCGACGTGATTGCATTTGTCCGCGTGACGCTGCGCGATCAGCAGAAAGAAGCCGGCGATCAGGCCCCCCGCCGCGGGCAGCCAGATCCGCACGGTCCACGGCAAACCGCGCGCCATTTCGACGAAGCTGCCGGACTTGCCGACCACCGCGAATTGCAGGAGCGCAATGCCCTCGCGAAAGGCGATCGTCGCGAAGGCGCCCGCGACGCCGACCACGACCGACCAGATCAGCATCGTGTGGGCTTCGGACAGACGGAACAGATCTTGGGCGCGGGTGCGCAGCTTCAGCAGGAATGAAAGCACGTCGTCGGTACGGGGCGTGAAAGCGGGTGGATAAGCGCGCACGGCAACAGCATCGCGCCCGCTTTGGACGGCGGGCGCGAGACGGTGAGTGAGCGAGGGAAGAAGGCGTGGCTCAAGTCGCCGCCTTGTCGAGTTCAGGGTAGTGCCGGAAGATGCAGGCCTCGTTGTGTTCGATGCGCCGCTCGGACTGCAGATACGCGGCGATGTTCGGCCGCTCGATCACCGCGTCGTGCAAGGCGGCGAGCCGCGGGTAGTGTTCGCCGAAACGCTTGAGCGCGAGCGGAAACGCGTACAGCAAGCCGTCGATCAGCTGGAACATCGACAGGTCGACGTAAGTGAGCGCGTCGCCCACCATGAACTGATCGCCGGCCGGATTCTGTTTGAGCACGCGCTCGAAGTACGACATGAATTTCGGAATACGGTTGTCGATGAAGTCGCGCGCGCGCACTTTGGCGGCGTCTTTCTGGTCTTCGTAGTAAAGCGCGCTCGCGAGCGGATGGTGCGTGTCGTGCGCTTCGGTGACCATGTCGGCGATGGTCAGCTGCAGGCCGTTGGCTACGTAGCGCAGGCTCTCCACCGTGGGCGCAAGGTTCAGCCGCGGACCGAGGTAGAACAGGATGTTGGCGGTCTGCGCGATCACCAGGTCGCCGTCTTTCAGAAACGGCGGCGCGAACGGCGGATACGGCTCGTCCTTGCTCTTCATCACCGACATCATCGCGTTCGTGCCGAGACCCTCCGACCGTTCGCCGCGCGCCACTTCCACGTAGTCGGCGCCGGCTTCCTCCAGGGCGAGCCGCACGAATTCGCCGCGGCCTTGCAGGCCATCCCAATAGTAAAGTTCCAGGCTCATCGATCGATCCTCATTCCGGTTGCATTGACACAGACGCAAAGACGGCGCGCAGAAGCGGGCCGCGCAAGCATGCTGCATGAGCTGACGACGCCAGCAACCAGTATGCCGCGCGAGCGCGCCGGATGGGTCTCCAGAATGCGCAAAACCCCGCACGCGGCGGGGTGGGTGTGAAGGCGAGGGCGGCTTAGCCGAACAGGTGCTGGACGGTCCATGTAATACCCAGTCCGCCGGCAATCAGCCACACATACAGGATGAAGCCCGTGGTCAGTGCGCGAGGGCCGGCCTGACGGATTTGCGAAATGCGTGTTTCGATGCCGAGCGCGGTCATGGCCATGGTCAGCGCGAAGGTGTCCAGCATGTTGAGCGTGCTGGTCGCGCTTTCCGGCAGCACATGCAGCGAGTTGATCACGACGAAGGCGAGGAAGCCGAGCGCGAACCAGGGAATCGCCAGCATGCGCGGCGCGTTGCCGTGGGCGCCGTCCAAGCCGCACGCAGCCGAATCGCGGCGCGCCGAGCGGTTCACCCACATGCCGACCACCAGCAGCACCGGCACCAGCAACATCACGCGGGTCATCTTGACGATGGTGGCGATATGGGTCGCTTCCGGGCTCACGTTGCTGGCCGCACCGACCACCTGCGCCACTTCATGGATCGTGCCGCCGAAAAAGAGGCCCGCGCCGACCGTGTCCAGATGCAGCCAGCCTGCCTTGAACAGAACCGGGTAAAGGAACATCGAGAGCGTGCCGAACAGCACCACGCTGCCCACGGCCATCGCGCTTTTGTGCGGCTTCGATTGCAGCGTCGACTCGAAGGCGAGCACGGCGGCGGCACCGCAGATCGCGCTGCCCGCGGCGGTCAGCAAGGCGGTGTCGCGGTCGAGCTTCATGATTTTCATGCCGGCCCACGTACCGATCACGAGGGTGCTGACCACGATCAGGACGGATTCCGCGAGGCCGGGCACGCCGACCTGAGCGATTTCCTGCAGGCTCACGCGCAGCCCGAAAAAGGCCACGGCGATGCGCAACAGCTTGCGCGCCGAAAAATTGACGCCGGCAGCCCAACTGGCGGGCATGCCGTCGCGCAGCGCGTTGCCGTAAATGGCGCCGGCCACGATGCCGACGATCAGCGGGCTCAAGCCCAATCCGGCAATGGCGGGAATCGCGGCGATGCGCGTGACGGCAGCGGCAAACAGCGCGACGAACAGAATGCCGTTGAGCTGCCCGCGGGTGGAAAACCCGGCGGGCGTCGTACTGGCGGCGGTGAGATGAGCGGTGGACATGGAACAGCCCTTTTCTGTGACTGACTAAGATTCGATGGGCTAATCCTAAATTAGATATATCGATATGAAAAATCATGATTTAGAATGTAAGGTATCGCCTGAGCTGATACTTTGACCGTCATGACCCCAGACCAACTTATAACGTTCGCTGCAGTCGCCGAGCATCGCAATATCAGCCGGGCGGCTGTGGCGCTGCATTTGTCGCAGCCCGCCGTGTCCGGCCAGTTGCGGCAGTTGCAGGACGAATTCGGCGAGCCGCTGTATCAGCGCGACGGCCGTGGCGTGCGCCTCACGCCTGCCGGCGAGCAACTCGCCAGCTACGCCACGCGGCTGCGCGACACCTGGCGGCAGGCGCATGCGTACCGCGACGCCTTGCGCGGCCTGGAGCAGGGCACCTTGCGGATCGGCGCGAGCACCACGCCCGCAAGCTATTTGCTGCCGTATCTGATCGCCGACTTCCATCGCCGCTATCCGGACGTGACGCTGCATACCGCTGACGGCAACACCACGGAGATCGTCGGTGCGCTGGATTCGGTGGACATCGCGATGATCGAGGGGCCGGTCGGCTTGGATCTGCCGCCAGACACGGCGGTGCATGCGTGGCGCGAAGACGAGATCGTCGCGATCATGCCGCGCTCGCATCCGTTGGCGCAGTTGGGCGACGGCGGCCCCGCAGACCTGGCGGCCTTCGGCGAGCATCCACTGGTGTTGCGCGAGGCGGGCTCGGGCGTGCGGCAGATCGTCGAGCGGGCGTTTGCGCGGGCGGGCGTGCCGATGCGCGTGGCGCTGGAGATTGCCGGCGTCGAAGGCGTGAAGGAAGCGGTGCGGGCGGGTATGGGCATCGGCTTCGTGTCGGCGATGTCGATGCGGCACGAGGACCGCGCGCTGTGCCTGCTGTCGCTCAGCCCGGAGCCGCTCACGCGGCGGCTGTCGATCCTGGTGCCGCATGCGAGCGCGCCATCGCGGGTGGTGGAGCGGTTTCTTGCACTGTGTCTAGCCGAGGGACCTTGAGGTCCGAGCGCCGTGCCACCCGCGCCTGGGGATTTCCACTATGGTGCATGTCGGCGACCTCGGCGACTATTCGGGCATCGCAAGCGCCTCGGCGCTTTTTTTCGAAGTGTGTTTGGAACCGGTTCCAAATGCTGATCAAGAAACAGATTTGAGTAAATTCGACATGGCTGACGCAGTGGACGTGGTGATCGTCGCAAGCGCATTCGGGATGGAAGCGGTCCGCACGGACGGTCATCTGAAGTGGGCGCGAGCGAGCAAGCAGGCCGGCGCGGCGGGTTTCGAAGTGCGCCGCGAACTGTTCGCCGACGAAACCGACGCCGCTCCGCACAACCTGCGCGCGCTCGGCAAGCAGATCGCGGAACTGGGCTTGTGGTCCGTGTACTCCACGCCGGCTGCGCTGTACACGGCGCAGGGCAAGCTCGATGCGGACGCGTTGCGCCTCTCGATCGAAGAGGCGCTTGCGCTCGGCGCGCGCTTCGTCAAGTTGCAGCTCGGCGGTTTCGCCGCCGACGCCAATGCCACTGTGATCGCCGATCACATGCGCTGCGCGCAATTGCGGCTCGTCGTCGAAAACGGGCAATTGGCCGAGGGCGGTTCGCTCGCGCAGTTCACCGGCCTGTTCGACGCGTTGGCGCGCGAAGGTCACGCCGACGTGCTCGGCATGACCTTCGACATCGGCAACTGGGCCTGGCGCGAGGTCGCGCCGCTCGAGGCCGCCGCGCCGCTGGCGGCGCATGTGGAATACATCCATTGCAAGACGACGGTGGGCGAGGGCGCACGACGCTTTCCCGCCGCCCCGGCCGCCGACGATACGCAGTTCGCCGCGGTGCTCGACAAGCTGCCGCGTCATGTGCCGCGCGGCATCGAGTTTCCGTTCGATACGAGCCGTGTCGACACGGACGCGGCGCATTACGTCGCGTGGCTGGCCGCCGCGTGAGCGGCAGCAGGACCTGAGAGAAGGCAGCGACACCGGAGACAGCACGCGGCAAGCAGCACGCGGCGAACGGTAAGCGGCAAGCATCCACGCAAAACTCGCAAAACACGCAGCAAGAGAGATCACGCAGGAGCGAAGCATGAGCAAGACAAGCGCAGCACTCGATGTCATCACCTATGGCGAAGCGATGGCCATGTTCGTGGCCGCCGAAACCGGCCCGCTCGCGGGTGTCGGGCAGTTCACGAAGCGCGTCGCCGGCGCCGATCTGAACGTGGCGATCGGTCTGTCGCGCCTCGGCTTCAAAGTGGGCTGGATGAGCCGCGTCGGCAACGATTCGTTCGGCCAGTACGTACGCGACACGTTGACGAAAGAGGGCATCGACCAGGGCTGCGTGACGACCGACGAGCGCTATCCGACCGGCTTCCAGCTCAAGTCGAAGAACGACGACGGCAGCGACCCGGCGATCGAGTATTTCCGCAAGGGTTCGGCGGCGAGCCATCTGTCGCTGGCCGACTACGCGGCGGACTACGTGCTGCCGGCGCGTCATCTGCATCTGACCGGCGTGGCGCCCGCGATTTCGGCGACCTCGCGCGAACTCGCATTCCATCTGGCGCGCGAAATGCGCGCCGCCGGTAAGACGATTTCCTTCGACCCGAACCTGCGTCCGACGCTGTGGCCGTCGCGCGCCGCGATGGTCGAAGGCCTGAACGCGCTCGCCGCGCTGGCCGACTGGGTGCTGCCCGGCATCGGCGAAGGCGAGATTCTGACCGGCTACACGCAGCCGGAGGACATCGCGAAGTTCTATCTGGATCAAGGTGCGCGCGGCGTGATCATCAAGCTCGGCGCGCAGGGCGCGTACTTCCGCACCGCCGACGATGCCGCCGTGATCGCCGGCCAGCCGGTTGCGAAAGTCGTGGACACGGTCGGCGCGGGCGATGGTTTCGCGGTCGGCGTGGTGAGCGCGCTGCTGGAAGGCAAGTCGCTGCCGCAAGCCGTGGCGCGCGGCAACCGCATCGGCGCGCTGGCGATTCAGGTGATCGGCGATTCGGAAGGACTGCCGAGCCGTGCCGAACTCGACGCGCTGGAAGCGGCCGGTGCGCCGTCCGTCGCGGCTGCGGCCTGAAGATCCGCGAGCGAGGTCCGCAACCGGCCGCGTTCCGTCAAGCTGCCTCGATAACAGCAAGAGCGCTCGAACAGAGCGCCCCATGACCGTTCATCATTGTTTCGGGAAGCCGTCCAAGGAGACACCCCATGACCTCATCGCTTGCGATTCGCCGTTGGTGGACGATCATGCCGATCGTATTCATCACCTACAGCCTCGCTTATCTGGACCGCGCGAACTTCGGTTTCGCGTCGGCCGCCGGCATCAACCAGGACCTCGGCATCAGCAAGGGACTGTCGTCGCTGATCGGCGCGCTGTTCTTCCTCGGATACTTTTTCTTCCAGATTCCCGGCGCGATCTACGCGGAACGCCGCAGCGTCAAGAAGCTCGTGTTCTGGAGTCTGATTCTGTGGGGCGGTTGCGCGTCGCTCACCGGCATGGTCAGCAATATCCCGTCGCTGATGGTGATCCGCTTCGTGCTCGGCGTGGTTGAAGCCGCGGTGATGCCGGCCATGCTGATTTTCATCAGCAACTGGTTTACCAAGAGCGAGCGTTCGCGCGCCAACACCTTCCTGATTCTCGGCAATCCGGTGACGGTGCTGTGGATGTCGGTGGTGTCGGGCTATCTGGTGCACTCGTTCGGCTGGCGGCATATGTTCATCGCCGAAGGCGCGCCCGCGATTCTCTGGGCCGTGTGCTGGTGGTTCATCGTGCAGGACAAGCCGCAGCAGGTGTCGTGGCTCACGCAGCAGCAAAAGGACGACCTCGCCGAAACGCTGCGCGCCGAGCAGGCCGCGATCAAACCCGTGCGCAACTATAGCGACGCGTTCAAAACGCCCGCGGTGATCAAGCTGTGCGCGCAGTATTTCTGCTGGAGCATCGGCGTGTATGGTTTCGTGCTGTGGCTGCCGTCGATTCTGAAGAACGGTTCGACGCTCGGCATGGTCGAAACCGGCTGGCTCTCGGCGCTGCCTTACCTCGCCGCGACCATCGCGATGCTTGCAGCTTCGTGGGCATCGGATAAACTCAATCGCCGTAAAGTATTCGTGTGGCCGTTCCTGCTGGTCGGCGCGGTGGCGTTCGCGGCTTCGTACGCGCTCGGCTCCACGCATTTCTGGCTCTCGTACGCATTGCTGGTGATCGCCGGCGCCGCGATGTACGCGCCGTATGGCCCGTTCTTCGCGATCGTGCCGGAACTGCTGCCAAAGAACGTCGCGGGCGGCGCGATGGCGCTGATCAACAGCATGGGCGCGCTCGGTTCGTTCGTCGGCTCGTATGTGGTCGGCTATCTGAACGGCGCGACCGGTTCGCCCGCGGCGTCGTATGCTTTCATGAGCGTGGCGCTGATCGCCGCCGTGATTCTGACGCTGATCGTCAAACCGCAGCCGCAAGTGCAGAACAATGCGCCCGCCGCTCGTCACCCCGTTGCTAGGAAAATAAGCTGATGAAGAAGATCGTCGCCTGGAAGTCGCTGCCCGAAGATGTGCTCGCGTATCTGCAACAGCATGCGCAAGTCGTGCAGGTCGATGCCACGCAGCACGACACGTTCGTGGCCGCGTTGAAAGATGCGGACGGCGGCATCGGTTCGAGCGTGAAAATCACGCCGGCGATGCTCGAAGGCGCGACGCGGCTCAAGGCGCTCTCGACCATCTCCGTTGGCTTCGACCAGTTCGACGTGGCCGACCTCACGCGCCGCGGCATCGTGCTCGCGCACACACCGGACGTGCTGACCGAGTCCACCGCGGACACGGTGTTCTCGCTGATCCTCGCGTCGGCACGGCGCGTGGTCGAGCTCGCCGAGTGGGTGAAGGCGGGGCATTGGCAGCACAGCATCGGCCCGGCTCGGTTCGGCGTCGACGTGCAGGGCAAGACGCTCGGTATCGTCGGGCTCGGGCGGATCGGCGGCGCGGTGGCGCGGCGCGCGGCGCTCGGCTTCAACATGAAGGTGCTGTACACCAATCGCAGCGCGAACCCGCAGGCCGAAGAGATGTACGGCGCGCGGCGCGTCGAGTTGGCGGAACTGCTCGCCGTGTCTGACTTCGTTTGCCTGCAAGTGCCTTTGACGCCGGAGACAAAGCACATGATCGGCGCGGCTGAGTTGAAGTCGATGAAGAAGAGCGCGATCCTGATCAATGCCTCGCGCGGCGCGACCGTCGACGAAAAGGCGCTGATCGAAGCGCTGCGGAACGGCACGATCCACGGCGCCGGTCTCGACGTGTTCGAGACCGAACCGCTGCCGGCCGACTCGCCGCTGCTGAAGCTCGCGAATGTGGTCGCGTTGCCGCATATCGGTTCGGCGACGCTTGAAACCCGTCACGCGATGGCGCGCAATGCGGCGGAGAACCTGGTCGCCGCGCTCGACGGCACGCTGACCAGCAATATCGTCAACCGCGACGTTCTCGCCAAGTGAGGCGCTCAGTGAGCCGATTGATGAGCCGATTGATGAGCCAATCCACGAGCAGCCGATGAGCACGACGCCGCAGGCCACGCCGCGCCGCGCGACCATCACCGATGTCGCGCGCGAAGCCGGCACGGGCAAGACCAGCATCTCGCGCTATCTGAACGGCGAGATGAGCGTGCTGTCGCCTGAACTGCGCGCGCGTATCGAGGCCGCGATCGCGCGCCTCGACTATCAGCCCAACCAGATGGCGCGCGGCCTCAAGCGTGGCCGCAACCGCCTGATCGGCATGCTGCTCGCCGACCTGACGAATCCCTACACGGTCGAAGTGCTGCAAGGCGTGGAAGCGGCATGCCACGCGCTCGGCCTGATGCCGCTGATCTGCCATGCGGCGAACGAAGTCGAGATGGAGCGGCGCTACCTGCAACTGCTCACCACGTACCGCGTGGAAGGCGTGATCGTCAACGCGCTCGGCGTGCGCGAGGAAACGCTGCGCCCGGTGGGCGGCGGCGGGATTCCGGCGGTGCTGGTGGACCGTTCGGTGGATGGACTCGTCGCGGATATGGTCGGTCTCGACAACCGGGCGGCGGCTGAACTCGGCACGCGGCATCTGCTGGACAATGGGTTCGACGATATCTGGTTCGTCGTTCAGCCTTTCGAGCAGGTCAGCTCGCGGCAATTGCGCGAAGCGGCTTTTCGTGAGGCGATGAGCGCTCAGAGCGATCCAGGTGGCAAGAACGCCGCGCGTGGTCACACGCTAGTGCTGAATCTCGCGGATGCCGTCGACGTCGAGCGCAGCCTCGCCGAACTGGACCGCGCGATCGACGCGGCCGCCCACACGCGCGCCGCCGCCGCCACGGGCAACGCCGCGCGCGTCGCCTTGTTCGCCGCCAACGCGCCCGTCGCGCTGTGTCTCGCCTTGCATCTGAAAGCGCGCTACGGCGCCGACTGGCAAGCCCGCGTCGCGCTGCTTTCCATCGACGACCCCGAATGGGCCGAATTGACCGGCGTCACCACGATCCGTCAGCCGACCTACGAGATCGGCTACCGCGCGGTCGAGTTCCTGCACGAACGCATCGAAGGCGTTCAGACCACCGCGCGCGACTGCCTTTTGCCGGGCGAATTGATCGTCCGCGCCTCCACTTTGCGCTGAATTCTCGGCGATCTGCGATCATTCGGGCTGCGGCGCGCAGCGGGTGCGCGCCGGACATCGCAAGGAAACTCATGGTTGTTGCACCACTTACCCTCTCGAGCCTCGCCGTCGCGACGCTGCTCGTCGCCGCATTACCCTTTCTGATCTACCGCCGTCTGCGCCATCCGCTCGCGCTCAAGCCGCGTGACGCCATCACCGGCATCGCCGTATTCGCGCTGTTCGCTATGGTGATCGAGCGCGCGCTGAACGACTACGTGCTGCATCGGAACGAAGCGACCGCGAGCTTCCTGTCGAATCCGCTCGCCTTCGTGGTGTACGGCGCGCTGGCCGCGGGTATTTGCGAGGAAGTGGGGCGGTTCATCGGCATGCGGCTGTTGCTCAAGCGCGCGGCGGCGAAGTCGGGCTCGACATCGCTCGCGGCGGGAACGAACGATGGCACCGCGCTGACCTACGGCCTCGGCCACGGTGGCGCCGAAGCGTGGCTCGTCGGCGTGCTGGTGCAGATTCAATGGATCCTGTTCGCGGTCTTCGAAAACCGCGGCGAACTGGACGGCTATCTCAGCAATCTGCCAACCGATGCGGTGATGCGCATCCACCTGATTCTCGCCAGCATGACGCCGCAGACCGCCGGCATTTTCGCGCTCGAACGCGTCGCCGCGCTGGTGTTCCAGATCGGCTTGTCGGTGTTGATGTGGCGCGGCTTGCGAGCCGGCTGGCGCGGCATCCTGCCGCTCGCGATTGCGCTGCATGCGCTGGTGGATGTGCCCGCCGCGTTGTTCCAGGCGCAACTCGTGCCGCTCGCCGCGGTGGACGCCGTGTATGCCGTGGGAGCGGTGATCGTGACGGGGTTGCTGTTCCGGGCGTTCAGGCGTCCCGCGGTGCCCGCATGACGGCCGCACTTGACGGCGCCGCATGATGCGCATGTCACTTTGAACTGTCGACCGTTCTCTACAATCGGCCTCTTTTCGAGGCCACCCTTTCGGCACACTTCAATGGAAGAAGCTTACCAATACGACTGCGCCAATCCCGAGTTCGAGGAGCTGGCGCGCGTCATCAGCGATCTGTTTCCCGAGCAGACGCAGTTCATCCAGCGCGCCGCGGAAGACGGCACGCCGACGCTGGCGATTCACTGGGTGGCGATGCGTTTCGGCGCGACCGCGCGCCGTATCGTGATGACCGTGGTGATCGCGCCGGCCGCGTTGGCGCGTTATCGCGCGCTGCCGGCGCGGCTGCGCGGCCGCAGTTTCGCGGTGTTGCGTGCGTATGTCGAAGCGAGCATCGGTTCGCTCGAGGAGCAGTATGCGAACGGCGAAGCGGTGCCGCGCGATGTCACCGTGGATCTCGGCGACGAGTTCGCTTAGTGCACAGGCGGATACGGCTCAATCGGCGAGCCGGTAGACCTTCGCGAAGCGGGCGGCTTGCACCACGCCGTAGTCGCCCGGCGCGTATTGCATGACCCAGTCGCCGGCGGCGCCGCGCAGCACGTCGCCGCCGTTTGCCGAGCGCGCGAGCGTGAACGCTTCATGCATCTGTTTGGCCAGCACGACGGCGGGGCGGTTGCGGTACGCGCCGGCTTCGCCGTGCGAGACGGCTGCGTCGGCGGGAACGTATTTGGCGTCGAAGCGTTCGCGCGAAACGACCCAGCGGTCGCCCGTCGAGCCCGTGATCAGCGCGTCGCCGCGGACATAGCGGTTCGGGCCTTCGAGGCTCATCAGTTCGCCTTCGGCGGCGGCGAATTCGACGCTGACCGTTTCATCTTTGACGACACGGCGGGCGTTGGCGTCTTGACTCAGGTCGAGATTTTTCAGTTCGGTCATGAAGCGGGCAGGTGTGGAGAGTTTTACGGCGGCGCCGGACTTCGAGTGTTCGGACCGCGTACGACTCGCATCATGCCAGATGCATCTGGCGACCGGTTTCTTTTGCGATGGACGGCGGCGCGGATCGTCTGTCGGCGACACGATCGACGCGCTCGGCGAACGCGGCCATATGCCGCCGCCCATGGCAAAAAAAACCGGCGCGCCGCGCGGCAAATCCGCGCTGCGCGCCGGCGGTTTCTTACGCTTACGGCTTTACCGTGGCGTCGCTTGCCGGGGCCGGCGCGGACTTGCCGCCTTTGCCCTTGCCTTTGCCATGATGACCGTGGCCTTCCACGCCGCCCGGCTGATGGAACGTCACGTCAGCCAGCTTCTTCTGTTCCGGCGAGAAGCTGTTGTACAGCGGATCGAACGCATCGACGAGCTTCTTCATGCCGTCCGCATGCGCTTGCGCGATCGTCGCGTATTGCTTCATGTCGTCTAGCGCCGACACGTTAGTGGCGGCCCGGCGTTGCTGGAACAACTGGCCCATCGTTTGACCGTTGCTGCGCATCACGTCGGCGAACGTGTTCCACTGCGATTCCTGCGCCGAGGTGATCTTCAGTTGCGAATGCAGGTAGGCGATGCGGTCTTCGACGTTGCGCTCGTGGCCGGCCTTGCCGGCGGGTGCGGAAGCGGCGCTCACCGGTGCCGACGCCGGCGCGGGTGTTTGTGCGAACGCGCCGCTCATGGCGACTGCGGTGGCCAGCATTACCAGTGCTTTTTTCATCGAAACTCCTGATGTCTATTCGAATTGGGACAAGGCTCGCGTGCGAGCGGCCCGTCATGCAGTGGTCATGCGCGGGTCATGATTATGCACGGCGGCCGGCTGCCCACTTTGCCGTCGCCGCTATTAGTATCACGATATCCCTACAATGCGGCTCTTATGCGACAAACGCTTACAACCGAAACGAACAGGAAATAGCGGGTGGATAAATTCGTCAGCATGGAGATCTTCGTCGCCGTGGTCGAGGCGGGCAGCCTGACGGCCGCGGCCGAGCGCTTCGACATATCGTCGGCGATGGTGGGCAAGCATATCCGTTCGCTCGAAACGCGGCTCGGCACGCGGCTGTTGACGCGTACCACACGTCGGCAAAGTCTGACGGAGATCGGCCGGCAGTATTACGAGCAATGCCGGCGCATCCTGGCCGACGTCAAGGATGCGGAGTCGCTCGCCGAGGCGATGGCCGCCGCGCCGCGCGGCGTGCTCAAGGTGACGGTGCCGCTCACCTATGGCGTCGAAGTCTTCGCCCCGGCGATGACCGAGTTCCTCACCGCTTGGCCCGACATCACGCTCGAACTCGATCTGTCGAACCGTATGATCGACCTGGTGGAAGAGGGCTTCGACGCGTCGGTGCGCATCGGCCAGTTGCCTGATTCGAGTTTCGTCGCGCGGCCGTTGAAGGCGTACCGGATGCGCGCGTGTGCGTCGCCGGCGTATCTGGCGCGCGCCGGTACGCCGCGCACGCCGGAAGATCTCGTGCAGCATGAATGCCTGGGCTTTCTGCATTGGGGCCGCGAAGGTTTGTGGCGCCTCGGTGGCGAGAGCGCGACCGAGTGTCAGTTGCGCGCCGGCCGCTTTCGCGCGAACAACGGCCAGGCGCTCAAGGTGGCCGCGTTGCACGGCTTCGGGCTGGTGTTGCAGCCGGAGGCGCTGCTTGCCAGGGAGATTGCCAGCGGCGAGTTGGTGTCGGTACTGGAAGATTATTTGCCCGAAGGCGCGCCGGTCCATCTGTTGTATCCGCGCGATCGGCGCGCCACGCCCAAGCTCACCAGCTTCATCGATTTCGTGATCGAGCGGTTCGGTGCATAAAAGCGGCGGCCCATGCGATGCTCCGTGACGCGCGCAACGCCCGCCATTTCGCTCATGATGATGTTCAAGGCGGTTGGGTTGGGTGACTTCTCCATTTGCCGCGGAAGACGCGCGATAATCCGCCTCATCTGAGCCACTTCCTTTTCTCTCGATGAGACCTCCGCGCCTCGACCAACTCGACGACCTCGACCGCAACCTCGTTGCGCTGCTGCAAACCAACGCTCGCGAGAGCGTTGCCAATCTCGCTCGTCAGCTCGGCGTGGCGCGCACCACGGTGATCGCGCGCATCGCACGGCTCGAACGCAGCAATGTGATCGCCGGATACAGCGTGCGGCTCGGCCAGGACGTGCTCGACTCGAGCATCGTGGCTTACGTCGGCATCATCATCGCGCCGAAGCATGGGCCGGCTGTGCAGAAGCGCCTCGGCAAGATGCCCGAGGTGCAGTTGCTGTGCGCGGTGAGCGGCGAGTTCGATTACGTCGCGTGGCTGCGTGCCGATTCGCCCGATCGCCTGAACGATCTGCTCGACCAGATCGGCGGCCTTGAAGGCGTGGAGAGGACCACGACTTCGATCATCCTCGCGCGCAAGATCGATCGCGGCATGGTGTGAGCGCCACTCCGCGTTTACGCCGTTTTGATAACTTTCAGACATATCGACTAAAAAGTTCGTCATAACGTCGAAGTTCATGGTCATAGCGCAGCATTTTGCGCGTATGAACTGTTTTTGCTTCTCCCTAAACTGTTGCTCAAGGGTTCAGCCCGCCGGGCGCCGCGCCACGAGCGCAGCGCACTTCCCAAGCTGGAGACAGCACACAAAATGGGACCGGAGTAAGCGCTAAAGCGCTGACATCGGTCGATAAAGGAGAAGCGCAATGAAAATAGCCATCGTTGGTGCAGGTTTGATCGGTCACACCATCGCTCACATGTTGCGCGAAACCGGCGACTACGACGTCGTCGCGTTCGACCGCGACCAGCACGCGCTCGACAAACTTGCCGCCCAGGGTATTCCGACCCGCCGTGTGGATTCCGCCGATGCCGCCGCGCTGCGCGCCGCCGTGCAAGGTTTCGACGCGCTCGTCAATGCGCTGCCGTACTACCTCGCGGTGAACGTGGCGTCGGCGGCCAAGGGCGCGGGCGTGCATTACTTCGATTTGACGGAAGACGTGCGCGCCACCCATGCGATCCGCGCGATCGCCGACGACGCCGATCACGCCTTCATGCCGCAGTGCGGTCTTGCGCCGGGCTTCATCGGCATCGCCGCGCATGAACTGGCGAACCGCTTCACGGAAATCCGCGACGTCAAGATGCGCGTGGGCGCGCTGCCGGAATTCCCGACCAACGCGTTGAAATACAACCTGACGTGGAGCGTCGACGGTCTGATCAACGAGTACTGCCAGCCGTGCGAAGCGATCCGCGACAGCCGCACGCAGTGGGTGCAGCCGCTCGAAGGCCTCGAACATTTCTCGCTCGACGGCACCGAATACGAAGCCTTCAACACCTCCGGCGGCCTCGGCACGCTGTGCGAAACGCTGTCGGGCCGGGTCGAGTCGCTCGACTACAAGTCGGTGCGCTATCCGGGCCACCGCAACCTGATGCAGTTCCTGCTCGAAGACCTGCGTCTTGCCAGCGACCGCGACACGCTCAAGAACATCATGCGCCGTTCGGTGCCGTCCACCGCGCAAGACGTGGTGCTGGTGTTCATCACGGTGAGCGGCATGCGCGACGGTCAACTGGTGCAGGAAGTGTTCACCCGCAAGATCTTCGCGAAGACGGTGTGCGGCGTGCCGATGAGTGCGATCCAGATCACCACGGCCGGCGCGATGTGCGCGGTGCTCGATCTGTTCCGTGAACAGAAGCTGCCGCAAAAGGGCTTCGTGCGCCAGGAGCAGGTGTCGCTGCGCGACTTCCTCGCGAACCGCTTCGGCCAGTTGTACGAAGGACAGTCGCTGGAGACGATGGCTACTGTCTGAAGGACCGGCATCGAGGGCCGTGCGACAAGGCGGCAGCAGGCATGAAACGTCTGCCGCGAGCAGCAAAGACGGCTCCGCAGAGAGCCGAGGAAACGCCCCGACATTCGGGGCGTTTTTTATTGACGCCGCTGCTACACAGGTACCGGCGGCATGATCGTCGCCGCCTGCGGCTCGCCCACGATGCGCGCGAGCAGGGTTTCATGATCCGCCGAAGTAGGCGCGGTATTGTCGAACATCAGCAGATCGCCGCAGATATCGCCACTGGGCACGAAACGGCGCTGCCGATACTCGTCCCAGTGCGCGAGTTTGTATGCGTCGTTCGGATTGGCGCGCGCGAGGATCCGCTGCCGCGCCGTCTCTTCCGACGTATAGACCCACACGACCCGTAGTACCACGTCCGCAGCGACCCCCAGCCACGCGCGATCGAACAAACGCCGCTCGCGCACTTCGCGCGAGAGCGGCCCGACCACCATCGCGCTGACGCCGAGTTCGAGATTGTCGCGGGCGGTATCGAGCAGGCCGCGATACTCGGGATCGCGCAGATGCTGCAGAAACAGCGGGCTGTCGCGGTCGTTCGGGTCGCCGGTCAGCATGGCCATGGCGGCCGCGCTGTAGCCGCCGTAGAGCGTGTCTTTATCGAGCAGGCAGAAGGGCGTGGCGCTCGCTTTCATCAACGGGCCGAGCAGCTTTCTCGCGAGCGTGGTCTTACCCGTGCCCGCGTGGCCGCAGAAGAAAACCAGATGGGTCACGAAGGCGTGTCCTCGGGCGTGGCGGGTGCGGCGCCGGCGCGCTCCGGGTCACGCGCGAACTTGCCGCCGGCTTCCAGCCACATCACGTTGATGATGCCGAAGCCCAACGCTACGCCGATGCCGAGAATCCAGGTGAAATACCACATTGCAGACTCCTTGGTCGTATGTCCAGCAAGGCCGGCCCCGAAGCGTGGCGCATAGCTCGTACAGTGAAGCCGGCATGTCCGCAGGCAAAGTGGCATGCGCTGGAACCGAGGGTAAATCCGCAACGGGAACACAACGCGCAGCAGCCCACGGAACGGCCCTTTGCAGCGATCATGAAGAAGAACGCGGCGCCATGCAAGAGGCCGCGGGGTCGTCCGATCGGCCAGGCTGGCAGAACGACCGCGCATTGCTATCATGCATGGCAAAGGTTGAGCGGGTGCAATGAACGGCAGCGATCAGGACGGCCAGGCATCGTCCCGCATACCGATCAGCAAGAAGAAGCACACGAGCAAGACCACAACCAACAACACGGGAGACCCAGCATGCCGACGCGTCCGGACCGTCACCGTCAAGCCACGTGGGTCGTATTGGCGAAGCTGGGCGCGCTTGCCGCGCCGAGCCTCGGCGTGCTCGCCGGCTGCGCCTCGACACCCGCCGAGCCGGTTCCATTCAAGCCGGTGCCGGCCGCGCGCATCGTCCAGCCAGGCTACACAGAGGCGGGGACGGGGCTCGTCGCCGTGGATGTCCGCCGTGAGCGTTCGCGCGACGTGATCGTCCGCTTTCGCGATGCCTTGGTGTATATCGACGGCGAACAGGTCACCGACCTGATGAACGGCGAGCACGTGGTCTTCTATCTGAGTCCGGGCGTGCATCGCATCGCCGTGTCGACGCAGTTCGATCCGGTCGTCGAAATGCGCTTCACGGTGACGGCCGATACGCGCTACACGAACCGCGCCTCGGTCACGTTCGGCGACGATCACCGTATCGCGCTGCGGCGGGTCGCGCAATAGCGTGCTCTGTCTCGCGGGCGTTGCGCACGGCGTCCGCGCGGCTTAACAATTCGATACATGAGCGGCGCGCATAGCCCTTAACATGGCGGCTAACGCCAATCCGTTCCTGCAGATGCGCCGCCAGGCTTACGTTTCGTAAGCGTCGGGCCGCTCTGTTCCGTTTTCAAGGTAATCCAAACATGCTGATCAATTGCGCCGCCTATCAGGACGGCCGGAAGCTGGCAGACATCGACATCGATAGCATCAGCGACTACGTGGCGCGGCCCGAGTGTTTTGTCTGGGTGGCGCTAAAGGACCCGGGCCCGGGCGAGCTGGCCGTGATGAAACACGAGTTCGGCCTGCATGAACTCGCGATCGAAGATGCGCAGAACGGCCATCAGCGTCCCAAGATCGAGGAGTACGGCGAGTCGCTGTTCGCCGTGATGCACACGGTGGAAATGGACGAAGAGGGCGAACTGCTGATCGGCGAAGTCGACGTGTTCGTGGGAAGCAACTATGTGCTGTCGGTGCGGCGCGGCACGCGCATCGGCTTTCAGAACGTGCGCGCCCGCTGCGAGCGCGAGCCGCAACTGCTCAAGGAAGGCGCGGCGTTCGTGCTGTATGCGCTCGCCGACGATATCGTCGATCGTTACTTCCCGATCATCGAGGCGTTGAACACCGAGATCGAAGCGCTCGAAGACCGCATTTTCGACCGCAACAATTCGGCGGCGTCGCGCGCGATCATCCAGGATCTGTATTCGTTGAAACGGCGCCTCGTGATTCTGCAGCACCATATCGCGCCATTGCAGGAAGCAATCAGCAAACTGACGGGCGGCCGGATTCCGAGCGTCTGCGGGGGCATGCAGGCGTACTTCCGCGATGTCTACGACCACCTCGAGCGGATCGTCAGGATCATCGACGGGCGGCGCGAAATGGTCGTCACCGCCGTGCAGGTGAATCTCGGCATGATTTCGCTGGCCGAGAGCGAGGTGACCAAACGGCTCGGCTCGTTCGCGGCGCTGTTCGCGGTGCCGACCATGATCGCCGGCATCTACGGGATGAACTTCCAGACCATCCCCGAGCTGCACTACAAGTACGGCTATCCGATCTGTCTCGCGGTGATGCTGACCGTCGACCTGGTGCTGTACTGGCGCTTCCGCAAGGTCGGCTGGCTTTGATGAGCGGGCAGGGCGGCGTCCGTCGGCGCCGCCATCCATCCGCTCAAACTGGCCGGACTGAGCAACAGCGCCCCCGCAGCAAACCCACCCGCTGGCCGTCCGGCGTTCTCCACGCTTGCACCGCGCGCAATAAAAGTCCAGCATAGGCGGCCCGCCGGCCGTTGATCTTGCAGCCGGCGGCAAATCTGCTACGCACGGACCAAGCGAGGAACCCTTTGCCACACGCCGCCTGCCGGCCCGCTACAACAGCGCGCCGCTCCGATTCGACCGGGCGCACAGCACGCCGGCGCATCGCCGCGCGCCGATGCACTGCAACACCGCGCATCGTTGACAATCGGAATGGACTGCGCTGAGAATGGGCCTCGCAAACGTTTGCGCACTAATTAAAAATAAGGCTCCGTTGCGAGCCTGACAGACCCTGGAGATATGCATGAGCCAACGCATTCGCCGCCGCATCCTGGTGGCCGCCGTCCTCGCCACCGCTACCGCCGCCTTGCCGTTTTCCTCCGCGTACGCGCAGAGCGCGCCCGCTCATAAGCCGAAGGTCGCGCTGGTGATGAAGTCGCTCGCCAACGAGTTTTTCCTGACCATGGAGACCGGCGCGAAGGACTATCAGAAGCACAACCCGTCGCAGTTCGACCTGATCACCAACGGCATCAAGGACGAGACTGATACCGCGAACCAGATCCGCATCGTCGAACAGATGATCGTCTCGAAGGTCGACGCGATCGTGCTCGCGCCGGCCGATTCGAAAGCGCTGGTGCCGGTCGTCAAGAAGGCGGTGGACGCGGGCATCATCGTCGTGAACATCGACAACCGGCTCGACCCGGACGTGCTCAAGTCGAAGGACCTGAATGTGCCGTTCGTCGGACCGGATAACCGCAAGGGCGCGCAGAAGGTCGGCGACTACCTGGCGAAGAAGCTCAAGGCAGGCGACGAGGTCGGCATCATCGAAGGCGTGTCGACCACCACCAATGCGCAGCAGCGCACCGCGGGCTTCAAGGACGCGATGCAGAAGGTGGGCGCCAAGGTCGTCTCGGTGCAATCGGGAGAATGGGAAATCGACAAGGGCAACGCGGTGGCGTCGGCCATGCTCAACGAATACCCGAATCTGAAGGCGCTCCTTGCCGGCAACGACAATATGGCGATCGGCGCGGTCTCGGCCGTGCGCGCGGCAGGCAAGCAGGGCAAGGTGTTGGTGGTCGGCTACGACAACATCAACGCGATCAAGCCGATGCTCAAGGACGGGCGCGTGCTCGCCACGGCGGATCAGTACGCCGCCAAGCAGGCCGTGTTCGGCATCGACACCGCGCTGAAGGCGCTCAGCGAACACAAGAAGCAGGCGGATCTGTCCGGCGTGGTGGAAACGCCGTGCGATCTGGTCACGAAGTAAGCATCGCCCGGTCAGTCCCGGGGTAAGTCGGGTACGCGGGTTTGCGCTGGCGTCGTTTCGTGCTCAATGCATGACATACGCTCGCAAACCCGCGTGTATTCAATAAACGCTCAAGAAACCTGCCGCGCCGCCGTTAATTCCAGAGGTAAGCGTCATGACGGTGCCGCGCGACGGGAGGGTGCGTGGCTTTTAGCGCCTGCGCATTCCGCGCATTGGGCCGGCATGACACGGGGCGCAAGGGCCGCAACTTCATTCGAGCGAATCGCATGAGGCCGCGGCCACCGCCCGGGAACCAGGATTGCGATGGATTCAACCGATCACGACGCCGTGCCTGCCGTCCTGTCTGTTAGCGGCATCGGCAAGACCTACGCCGAACCGGTGCTCGCCGACATTTCGCTGTCGCTGCGCGCCAGCGAGGTATTGGCGCTGACGGGCGAGAACGGCGCGGGCAAGAGTACGCTGTCCAAAATCATCGGCGGCCTGGTCGACCCGACCACTGGCACGATGCAGCTCGGCGGCGCGCCTTATGCGCCGGCGAGCCGCACCGAAGCCGAAGCGCTCGGCGTGCGCATGGTGATGCAGGAGCTGAATCTGCTGCCGACCTTGTCGGTGGCCGAAAATCTGTTCCTGAACCGCTTGCCGCGGATCGGCGCGTTCAGCTTCGGCTGGATCGACCGGCGCAAGCTGCGCGAGGACGCGCGTCACGCCATGGCGCAGGTCGGCCTCGACGCGATCGATCCGGACACGCTGGTCGGCGAGCTCGGCATCGGCCATCAGCAGATGGTGGAAATCGCCCGCAATCTGATCGACGACTGCCGCGTGCTGATCCTCGACGAACCGACCGCGATGCTGACCGCGCGCGAAGTCGATCTGCTGTTCGAACAGATCGACCGGCTGAAGGCGCGCGGCGTGGCGCTCGTCTACATCTCGCACCGGCTCGAGGAGCTCGCGCGGGTGGCCGAGCAGATCGCGGTCTTGCGCGACGGGCGGCTGGTGCATGTCGACGCGATGGCCAACCTGACCAGCGACGAAATCGTCACATGGATGGTCGGCCGTGAACTCGGCGAGCGGATCGATCTGGGCGTGCGCAACATCGGCGCGCCGCTGTTGAAGGTGGACCGGCTCACGCGCGGCAGGGTGGTGCGCGAGGTGTCGTTCGAAGTGCGCGCGGGCGAGATTTTCGGCATCAGCGGCCTGATCGGCGCGGGCCGTACGGAGCTGATGCGGCTGATTTACGGCGCCGATCCGAAGGACGGCGGCGCCGTCTTGCTGGCGCAAACGCCGGGCGCGCCGCCCACGCCGGTGCAGATCGCGTCGCCCTCGGACGCGGTGCGCGCGGGCATCGCGCTGATCACCGAGGACCGTAAAGGCGAAGGGCTTCTGCTGCCGCAGCCGATCGCGGCCAATGTGTCGCTTGGCAATATCGGCAGCGTGGCGCGGCACGGCATCGTCGATGCGAAGCGGGAGAATGCGCTCGCGCAGACGCAGATCGCAGCGATGCGGATTCGCACGTCCGGGCCGGGGCAGATTGTCGGCGAGCTGTCGGGCGGTAACCAGCAGAAGGTCGTGATCGGCCGCTGGCTGGCGCGCGACTGCCGCGTACTGTTATTCGACGAACCTACGCGCGGCATCGACGTCGGCGCGAAGTTCGACATTTATGGCCTGATGGGTGCTCTGGCCCGTGAAGGGCGCGCGCTCGTCGTGGTGTCGAGCGACCTGCGTGAGCTCATGCTGATCTGCGACCGGATCGGCGTGATGTCAGCGGGCAGCATGACGGGTGTGTTCGAGCGCGATAACTGGTCGCAGGATGCGTTGCTGGCCGCGGCTTTCGCCGGTTACCGCAGCCGCGAAGCGTTGCTGCACGCCGCCCCCGACACCAGCGAAGCAGGGAGTCTGTCATGAACGATCAACCGTTGCGGGAAGCATCGGGCGACAAGCCGGGAACGGGCAGCGGCACCGGCACAGTCGCGCCGCCGGCCGATCCGTCGGCGCCGCTCGCGAGCGGCAAACCGGCCGGCACGCGGCTGGGCTTTTCGAATTATCTCGGGCTCGCCGGCGCGTTGCTGGCGATGATCGTGCTGTTCTCGCTGCTGAGTTCGCACTTTTTGACGTACGACACGTTCAGCACGATCGCCAATCAGATTCCCGATCTGGTGGTGATGTCGGTCGGGATGACCTTCGTGCTGATCATCGCCGGGATCGATCTGTCGGTGGGATCGGTGCTGGCGCTGGGCGCGTCGGTGGTGAGCGTGGCCGCACTGAAGTGGGGCTGGGGGCCGTTGCCGTCGGCGCTGCTCGGCGTCGCCGCGGCGGCGCTGACCGGCACCATCACCGGCGCGGTGACGGTGGGCTGGCGGATTCCGTCGTTCATCGTCTCGCTCGGCGTGCTCGAAGCGGCGCGCGGCATGGCGTATCAGATGACGAATTCGCGCACCGCCTATATCGGCGACGCGTTCGACTTCCTGTCGAACCCGATCGCGGTCGGCATCTCGCCGGCGTTCCTGATCGCGGTGGCGGTGATGGTGATCGCGCAGCTGGTGCTCACGCGCACGGTGTTCGGCCGCTATCTGGTCGGCATTGGCACCAACGAGGAAGCGGTGCGGCTCGCGGGCGTCAATCCGCGTCCGTACAAGGTCATCGTGTTCGCGCTGATGGGCGCGCTCTCGGGGCTGGCCGCGCTGTTCCAGATATCGCGTCTGGAAGCGGCCGATCCGAACGCGGGTGTCGGCCTGGAACTGCAGGTGATCGCGGCCGTGGTGATAGGCGGCACCAGCCTGATGGGCGGGCGCGGCTCGGTGATCAGTACCTTTTTCGGCGTATTGATCATTTCAGTGCTGGCGGCCGGCCTCGCGCAGATTGGCGCGAACGAGCCGACCAAGCGCATGATCACCGGCGCGGTGATCGTGGTGGCGGTGGTGCTGGATACGTATCGCAGCCGCCGCAAGCGCGCCTGAGCGGTGGCCGGCACCGCAAGCCGGCAGAGTAACGCAACCAGGGCGGTTGCGGCGTCATGAGCGGTAAAGCGTAAGAATTCATGGGTTTGGTCTGTCTTCGATGAAGACGTCCGGTGGGTCGCCAGATGGCGCGGCCGGCGGGTAAAACTGGCGGGAGAGCAACAGGTTATGGCGACGATCAAGGATGTAGCGGCTGTGGCAGGCGTGTCGTTCACGACGGTATCGCACGTGGTGAACAACTCGCGGCCGGTGTCGGCGGACGTGCGCGCGAAGGTCGAACACGCGATCCGTCAGCTCCACTATGTTCCGTCGGCGGTGGCCCGCTCACTGAAGGCACGGGCGACCGCGACGATCGGGCTGGTCGTGCCCAACACCACGAACCCGTATTTCGCGGAACTGGCGCGCGGCATCGAGGACGGTTGCTCGCGTAACGGCTACTGCGTGTTTTTCTGCAATTCCGACGACGATCCGGCCAAGCAGCGTAACTATCTGCGCGTGCTGCAGGAAAAGCGGATCGACGGCCTGATCGTCGCTTCCGCTGGCGACGACGCCGTGCTCGCGCAAACGCTCGCTGACTCGCACGAGCCGCTGGTCATTCTGGATCGCAATATCGAAGGGCTGAACGCGGATCTGGTGCAGATCGATCACGAGAAGGGCGCATATCTCGCGACCCGGCATCTGCTCGAACTGGGGCACGTGCGGATCGGCTGCATCACCGGGCCGGTTCACACGGCGGTCAGCGCGATGCGCGTGCACGGCTTTATCCGCGCGATGACGGAGCGCGGCATCGAGATTCCGCCCGATGCGATCGTGGAAAGCGATTTTTCGGGCACCGGCGGCCACCGTGCGGCCGCGCAACTGTTCGACACGGTCAAACCGTCGGCGATTTTTGCCGGCAACGACATGATGGGCATCGGCGCATTGCGCGCCGCCGCGGAACGCAATATCAGCGTGCCGCGCGACTGCTCGATCATCGGTTTCGACGATATCGAGCTGGGGCGTTTCACCTATCCGGCCCTCTCGACCGTCGGGCAATCAGTGCGCGCGCTCGGCGATATGGCTGCGCAGACGCTGATCGAACGGATTGCCGGCACGTCGTCGGGCACGCCGCGCGCGCCGGGGCGCCGGCGCGTGGTGTCGCCGCGGCTGATCGTGCGCGAGTCGACCGCCACATGGGCCGGCGCGGCCAAGCGCGATCTGGCGGCGTGATTGGATTCGATGCGCTGATACATACGCGCATTTGTGGCTAGCGGCGCGGCCGCGCGCGTCATCGGGCGATTTGCTTGGCGTAACACGTAGCCTTCGATTCTCGCCCGCAGCGGCGTTGAACATTTCTTCAGATCTGGCAGGCGTTGTCGAGCGAGGCGCTGCAATCGCGCGGACGTCCTAACGCTCAATAGCGTTGTTCTGCAACGCTTGCCCTCGTCGCAGCAAGAACGCAGGCCGATCGGATTCAGCCGTGCGGCGCGCTCGCTGTCGTCGCGGTATTCAATACCTGTGGCGCGACACCGTCAGCACATTCCCAGCGGTCGCAATGTCGTGCGGTCTCTCACTTCCATCTCCAGGCACCGGCACGCCCGGTCCGCATCACCGGTGCGTAAATCCGCCGTCTGTCAGCATCTTGTAATTTATTCCGGTTGCTTACAGCGCCTTTCCTCATACCATATAAATCCTTCAAGTACGCGGTCAGCAGGCCGTAAACAGGACTATTAGAGCGACGTATCGAAAAAGCGCCATTACGCAGACGCCACACGCCAAACCGCGCTGCGTACGCAGCCTCTCATTTTGTAAAGCACAGGAACAAGCATGTTGAACAAAGGCATTACGATCAAGGCGCGGATAGGCCTCACGATGGCTTTTCTCGCCGCGCTGCTCGTCGCCATCGGCGTCTTCGGTTTGTTCGGCATGAGCCGTTCGAACGACGCCTATAAGGACACCTTCACCAACGCCATGCCGAGCGCGGTCAATATCGGCAACGCCGAGCTGTTCGCGGCGCGTGAGCGGCTGGCGCTCGACCGCGCGGCGTTCATGATCGGCACGCCGGAAGCGACACCGACGCTCGAGCGCGCGCGCGGCATGCGCGCCACCTCCGACACGTGGTGGAAACAGTACATGGACCTGCCGCGCGACCCGGATGAAGACCGCCTCGCGCAGGACGTCGTCGCCAAACGCGACGCGCTGCATCAGCAGATGGACACCTTTGCGGCGATCGTCGTCGCGAACGAACCGCCCAAGCTGGTCGAGGGCGCCAAGCGTCTGCAAGTGGCCTACAACGACCTCGCCAATGCCGACGACGCGCTGCGCAAATACCAGTTCACCTCGGCGAAAGAGGGTTACGACGCCGCGCAAGGCAGCTTCGATGTGTTCCGGATGGTCAGCGTGGGCGCCTTGCTGATCGGCGTGCTGGCTGCGGCGATTTCGTACCTGACGCTTAGCCGCGCCATCGCCCGGCCGCTCGATGCCGCCCTCGAACATTTCGACGCGATCTCGGCCGGCGATTTACGCCGCCCGGTCGTCGTGACATCGCGCGACGAAATGGGGCAGTTGCTCGAAGGCATCGCCAAAATGCAGCACAGTCTCACCGAAACGGTGCGTACCGTGCGCAGCGGCAGCGAATCGATTGCGACGGCTACGCGCCAGATCGCGGCCGGCAATATCGACCTGTCCTCGCGCACCGAAGAGCAGGCTTCCGCGCTGCAGGAAACCGCGTCGAGCATGGAAGAGCTGACCGGCACGGTCAAGCAGAACGCCGACAATGCCCGCCAGGCGAGTTCGCTGGCGGCCAATGCGTCGGAGATCGCCAATAAGGGCAGCGCGGTGGTCGGCCAGGTGGTCGGCACGATGGGCGACATCAATCAAAGCTCGGCCAAGATCGCCGACATTATTTCGATCATCGAAGGGATTGCGTTCCAGACCAACATCCTCGCCTTGAACGCGGCCGTGGAAGCGGCGCGAGCCGGCGAAGAAGGGCGCGGTTTCGCGGTCGTGGCCGGTGAAGTGCGCAGCCTCGCGCAGCGCTCGTCGGCGGCGGCGAAGGAAATCAAGGAACTGATCGACACCTCGGTGGAGCGCGTGCAGTCGGGCTCGGCGCTGGTCGACGAAGCCGGCCGCACCATGACCGAGATCATCGGCGCGGTGCAGCGCGTGACCGACATCATGGGCGAAATCGCCGCGGCGTCGGAAGAGCAGAGCAGCGGTATCGATCAGGTTGCGCGCGCTGTTACGCAGATGGACGAAGTCACGCAGCAAAACGCCGCACTGGTCGAAGAAGCGGCGGCGGCAGCGTCGTCGCTCGAAGACCAGGCCGGCAAACTGCGTACCGCGGTAGCCGTGTTCCAACTCGAAGAAGGCGGTTACAAGGCGCCCGTGAGCGCGCCGCCGAAGCGCGCGGCTACGCCGCCGCGTACGGTGGTCGCACGCAAGGTCGCGCACGCTCGTGCTGCGCAACCCGCCGCGCAAGCCGCAGCCGCGACGAAGGCGCCGGCCGCGACGGCACAGCCCGTTGCCGCAGCGGCACGCGCGCCTGCTAAAGCGATAGCGACCGCTAGCGCCGGCAGCGATCAGGATTGGGAAACGTTCTGAGCGGAAGTCAGTTGCAACATTCATTCCCGGCGCCGCAGCCAATCCCATTAGATGGGTAGGCGCCGCGAGAAGATGACGGCCTCGCTTCAAAAAGACCTCGATTGCGCACGCATTCGCGGTCTTTTTTTATGGTGTGCGCATTAAGTAACGTTTGCGACCGCAGTCGGTCCCCTGGCAAGCGTCGTGATCCGGTACATTGACGGACGCACCGAAGCAACTCCCCTTGGGGGACGCTATCCGCCATGGTGCGGCAATCGCCGACGCGGCCCGTTAGCCCACGAGCGTGGTTCCGCCGCCTTCGATCGCAGCAACGCATGCCCCAAAGCACGGCCACCACCCACCAGCACGCCACAACCAACCGCTCAATGCGCCAGCCACAAAGGACCGACATGACGCCATACGACCTCGCGAACCGCCTCGTCGAAGCACGCCGGCATCATCGCCCGATCGATGCGCCCGCACCCGACAGCCTGCCGCCCGATGCGGCGACCGCGTATGCGATCCAGCAGGCGGTCATCGCAGGTCTCGGCGACTCGACGGGCGCCTGGAAGATCGGTGCCAAAGCGCCCGGCGGCGCCGCCGCGGGCGCGCCGATTCCGGCCTCGCTGGTGCTGCGCTCGCCGGCGCGCGTCGCGCATGACGGTTTCTTCCGCGTGCTGGTCGAGCTGGAAATCGCCTTTCGCTTCGCCGAGGCGATCGAACCGCGCGGCCGGGCCTATGCGCGCGACGAAGTGCTCTCGAAGGTCGGCGTCGTATTGCCGGCCATCGAGATCGTCGATAGCCGCTTCGCCGAGTGGCCGAATGTCGCGCCGCTCGCGCAACTGGCCGATGCGCAGAACAACGGCGCGTTGATCACGGGCCATCCGGTCGCTTATGCGGGTCTCGCGCGCGGCTTCGATTTCGTTTCACCCGAACTGGAACTGAGCTTCGACGGCGCCTCGCTGCTGCCGGAAGCCACCGGCAATCCGGCCGGCGACCCGCGCGAACTGCTGGTCTGGTTCGTCAACCATTGCGCCGCCATGGGTATCACCATCGAACCCGAGTGGACTATCACCACCGGTTCGTACGTCGGCGCACACAGGCTGGATAAAGCGGGCATCGTGCGCGGACACATCGACGGCCTTGGGGAAGTGGAGATTGAACTGACCTGAGAGGCCGCGCGCTTGTAACAGCGTATTACGAAGCTTCATTCAAACGGCTGCCTGCGGGTGGCCGTTTTACATTGCTCGCATCTGTACCGGCGGCTTTGCCGTATACACCTATTGAGCGATGCATGGCGTTGTCGTCATTCAGTTATACATGCGGCTAACCATGCTCACGACGCGGTTAATGCCTGCGTGTCGCTCACGACGATGCATGACTCGCTTGCCAATGACGGAACAAAAACGTTCGTGGCTTGACGAACCGCATGAAGCTGCACGGACTTTGCTTATGTGTGAAACCGCGCGTGAATCGCGCATGAACATGTAACAGGCATGTGTCGGTGTAGACCGAACGCTTGTGTCGCGCGTTGAGGAAAAAGGTAACGGACACAGAAAGCCGGCAGACATCCGCGCTTTTCAGCAACAAAGTGTGCGTGTGCAGACATGCCGTCCGGTACAGCAGTGGGATCGTTCGATGAACGTAACGGCTTACGCAAGAGAGTATTGCAGGACAGTAAGAGAGGAACACTGAGCAGCACTGCAGTAGAGTGCTGATGAGGCGTCAAGGCGGCAGCGCAAAAGGCAGGGACGTATGACTGCAATCGCTGCGATATGAGTGCAAGATTGTAGGTGGTCGAAACTTTGTTTCCAAGTGAGGAATGTTGGGAGGCGAATGCGGCGCGATTTTCGCAACGTAGTTCGTGAAAAAAAATTTAAAAGGGTTTAGGATGAATTCGAGCGATGTCGTTTCCGAATAGCGCGCCGCGCACGACATCGGTCTAGACTTCGGCGAGGAGGTAGCATGGATATCTACAGCAGTTTCGCGACCCGCTTCGAGAAAACGCGAGAAGATGAGCTCTCGCTCGAGGAGTATCTCGCGCTCTGCAAAGACAATCCCGCCGCGTACGCCACGGCTGGCGAACGCATGTTGACGGCGATCGGGGAGCCGGAACAGATCGACACTCGTAACGATCCGCGCATGTCGCGCATCTTCGCGAACAAGGTCATCAAGGTATACCCCGCATTCCGTGAGTTCTACGGAATGGAGGAGGTGATCGAGCAGGTGGTCGCCTACTTCCGGCACTCGGCCCAGGGGCTCGAAGAAAAGAAGCAGATTCTGTATCTGTTGGGCCCGGTCGGCGGCGGTAAATCGTCGATTGCGGAACGTCTGAAGCAGCTTATGGAACGCGTGCCGTTCTACTCGATCAAGGGCTCGCCCGTGAACGAGTCGCCCCTGGGTCTGTTCGATTACGAGGAAGACGGCCCGATTCTCGAAGAACAATACGGCATTCCACGCCGCTACCTGAAAAGCATTCTGAGCCCGTGGGCGGTCAAGCGCCTGCACGAATTCAACGGTGACATCCGCAAGTTCCGCGTGGTGCGCCGCTATCCGTCGATCCTTCGCCAGATCGGTATAGCCAAAACCGAGCCGGGCGACGAAAACAATCAGGACATTTCGTCGCTGGTCGGTAAGGTCGACATCCGCAAACTCGAACAGTATGCACAGGACGACGCGGACGCATACAGCTACTCCGGTGGCTTGTGTCTCGCGAATCAGGGCCTGCTCGAGTTCGTCGAAATGTTCAAGGCGCCGATCAAGGTCCTGCACCCGCTCCTGACTGCGACCCAGGAAGGCAACTTCAAGGGCACGGAAGGCTTCGGTGCGATCCCGTTCGACGGCGTGATTCTGGCTCACTCGAACGAGTCCGAATGGAAGGCGTTCCGCAACAACCGCAACAATGAAGCACTGCTCGACCGGATCTTCGTGGTGAAGGTGCCGTACTGCCTGCGCTACGGTGAAGAGGTCAAGATCTACGAGAAGCTGCTGCGTAATTCGTCGCTGGCGAATGCGGTGTGCGCGCCGGGCACGCTGAAGATGATGGCGCAGATGTCGGTGCTCACGCGTTTGCAGGAGCCGGAGAATTCGAGCCTGTTCTCGAAGATGCAGGTGTACGACGGCGAAAATCTCAAGGACACCGATCCGAAGGCCAAGTCGTATCAGGAGTACCGCGATTTCGCGGGCGTGGATGAAGGGATGACCGGCGTGTCGACCCGCTTCGCGTTCAAGATCATGTCGCGCGTATTCAACTTCGACTCGACCGAGGTCGCGGCCAATCCGGTGCACCTGATGTACGTGCTCGAACAGCAGATCGAACGCGAGCAGTTCCCACCGGAAACCGAGCAGAAGTATCTGTCGTTCATCAAGGACGTGCTCGCCTCGCGCTATGCGGAGTTCATCGGCAAGGAAATTCAGACCGCGTATCTGGAGTCGTATTCCGAGTACGGTCAGAACATCTTCGATCGCTATGTGACGTACGCGGACTTCTGGATTCAGGATCAGGAGTTCCGCGATCATGACACCGGCGAGAGTTTCGATCGCGCGGCGCTGAACGCCGAACTGGAGAAGATCGAGAAACCCGCGGGCATCAGCAACCCGAAGGACTTCCGCAACGAGATCGTGAACTTCGTGCTGCGTGCGCGTGCTGCCAACGGCGGAAAGAACCCCGCCTGGGTCAGCTACGAGAAGCTGCGCGTCGTGATCGAAAAGAAGATGTTCTCGAACACGGAAGAGCTGTTGCCGGTGATCTCGTTCAACGCCAAGGGCTCGGCGGAGGAACAACGCAAGCACGAAGACTTCGTCAATCGCATGGTGACGAAGGGCTATACGCCGAAGCAGGTGCGCTTGCTGTGTGACTGGTATCTGCGCGTGCGCAAGTCGTCATGATGCGCATTGCGTGCCGCCCGCGCGGTCCGACCGCGCGGGCACCCTGCGAGGCGCAAGCTGCATGGACATAGCGTGGGCTTAAGCAGCAAGCGTCTCGCGCACCGGAAATTAGTGCCGCTGCATGGGGTCTGGGTAAGTGCTAAAGCGCCAACTCTGATCGACATGCGGTGCATGGGATGGGCGTAAGCGCTAAAGCGCGAACGCCCATCGATACGGGAGACCGGGCGTGCTTCATCAAATCATCGACCGCAGGTTAGCAGGCAAGAACAAAAGCATTGCGAATCGCGAACGTTTTTTGCGTCGCGTTAAGAACTATATTCGTCGCGCCGTTTCGGAAGCCGTGCGCGATCGCAGCATCAAGGACATTCAGAACACCCAGAGCATCACCATCCCGCGCAAGGACATTGCGGAACCGTCGTTCCGGCATGGACCCGGCGGCAAGCGGGAAATGGTGCATCCGGGCAATTCCGACTACATCCGTGGCGACAAGATCCAGCGCCCGCAAGGCGGCGGTGGTGGAGGCGGGGGCAACCAGGCCAGCAACGAAGGCGAGGGCCAGGACGACTTCGTGTTCGAGCTGAGCCGCGAAGAATTCATGCAGTATTTCTTCGACGATCTCGAGCTGCCGCGTCTCGTCAAAACCCATCTGATGGCCGTGCCCACGTGGAAAAGCATCCGCGCGGGCTGGGCTGCGGAAGGCACGCCGAACAACATCGACGTGGTCCGTTCGTTGCGCAGCGCGCTCGGCCGCCGCATCGCGCTCGGTGCGCCGCTCGTCAACCAGTTGCACGAGATGGAACGGCAACTGGAAACGATGAAAGCCGATCCCGACGATCGTCGCGAAGAGATCAAAGTGCTCGAAGAAGAGATTCACCATTTGCGCGGGCGCATCTGGCGGATTCCGTTCATCGATCCGTTCGATCTGCGCTACGTGAATCGCGTGAAGCAGCCCACGCCTTCCAGCCAGGCGGTCATGTTCTGTCTGATGGATGTGTCCGGCTCCATGGACGAGCAGCGCAAGGACCTCGCCAAGCGCTTCTTCATCCTGCTGTATCTGTTCCTCAAGCGTAACTACGAGAAGATCGAAGTGGTGTTCATCCGCCACCATACGCGTGCTGAAGAGGTCGACGAAGACACGTTCTTCCACTCGACCGAAAGCGGCGGCACGGTGGTGTCGAGCGCGCTGGAGCTGATGCAGAAGGTAATGGACGAGCGCTATTCGCCAACTGAATGGAATATTTACGGCGCTCAGGCGTCGGACGGCGACAACTGGACCGACGACTCGCCGAAGTGCCGCAAGATACTCTCGGATGACATTCTGGAGAAGGTGCGCTATTTTGCGTATATTCAGGTGACGCCGGAAGAGCAGAATCTGTGGCTCGAATATGCGCAGTTGGCTTTGAGCCAGCCGCACATGGCGATGAAGAAGGTCGAAACCGCGGCCGACATCTATCCGGTATTTCGCGAGCTGTTTGAGAAGCAGGTGGCGTCTTCATGACAAAACACCTGCACAACGAAGCGCGCGGCTACCAGCCGGAGCGCGGGAAAGGCGTGCCGCAGCAGCAACAGTCGGGGCATGCCGAGGCGAAGGCGGACGATACGGGAGCCGCCGCAGCCGGAGCAGTCGACACCGCTGCAGCACGGGGACACACCGGAACGCCCACTGAGGGGCAAAGGGAAGTCCGTATGAACGTAGCCGATAGACGGCCTCTGCCGTGCCCGTCCGACTGGACCTTCGAATTGATCGAAGAGTATGACTCGCATATTGCCCGTGTTGCAGAGCAATATGAACTCGACGTGTATCCGATCCAGCTCGAACTCATCAGCGCCGAACAGATGATGGATGCGTACGCGTCCGTCGGCATGCCGGTGAACTACCGTCATTGGTCGTTCGGCAAACACTTTCTCTCCACCGAAAAAAGCTACCGTCGCGGGCAGATGGGGCTGGCGTACGAGATCGTCATCAATTCGAATCCCTGCATCGCGTATCTGATGGAAGAGAACACGATGACGATGCAGGCGCTCGTCATCGCCCACGCGGCCTATGGGCACAACTCGTTCTTCAAGGGCAACTATCTGTTCCGGCTGTGGACGGATGCGCACGCGATCATCGACTACCTGGTCTACGCGAAGAATTACATCGCGGAGTGCGAGGAGCGTTTCGGGCTCGACCGGGTCGAGGAATTGCTCGATTCGTGCCACGCGTTGATGAACTACGGCGTGGACCGTTACAAGCGCCCGCAGAAGTTGTCGCTGGAAAAGGAGTTTGCGGCGCGCCGCGAACGCGAAGCGTATCTGCAGTCGCAGGTCAATGAACTGTGGCGCACCTTGCCGACCCGGCATACGCCGTTGCCGGAGGAAATCGAGGAGCGCTATCCACCGGAGCCGCAGGAAAACCTGCTGTATTTCGCGGAGAAGAATGCGCCTTTGCTGGAGCCGTGGGAGCGGGAAGTGATCCGCATCGTGCGCAAGGTCGGCCAGTATTTTTATCCGCAACGGCAGACCCAGGTGATGAACGAGGGTTGGGCAACGTTCTGGCATTACACCTTGCTCAACACCATGTACAACCAGGGCAAGCTGGAAGACGGCTTCATGATGGAGTTTCTCCATTCGCACAGCAATGTGGTCTACCAGCCGCCGGTGACGAAACCGTACTACAGCGGCATCAATCCGTACGCGCTCGGTTTTTCGATGATGAGCGACATTCGCCGCATCTGCGAGGCGCCAACGGACGAAGACCGCAAGTGGTTCCCGGAACTGGCGGGCAGTCCGTGGCTGCCGGCCATGCACTATGCGATGCGTAACTTCAAGGACGAGAGTTTCGTCGCGCAGTATCTGTCGCCGCATCTGATCCGTGAGATGCGCCTCTTCTCCGTGCTCGACGACGACATGCGCGACGCGCTCGAAGTCTCGGCGATTCATGACGACAGCGGCTATCAGTACGTGCGTCAGGCGTTGTCGCGCCAGTACGACATGCATCACCGCGAGCCGAATATTCAGGTGTGGGCGGTGAACACGCGCGGCGACCGGAGTTTGACGCTGCGGCACTTCATGAGCGACAACCGGCATCTGTCGGGCGATAGCGAAGAAGTGCTCAAGCACATGGCGCGGCTATGGCAGTTCGACGTGTATCTGGAAAGCGTCGATGAGAATGGCACGGTCCGCAAGCGTTATGAGTGCCGCTATGTACCGCCCGCGGTGAGAGTGTGATCGGCGGGTTGCGACGCAACGCGATCGATACAATGACAAAAAAGCCAGCTTTCGAGCTGGCTTTTTTCTTGGCCGCGCAGTCGCAATCAGGACAAGACATCAGCGCTGCCGCGCCGCAACATCGACATGCCCCCCGTCTGGCGCCCCCTAACAAACCCCCATCTTCTCCTTGCGATTCTGTAAAATTCGCGCACGCACGCGCCGACTGCCTCTGCGGCATGTCGGTTCGCGGGTGATGAAGGCGGCGCCACGACCGCTACCTCCGTTCAAAGACAAGGAAAGAGAACAGCATGACCGACCTAACCGACCAAACTGTGGCCTCGGCTCACGACACACGGCGCCGCATCTTCGCGATCGTTGGCGCTTCATCGGGCAATCTCGTCGAGTGGTTCGACTTTTACGTGTATTCGTTCTGCGCGCTGTACTTCGCGCCGGCGTTCTTCCCCAGCGGCAATACCACCACGCAGCTGCTCAATACGGCGGGCGTGTTCGCCGCCGGCTTCCTGATGCGCCCGATCGGCGGCTGGTTCTTCGGCCGCCTCGCCGACAAGCACGGCCGCCGCACGGCCATGATGGTGTCGGTGTTCATGATGTGCGGCGGTTCCCTCGTGATCGCCTTGCTGCCCACGTACGCACAGATCGGCGCGCTGGCGCCGGCGCTGCTGCTGGTCGCGCGGTTGTTCCAGGGCTTATCGGTGGGCGGCGAGTACGGCACCAGCGCGACCTATATGAGTGAGGTCGCGCTCAAGGGCCGGCGCGGTTTCTTCGCGTCGTTCCAGTACGTCACGCTGATCGGCGGCCAGTTGTGCGCGTTGCTGGTGCTGGTGGTGCTGCAACAAACGCTTTCCACCGAAGAGCTGAAGGCATGGGGCTGGCGCGTGCCGTTCGCCATCGGTGCGGTCGCGGCATTGGTCGCGCTGTATCTGCGTAAATCGCTCGACGAAACCACCACCGCCGAAACGCGTCAACGCAAGGAAGCCGGCACGCTGCGCGGGCTGTGGCTGCACAAAGGCGCGTTCATGACGGTGCTCGGTTTCACGGCCGGCGGCTCGCTGATTTTCTACACGTTCACCACCTACATGCAGAAGTACCTGGTCAACACGGCCGGCATGCATGCGAAGACGGCCAGCAACGTGATGACCGCCGCGCTGTTCGTCTACATGGTGATACAGCCGGCGTTCGGCGCGTTGTCGGACCGCATCGGCCGCCGTCGTTCCATGCTGTTCTTCGGCTTCTTCGCGACCATCGGCACGGTGCCGCTCCTGCACGCGCTGAAGGACGTGACGAGCCCGTATGCGGCCTTCGGTCTGGTGGTGGTGGCGCTTGCGATCGTCAGTTTCTACACGTCGATCAGTGGTCTGATCAAGGCGGAAATGTTCCCGCCTGAAGTGCGCGCGCTCGGCGTGGGGCTCTCGTACGCGGTGGCGAATGCGATCTTCGGCGGCTCGGCCGAGTATGTGGCGCTGTGGCTGAAGTCGGTCGGCAACGAGTCGATGTTCTACTGGTACGTCACCGCGCTGTGCGCGATTGCCGGCCTCGTGGCGCTGCGGATGCGCGATCCGTCGAAAGAAGGGTATTTGCGTCTCGAGCCTTGAGTCTTGAGGCTCGTCGAGAAGCGCAGTTAGGCGCTGCTTGAAAACGGCGGTCCGGGGCAATCCCGGCCGCCGTTTTTTATGGGCCCCGGCGATGCGGACCGACTGTGCATCGAGGGCAGGGCGCATGCTCACGCCACGACGATCTCCGTGCCCAATGCGTGCAGCAGATCGCGCAGCGTCTCGGCTTGCGCCATTTTCGCGTCGCTGCGTAAATGAATCTGCAGCGCTCGCCCCGCGATTCCATCGACGGGTTGCGCGAGCCATAACTCCACCGCGAGACCCAATCCTTCAGGCTGGTTGACGACGACCGGTTCGATCACACGCGGCTTGAAACAGGCACTGTCGGACATGGTGTATCACCTCAGGGCTGGTGAAGGGACGTCCTTATCGTAATCAGCGCACCGCGCCGGACCAAGCAACAAATCCGCGTTTGCTTACCAGAGGATGCTTAGCAGAAAACACGTTTATTGCGCGAAGGCTTGCCGGCGTTCAGCGCCGGCGTTGCCACGTCAGACTTGTTCCGAATGATCGCTTACCAGTTCCGAGACGAGTTCCTTCACCACGGCGGCCGGATCCGCGGCAACGACAGGCGCGGCCGCTACCGCTGCAACCGCCGCCGCGACGGGCTGCTGACGCGCGCTCAATGCACCACGCGCAAGCAACAGAAGATGGTAGTAAAGCCGCGCCCTCAGGCCATAGTTGTACGCGTACAGATGGGCGAGGGCGACCTTGAAGCCGGTGAGCGCCTGACGATTCTTCGCATGAACCGACACCACGATCGGCGCGAGACGGCGCAACGCCAGCGTGCGCGACGGCTCGAGCTGCGCCGGCAGCCTCAACGCCTTGACGAACGCATACGCGCTGACCGTTGCGGCGACCGCCGTGCCGCGCGTGCTATGCGAGATCGAGCTGGCCGTCTTTCGATACACCGAGACATAGTCGTGCAGATAGAACACCTCGCGCGCGGCGAGACAGAGTTCGGTGCCGAACACGAAGTCGCAGCACACGCCGTATTCTTCCTTGTAGCCGATCCGTTTCACGAGTGCGGCGTTGGCCATCCAGCCGTTGTTTGGAAACATCTGGATCAGGCCGGTTCTGCCCGGCAGAGATTGCAGGCCTTCGGCATCTTTCGTACGCCGAAACGCGGAGTTCAGGTTCGCGCTCGCTTCGAAGTCGATGGCGCCGCTGTGATCGGCTTCGTACTGGTCGCCGAATGCCGCATCGAGTTGCGGGTGAAGCGTCCATAGCGACACGAGCTTTTCGACGCCGTCCGTGGTGAGCAGGTCGTCGTCGTGGATCAGCAGGATCTTGTCGCCGCTCGCGCGTTGGAACAGCCTCGCGACATTGCGCGCCTGGCCGAGCGGCGGCTGATTCTTCGCATAGCGCACGCGCGGCTCCCGCGCATAACGGGCCGCGATCAACTGCTCGGTGCGCGCGTCCTTCGAGTCGTCGCCGATCACGATCTCCAGATCGTCGTAGCTCTGCGCGAGGCACGAATCGATGCACGTTGCGATCAGATCGGGACGATCGCAGGTCGGCAGACAGATGGAGACCTTGGGACGGTGGGTGAGAGTCGAGGAGATGGACATGAGCGTCGCCTTTGTTATCTGTTGAGGGGCGGCAGCTGGTCCGCTTGGCGCACACGTCGCTGCAAGCAGAAAAATAGTCCATCATGCAGAAAAAATAATCGGTAAAAATTAGGAAGAAATGTTTGGCTTATGAAAGTCGTTGGAAGGGAAAAATTTATGCGGCTTCGCCGCGAAAATGCAGCAAAGCCGCTCCTGGATGGGCTTCTAATATTTCAACCGACCGACGGCTCGCCCTCGCCGGGTTTCTTGCCCGGACGGTCCGCGGGTGACTGATCGCGTCCTTCATCGTCGCGTTCAGGCAGCTTGCTCTTTTCGTTGTCGCTATGCGTGGCGGGCTGCGGATGTTCGATGTCGTCCGGCTTGCCCTTGGCGGGTTCTTTGGTCTGGCTCATGGTGCTCTCCTGGTTGGATGACACGAGCTTTGCAGCAAGCGGCAGACCTGGGCTCTTGATTCGCGTATTGATCCGGTCTCTCGCACATCATTGACTGATCCGGACTCAAAAACCCCGCCGTGACCCGGGAACGGCGAGCCCGCTCCGCCCGCCTGCAAAAACCCCTTGACCCGTTCCCCCATTCAGCGCACCGTGGAAGGAGAACCCTATATCCCGGGAGTACGAAATGTCCCTCAACTTCCCGAATCCCAGCCGCAGCTACGACGCGTCTCACCACTGCGTCAATTTCTGGGGCTACGACAATGCGCGCGAAATCGCCTTTACCGTCAACCGTTCGGTGATTTCGAATCTGAGCCCGAGCGTGGGCTCCGACGAACCGGCGGTGCTCGCCGCGTTCGACCGGCATCGCGAGCAGATCCTCACGCTCGCGCGCGGCCTGTACCTCGGCGGCCCGCAAAACCGTTACACGATTTCCTGACACAGCGCAGCGCCTTTCGCCGGCGCGCTGACGTCGCGGACCGCGGACCGCGGACTCAAGCCGCCGGTTCGCGCGGCGCGGCGCCCGTGAGCGACACGATGAAATCGTAAAACGCCCGCACCTTCGCCGGCGGATGATGCCGCGAAGGATAGAGCGCATACAGCGGATAAACCTCGTCGCCCCAATCGGGAAATAGCTCGACGAGTTTTCCGCTCGCCATCAACGACTCGGCGCCGAGCGAGAGAATCTGCGCGACGCCCTGGCCCGCCGTGCAGACGCTATGCAAGGTGCCCACGTCGTTCACGGTTAAACGGCCGTGCGGCGTGATCGCCATCTTCTTGCGGCCGCGATGAAATTCCCAACTGAACGGGTAGCCCGTGAGCGGATCGCGAAACTTGATGCAGACGTGCTTGCCGTTTTCGAGCTCGGCCGGATTCACCGGGTGTCCATGCTTCTTCAGATACGGCGGCGCGGCCACGGTGAGAATCCGCGTGTCCAGCAGCTTGCGAGCGATCAGCGTCGACACCGGCGGATCGCCGAAACGGATCGCGAGATCGAAACCGTCGGCGACAAGATCGCCCATCTGGTCGCGGGTGATCAGTTCGAGCTGCAGATCGGGATGCTTGTCGATAAAGCCGCCCAGCCGCGGCCCCAGCACGAGGCGCGAAAAGAACGGATCCATGTTCACGCGCAAACGTCCGCGTACGGCGCTCGCGCCCTCTGCGGCGCAAGCCGCGGCTTCTTCGAGTCCACCCAGCAGCGGCACGATCTGTTCATAGAAGCGCCGGCCTTCGTCGGTCAGCGTAACCGAGCGCGTGGTGCGGTCAAAGAGCCGGATGCCGAGACGCGCTTCGAGCCGCGCGACCGAACGGCTCACCCCGGATTGCGACATGTCGAGCGCAACGCCTGCCGCCGCAAAACTGCCGCAATCGACAATCGCCGTCAAGACGCCCATGCCGTTCAGCACGCGCTCGTCAAATGGCATGTGATAGTCCTTTGTTATTCATTAATGCGTGACATGCTAACGCGAAAGTCCGTTTGAAATCACGTGCCGCCGCCGGGAAAACGCCGCCAGGCAAGGCGGCGAATGATGTCATGTCATGAGTGCAATGACAGCCAGGCTATCGCGTCAATCACGCGGCGGACGTTAATCTGCTGACGTTCGCTCGAAGCACCAAGACATGCGATTCTCGTCATGCATCGGGCATATTTGAACTGAATAACGGAGAACGCCCCATGTCGCGTATTTTTATTACCGGTTCCGCCGATGGTCTCGGTCAGATGGCCGCGCGTCTGCTCGTCGATGCCGGCCATCAGGTGGTGCTGCATGCGCGCAGCGCCGCGCGTGCCGACGAAGCGTTGCACGCCGTGCCGCAAGCGGAAGCCGCGCTGGCCGGCGACCTGTCGAGCATCGCGGCTACGGCCGCGCTCGCGGAGCAGGTCAACCGGCTAGGCCGCTTCGACGCGGTGATCCACAACGCGGCGGTCGGCTATCAGGAGCCGCGCAGAATTGCCACGGTCGACGGCTTGCCGCACGTGTTCGCGGTCAATACGCTCGCGCCGTACGTTTTGACCGCCTTGATCGAGAAGCCGAAGCGGCTCGTCTATCTGAGTTCGGGCCTGCATCGCAGCGGTGACGCGAGCCTCGCCGATCTGGCCTGGGAGCAGCGCCCCTGGCGGGGCACGGCGGCGTACTCGGACTCGAAACTGCACGATGCATTGCTGGCGTTCGCGATCGCGCGACGTTGGCCTCAGGTGTTATCGAACGCGCTGGAGCCGGGCTGGGTGGCGACGAAAATGGGTGGTCCGGGCGCACCGGACGATCTGCGGGCCGCTCCGAAAACCCAGGTATGGCTTGCCGCCAGCGACGAACCGGCGGCCACCGTCAGCGGTGCGTACTTCTATCACATGAAGCCGTGCGAGACGCACCCGGCGGTGCGCGACGTTGCCGTTCAGGAGCGTTTGATCGAGGCGTGCGCGGGATTTTCCGGCATTCGCTTGCCCGACTGAAGCAAGGCAAAGCCGGGATTAGCGGCCGGCGGTCTGTGTCGCTTGCCCGTGCACCGCGCGCGAGGCAGGCGCTTCGTCGAGGTGGCGAAACACCCACGCCGACACCAGCGTGATCACGCCGACGCACACGAAGGCGAGGCGAAAGCCGAGCGCGGCCGATCCCACTTGCGCCGAGAAGAGATTCACCAACCCGCCGCCGATCGATACACCCAGCCCGATGGCGAGCATCTGCACCATCGAAAAGAGGCTGTTGCCGCTGCCGGCATCTTCATGCGAGAGGCCTTTGAGCGTGACGCTGTTCATCGCCGCGAACTGCATGGAGTTGGCCGCGCCGAACACGGCCAGAATCGCGATCTCGACCACGAGCGGTGTGCCGCGCGTAATCAGTGCGAACGCAACGATCGACGAACCGACGATGATCGTGTTGACGAGCAGAAACGTGTCATAGCCATAGCGGCGCACGAGCGGCGCGATCCAGCGTTTGGCGACAGTGCCGGCCAATGCCGCGGGCAGCATCATCAGGCCCGAATGCAGTGGCGAGTAGCCCAGTTGCAATTGCAGCAGCAAGGGCACGAGAAACGGCACGGCGCTCGAACCGATGCGGCACACCAGGTTGCCGATCAGGCCGACGCTGAAGTTCGGCTCGCGAAAGAGCGACAGCTTGAAAAGCGGATTGACGCGGCGTCTTGCATGCGGAATGTAGGCGAGCGCGCTCACGGCGGCGAGCGCGAACAGCGCCACTGACCATGCCACGCGATGCGTGGGCACCGGCGCGTCGACGGCGAGCGAGAACGCGATCATGCACAGCGAGAGCAGCCCGCAACCGACGAAGTCGAACGGCGGCGCCTTTGCTTCGCCATGCGATGGCAAGAAGCGCTGCACCGCGTACAGTCCCACGGCGCCGATCGGCACGTTGATCAGGAAAATCCAGTGCCACGTGATCGCCTGAACGAACCAGCCGCCGAGCGTCGGCCCGGCGATCGGCCCCAACTGTCCGGCAACCGAAATGAACGCGAGCGCCGCCACGTACTGTTCTCCCGTGACGCTGCGCAGGACGGCGAGCCGTCCGATCGGCAGCAGCATCGAGCCGCCCAGACCTTGCAGCACGCGCGCCATCACCAGTTGGCCGAGCGTATGGGCGCTCGCGCAGCAGATCGAGCCGAGCACGAACACGAGAATGGCGGCGAAGTAGACGCGCCGCGTGCCGAAGCGGTCGGCGAGCCAGCCGGAGGCGGGCGTGAGCATCGCCATGGTCAGCGTGTAGGCGACCACGATCGGCTGCATGGCGAGCGGCGCGACGTGCAGGCTGTTCGCAATCGACGGTAGCGCGGTGTTGACGATCGTCGTGTCGAGCGACTGCATGAAAAAGCCGGCAGCGACGATCCAGAGCAGAGCGGTCTGGGAAGAATCCTTGGTCATCTTTAACGGAGCGGCGGAGCGGCGGCACTGGCGGGCGGCCGCTCCGGCTCTAAGCATTCAGTGGGGGCAATTCCGTCATCATATTGACATCCTCGTCAATCGGGAACCCCACTAGGGACGCTGACTGTTATCGACTTTGCCGATAAGCAGCGCGACAATGCCCCATGCTCAATCCCATCTGGCTCAAGACTTTTTCGACCGTCGCGGCCTGCCACAGCTTCACCGAGGCGGGGCGGCGGCTCGACCTGACGCAATCGAGCGTCAGCGAACACATCCGTCGGCTCGAGGAGAGCGTGGGCCGGCGCCTCTTCGTGCGCGACACCCATTCACTTGCCATGACGCCGGACGGCGAAGCCATGCTCGCGCACGCCAGCGTGATTTTGCAGGCGCTCGCGCGGGCCGAATCGCAGTTTCGCGCGCCGCGTCTGAAAGGCCGCGTGCGGCTCGGTTCCTCGGACGATGTCGCGCTCGGCCCATTACCCACCGTGCTGGCGGCGTTTCGCGACGCGCATCCGGATGTCGAGCTCGAAATCACCATCGGCATGACCGGCAAGCTGTATGAGTTGCTCGACGCCGGCGCGATCGATCTGCTGGTCGGCAAGCGGCGGCTTGGCGACCGGCGCGGCGTGCCGCTTTTCACCGGACGGCTGGAGTGGCTGGCGCGTGCCGGCACGCTGGTCGATCTGAGCCAGCCGTTGCCGCTGATTCTGGTCGCCGAGCCGAGCGTGACGCGGGCCGTCGTGCTCGACGCGCTCGCCGAGGCGGGCTTCAGCTGGCAGTTGGTGTGCACGAGCAGCAGCCACGCCGGTTGCATCGCGGCCGCGCGCGGCGGGCTCGGCATTACGGTTCGGCCGCAGTATCTGGCGGCGCGCGGCCTTGCGGCGCCGCTGAACATGGCGAGTCTGCCGGTGCTGCCGTCGGTGGAATTCATTGCGCTGGCGGCGAAGCGGCTTAGCCGGCCGGCGGGCACGCTGCTGCAATTGCTGCACGACAGCGATCTGCGCGGGTCGTGGATCGGGGAATAGTGGCCAGGGCGTGCGGCGCCGGGATCTGCGCCGCGAGTTGACTTGACTACGACGGCTTGCGCATCGGCATAGAGGATCCATCCGATGTGTGCCATATAGATAGGATCCCAGAATAATCCACTGCGACGTGCCGTTGTTTGGCAGTTCGTCAATCGAATCTATTCAAGCCGGGCGCCGCCGCCCATTGGCGGAAAAGGCGCGCCCCCGGCCTGTTGCGCGTTTACCGCGCCCGCCAAATTTTATTCTTTCGCCAGGGAGTGAATCGTTATACTTTCCATATACGGTTCATTGTTCCATATAAGGAACGTTTAATCGTTCACGTGCGCGGGGGCCGCACGTCATAAGCCAGAGCGCCAAACCAGCCAGAGCGATAAAAACCACGATGACCAAGAACCTCACCATCAATCTACGGATCGCGATCACCATCGCGTTTCTCGGCGTGCTGCTGATCGCCACCGGCGTGCTCGGCATTCTCGGCATGAACGAAAGCAACGAGGCACAGCGCGACGCCTACACGATCCATTTCGCCTCGGTCGTCGCGCTCGGCAAATCGGGCACCGCCATGTCGCGGGCGCGCTTCGGACTCGATTGGGCGATGAGCAATCCGCACTCGCCGCAACTGAATCCGCAGCTCGAGCGTGCGCGCATGCTGCTCGGCGATTCGGACAAGTGGTGGACCAGCTTTCGCGATCTGCCGAAGACGCCCGAACTGCAGCGCCTCACCGACGACCTCGACTCGAAGCGCACCGCCGTGCGCCGCGACGCCATCGACAAACTGATCGAGGCGATCCGCACGGGCGACGCGAGCTGGATGGACGAAAGCCGTGCGAACCGTCTGATCGGTCTGTACACGGCCATGAACACGAGCCAAGGCGCGCTGGAGGACTATCTGAACCAGCAGGCGAGCGACGCGAGCGAACGCTCGGCCACGCTTTTTCATACGCTGCTATACGCGTGCATCGGCAGCATTCTGCTGGGGCTGACGGTCGCGTTCATTAGTTGGCGCACGTTGCGCCGCGCGATCATGGCGCCGCTGAACGACGCGTTGCGCCAATTCGACGCGATCGCCGCCGGCGAATTGACGACCCACGTGCCGATTCGTTCGAACGACGAAATGGCGACGCTCTTGCGCGGCGTCGCCTCGATGCAGGACAAACTCGGCGCCACCGTCACCACCGTGCGGGCCGGTTCGCATTCGATCGCGTCGTCGACGCAGCAGATCGCCGCCGGCAATCTCGATCTGTCGCAACGCACCGAGGAACAGGCGGCATCGCTCGAAGAAACCGCGGCGGCGATGGAGCAGCTCACGTCCACCGTGCAGTTGAACGCGGAGAACGCGCATCACGCGAGCGAACTGGCGTTGCGTGCCTCGGAGATGGCCGCGCGCGGGCGCACGTCGGTCGGCAGCATGGTCGAGACGATGCGCGTGATTCACGCGGGTTCGTCGAAAATGACCGGCATCATTACCGCGATCGAAGGCATTGCGTTTCAGACCAATATCCTCGCGCTGAACGCGGCCGTCGAAGCGGCGCGCGCCGGCGAGGAAGGGCGCGGTTTCGCGGTGGTGGCGGGCGAGGTGCGCAGTCTCGCCCAGCGTTCGGCGGCGGCCGCGAAGGAGATCGGCGCGCTGATCGCGGAGTCGACCTCGCGCGTCGAGAGCGGCGCGGGGCTCGTCAACGAAGCGGGCGATACGATGCAGGAAATCGAAGCCGCGATCGGGCGCGTGGCGCGTATCGTGGGCGAGATCGCGGCGGCGTCGAAAGAGCAGAGCGAGGGCATCAAACAGGTGAGCCTCGCCGTCACGCAGATGGACGAGGTCACGCAACACAATGCGGCGCTGGTCGAGGAAAGCGCGGCGACCGCGAACTCGCTCGCGGATCAGGCGCGGCAATTGAGTGACTTGACCGCGGCCTTCAAAGTCGCGAGCGATGCGGCGCAGCGCGAGGCGGTTTTCTAAAGTGAACTGAACCGCCTTCGAGCGCGTGACACTCAGGCAGGCAGCTTGCGGAACGAAATCGCGAAGCGGTTCCATGCATTGATCGCGGAGATCAGCAGCGTCAGATCGACCAGTTCCTCATCGCCGAAGTGCGGGCGCACCGCTTCCCAGATCGCGTCGGGCACATGGTCTTGCGACACCAGCGTCAGCGCTTCGGTCCATTCGAGCGCGGCGCGTTCGCGGTCCGTGAAGAACGGCGTTTCGCGCCAGACCACGACGGTCGCCAGACGGCGGTCGGTTTCGCCACCCTTGCGGGCGTCGGTGGTGTGCATGTCGACGCAGTACGCGCAGCCGTTGATCTGCGAGGCGCGCAGACGAACCAGTTCGGTCAGCGATTTTTCGAGGGCCGATTTGCCGATGCGTTCTTCAACGCCGATCATGGCCTTGATCGCGGCAGGGTTGGCTTTGTAGAAGTCGAGACGTTGTTGCATGATTCACTCCTGAGTTGGGCTGAACGCATTCCGTGATGCGATGAGTGAAGATTAGACGCATGACTGGCTTTGGAAAATGACCGATTTTGGCTATTTTCAGGTAACCACTTCGACTCGGTAACGGCGAACGCATGCGGCCCGCCGAGCGTCCTTACCGATGGTAATGGCATCGTTGCCGCGCATCGGGCGATTCGGTATGGTGGGTTATCCCTCCATCCACCCATCCGAAGAGATCGCGCATGACTTCCGCCACAGACCAACAACCGCCGCCCATCCGCACCGACGTCCTGATCGTCGGCGCCGGCCCCGTGGGGCTTTTCGCCGCTTTCGAGGCGGGCGTGATCGGCCTGTCCTGCCAGATCGTCGACGGGCTCGACAAGGTCGGCGGCCAATGCATCGAGCTCTATCCGGACAAGCCGATCTACGATATTCCCGCCATTCCGTCGTGCACCGCGCGTGAACTGGTGGAGCGCCTGCTGGCCCAATGCAAGCCGTTCGATCCGTCCATTCATCTCGAACAACGGGTCGAGTCGGTCGAGCAGGGCGGCGACGGGCGCTGGACCGTACGTACCGATCGCGGCCTCGTGTTCGATGTCGCGGCGATCCTGCTGGCCGCCGGCAACGGCGCGTTCGTGCCGCAAAAGCTGGCGCTAGCCGAGGCCGTGCCGCTAGAGTCGCGCCATGTGCACTACAGCGTGCAGCGTCTTGCCGACTTCGCCGACAAGACCGTGGTCGTGGCGGGCGGCGGCGATTCCGCACTCGACTGGGCACTGGCGCTGCGCAAGGTCGCGCGCCGGGTGACGCTGGTGCATCGGCGCAGTGGTTTCAGCGCGGCCGATTCGAGTGTCGAGTTGATGCGGCGCGCGGTCGAAGCGGGCGAGATGGACTTTATCGTCGGCGCGATTGCGGGGCTCAATGTCGAAGGCGATGCATTGAAGTCGATCACGTTGCGGCATATCGAGGGCGAGACACAACTCGCGGCCGAGCATCTCGTCGCGCTGTACGGACTCGTTGCCGACCTCGGGCCGATCGCGCAATGGGGATTGTCGATTCATGGCGGGCGCGTCGATGTCGATACGTCGAACTACGAGAGCTCGCGGCCCGGCATCTTCGCGGTTGGCGACATCGCCAACTATCCGAACAAGCAGAAGCTGATTCTGTCGGGTTTTCATGAGGCCTCGCTGGCGCTGCGCCGTGCATATTCGTATGCCTATCCGGACAAAAAGCGCGTGCACGTACACTCCAGTTACGACGCGAAGCTGGCGGAAAAGGTCAGCGCTGCCGGATGACTATGTTGCGGAGATAACGAGTTCCTGATTGATTGAGCCGGTAGTGCTTCACAGGTCGCTACCGGCTCTTTTCTACATGCCGCTTATTTCCCGGCGGGTTGACTCGCGGCGGCGGCCGCGCTGGCTTCCTTGTCCTTCTTCTTGGCCTCGTGATGGCCGACCGCGCAGCCGGCGGCCGCGCCCGCTACGCCGTGGTCACCCGCAACGTGGCCGGCGACGCCGCCCACGACCGCGCCTTTCGTACAGCCTTCGGCTTGCGCGGCACTGTGGGTGAGTGCCAGCGCTGCGGCGAGAGCGAGGGTGGTGAATGCTTGTTTCAATTGCGGCTCCTGGTTCTGATGAGTGTGCGATCAGCGAGTAGCAATTGCGGGGCCCGGCGATTGCCCTCGCGCTTTTGTCGGCGCGGAAGACGGCGCCGGACTTTTCGCGTGGGCCTCAGGTAAAACCATAAGCGAAGCGGACGGTGACTGGCGGTGTATGCTTTTGGACGTAGCCTTTATTCCGGACCACCATGAAACAGCTTGATGTTCCCTCCGCCGGCGAAAACGGCAAGCCTGCCAAGGCCCCGACCGCGGCCCGCCCGAGTGCGATTGCCGACGTCGACTACTGGACGCTGGTGCAGGCGATCGAAGACTATGCGATCTTCCTGCTCGACGCGACCGGGCGGATCGTTAGCTGGAATGCCGGGGCACAGAAGCTGACGGGCTACACGGACGAGATCATCGGCCGGCACTTTTCGTGTTTCTATCCCGATGAAGCGGTGGCGCGCGGCTGGCCCGCCTACGAACTGCAACAGGCGTCGCTGACCGGCCGCTTCGAGGACGAAGGCTGGCGGGTCCGCAAGGACGGCACGACCTTCTGGTCGAACGTCGTGATTACGTCGATCCGCAACGACGCGGGCATTCTCACCGGCTTCGCCAAGATCACGCGCGATCTGACCGCGCAACGCGAGTATCTGGAAGCGCTGCGGCAAAGCGAGGAGCGGTTCCGCTTGCTGGTCGACTGCGTCAAGGACTATGCGATCTTCATGCTCGATCCGCAAGGCCACGTGGTGAGCTGGAATGCCGGCGCTGCGCGCATCAAAGGCTATTCGCGCGAGGAAATCGTCGGCCAGCATTTCTCGGTTTTCTACGCGCCTGAGGAAGCGGCGGCAGGCAAGCCCGCGCGCGAACTGGCAATCGCCCGGCAGATCGGACACGTCGAGGACGAAGGCTGGCGCGTGCGCAAGGACGGCACGACCTTCTGGGCCAACGTCGTGATCACCGCGATGCATGACGAGTCGAACCGGCTGCGCGGCTTCGCCAAGGTTACGCGCGATCTGACCGAGCGGCGTCAGCGCGAGGAACTGGAGCGTTCCGGCGAACGCATGCGGCAGTTTCTCGCGACCCTCGCTCATGAATTGCGCAATCCGCTTGCGCCGGTCCGCAATGCGATTGGCGTGATGCAACTCGAAACCGGTGTCAGTCCCACGCTGGCGCGTTCGCGCGACCTGATCGATCGCCAGGTCACGCACCTCACGCGGTTGGTCGACGATCTGCTCGACGTCGGCCGGATCATGTCGAACAAGGTCGAGTTGCGCCTCGGCCGTGTGGATCTGGCCGAGGTGATGGCGCGCGCGATCGAGGCAGCCCGGCCGTTCACCGATGCGCACGAGCAGCGGGTCGTGCAGCATATGCCGGACGAGCCGGTGATCGTGCGCGGCGACATGACGCGTCTCGTGCAGGTGTTGCAAAACCTTTTGCACAACGCGGCAAAGTTCTCGCCGGTGAGCAGCACCATCGACGTCGTGGCGCGTATCGATTACCACATGGCCGTGCTCGAAGTGCGCGATGCCGGTTGCGGCATTCCTGTGCGCTCGCTCGACAAGATCTTCGAGCTGTTCGCTCAGGAGAAGGAAGGGCAGAATGCCGGCGAGGGTGGTCTCGGCATCGGCCTCACGCTGTGCAAGTCGCTCGTCGAGATGCACGGCGGCAGCATTATCGCGAGCAGCGAAGGGGTGGGTTGCGGCAGTACCTTTACGCTGAGTCTGCCGCTGGCCGCCGCGCCGTCCGAAGCGACGGGCGATGAGGCGAACGCGGCGAACACCCAAGTCGCGCCACTGCGCATTCTGCTGGTCGATGACAATTGCGATTCGGCCGACAGTCTGGCGATGCTGCTCGAACTCAAAGGCCACGAGGTGCGCATCGCCTACGAGGGCGAGCAGGCGGTCCAGGTCGCGCCGCGCTTTGCGCCCCACCTCGCTGTGATCGACCTTGCCATGCCGAAGATGGACGGCTACGCGACCATCGCGGCGCTGCGCGCGATGCCCGAACTCGCCCACACCCTGTACGCCGCCATGACCGGCTTCGGCCACTCGAGCGATCGCGAGCGCACCCGTGACGCCGGGTTTCATGCGCATCTCGTGAAGCCGGTGGAACTCGAGCTGTTCGATGCCTTGCTGGCCGAGGTGGAAGCGCGGCGCAGCGGGCGCGACCCCGGCTAGCCGTTGGAGCAACGCGCGCTTCCTTCATACGAGAGCGGTGTGATGGCTGGCTTGCATCAGCATTCCTGATTCCCGAAGAAAGGTGTCACGTGTCCAGGCATTTCAGCGCCTGCGGCACGCCGCTTGCTGAGCGTCTTTTGTGCGCGGCGGCCCTTGAGAGTCCGCCGGCACTCGATCGAACAGCTTCAGGGAGGCACGATGCTCGATACGCGTGATCGTGCGGCCGGCGTCAACGCGCGGCCGCCGCAAAGTTCCGGCATGACCGCGTCTCGCGATTCCCATACAGCGGCGAGCAGGGCTCGGAAGGGTGCGCAACCTGCCGGGTCGCTTGAAAATTTTCTGCGTGACACGCGCTTCGATCCCAATGACCCCGCCGCGCTCGGCGACGTGTTGCGCGCATTGGTCGAACACGGGTATGACCGCGCGCCTTTTGTGCCCTTGCCGGGTCACGGCGAGACGCTCGCGCGCTGGCGCGCCCTCGCAGCAGTCGCCGCGTGCGATCTCGGACTCGTCAAGCTGTTCGAAGGCCACACGGATGCACTTGCGATCCTCGCCGAATTGCATGGGCCCACGCCGCCTCTGGGAAGCCGGTGGGGTGTCTGGGCCGCCGAGCCGCCCGATGCGCGTGTGCAAGCGACCAAAGTAGGAATCCGAAGCGATGGCGAAGGCCTTCATCTTGTAGGCACAAAAGCATGGTGCTCGGGCGCGGGTGTCGTCACGCATGCGGTGATTAGCGCATGGCTGGACGATGAGCCGGTGCTGGCGGCTGTCGCGATGGATCAGCCATCCATCTCGATCGACACGTCGAAGTGGCAAGCGGTCGGCATGCAGGCCACGGCAAGCGCTGACGTGACCTTCGACCAGGCTTCGGCGACGCTGGTGGGCGGCGCGCATTCCTATGTGCGGCGTCCAGGCTTCTGGCACGGCGGCGCCGGTATCGCCGCGTGCTGGTATGGGGCCGCCGCGCAGATCGGCCGGATGCTGCGCGACGCGTCCACGCAGCGCGCGGATCCACATCGGCTTGCCCATCTCGGCGCGGTCGAGGTGGCATTGGCCGCGGCGGCCGCGGTATTGCGCGAGACCGCCGCGCGCATCGACGCCAATCCGTCGACTGACTCGCAACGCGAGACGATGCGCGCGCGCCTCGTGGTCGAAGACGCCGCGACCGCCGTGATGAATCACGCGACGCGTACCCTCGGTGCCGGCCCGTTGTGCCGCAACGCGCGCTTCGCGCGTGCGCTGGCGGATCTGCCGGTGTTCCTGCGGCAGAGCCACGCGGAGCGCGATCTGGCCGCGCTCGGTGAACTGGTTGCAGCGGCGGGACAGGGCGACGGTCGTGACGATCACGATGCCGGAGGTGCCCCGTGGACGCTTTGACGCCATGCACGGAGGGCCGCTGACATGAGCTCTCCGGTCACATACTTCGATGAACTCTATCAACAGAGCGACGATCCGTGGAAGTTGCGCGAAGGCTGGTACGAGAGCCGCAAGCGCTCGCTCACGCTCGCGTTGCTGCCGCGTCCGCGTTACCGGAACGCGTTCGAGCCCGGTTGCGCGAACGGCGAACTGACCGTTGAGTTGGCGAAGCGCTGCGATACGCTGCTTGCCGCCGATCTGCACGAACGCGCGGTGCAGCTTGCGCGCGAGCGGGTCGCGGGCGCAGCGCACGTCCGTGTCGAACAGCGCACGGTGCCGCGCGAGTGGCCGACCGAAGCCGGACCGTTCGATCTGATCGTGATCAGCGAATTCGCGTATTACCTCGATTCGGCGGAGCTCGAAACGCTGGCTTCACGAATCGCCGCCTCGCTCACTACAGACGGCACGCTGCTCGCATGTCATTGGCGCCGTCCCTTCGCCGAAGCGCTCGAATCCGCCGATGCCGCGCATGCGCTGTTCGATACGCGCTGCGGCCTCGCGCGTCTCGCGCATCACGATGAAGCCGATCTGCTGATCGACGTCTGGTCGCGCGACGCACGGTCGGTCGCGCAGCGCGAGGGGCTCCTATGATCGGGGTGATCGTTCCGGCGCATAACGAAGAGGCGTTGCTGGCGCCTTGCCTCGCGGCCTTGATCGCTGCCTCCCGCCATGAGGACCTGGCGGGCGAACCAGTGCGCATCGTGGTCGTGCTCGACGCTTGCGACGACTTCACCGGCGCGATCGCGCGTGCCTACGGCGTCGAGACGCTGGCGCTGAAAGCGCGCAATGTCGGCATTGCGCGCGCAACCGGCGCGGACTTCCTGCTGGCGGACGGCGCCCGCTGGCTCGCGTTCACCGACGCCGACAGCCGCGTCTCGTCAGGCTGGCTGGTCGCGCAGCTTTCACTGGATGCGGACGCGGTGTGCGGCTCGATTGCCGTCGACGACTGGACCGCGCACCCGCACAGCGTGCGCGAATACTTCCGCAAGACTTACGTGGATGCCGACGGTCATCGTCACATTCACGGTGCGAACCTCGGCGTGTCGGCCGACGCCTATCGGCGCGCGGGCGGCTTTCCACCGCTCAAGTGCAGCGAGGATGTCGCGCTGGTCGACCGGTTGATCGCGATCGGCGCGCGCATTGCGTGGAGCGCGGCGCCGCGCGTGATTACGAGCGCGCGCGCAGCGGCTCGCGCTCGCGGCGGCTTCGGCGATACGCTGGCGGCGTGGGCGGCCGCCGGGTAAGGGGGCGCCGCGCGCTGTCGCTGTCAAAGGAGGGCGACATGATGGACGCGATCTTGCTGCTGTTCGGTCAAGGCAGAACGCTCGATCCGCTGCAGATGGCCATGCGCGCGATCGTCGTATTTCTGATCGCGCTGGTGCTGATCCGGATCTCGGGCCGGCGCTCGTTCGGACAACGCTCGCCGTTCGATTCGGTGGTGGTGATACTGCTAGGCGCGACGTTGAGCCGGGCCATTGCCGGCGCGTCGCCGTTTATTGCCACCGTGGTCGCGTCGTTCATGATCGTAGCGTGTCATCGGCTGCTGGCGTGGGCGTGCATGCGCTCGCCCGGGCTGGAGCGGCTGGTGGGGGGCGTCGAACGCGAGGTGTTCAGCAACGGCGCATTCAATACGCGCGAGTTGGATGCGGCGCTCATCACCCGAACCGACGTGCACGAAAGCGTGCGGCAGAAAACCGGCTCACGTTCGATGGACGACGTGGCCGCGGCAATTCTCGAACGCAACGGCGAAGTGAGCGTGATCCGCAAGAAGGCTTGAGGCGACCGCTCAGCCCCGGCCGCCGCGCGAGATTTCCTCGCCCGCGCGGTGCGGCATGCGCAGCGTGACCGGAATCGATGCGAACGAGCACAGGCCGACCACCAGAAACGCCGGCCAGAAATCCGACCATGTGATGCCCGGATGACCATGCAGCACGCGCGAGATCTGCAGCACGATACCGCCGATCGTCACGCCGAGGCCGAGCGACATCTGCTGCACGACGCTGCCGAGACTCGTGGCGCGGCCTACGTCGCGAGTGGCGATTTCCGCGTAAGTGAGCGAGTTCAGACTGGTGAATTGCAGCGCGGGGAAGAAGCCGCCGAGCAACACGACCACCCAGATGATCCAGGTCGGCGTGCCGGGGAAAAATAGTCCGCAGGCCGCAATCGAGAGCCCCGACAACGCGGCGTTGACTACCAGCACCGAACGGAACCCGAAGCGGTGCAGCACGCTCGAGGCGACCGTGCGCATGAACATGCCGCCGAACGCGGACGCGCACGTGATCAGGCCGGATTCGAACGCGCTCATGCCGTGGCCTTCCTGCAGCATCAGCGGCAAGAGGAACGGCAATGCGCCGAGGCCGATCCGAAACAACGAACCCCCGAGCACGCTCGCCTGGAACGTCGGCACCTTGAAAAAGCGCAGGTCGAGCAGCGGTAGCGGGACGCGCTGCGCGTAGGCGACATAGGCCGCGAGCAGAACCGCGCCGCACGCGCACATGCCGAACGCGTCGCGATTCGAGATCAGTTCGCCGCCGACCAGCGACAGCCCGAGCAGAAGCAGCACCGCACCCGCCGCCGACAGAAAAAAGCCGACCCAGTCGAGCGGGCCGGGGTCCGGTTCGCGCGTATTGGCGATGTGCTTGTTGGTCAGATAGATGCCGAGAATGCCGATCGGCACGTTGATGAAGAAAATCAGGCGCCAGTGCAGATAGGTGGTGATGAAGCCGCCGAGCAGCGGTCCCGCGGCGGGGCCGAGCATCGCCGGGACGCTCAGATAGTTCATCGCGCGGATGAAGTCGGACTTGTGCACCACGCGAAAGATGATGATCCGCCCGACCGGCACCATCATCGCGCCGCCCACGCCCTGCACGAAGCGCGCAAGCGTGAAGGTGGCCAGAGAATTCGACGCGGCGCACAGCAGCGAGCCCGTCACGAAGATGCCGATTGCCGTGCGGAAGATCGTGCGCGCGCCGAACCGGTCGGCGAGCCACCCGCACACGGGAATGAAGACGCCCAAGCCCAGCACATAGCTCGTTACCGCGATTTTCAGCGTGACCGGATCGCGCCCGAAGTCGCGTGCCATGGCCGGTAGCGCGGTGACGATCACGTTCGCATCGACGCTTTCCATGAACATCGCGCACGCGACGATAAGGGGCGCAATCAGAGCTTTCTGGACGGCGGTCATGACGGCGGGCTGCGGCGAACGGCCGCGGGCAAAGGGGCCATTATTGCACCTGTACGGTGCGGATTGTTAACAGTGCACAAGCCGATGCCGCCCTTTTTAAGATCGTGTCGTTGTAATTGTGACCGTCGCGCAACAGTCTGCGGTTTTATTGATATTTGTTGCAGTGCGGCAGGAGATGGCTATAATCGGGTTATTGCCTAGGTATAAACCCTATACAGGAGTCCCGCCATGAACACCGCTTCCAACGCTTCCGCTGTCCGCGCTACCGTCGCCGCCAACAACACCTTCTTTGGCAAGCTGCGCGCCTTGGCATTGCATGCACTGAATCTGCACCTGCAAAACTGCGCTGTGATCGCGGAAGCGCATCGCCGTCCGGAGTAAGACAAAAGCCGCGCGCCACACGCGCAGACCGATACAGCAGGGCGCAGACATGCGCCGCGTCTGTCATGCGCACGGCGCCACGGTTTAGCGTCGTTTTTGCGTCATTCATGCCCGCCAGGCCGCGATATCACCGCGGCCCGCTGGCACGTGCAGCGAACGCTGTGCGATCTGGTTTCATCATTCAAGCTTCTTTGCAGCGGCGGCACGCGTGCAGTTCGCACCGTGTGAGCGTCATTCGTGACGCCGCTCGTGTTTCCGACCTCGTACGGCAACCGCCCGTACTTTACGGCTCGGTTTAGTCGCGGGCGCGGCTCGACACCCTCACTACGGCCTTGCGCTCCATGGTCGCTCGCGTGGCCAGTGCGCTCATCAACAGCGCCATCGACACCAACCCGACCAGATACACGCCCGCCATCATCCAATCCTGTTCCGCCATCTTCATTCTCCTTCGAGTACCTGATTTCACCCGGCAAGTGCGCCGCGTTTCACTGAGCTATTGCTCTCGATTACGGCACGCGAAGAGAAAATCTTGATGCCGCGTTTCAACGCTTCGAGCGATAGGCCATGCCGCGCGCAATCGACGCCACGTCGAATCTTCATTCGCCGCGCGCAAATAGCGTTTAAACTTCAGCCCCCTGTCGACAAGCCGGCGCGCCTCATCGCGGCCCAATCGGCAATATCGACCGTTTTATGCACGCGGATGGCTGCGCCAAGTCGCGCAGTGCATTCAAATTCAATGGGCGGGCCAGGTTAAACCCCTCGATACGGCTGACGCTGTCAACCTTTTTACCCCTGTGCCGTTATCCATTTGTAATCGCCAATAACCGGCGACGCCGCGAAGGACAATCCGTCGCGACAGCTCCACGCAAGGCCCTGCATTGACCATGTTCCATCGATATAACTATAAATTCGACCGGCTGGGCGCGATGTTCGACCGTGCATCGAAAACGCTCGGCAGCAGGGGATTTCTCTCGCCTGTGCTCGCGCTCGTGATTGGCGCGCTGCTGCTGGTCGTTTTGCAACACCTCTCGCAAGCAGTCGACTATCGCTCGGTGATGCGTCAATTGCGTCAGCTGACGGCCGGTGAGTGGACCGCCGCGCTCGGCGCCACCGCGCTCAGCTATGTGGCGCTGGTCGGCCGCGATGCAGTCGGTTTGCGCTATCTGGGCGCGGTCGTGCCGCGTGTGGCGCTGTGGATCGGTGCGACCGCCGGCTCGGCACTCGGCAATGCCACCGGCTTCGGCGCGCTCACTGGCGGGGCCGTGCGTGCGCGCGTCTACGGCGTCGCGAGCATCACGCCCGCGCAGATCGGCCGCATGACGGTGTTCACGAGCGTGTCGCTCGCGCTCGCACTGGTGTTGATGACGGCGCTCGGCATGGTCGGCGTGGCTGGCACGCTCGCGCCGATGCTGCACCTCGAACCCGTCACGCTGCGTTGGATAGGCATGGCGCTGCTCGTCGTACTCGGATTGGCGGCCGCCGCCTGCCGCAGCGAAACGCGCCCGGTGCGCACGCGCTGGCAGTGGCTCTCGTTCGATATTCCCGCGCGCCGCGACCTGCTCGCGCAAGTGGCGCTCGCGGTGCTCGACGTGGTGGCCGCCGGCCTCGCGTTGTGGGCATTGCTGCCGCATGCGGATGTGAGCTTCGTGACCTTCATCACGGTCTACGCCGCGGCCATGCTGCTCGGCATGATCGGCCACACGCCTGGCGGCGTCGGCGTGTTTGAAGCGGCGATGGTCTTCACGCTGAACGGCAGTGTGCAAACGCATCAGATGGTTGCCGCCTTGCTTGCGTATCGCGCGATTTACTTTGGTGTCCCGTTGATCGTCTCGGCCGCGCTGCTCGCCGGCTTCGAAGGCCGCGCGCTGAAAAGCCGTTTGCCGCTGCAGCACGCCGCTGCGGCGTCGAAGCTCGCGCCGCTGTTCCTGAGTCTCGTCACGTTCGTGGTCGGCGGCATGCTGGTGATTTCCAGCGCGACGCCCGCGTTCTGGCAACGCATTCACATGCTGCGCGATGTGCTGCCGCTGTGGGTGCTCGAAAGTTCGCAGATGCTCTGCAGCGTGCTCGGCGTGGCGCTGCTGTTCGTTGCCCGTGGTTTGCTGCGGCGGCTGGACGCCGCGTGGTGGATGACGCTTCTGCTGGCGGTGCTGAGTCTCGCGTTGTCGCTGACTAAAGGTCTGGCGTTCGTGGAAGCCGGGGTGCTTGGCATGCTGGTCGTGTTGCTGCTGTCCACGCGCCGGCGTTTCAACCGTCATTCGTCGCTGTTCGCGGAGCGCTTTACGGCCGGCTGGCTGGTGTCGGTTGCGATGGTGCTGATGCTCGCCACGTGGGTCATGCTGTTTGCTTTCCGCGACGTGCCGTACACGCGCGACCTGTGGTGGCAATTCGCCTTCGACGAACGCGCGCCGCGTGCGTTGCGCGCGACGCTCGCCGCGAGCCTGTTCGCCGCGACGTTCTCGTTCTGGCAGTTGCTGCGTCCCGCGCCGGGACGCTTCGTCAAACCGGCGCCGGAAGATCTGCACGACGCGGCGCGCATCGTGCGAGCACAGGAACGCAGCGACGCCGGTCTCGCACTGATGGGCGACAAGAGCTTTCTGTTCTCCGAGTCGCGCAAGGCTTTCCTGATGTACGCGAAATATGGCCGCACGTGGGCCGCTTTGCACGATCCGGTGGGTCCGCGCGAAGAGTGGGCCGGTCTGATCAGCAAGTTCGTCGCGCTCGCGCATACGCACGGCGGGCGCGCGGCGTTCTATCAGGTGCGCGCCAACGCGTTGCCGCTTTATCTCGACGCCGGCCTCACGCTGATGAAGCTCGGCGAGGAAGCGCATGTCGTACTCGACGATTTCGACCTGAAGGGCTCGCATCGCGCGCATCTTCGCTATGCGCTCAAGCGCGGCGAGCGTGATGGCTTTACCGTCGAAGTGATCGATCAGGCGAACGTGCCCGCGTCGCTCGCAACGCTGCGCGAGATTTCAGACGGCTGGCTCGACAGCCGCGACGCGCGCGAAAAGAGCTTCTCGGTGGCCGCCTTCACGGACGAGTACCTCGCCGCGCAATCGGTGATGCTGGTACGCCAGAACGGTGAACCGGCTGCGTTCGTCACCTTCATGACGACCGACATGAACACCGAGGCGACGGTCGGCGTGATGCGTCATGTGGAAAGCGCGTCGCCGTATGCAATGGAATATCTGTTCACGCAACTGGCGCTGCATCTGAAGCAGGCGGGTTTCCGCTCGCTCAGCCTCGGCATCGCGCCGCTCTCCGGCATGCAGCCCACGCCGCTCGCTTCGCGCTGGCACCGGTTCGCCGGCATCGTGTGGCGTTTCGGCGGCCGTTTCTATAACTTCCGCGGACTGCGTGCTTTCAAGAGCAAGTTCCAGCCGCGTTGGGAGCCGCGCTATCTCGCGGCGTCGGGTTCGGTGGGCGTGTTCTTCACGCTTGCGGACCTGTCATTGCTGGCAGGAGGCCGGCGTTCATGACATTGCATTCGTTGTTCAAGCTCGCCGTGGCGGCGAGCCTCGTGACCGGCGGCGCGTTCGCGCACGCCGCGACCACTACCGTGTCCGGTGGCCGTTATGGCGACGTCACGGTGACGCAGCCGACCGGCCCGTTGCGCGGCTTCGTGGTGCTGTACTCGCAAGCGAGTGGCTGGAGCGCGGCGGATCAGCAGAGCGCCGACGCGCTCGCCAAGGCCGGCGCGTTGACCGTCGGCGTGGACACCGCGCGCTACGCTGCTAATCTAAGTGCGAAGAAGGAAGCCTGCCATCAACTGGTGGGCGATGCGGAGGCGTTGAGCCATCAACTCGAACGTCAATCGCAATCGAGCCATTATTTCGCGCCGATCGTCGCGGGTACGGGCCAAGGCGCGACGCTCGCCGTGCATGTGCTCGAGCAGGCGCCGTCCAATACGATCGCCGGCGCGGTCTCGGTGGGCGCCGAGCACACGCTCGATCCGCGCTTTCAGCCTTGCCCGCCGGACCCGACGATTATCCGCGACAAGGTGCCGGGCTTCGTCGAAAAGGCTGCCACGGGTAACGCCGATCGCACGCGCCTCGTCGCGTTGATCACGCCGCATTTGCAGGCGGTGTCGACGAGCGACGACGACGTCTCCGATCTGCCGCTCATCGAATTGCCGGCCGTGCATCCGAACGGCCTCATGGCGATCGTGATTTCCGGCGACGGCGGTTGGCGCGATCTCGACAAGACGATCGCCCAGGCGCTGCAGAAAGACGGCGTCTCCGTGATCGGCTGGGACAGCTTGCGCTATTTCTGGAGCGAAAAGCCGCCTGCGCAAACGAGCCGCGACCTCGCGCGCGTGATGCAAACCTACGGCACGCGCTGGAACGCGCAGCATATCGCGCTGGTCGGTTATTCGTTCGGCGCGGACGTGATGCCGTTCGCCTATAACCGTCTGCCGGAGACGCTGCGCGCGAAGGTGTCGCTGATCGCGTTGCTCGGCTTCGCGCCGGACGCCGATTTTCAGATTCGCGTGGGCGGCTGGCTCGGCATGCCGGCAAGCGACAAGGCGTTGAAGGTCCAGCCGGAATTGACGCGCGTGCCACCGGCGATCGTGCAGTGCTTTTACGGCGAGAACGAGAAGGACACCTTGTGTCCGGCGCTGACCAAAACCGGCGTCGAGGTGATTCGCACCTCGGGCGATCATCACTTCGGTGGTGACTACAATTCGCTCGAAAAGCGCATTCTCAACGCTTTCAGGAAGCAAAGTGGCGTGCATTGATACTCATGCGCGACGTGGAGCGCAAGAGAGTCCAACTACGCTGATGCATGTTTCACTCGACGAAGGATTGGACGCGCTCGAAATTTATTTCGGATCCCGTGGTAATCGCTTAGGCAAGTTGAAGAACATCGACGTGAAACCGGTCGGCAAGCTCGACCAGTTTCTGCGTGAGCGTGTGCTGAGTACGCGGCGTTCGCCCGCCGTGCCGGATCGTGGTTTGCGCGTCGTCGAGCGCATTTCGCCGCCACGCAAAGAGCACGCCGCGGCGCGCATAACAATCGACAGGGATTGACAAAGCGCCCCAAGTCAACGAAGATCGGCCACATGAACTGCCTCGACATCCGTATTGCGCTGATTATTAGCATCATTCATCGAATGGTGGGTTAGCGCGCGTCTGATAGCAGTGACACATAACCCGCCCCACGAGGCGGGTTTTTTTATATCCGCTTGCAGCCTGCCTCCTGGTGAACTCTTTGCTGATTCGTCCTTGCCGCACAGGAGCTTGCCTTGTCGTTACACCAACTCAAACAGGCCGCTGAAGCCGCCGATAGCGTCGCGCTTCGTCACGACTACCTGAAAAAAACTCTGACCGCGCGCGTCTACGACGTGGCCCGCGAGACCGAACTCGAACGCGCGCCGAATCTGTCGGCACGTCTGCGCAATCCGGTTTATCTGAAGCGCGAGGACAACCAGCCGGTGTTCTCGTTCAAGGTGCGCGGCGCGTACAACAAGATGGCGCATATTCCGGCCGAGGCGCTGGAGCGTGGGGTGATTACGGCGTCGGCGGGCAATCACGCGCAGGGCGTGGCGCTGTCGGCGGCCCGTATGGGCGTGAAGGCGATCATCGTGGTGCCGGTGACGACTCCGCAGGTCAAGGTCGATGCGGTGCGCGCGCACGGCGGTCCCACTGTCGAAGTCGTGCAGTTCGGCGAATCGTATAGCGACGCCTACGGACACGCAGTGAAACTGCAGGAAGAGCGCGGTCTGACCTTCGTACATCCGTTCGACGATCCGTACGTGATCGCTGGCCAGGGCACCGTCGCGATGGAAATTCTCAGCCAGCATCAGGGCCCGATTCACGCGATCTTCGTGCCGATCGGCGGCGGTGGACTGGCGGCGGGCGTCGCCGCGTACGTGAAATCGGTGCGCCCGGAGATCAAGGTGATCGGCGTGCAGACCGATGATTCGTGCGCGATGGCGGCGTCGCTCAAAGCCGGTGAGCGGGTCACGCTGAACGAAGTGGGTCTCTTCTCGGACGGCACGGCGGTGAAACTCGTCGGTGAAGAAACCTTCCGCCTGTGCAGCGAATATCTCGACGACGTGCTGCTCGTGAATACCGATGCGCTATGCGCCGCGATCAAGGACGTGTTCCAGGACACCCGCAGTGTGCTGGAACCCGCCGGCTCGCTCGCAGTGGCTGGCGCCAAGCAGTATGCGGAACGCGAAGGCATCGAGAACCAGACACTGATTGCGATCACGTCGGGCGCGAACATGAACTTCGACCGCATGCGCTTCGTGGCCGAGCGCGCCGAAGTCGGTGAAGCACGCGAAGCGGTGTTCGCCGTGACGATTCCCGAGGAGCGTGGCAGTTTCCGCCGCTTTTGCGAACTGGTCGGCACGCGCAGCGTCACTGAATTCAACTACCGCATTGCGGATGCGAACTCCGCCCATATCTTCGTGGGCGTGCAGATCAGGAATCGCAGCGAGTCGGCGCAGATCGCGGGCGCGTTTGAAGCGCACGGCTTCGCCACGGTCGACCTGACGTTCGATGAACTCTCCAAGCAGCACATCCGCTACATGGTCGGCGGGCGCTCGCCGTTGGCACACGACGAACGTCTGTTCCGTTTCGAGTTTCCCGAGCGTCCGGGCGCGCTGATGAAATTCCTCTCGTCGATGGCGCCGAACTGGAATATCAGCCTGTTCCACTATCGCAACCAGGGCGCGGACTACAGCTCGATTCTGGTCGGCATCCAGGTGCCGGACAGCGAGAATGAAGCGTTCAACAAGTTTCTCGCCACGCTCGGCTATCCGAACTGGGAAGAGACGCAGAATCCGGTGTATCGGCTGTTTCTCGCGTCCTAGAGCGGCTCGGGGTTTACCTTGAGCTAGCGCAACACTGTGCGACGGATGAGGCGTCGGGTGAATGGGCCACAAGCCCCGTCTGGACGGCGTTTGGGCTCGATTTCGCCTATCGGCTGCATGTGCCCGAGCAAGGCTGCTATTTCAAAACTGGATACAGCCTATCCACCATATCGCGTTGCGCGATACAGCACGTGATCGTCAAACTGAGTGCAAATCTAACGCCGCATTCAGGAGACAACTCATGCGCACCCAAGTTGGCATCATCGGTGCCGGCCCTGCGGGCCTGCTTCTTTCCCATCTTCTTCACCTGCGCGGTATCGACTCCGTCGTGCTCGAGTCGCGCAGTCGCGATCAGATCGAATCCACCATTCGTGCCGGCGTGCTTGAACAAGGCACGATGGACCTGTTGACCGAAGCCGGCGTCGGCGCACGGATGAAAGCAGAAGGCGCACTGCATCACGGCTTCGAACTGGCTTTCGAAGGCAAGCGGCACCGCATCGACCTGACCGGACTCACGGGGCATTCGATCACGGTTTACGCGCAGCACGAAGTCATCAAGGATCTCGTCGCGGCACGCGTGGCCGATGACGGCAAGCTGCGCTTCGGCGTCTCGGAGACGTCGATTCACGGCATCGATACCGACACGCCGTCGATCCGCTATCGCCACGAGGGCGAAGCGTACGAATTGCAATGCGACTTCGTGATCGGCTGCGATGGTTCGCAAGGCGTGTCGCGCGCATCGATTCCGCAGGCATTGCGCAAGGACTTTGAGCGGGTGTACCCGTTCGGTTGGTTCGGTATCCTGTGCGAAGGGCCGCCGTCATCGGATGAATTGATCTACGCGCGTCATGAGCGAGGCTTCGCGTTGATCAGCACGCGCTCGCCGAATGTGCAGCGCATGTACTTCCAGTGCGATCCGAAGGACTCCGTCGAGAACTGGTCCGACGACCGCATCTGGGCGGAACTGCATGCACGAGTCGATTCTCACGACGGCCAGACAATCGTCGACGGCAAGATCTTTCAGAAGAACATTGTCGGCATGCGCAGTTTCGTGTCGAACACGATGCAACATGGCCGGCTGTTTCTCGCGGGCGATGCGGCGCATATCGTGCCACCCACCGGCGCGAAGGGCATGAATCTGGCGGTGGCCGACGTGCGTGTGTTGACCGAGGCGCTGAACGCGTTCTACGTCGAGAATCGCACGGATCTGCTCGACAGTTACAGCACGACCGCACTCAAACGCATCTGGCGCGCCGAGCATTTCTCGTACTGGATGACCAGCATGATGCACCGTATCGAGGGCGCGTCGCCTTTCGAGCAGCAGCTTCAGGTGGCCGAACTCGAATACGTGACGACCTCGCGCGCGGCGGCCACAGTGATGGCGGAAAACTACGTCGGCATCGCGGGCGCGCATGCGTGAGCGGGCAGGGCGCGTTGCATTGGATGATATGGCGGCGCCTTTCAGTGACGATCTGATCGCGCTGAAAGACGGCTAGCCCGCTGGCGATAAAACTCGCCATGTCCGATCACGGCCATCGTTTTTTCTCCAGAAGATCCGCGTGCCCGGCGAACCTCTGGACCCGCGCCGGGAATGCGAGCATATTGCTCATATTCCCATTCAGGAGTCACACTTGGCTACTCGCATTGCCGCGCCACGCGGCGCGATGCGCAAAGCGCCGCAGCAAGCGCGTTCGCGGGCCACCATCGACGCCATTCTCGACGCGGCGGCTCACATTCTCGGCGAGCGCGGCTGGGAAGGGCTTACCACTAACGGCGTAGCGGAAGCGGCGGGCGCGAGCATCGGATCGCTGTATCAGTACTTCCCGAACAAGCTGGCGCTGATCGAAGCCGTGCGTCGCCGGCACTTCGACGATGTGCTCGCAGTGCTGCATGCCGCGGCGAACCTCGAAACCCCGCGCGTGAAACGCATCACGGTGCTCGTCGACGGGATGATCGCGGTACACAGCCGGCATCCGGCGGCACACCGCGTGCTGCTGGAAGAGAGCCCGCGCGGCGAGGATTCGCGTAGCGCTCACGATCGCTTCGATGTGGAATGCACAAAGGCGTACGAAACGCTGTTCAGGGCCAACGTTCGCGGCGTTGCCGAACGCGGCTGCGTGGGTGCGCGAGTGCTCGCAGGCGCCCTTGCTGGCGCCGTCCACGAAGCGGCACGGCAGGTGCAGCTTGCGTCGCCCGTCTTGCGGCGGGAACTCATCGCGCTGGTGGATGCGTACCTGTCGAGGCTGCGGCCGCTCGGCGAGAAGCCGGTCAGTCGACAAGCGCGCTAACCCCGATGCGCATCAACTCAATTCCGGACCATCGCCATGACCCAGAACGTATCGCCCCGGCATGGCCCGATTGGACGCAGGTGAAGGCCTTCGAGAACTATTCATAAGGCCGCACCTCGCGCTGTCATTTTGCCAGGGTAAGCTGTGCCTTTGGTGCGTTCTTCAAATAAGGGGCAGAGGTCCATGCGGCGTGTCATATTCAACCAGAAGGGCGGTGTGGGCAAATCGACCATCGTATGCAACCTGGCGGCCATCAACGCCAGCGAGAACCTGCGTACGCTGGTCATCGATCTCGACCCGCAAGGTAACTCCAGCCAGTATCTTCTTGGCAAGCAGGCCAGCGATCTCAAGCCCAACGTCGCGGACTTCTTCGAAACGGCCTTGAGTTTCAGTTTCAGGCCGACGCCGGTCTCGACCTTCATTCACCCCACGCCGTTCGAGAACCTCGACGTGATGCCCTCCCATCCGGATCTCGACACGCTGCACGGCAAGCTCGAATCGCGCTACAAGATCTACAAGCTGCGTGACGCGTTGAACGAGCTGGATGAGTACGACGCGATCTACATCGATACGCCGCCGGCGTTGAATTTCTACACGCGTTCCGCGCTGATTGCGGTCGAACGCTGCCTGATTCCGTTCGACTGTGACGACTTTTCCCGCCGCGCCTTGTACACGCTGCTCGACAACGTCAAGGAGATTCAGCAGGATCACAACGCCGGACTCGAAGTCGAAGGAATCGTGATCAACCAGTTTCAGCCGCGCGCGAGTCTGCCGCTTCAACTGGTCGAGGAACTGATCAGCGAGGGCTTGCCTGTGCTGGAGTCGCGATTGTCGACGTCCGTGAAGATTCGCGAGTCGCATCAGTATGCGAAGCCGATGATTCACTTCGATCCGCGTCACAAGCTCGCCCACGAATTCATGGCGTTGCATCGGGAATTGATTGGAGCGGGCGCCGCGGGGTAACACCGCCGTCACGAATCTCCAGCTAACCGAACACCCGTTTTGCGTGGATGCCGAGGCCGGTAGCCACGCTCGCTAGCGGGTCGCCGAACACGAGTTCGGCTTGCGCAAACAAACGCACCCGCAATCGCGCGCGTCAACGACGCGAGCCCCGTCGAACCGCCGGTGAAATACACGGCGTCGACTTTGCCCGCAGCGATGCCGGCCAGCCGCGCAGTTTCCCGCGCGGCGTGAACGATCCGCGTTCTTTCTTCGCGCATGGCTTCGACGAGTTGCTGTTCATCGAAAGCGACGCTCAGGTCCGGCTCGATCGGGTCGATCTCGATGAGCGTGTCGCCCCCGGCCGCAATCGCAATCTTTGCCCGTTCCGCACTCGCGGCGAGCGCATGGCCGAGCCGCCGGTCCACCACCCGCATCAGCCGGTCATGATGAACCGGGTTTCGATACAGATGGCGCATGAGCCGAAGCTCGGTTTCTCGTTTAGGCGTGTAGAGCGAGTTGATAGATGCCAGGTCTCCAGATCGAAGTAGGCGCGATTCGGTATTTCGCGTCCTTCGGTGTCCAGACTGCGATACCCGGCCTCTCGCAGAATGGCCGCCAATTCGACCCGCCGATCCACGTCCGTTCCGGCGACATGCACGCCGTGATGCGCGAGCACATCTTCCTTGCGATCCACCCTCGACATTCGCTGCGGACCCACCCGCACCATTGAGAAATCCGAGGTGCCTCCGCCGATATCGGCGACCAGCACGATTTTTTCTTCTCCGAGCCGCGATTCGTAGTCGAAGGCGGCGGCAAGCGGCTCGTACTGGAACTCGACGTCGCGAAAACCCACCGAGCGGGCGGCCGCTTCGAGCTGCCGTTGCGCGCGGGCATCGGCAGCGAGGTCGTCGTCGACGAAGAACACCGGGCGCCCGAGCACGGCCTGATCGATTGGCGCGCCGAGCAGCGTTTGCGCGCAGCCCTTCAGAAGGCCGATGAACACCGCCACGGCTGAATTTGAGGTGCCGAAATCTATTCCGCAGTAAGCCATATCGATGCTGTGCGTCAGGAAAACCATAGGCGTGTAAAATGTTGACATTTATCATAAAACCTTCGACACTCCGTTTCAAGTTGTGACGCACCAGCGGAACCGGCTCTCACGGCAGGTTGCGTCGCCGGAGCAGGCAAGTGCGGAATTCGGCTGTAAGGCAGTTGAAGGTGGAAGTTCGAGGGCGCCGGTTGAGGCCGAAACCCGAAGCGAGGAATTCCTTTCAATCTGATATAAAAATTAGGAGACTTAAGTGAACACCCACAAGGCTCAGAAGCTGATGTGTGCCGTAGCAATAGGAGGGTTGGCTGGCGCGGCCCACGCGCAGAGCAGCGTGACTCTTTATGGATTGATCGACGCCGGCATCAGCTACGTCAATCATGCGGAGAACGCGTCCGGCGGCAGCTCCAGTCTCGTCAAGTTCGACGACGGCATCAACGGTGGCAACCGCTGGGGTTTGAAGGGTGCCGAAGACCTGGGCGGCGGTTACAAGGCCGTGTTCACATTGGAAAATGGTTTCGGTCTGGGCGACGGTACGCTCAGCCAGGGCGGCGCGCTGTTCGGCCGGCAGGCTTTCGTCGGTATATCCAAAAGCGGCGTGGGCGCATTCACGATGGGGCGCCAGTATCCGTTCTCGCACGACTATCTGAACCGGTATTCGACCGGCGGCCTGACGGCCGGCGATGCTTATGAATATCACATCGACACGCTCGATCTGCTGACGTCGGTGCGGATCAACAATTCGGTGAAGTTCGACAGCGTGCGATTGTACGGCTTCAAAGTCGGCGCGATGTACGGTTTTTCCAATGCGGCGGGCGAGTTCGGCGGTTCGAACGGCGACAACGGCAACGGCGGTTCGTCGCGGACGTACAGCTTCGGCGTCGACTATCGCAACGGGCCGTTCAGCATGGCCTTTGCCTATACCGACATCACGTATCCATTGCAGGAAGTGCCGCCGCTCAAGCTGACGCTCGCCAATCTGGACCCGCTCGGCGAGCGTGATCTGCGAACCCTCGGCATCGGCGCCAAATATCAGTTCGGCTCGGTGCTCGGTTACGCGCTATGGACCAACACGCGGCTCGAGAACCTGGACCACAGCGCCGCGACGCTCAACATCTACGAAGGCGGCGTGGTGTATCAGGTCAATGCGCCGCTGGTGGCCGCGCTGGGCTACACGCGCACGCAGGTTCGAGGATCCGCCACGGGCACGTGGAACCAGATCAACAGCAGTGTCGAGTATTCGCTGAGCAAGCGCACCAGCGTTTATGCGCTGGCGATTTACCAGAAAGCGTCCGGAACGAATGACGGCGTGCCGGTTCAGGCGATGATCGGCAAAACGACGAGTTACTTCGGCAACTCGGGCAGCGACGCGCAAAACCAGTTGGCTTTCCGGATCGGGATGCGGCATCGGTTTTGAGGGGGAGGGCAGAAGCACGTCGGCGGGTTTCAGGTTGGTCTGACGTGAAAATGTCAGTGAGATGGCAGGCGCGTCAGGCCCGCCGCACGGGCGTTCCGCAAGGATGAGATCGTGAAAAGTAAAGTGTTGACATTTTTCAGGGCGCCACCTAGACTCGTTTTCATGGACACTGATCACATCTCCCCTACCGTCTCTCTAGCTGATTTCCGGGCGCATACGCTGACCGGTGTCGTGCAGCACGAGATCGAGCGAATGATTCTGAGCGGCGAGTTGAAGCCGGGACAACGGCTCAATGAGAAGGCCGTCGCGGACAAGCTTTCGGTGAGCCGCGGGCCTGTGCGTGAGGCATGCCGCGCGCTGGCTGAACTCGGCCTCGTGTATCTGATTCCGCAGCGCGGCGTATTCATTCAGCGCGTCACGCGAGACGATGCAATCGAAGTCTACGATCTGCGCGCAGGTCTCACGGCATTGTCGGCGTCGTTGCTCGCGCCGCTCTTGACGGACGACATGGCAACCCAGCTCGACGCGTATGTCGACGAGATGCAGGAAGCCGCCCAGAAAGGCGATTTTTCGCGATTCGATCCGTTGAACCTCGAGTTCCACGACTACATCGTGCGATCAACGGGGAACTCGCGATTGATCAAGCTGTATCGCGGCTTCGTCAAGGAATTTCATCTGTTCCGGGTGCATGGAATGGTTCAGCGCGGCGCGCTGCTTCAGTCGAATGAAGAGCACCGCGAGATCGTCAATGCGCTCAAATCGCGCAACGCGAGCCTGAGCTACGAGATGAGTTTCAGTCACGTGTCGAAGGGCAAGGAGCGCATGCTTGTCGCGTTGGACGGCATGGTGAAATCCGGCGAGGAAGCTGCAGCGCCGCCGGCCACGGATCAGATCGCCTGACCAGGCCGGTTACCAGAAAAACCTAAGCACCTCCGCGTTTAACGAGCGCGGATTGATGGGCACCCAACGTCGAGTCGGGCGCAGGAGTATTAGTTTGCACTACGAAAGACGTAAGCGTATTTCAGATTTATTTTTGAGCACTCTTCCCCAGTTTCTATACCAGCCTACGGCGCTTTACTTCTATGCTTGAACTATCGCTGGCTTGTCAGATTACCGACCGCACACGTGCGCTGATCGACGGAAAGGTCGCGATCGACGGATGCAAGGTCAACTTCGTGAATGGGCCTGCCGAAGAACTCTTTCAACGTGCGTTCCGCCACGGCGAATTCGATATCTCGGAACTGTCGCTCGGCACGCATCTTTTGACCACCGCTCGTGGGCAAAGCAGTTACATCGGCGTGCCGGTGTTTCTGTCACGGTCGTTCCGCCATTCGGCGATCTATATCCGTACCGATCGCGGCATTGATTCTCCGCGAGCGCTAAAGGGCCGCCGCATCGGCGTGCCCGACTTTCAGCAGACGGCGGGCATCTGGGTGCGCGGCATGCTCGCCGATGAATACGGTGTGAGCAGCCGCGACGTGAAGTGGGTGATCGGCGGCCTCGAGCAGGCTGGCCGCGAGGCGCGGGTGCCTTATAACCTGCCGTCCGCTATCCAGGTGGAACCGATTGCGTCGGACCAGACACTCGCGCGCCTGCTCGACAAAGGCGAGATCGACGCGTTGATCGCGCCGAAACCACCATCGTGCTTCGGCCGCAATGAACACGTGCAGCGCCTCTTTCCCGCTTTCCGCGAAAACGAGGAAGCGTGGTTCCGCAAAACACGGCTGTTCCCGCCCATGCACATGGTCGGCATTCGCCGCTCGCTCGTCGAACAGCATCCGTGGCTGCCGGTCAATGTGTTTGCCGCATTCAGGAAGTCGCGCGATATCGCGCTCAGCGAGCTCGCGATCACCGACACGCTGCGCGTAATGCATCCGTGGATCACATCCGAATACGAGTGCGTCAAATCACTGATGGGCGATGACTACTGGCGCTACGGTCTGAAAGAGAACCGTATCGACCTCGACACGCTGCAGCGTTATGCGAAAAGCGACGGCCTGATCCAGGACGAGGTGCCGATGGAGAGACTTTTCGCCGCCAGCACCTTCGACGCATTCAATTTTTAACCCGTCATAGAGCACCATAAACAGGAGACGAAGTGATGAGGAGGAGGCTTGAGACATCGAGTGTCGCACGTGGCATCTGTGTTGCGTTGCTTGCAGCGTGCGCGACGCTCGCGAATGCCGCGGACGCATGGCAGCCTCGACGGCCGGTCGAGGTCGTGGTGCCGAGCGCGCCGGGTGGAGGACTCGACCTGGTCGCGCGCACGCTGCAGAGCGTGATTCAGCAGGAGAAGCTCTCGACCAAACCGGTAACGGTCATCAACCGTCCGGGCGGTGGAGGCACCGTCAGTATCGCGTACATCAATTCACACGAAGCCGACGGCGACTTCGTCACGGTTCAGGCGCTACCGCTGATCACCAACCGGATCACGGGCCTTTCCACGGTAGGCATCGACGACGTGACGCCGCTTGCCGTATTCGTCACCGAACAGGTGGTGTTCTCGGTGCCGGGCAATTCGCCGATCAAATCGGGCAACGATCTCGTGCAGATGCTCAAGAAAGACCCGACCAGCGTGACGCTGGGCGTGTCGAGTTCGCCCGGCGGCCAGAGTCACGATGCCGCGGCGCTGGTCATGAAGGGCGCCGGCCAGGATCCGAAAAAGATCAAAGTCGTGTTCTTCGATTCAGGCGGTGAAGCATTGACGGCGCTGATGGGCGGCCACGTGACCGCGGCTGCGACGCCCGCCGGCGTGGTGCTCGGACCGAGCAAGTCGGGCAGCGTGCGCATGATCGCGATTCCTGGCGGCACGCGTCAAGGCGGCGAACTGGCGAACGTGCCGACGTGGAAAGAGCAGGGCATCAATGTGGACTTCACGACCTGGCGCGTGCTGGTCGGTCCGAAGAACATGACGCCCGCCGAAATAGCATGGTGGGACAACCTATTGCAGAAGGCCACAGCGTCACCGGAATGGGCGGCAGCCGTGAAGCGCAATCTGTGGACCGCCGACTACAAGAACAGCACTCAGACCCGCGCTTTCCTTCAGGGCGAGCGCAATCGCCTGACCCCTCTGCTTGGCGAGCTTGGTATCGCGAAGTAGCGAATTTTTCTTTTAACCCGCAGTACCTATCGACATGGAGATCCATATGTCACGCATCGTTCACCTCGCAGTCAAGGTCGACGACCTCGAGCAGGCCACGCGTTTCTATACCGAAGTGTTCGGCTTCAAGGAAGTGAAGACCGGGCGCAACCGCGAACACATTTCGCGTCACATGACCGATGGTCACATCGACTTTACGCTGATGAAGTACGACAGCGAAGACTCGCACGAAGCGCAGATCGCGGGTGCCGGTCCGCGTCTGCACCACTGGGGCGTCACGGTCGACGACCAGGAAGCCGCTGCCGAGAAGATCAAGCAGTACGGCGGCGAGATTCTCTCGGCAAAGGGCGAGGGCGCACTCAAGTTTCGCGCACCGGACGGCACGATCGCCGAAGTGGTGAAGCCGGGCCGCTACAACGAGAAGTGATGCGGCGCTGTCGTTGCTGACAGGTAGTGGCGCACGGGGGCAACCCGGCGCAAGCGGCGCGCGCGGCATGCGCGGCATGGCGCGCACGCGGATCAACGAGCACGACTACGCGAGTCCGCGCGGACTGTGCGAACCGTCGGTGGTCGCTGCGTTTGGCGACCACCAACGGAGTCGAACTCTGGAGGAGACATGAAAAGCATCAGAAGCGACGTATGGCTCGCATTCTGCGTGATGGCGCTCGCCGCCGTGTACCTGTACATGGACATGCGTTTGCCGGAAGTCCGGCTGAGCGATCCGCTCGGGCCTAAAGCGTTTCCGGCTCTCGTCGGCGTGGGATTGATCGCCTCGGCGCTCGTCCTTCTACTCGAAGGGCGCGGCAAGGCGCATGCGCAAGCGGCCGAACCGGTTCCCGCACCAACAGTGGCCGATGCGGAGCAAGACCACGTGGACCATGCCGTGCCGGAGCCGAAGCAACGTCCGTTCATTCTGATCAGCATGGTTGTCTGGACTGCCATCTATTACCTGTGTTTCGAGCCTGCCGGGTATGTACTCTCGACCTCGGTCTTTCTGTTTGGCTTGCTCAGCTATTTCAATCGCCAGCGCCACAAAACCAATCTCGCCATCGCGCTCGGCGTGACAGTGGTTTTCGATCTGCTGTTTTCCCAGCTTCTCGGCGTTCCGGTGCCGACCGGCCTTCTCCCATTCTGAGGCGTTCGCATCATGGACAGTCTGCATGGCATTCTGCACGGACTCGCGGTTGCCGCGACGCCGATGCATCTCATGTATACGCTTTTCGGCGTTTTCATCGGCACGATGATCAGCCATTTGCCGGGCATCGGCCCGTCGGCGGGGATTGCGTTGCTGATTCCGGTGACCTTCGGCATGGATCCCATTTCCGCGCTCATGATGCTCACCGGCATTTACTACGGCTGCATGTACGGCGGCGCGGTCACGGCGATCCTGCTCAATACGCCGGGCGACGCCGCAGCGGTGATGACGGTGCTCGACGGCTATCCACTGGCGAGGAAAGGCAGAGCGGCCGCGACGCTGGCGATTGCCGCCGTCAGCTCGTTCATGGCCGGCATGATGGGTGTGACCGCGCTCGCGTTCGTGGCGGCGCCGCTCGCTGCCGTCGCGCTGCATTTCGGACCCACTGAATACTTCGCGCTGATCTGCTTTGCGTTGTCGACGGTCGGTGCGCTCACCGGCGACTCGCTGGGCAAGGGCATGATGGCAGTGTTCATGGGACTCGGTCTCGCGACCGTGGGCATCGACCTGCAAAGCGGGGTGCCGCGTTTTACGCTCGGTCTCACGCAATTGCAGGATCGCGTGAATTTTCTGGTGGTCGTGGTGGGTCTTTTCGCGATTGCCGAAGTCAGCCGGATGGTCGAAGGTACGTTGGGCGGCACGCTGCATACGGTGCGTGTCGAAGGCAAGCTGTGGTTCACTCGCGCGGAGTGGCGGCGCGCGCGGCCCGCGATCTTCCGCGGCTCGGCAGTCGGCTTTCTCTGCGGCGCGGCGCCTGGCCTCGGCGGCACGCTCGCGGCCATGCTCTCGTACGTGCTGGAAAAGAAAATCTCGAAGCATCCGGAAGAGTTTGGCCACGGCGCCATTGAAGGTGTCGCGGCGCCGGAAGCGGCGACCAACGCGGACACGTGCGGCGCGTTCGTGCATCTGCTGGCGCTCGGCGTGCCGGGTTCCGGCGCGACGGCGGTGATCATGGGCGCGTTCATCATGTACGGCATGCAGCCGGGCCCCATGCTGTTTCACACGCAACCGGATCTGGTGTGGGGGCTCATCGCGAGCATGTACGTCGGCAACATCATGCTGTTGCTGCTCAATCTGCCGCTCGTGGGCATTCTGTCGCGCATTCTGTACGTGCCGTCCGGCGTGCTGCTCTGTTTGATCCTGGTGATTGCGTCGGCAGGGGTGTATTCGTTCAGTAACGACGTGTTCGATCTTTTCCTTGCGCTGTTTTTCGGCATTGTCGGTTACGCGTTTCGCAAGTTCGATATTCCCAAGGCGCCGCTGCTGTTCGGGCTGATTCTCGGCCATACGCTCGAGCAGTCGTTCCGTCAGGCGTTGACCATTTCGAATGGCGATCCGAGCGTGTTTCTTCGCAGTCCGATTGCCGCGAGTCTGCTCGGCTGTGCTGCCATGAGTGTGGGGGCTTCGATCTGGAGCCGTCGGAGAAAGTCTTCGAAGCTCGTGCGGGAAGTAGAAGAGCAGGTCGCAGCCGCGCATCGGCTGGCGAACGAGCGGCATTGAGTTTCATCCCACGTTTTGCCGGGTTTTACTTATGCATGCAGCCGTCGCTGCCTGCGCCGCGATATGACCAGCAGAAGGAAAGCCCGCATGCAATCACTATCCGAGCGCAAGTCGAGCGACGTGTCGTTGCTGGAGATTCTTCTGCTGTTCGCGCGGGTCGGACTGACGAGTTTCGGCGGCGGCCTGTCCGCATGGATTTACCGCGAGGTGGTCACGCAACGAGGATGGCTGGAAGAAGATGAATTCCTCGGCGCGCTGACGCTCGGCCAGATCCTGCCAGGCTCCAACGTGATCAATCTGTCGATCTATGTCGGCTACCGCATGAAAGGCGCGATCGGCAGCACAGTGGCCGTGTCGGCCTTGCTCGTGCCGCCCATGGTCGTGATTGTTCTGCTCGCCACCGTGTTTCATCAGTTCGCGCAACTCGCGTGGCTGCATGAGTTTCTCGAAGGTGTCGCCGCGGCGGCGATCGGCATGACCGCATCGGTGGGCTTTCGTACCGCGCGCTCGCTGCTCGCGGTACAACGCTGGCCGCTGGTGATGATCGTCGCGGTTTTCGTTGCGGTCGGCGTGCTGCGCTGGCCGCTCGTGCCGGTCGCTATCGTGGCGGGGGCCGCCGGACTGTATGTTGCGTGGAGGAGCGGCCAAGGTGCGCGATAACATCTATCTGCAACTGATCGCGGTATTCGCGCCGTTGTCGCTTCTCTCGTTGGGCGGCGGGCAAAGTATCGTCGCCGATATCAACCAGCAGACGGTGGCGATCCACGGTTGGGTGACGCAGGCCGAATTCGTCGACCTGTTCGCGATCTCGCGCGCGGCGCCCGGACCGGGCGCATTGCTCACGACGTTGATCGGTTGGAAGGCGGCGGGCTTCCTCGGCGCGGTGATTGCGTCGCTCGCGCTGTTCGTGCCGTCTTCGGTGCTCGCCTACGGTGCGACGCTGGCGTGGACGCGGCACAAGCAGCATCCCTGGCATCGGACGGCGGAGCAGGGCCTCGCGCCGATCGCTACCGGGCTGATTCTCGCCGGCGCGTTTTCCGTGCTGCGCGCTTCTTCGTCGACGTGGACGATCTGGGCGCTTGCGGCCATCGCGTTGAGCCTCTTTCTTTCGCGGCCGAAGATGAATCCCTTGATCGTTCTGTTCGCCGCGGGCCTCGTGAATGTGATAATCGGCCACGTTCTCTAGCTAACGAGGTATGGCAATGCAGGTCTATGGCAGGCGCAGTTCGATCAACGTGCAGAAAGTGCTGTGGTGTCTCGCTGAACTGGGTTTCGAAGAGGGGCGGGAGTTTTCGCGCATCGACGCGGGACTGGAGTACGGTGTGATCGACACGCCGCAATATCGCGCGCTCAATCCGAATGGACTGGTGCCGACGCTCGTCGACGGCGAGTGCGTGTTGTGGGAGTCGAACACGATCGTCCGTTATCTGGCCGCGAAATATGATGCGCAGACGCTCTTGCCGTCCGACCCGGCTGCCCGTGCCGACGTCGAGCGCTGGATGGACTGGCAACTCGGCACGCTGTGGGCGACGTTGCGCGTCGCGTTCCTCGGGCTGACGCGTGTGCCGGAGGCGCAACGCGATTACGACGCGATCGAGCGTTCATATCGTGACGCAACGCGGCTCCTGGGCATTGCCGACGCGGCCCTCGAAAAGCACGACTATCTCGCGCAAGATCGCTTTACCGCGGCCGATATCGGCGTCGGGCTCGCGGCGCACCGCTGGGTGCAACTGGCTGAGCGCTTCCCCGAGAAGTTGGAGGCGCCGCCGCCGTTGCCTTCCTTAAACCGATGGCTTCAGGCGATCAAGGCAAGGCCGGCGTTTTCCGTGGCGGTCGCTCCTTAAGTGGCTATCTGGGCGGCGAATAGTTGCGCGTTCTATCGTCGCCTATCTCTTCCTTTGAAGAAATCCGGCACGTGCAGGGTTCTGTGGCCATAAGCAATCGACGGCGCGTGCCATGACCGCCGAATGATCTGATCATTTGCCGCCAGAATCCGCACCCGCCGCCCACCAGCCCGCCCGCTCGGGCATCTCCGTCCATTCCTTCCGACACCCCGGGTCAACCCGCATTGCCATCTCAAGTTCTTGCGACTATCTTTCTACATCATACGTATGACCTAGAGAGTAAATCGTGGCAACTTTGCACAGGCAGGTCCTGAACCAGATGGGCGAGCAGATCTGTTCAGGCAAGTTCATGCCCGGCGATATTCTTCCCGCCGAGCCCGTGCTTGCCGAACAGATGCAGGTGAGCCGCATCACCATCCGCGAGACGATGAAGTCGCTGTCCGCCAAGGGCATGCTTCAGGTGCGCCGCCGCTACGGCACCGTCGTGCTGCCGCGTTCGCAATGGCAGTTGTTCGACCCGGACGTGATCACATGGCGGGCGCGCGCGGGCGCCGTCGAGCCGGGTCTCATCGAAGATCTGATGGAGTTGCGTCTGATCATCGAGCCGAACGCGGCCCGGCTCGCCGCGAAACGCGCGACCGCGGAAGATCGCGTCGCGGTCCGGCGCGCGTTCAAGCTGATGGAGCGCGCGGTCGCCGGGCACGGCGAATATGTTCCCGCCGACCTTGCGTTTCACGGCGCCATTCTGACGGCCTGCCACAACCAGTTTGTCCAGCAGATGCAGAACGCGCTGTCGGCGATCCTGCGTACCAGTTTCGAACTCAGCTCGGAGATCGAGGGTGGGCCGGCTCGTTCGCTGCCCATGCACGAGGCGCTGTGCGTGGCGATCGAGCAGGGCGATCCCGTGGCGGCGGAACAGGCCGTGCTTACGCTGATCCAGCGCGCCGAGCAGGACTTCGAGGACCGTGCCGCGCTCGATCGCAGCGCTAGCGAGAAGCCCGTCTGACGAATCGCCTGAACCACGCAACACGACCACACGGGGCGGCCTCTTAGGCGGACCGTCCAGAAGCAGCGCCGTTGCATCCCCAACTCATTTATCGCGGCTGTCATGACGACACGCGAGGGGCGCACTCGCGCCTCGTTACCGAACCTCGAGAGGACACTTGCATGACACAGTTATTCGATCTGAGCGGCCGCACGGCGCTCATCACCGGATCGGCGCGCGGCATCGGCTTCGCGTTCGCCGAAGGCCTCGCCGCCGCCGGCGCCGGCGTGATCCTGAACGGCACGCGCGCCGACACGGTGGCGCAAGCCGTTGAGCGGCTCAGCGCCAAAGGCTTGAAAGCACAAGGCCGCGCGTTCGACGTGACCGACGAAGCCGCCGTCGCCGAAGCCTTCGCGCAATGGGACAAGGACGGTGTGCAGATCGACATCGTGATCAACAACGCCGGTATCCAGTTTCGCAAACCGCTCGTCGACCTCGAACTGAGCGACTGGCAGCGTGTGATCGACACCAACCTCACGAGCGCATTCATCGTCGCGAAGCAGGCCGCGCGACGCATGATCGCGCGCGGCACGGGCGGCAAGATCATCAACATCGGGTCGCTGACGAGCGAGGCCGGGCGAGCGACGGTCGGCGCCTATACGGCGGCGAAGGGCGGCATCAAGATGCTGACCCGTGCCATGAGCGCCGAGTGGGCGGCCGCGAACATTCAGGCCAATGCCATTGGTCCGGGCTACATCCTGACCGACATGAACAAGCCACTGATCGAAAACGCCGCGTTCGATGCGTGGGTCAAGAACAGCAATCCTTCGCAACGCTGGGGCAAGCCGGAAGAACTCGTCGGCACGGCGGTGTATCTGGCGTCGCCGGCTTCGAGCTACGTGAACGGCCAGATCATTTACGTGGACGGCGGCTGGCTGGCCGTACTGTAAAGACCGATTCGCGCGGGTAGAGCACAACCAAAACACCGCCCGCGCCAGATAGTGAGTATGCCGTACCGATCCGGAGACATCATGGAAAGCGTCAAACCCGTAGCACCCCAAAGATGGTGGTATCTGATGCCCATCATCTTCATCACCTACAGCCTCGCCTATCTCGATCGCGCGAACTACGGCTTCGCCGCCGCGGCCGGCATCGATCGCGATCTCGGCATCACGCACGGCACGTCGTCGCTGATCGGTTCGCTGTTCTTTCTCGGGTACTGCCTGTTTCAGGTGCCCGGCGCGATTTACGCGCAACGCAACAGCGTGAAGAAGCTGATCTTCTTTAGCCTGATTCTCTGGGGGCTGTGCGCGGCGGCCACCGGCATGGTCAGCAACATTCCGATGCTGATGGTGCTGCGCTTCGTGCTCGGCGTGGTTGAGGCGGCCGTCATGCCGTCGATGCTGATGTACATCAGCCGCTGGTTCACCAAGACCGAGCGCTCGCGCGCCAACACCTTCCTGATTCTCGGCAATCCGGTGACCGTGTTGTGGATGTCGGTGGTATCGGGCTATCTGGTGCGCAGCTTCGGCTGGCGCGAGATGTTCATCCTCGAAGGCTTGCCCGCGCTCGCGTGGGCGGTCGTGTGGTGGTTCACGGTGAAGGATCGCCCGGCCGACGCGCCGTGGATGAGCGATGCCGAAAAGACCGAACTCGACGCACGCCTGAAAGCCGAGCAGGCGCATATCGCACCGGTGCGCGACTACAAGGCGGCGTTCCGCTCGTCGATCGTGTTGAAGTTCTGTGCGATTCACGCGTTGTGGAGCATCGGCGTGTACGGCTTCATCATGTGGCTGCCGTCGATCCTCAAGACGGCGTCGACGATCGACATCGTCTCGGTCGGCTGGCTCGCCGCGGTTCCGTATCTCGCGGCGATCATCCTGATGCTGCTCGCGTCGTGGCTGTCGGACAAGACGCGCAACCGCAAGCTGTTTGTCTGGCCGCTGCTGCTGGTGGGCACGATTGCGTTCGTGGCGTCGTACCTGATCGGCGGCTCGCATTTCTGGATCTCGTTCGCGCTGCTGGTCGTGGCGGGCGCAACGATGTACGCACCGTACGGTCCGTTCTTCGCCCTCGTGCCGGAGCTGATTCCGGGCAACGTGCTGGGCGGCGCGATCGGTCTGATCAACGCGTGCGGCGCGCTGGGCGCGTTCGCCGGCTCATGGGTGGTGGGATACCTGAACGGCGCGACCGGCAGCCCGGCGGCTTCCTATATTTTCATGGCGGGCGGCCTGCTGTCGTCCGTGATCCTGATGATGACGGTGCCGGCGAGTTCCGATGAACGTGCGAAGCGCGAAACATCGCTGTCGCTGCATCGCACGTAACGCTAGTCGATCGAACTCATTGGCTGAAACCTGGCAGATAGAACATGGCAACCCTGATTACCAATGTAAAAGTCATCCTGACCGCGCCGGAAGGCATCAACCTGATCGTCGTCAAGGTGGAAACGAACCAGCCCGGTCTCTATGGGCTGGGATGCGCGACGTTCGCCTACCGGCACGTCGCGGTGCAGTGCCTGATCGAGGAGTATCTGCGGCCGCTGCTGATCGGGCGCGACGCGGACGCGATCGAGGAACTGTGGCAACTGATGCATCAGAACGCGTATTGGCGCAACGGACCGATCGAGAACAACGCGATTTCCGGCGTCGATATGGCGCTATGGGACATCAAGGGCAAGCTGGCGAACATGCCGCTATACCAACTGTTCGGCGGCAAGTGCCGCGAAGGCGTGCCGATCTATCGTCACGCGGATGGCCGCGATCTGAACGAGTTGTGCGAGAACATCCAGAAGTATCGCGAGCAGGGCATCACGCACATTCGCTGCCAGAGCGGCGGGTACGGCGGAGGCGGCTTCGGCAAGGCGCCGGCGAGCGCGCCGCAAGGCGCCGCGGACGGCGTCTATCTCGACAGCCGGAAGTACATACGCGATACGCTCAAGCTGTTCGACGGCATTCGCAGCAAGATCGGTTTCGACGTCGCGCTGTGTCACGACGTGCACGAACGTTTGAAGCCGGTCGAAGCGATCCGCTTCGCGTGCGAACTGGAACGGTACGAGCTGTTCTTTCTCGAAGACGCGATCGCGCTGGAGGAGGGGGAATGGATGCGCCAGTTACGCGCCAAAACGACCACGCCACTGGCACAGGGCGAGCTGTTCAACAATCCCTATGAATGGCGCTTCATGATCACGGAGCGCCTGATCGACTTCATCCGCGTGCATCTCAGCCAGATCGGCGGCATTACCGCCGGACGCAAGCTGCAGATCTTTGCCGAGCAATTCGGGGTTCGGACGGCGTGGCACGGCCCCGGCGACATGTCGCCGCTGGCGCATGCGGCGAATATTCATATCGATCTGGCCGCGCGCAATTTCGGGGTGCAGGAATGGTCGGGCACCGAGCCGCCGAACTTCGTGATTCAGGACCTGAAAGGGCCGAGGGCAGCCTTGCTCGATGTCTTCCCGGGCCTGCCCGAATTCAGGCAAGGTTACGTGTACGCCAACGACAAGCCGGGTCTCGGCGTCGATATCGACGAAGCCGAGGCCGCGAAATATCCGTGCGAAAACAGCGTGACGACGTGGACACAAACGCGGCTGAAAGACGGTACGCTGCAAACGCCGTGAAGCACCCGAGTTTGTCTGGCACGTTAGCCCCACGACTGTTGCGCCGCAAAAAACGCGACTGTGCGCGCAAGGCAGAACAGTCTCTCCATTGATGTCCGGGAAACGGCTGGTTTCGAGCAAATGAAATTTAAAAAACAATCGCTGAACAGCCGTTTTTCATTGTAGTGGCAGCAGCAACAGTGAATTCAGGATTGGCGGATTTATCCCGCCGCGCTGGCCACCTACACTCAAGCTACCGCTGCAACGACAGCCCTATCCGCAGCGCGTAGAAAGACAATCTTTGGAGGTGGTTTCATGAAGTCGCTCATTCAAACCGTTGCTATCGCCGTTGTTCTTGCCGCGCCGGTAGCCGCGTTTGCTCAGTCGTCCAACGAGCCTGTATCGCAAGGCGCACAGGCTGCGCAAGCACAGGCCTTGAGCCAGCAAGGCGCGGCTCAAGCCGACAATAGCGGATATGGTTCAGCCAGCGTTGGCTCGTGGCAAGCAGGTCAGAGTAACAACACGACGGTCAGCTCGTACTCGCCGCCGATTCGCAACGCGCGTTAAGCGATTCACGAAACGCGCGGCGAGCACATCGCCGCGCGCAAATCCTATTGTCTTCTTCTGTCTTCTATGACGTGCGCAACAGTGTCATCTCGTTGTGCAGCAACGCCAGCAAATCATCATCGCTAGGCCGCGTGCCCCAGTGCCGCGCGCCCGCCACTGACGCAATCGCGATCCACGAGTGAGGTGGAAACCATTCGCGCAACAGTGTGCCGTCCTGACGCAAACACAATTGACCGGTTTGTTCGCTATATTCGGCGCAGATCAGCGTGTTGTTGATTTGCGCGGTGACTCGTCTTGGATCGCTGCGTAGCAAATCGTCGCTCCTACAGAAGGTGTGGCGCGAATGCGTGCGCGGCACGGCCGCGTCATCGACGCGGCCGCGGCCTATGCATCAATGATCGCCGTGCCCGTGGCCGTGGTCGTCGCCATGACCATGCCAGCCGTTATCGTGACCGCGCCAGTCGCCGTGCGGACCACGCGCTTCATGCCACTCGCGTCCGCCGTGATGTCGATCTTCCCACTCGCGCCGTTCCCAGTAACGGTGGCCGTCGTAATAGCGCTCGCCGTACCAGCCCGGACTCACCACGACCACCGGCGGAGCCGGCGCATAGACCGGCGGTGGCGGCGGGGCATACACGGGTTCGGGCGCATAAGCGACGCCCGGAATGCCGATGTTCACGCCCACATCGACGTGGGCCAGCGCGACCGACGATGCGCCGATTCCGAGACCCGCGACAATCGCCATGGACAGCCAGCGGTTTTGTGATTGGTTCATGTTTTATTTCCGGCTTCTACGATGGTGAGTGGAAAGTCTTGCGCGGCTCGCGCTCAATAGCGATCGTGATAGTGGTTGTGGTAGCCGCCTTCCGGCACCACGATGCAACCGCCCAATGCACTGCCGAGCGTGACGGCCAGAATGACCAGCGCGAAAATTCTTTTCATGACATTGCTCCTGTTTCCTTGTGACCCGAACTCTACTGAGCCGCGGCATTTCCGGTGTGTTTGTGTGTAACAGGACGTGTCGATTGCGATGCATGCCGGCAAGGCGCGCGTCGCTTCAATAGCGTGCGTCAGGGCGCAGCGAGGAGGTAGGGCTCGGCGGGCAGTTGAGCGCGCAAGCCATTGAACGCGTTGCGGAAAAGACGACGTGGTCGCGCGTCTCGCGTGTTGCGGAGCGTTGAACGGCGCGTGTAGTGACAGCCGTTAAGCGTGCGGTGGCGCCTATCGTTGCAGCTACGCCGTACAGATACATTCGGTTGCAGACTAGCTGTACCGACGGGCATCGTCGAACGATTTAATGGACGCAAACGTGCGTATGCATGTGTTCGCGCGATGCGCGCGCCTCGATAGCGAACATGAGCGGCAGCATCGCGGCGATATTGGCGCCATCGCGTCCATGCGCGATCCTCACGACGTCGCGTGTGATAAGCACATGAAAAACAAGTGTTTTACGCGCGCCGCCAAGACTGGTTAGATCGCTGGGTCGGCTGTGTGTCAGTCCGCGCGCCGGCTGGCACGCTGAGCCGCCTCGTTCTCGATCGTCCTCACACCAGGAGTTGCATAGCATGTCGAACCTCAGTCTCGCGACGTCCAACGCACTGGACATTCATCCCGTCACTGGCCGCGTCGGCGCGGAAATTCGCGGCGTACGCCTGTCGAGCCAGCTTGAGCCGGCCACTGTCGAAGCGATTCGTGCGGCGCTGGTACGTCACAAGGTGATATTTTTCCGCGACCAGACGCACTTGCAGGACGCCGATCAGGAAGCCTTCGCCAAGCTGTTCGGCGAGCCGGTTTCGCATCCCACGGTGCCGGTGGTGGACGGCACGGACTATCTGCTCGAACTCGACTCGCATCGCGGCGGCCGCGCCAATTCATGGCACACGGACGTGACCTTCGTCGACGCCTATCCGCAGGCGTCGATCCTGCGCGGCGTGACGATTCCCGAAGTGGGCGGCGACACGGTCTGGGCCAACACGGCGACCGCCTACGACGATCTGCCGCCGCCGCTCAAAGCGCTCGCCGATCAGCTCTGGGCCGTGCACAGCAACGACTACGACTACGCGAATCACACCAGCGTCGGCGAGCGTGGCCGCGACGCTGAAGCGATCAAGCGTCATCGCGAGGCGTTCGTGTCGACGCGTTACGAGACCGAGCATCCGGTCGTGCGCGTGCATCCGGAATCCGGCGAAAAGACGCTGATTCTCGGGCACTTCGTAAAGAGCTTCGTGGGTCTCACGCCGAGCGCGTCGGCGCATCTGCTGGAACTGCTGCAAGGCTACGTGACGCGTCTGGAGAACATCGTGCGCTGGCGCTGGCAGACGGGCGACGTCGCGATCTGGGACAACCGCGCGACCCAGCACTACGCGGTCAACGACTATGGCGACGCGCACCGCGTGGTGCGTCGCGTGACGCTGAAGGGCGACGTGCCGGTGAGTGTGGACGGCCGCCGCAGTTTCACGCGCAGCGTGCAGCCGAATCCGGCGGCGAAGGCGGCCTGACGGCTTGTGGTTCAGCCCGGCTCGGCGGCGATCTGTTGCGGCGCCGGCGCTTGCCGATAACCGAGCCGCGTCGAGATCGCGAGGCCCGATTTCTTGAGCAGCGCGACATAGTGCGACTTCGTGTCGGCGCCGCAGCGCATGGTCGGAAACGAAATCGACAGGCCGGCGATCACGCGGCCGAAGCGGTCGAACACCGGCACCGCGAGACACCGCAGACCTTCTTCCTGTTCCTCGTTGTCCTCGCCGTAGCCTTGCTCGCGCACGTGCGGCAGGATGCTCAGCACGGCTTCGGCGGACGAGAGCGTCTTTTGCGTCGACTTGCGGAATTCGACGTGCGAGAGCACCTCGCGCGCGTCGGCCGGGTCCATCCACGCGAGCAAGACTTTGCCGATCGCGGTGCTGTGCAGCGGGTTGCGCCGGCCGATGCGCGACTGCATGCGCAGCCCGTAGTCGGCGTCGATCTTGTGAATGTAGATGATGGCGTCTTCGTCGAATGCGCCGAGGTGAACCGCCTCGCGCGTCGCTTCGCCGATGCGGCGCATTTCGGCATCAGCCTCGCGCACCAGATCGACACTTTCCAGCGCCTTCGCGCCGAGTTCGAACAGACGGATGGTCAGCCGGTAGCGCTCGGTTTCCACTTCCTGCGTCACGTAGCCGAGCGCCTTGAGCGTCTGGATCACGCGGTGCACGGTGGTCTTCGACATGCCGAGCCGTTGCGACAGTTCGCTGATGCCGATCTGTCCGCTGTCGCCGATCGCGCCGAGAATCGCGAAGACGCGGCCGATCGACGAGGCCGATTCGCCGCGTTCGCCGCAGTCGGCATTCTCCGCGTCTTGCGCCTGTGCGGTGCCGTCGTCCTTGCGCTGTTTGCCTGTTGATGCCATTTCCGTCTTCCCTGTCTATCTGTACCCGCGACGTTCCCGCAATGCCGGCACACGCCGGCGAGGCGCCGAGAGCATACCGCGTCCGGCGCGCGCTGCCGAGTCAGCGCGCGAGCCAGCCGCCGTCCACCGCCAGTGTATGCCCATGCACGTAGTCCGAAGCCGACGACGCGAGGAACACCACCGGTCCCGCGAGATCGTCCGGCGTGCCCCAGCGGGCGGCCGGAATGCGGCTGAGAATCTCGTCGTTGCGCTGCGCGTCGTCGCGCAGCGCGGCCGGGTTCGCGGTCGCCATGTAGCCCGGCGCGATTGCATTGACGTTAATGCCTTGCGACGCCCATTCGTTCGCGAGCAGCCGCGTCAGTCCGAGCACGCCGCTTTTCGACGCCGTATAGGACGCGACGCGGATGCCGCCTTGAAACGACAGCATCGACGCGACGTTGATGATCTTGCCGCCGCTTTGCTGCTTCACGAACTGCCGCGCGGCGGCCTGCGAGAGAAAGAACAGGCTTTTCAGATTGACGTCCACCACGGCGTCCCAGTCGGCTTCGGTGAAATCGAGCGCGTCCTCGCGGCGGATGATGCCCGCGTTGTTCACCAGCACGTCGACGCGGCCGAAGGCTTCGACCGCGGCGCGCACGATGTCCTCGACCGGCGCGATCGAGCCGAGATCGGCGCGCACGTCGGCGAAGCGGCGTCCGCAGGCTTCGACGCGTGCTGCGGTGTCGCCGGCGTCGGCACGGCTTACGCCGACGATGTCGCAACCAGCGGCGGCAAGCGCGACCGCCATGCCGGCGCCCAGGCCCGTGTTGCTGCCGGTGACGATGGCGACGCGGCCGGTGAGATCAAAGGGGTTCACGATGTTCGAGCCCATGTCGTGCGGTCGTAGTGGCAGAGGTCAAAAAGCGGCGTAAAAAAGCGGCCCATCAACGCAAGTCCCGAACCGCGACGTGATCCATGTCGCTGAACACCTGGTTTTCACCGACCATGCCCCAGATGAACGTGTACGCCTGCGTGCCGACGCCCGAGTGAATCGACCAGCTCGGCGAGATCACCGCCTGCTCGTTGTGCACGAGAATGTGCCGCGTCTCGTTCGGCTCGCCCATCATGTGAAAGACGGCGGCGTCGTCGGCGACGTTGAAGTAGAAATACACCTCCATACGGCGCTCGTGCGTATGGCACGGCATGGTGTTCCACAGGCTGCCGGGTTCGAGTTTGGTCATGCCCATGGAAAGCTGGCAGGTGGGCAGCACCTCGGGAACGATGAACTTGTAGATCGTGCGGCGGTTGCTCGTGGCGGGGTCGCCAAGAGTTTGCGGCGAGGCCTGCGCGAGCGAGATAGTGCGGGTCGGATACGACGTGTGAGCAGGCGCGCAGTTCAGATAGAACTTCGCCGGACGTGCGGCGTCGTCGCTGCCGAAGGCGATGGCCTGCGCACCTTGGCCGATGTAGATCGCCTCTTCGTTGCGCACTGTGTAGCGCGTACCGTCCACGTCGACCCAGCCGTCGCCGCCGATGTTGATCGCGCCGAGTTCGCGCCGCTCCAGCAGATAGCTCACGCCGATCGTCTTGCCGAGCGAACTGGGCACCTCGACCGCGCGCGCCACCGGCATCACGCCGCCGACGATGATCCGGTCGATATGGCTATAGGTCAGCTTCAGCGCATCGCGCTCGAACACCTGATCGACCAGAAACGCCTTGCGCAGCCCGTCGGTATCCAGCGTCTTCGCGTATTCGCTGTTGATGGCCTGTCTCACTTCCATTGTTCTTTCTCCGCTGGGGTTGTGGGCTCGACTGTAGCGCAGAAATACAGTTTCGGAACAGTGGTCCGAAAATATTGCGACGCCGCATCACGGCTGGCAAGGCTTTCAAAGAACACGCGGGTAAACGATGAGCGCTATTTCTAACAGAAACGGAACAGCGTTCCTTTCACGGTGCTATATTGCGCCGAAAGGGAGCAGCCCGGCGTCAGAACGGGGACATTACCCAGGGTGAATTACCCAATAACTGGACGCGAAGTCCATGGAGGAGGCATGAAGCTCAAGAAGGCCATCGACCGCATTCCTGGCGGCCTGATGTTGGTGCCGTTGCTGCTCGGCGCCTGCGTCCACACGTTTGCGCCGGGCGCGGGCAAGTACTTCGGCTCGTTCACCAATGGGTTGATCTCCGGCACCGTGCCGATTCTGGCGGTGTGGTTCTTCTGCATGGGCGCGACCATCGATCTGCGGGCGACCGGCACGGTGCTGCGCAAGTCGGGCACGCTGCTGGTGACGAAAATGCTCGTGGCGTGGATCGCGACGATCATCGCGTCGCACTTCATTCCGATCGACGGCGTCAAGGCGGGGCTCTTCGCCGGCCTCTCGGTGCTGGCAATCACGACGTCGATGGACATGACCAACGGCGGTCTCTACGCGGCTGTGATGCAGCAATACGGGACCAAGGAAGAGGCGGGCGCGTTCGTGCTGATGTCGATCGAATCGGGGCCGCTCGTCAGCATGATCATTCTCGGCGCGACCGGCGTGGCGTTCTTCGAACCGCGTCTGTTCGTCGGCGCGGTGCTGCCGTTTCTGGTCGGCTTCACGCTGGGTAACCTGGATGGCGAATTGCGCGAGTTCTTCGGCCGTTGCGTGCATCCGCTGATTCCGTTCTTCGGCTTTGCGCTAGGCAACGGCATCGACCTCAGCGTGATCGCGAAGAGCGGCTTGCCGGGCATCGTGCTGGGTCTCGGCGTGATCGTCGTGACGGGCATTCCGCTGATTCTCGCGGACCGCTGGATCGCCGGCGGCAATGGGGCGGCGGGGCTGGCGGCGTCGTCGACGGCGGGGGCCGCGGTGGCGAATCCGGCGATCATCGGCGAAATGATTCCGAGCTTCAAGCCGCTGGTGCCGGCCGCGACCGCGATGGTCGCGACGGCCTGCCTGGTGACCGCCATTCTGGTGCCGATCCTCACGGCGATGTGGGTGCGCCGGCATCATGCGCGCGATGCGTTACGCGAGGAGTTCGCGGTGGCCAACACGCCGCCGCTGAATGAGCGGGATGTGCATGTGTAGAGCAGGGTGAAGGCGGCTCGCTTACGCTTTTCAGAAGCGTGAGCGGGCCGCGCGCTGGTGGCTTTACCGCGCCAGCTTTGCCTCCAGCATCGCCTTCACCTCGTCCCATTCCTCGTCGATGATGCTAAAGCGCACTGAGTTGCGCTTACGCCCATCCGGCATGATGCGTTCGTGCCGGACCACGCCTTCCTGTTTCGCGCCGATGCGCAGAATCGCCGCGCGCGATTTCTCGTTGAGTTCGTCGGTGGTGAATTGCACGCGCACGCATTGCATCGCTTCGAATGCGTGGCACAGCAGCAGATACTTCGCCTCGGTATTCACCGCCGAGCGCTGCACCGATTCGCTCAGCCACGTGTGGCCGATTTCGAGTTTGCGATTGACCCGGTCGATCTTCCAGAACCGCGTGCTGCCGACCAGCGCGCCAGTGTCGCGCCGCGCGATCACGAATGGCATCACGGTGCCGGCCGCGCGGCCTTCGAGCGCCGTCGCGATATAGCTGTCGATGCTGCCGGGTCCGGGCACCACGGTCAGCTTCATATTCCACAATTGCCCGTCCGCGGCGGCGTCGAGCAAACCTTGCGCATGGTCCCGCTGAAGCGGCCGCAGCTCCACGGTCTTGCCGGTCAGCGTGGCTTGCATGAGTTGTTGGGTGGTGTCGTTCATGGCAATAAAAAAGGCCCGCGAGCGACGGCTCGCGGACCCGGTACGGTGGTGTAAAAAGAGGCGGCCGGTAAGCCGCCTCGGTCCGTCTTAAACCGACATCACCGATACCGCCTTGGTGACCAGATAGCCTTCCATCGCTTCCGGGCCGCCTTCCGAACCGTAGCCCGAATCCTTCACGCCGCCGAACGGCATTTCCGGCGACGGCGTGGCCGGCTGGTTGATCCACAGCATGCCGACTTCCAGCTGCTGCGACAGCAGATGCACGTTGGTGAACGACTTCGTGAACGCATAACCCGCCAGACCATACGGCAGACGGTTGGCTTCGGCGATCGCCTCCTCGAGCGTGTCGAAGCCGCGAATCGCGGCGATCGGGCCGAACGGCTCGTTGTTGAACACGTCCGATTCGAGCGACACGTTGGTCAGCACGGTCGGCGCAAAGAAGTTGCCTTCCGAGCCCACGCGTTCGCCGCCGGTTTCGACCTTGGCGCCGGTCTTGCGCGCGTCGTCGAGCACCTTGCTCATCGCGGTGAGACGGCGTGCGTTGGCGAGCGGGCCGAGCGTGGTGCCTTCGACGAGGCCGTCGCCGAGCTTGAGGCCTTCAGCGTGCTTGACCAGCGCCGCGGCGAATTCTTCGCGGATGCTGTTGTGCACGAGAAAGCGCGTCGGCGAGATGCAGACCTGACCGGCATTGCGGAACTTCGCACCGCCCGCGGCTTTCACGGCGAGCGCCACGTCGGCGTCTTCGGCCACGATGACCGGCGCATGACCGCCCAGTTCCATCGTCGCGCGCTTCATGTGCGCGCCGGCCAGTGCCGCCAGTTGCTTGCCGACCGGCGTCGAGCCGGTGAACGTGACCTTGCGGATCACCGGATGCGGAATCAGGTAGCTCGAAATCTCAGCCGGGTCGCCGAACACGAGGCCGACCGTGCCCGCCGGCACACCGGCTTCGACGAAAGCCTGCAGCAGCGCGGCCGGCGATGCCGGGGTTTCTTCCGGCGCCTTGACGAGGAACGAGCAGCCGCACGCGAGCGCGGCGCTCAGCTTGCGCACCACCTGGTTGACCGGGAAGTTCCACGGCGTGAAGGCGGCTACCGGGCCGATCGGTTCCTTGAGCACCAGTTGCTGCGCCGCGAGATTGCGCGACGGCACGATCCGGCCGTAGACACGGCGGCCTTCGTCGGCGAACCATTCGATGATGTCCGCTGCCGCCAGCACTTCGACGCGTGCTTCGGCGAACGGCTTGCCCTGTTCCAGCGTCATCAGGCGGCCGATGTCCGAGGCGCGCTCGCGCACCAGCGCGGCGGCCTTGCGCATGGTCGTGGCGCGCTCGTTGGCCGGCACTTTGCGCCAGGCTTCGAAGCCGCGCTGCGCGGCGGCCAGCGCCCGGTCCAGATCGGCAATGCCGGCGTGCGCCACTTTGCCGATGGCCTTGCCGGTGGCAGGGTTGATGACGTCGAGCGTCTTGCCGCTGGCGGCGTCGCACCACTCGCCGTTGATCAGAAGTCGGGTATCCGTATAGTTCGAGGTGGCCATGCTGGGGTTCCTGTATAGGGGAAAACGACAGGTCGCGCGGTCGTGAAACATTGGGCTGGACCTGCGCGGCCATGGGTGGACTGCCGATAACCAAACATCTTATCTGATTGTGTGAAATCGCACCGGCGGCCTGCCCGGACTTGGTGCGCGGCACGCGTCTTGCGGCTCGGCTGTTGCGGCGGCGGAAAACCGGGCGAAGCAGCGCCGCGCAAAGAAGCGTAGAGTCGAGCAGCGGTGACAGGATCCGGCGCACACCCGCGGCGGCGGGCGAAGCTCGGCGAATGCAGCCCAATCAACCCAGATGCACAGAGGAATCGACATGCCAACCGGTACAGTGAAATGGTTTAACGACGCAAAAGGCTTTGGTTTCATCACCCCCGACGACGGCGGCGAAGATCTGTTCGCCCACTTCTCGGAGATTCGTTCCGAAGGTTTCAAGTCCTTGCAGGAAAACCAGAAGGTCAGCTTTGAAATCAAGCAGGGGCCGAAGGGCAAACAGGCGGCGGATATCAAGCCGGTCTGACGTCATGGCCGGTTCGCGCGCGCAACGCGTGCGGCCGGCCATCAATCTGCATGATCTCCACATCGAAAAAAGCGGCTCGTTCACACGCTTGACATGAAGCGCCGTGAGCCGGATTTTGCCCGCACGATCCTGGCTGCCGCACGTAGTCCGACGCCAGTTTCCAAGCACATGGAACAGCGCCGCCGGTATCGTCGGCGTCCGTATTTTCCTTAAGGTTTCCTTCAGCTTTGCTCCGTAGTATTTGCGCGATTCCCCCGCCGGGTGGCGGGCAATAGTTCCGATAGTTTGGCGACAGAGAACTGAAAGCGCCGATACAAGGCTTGCTGGAGCATCCATGAAAACCCTGTTCTTGCAGGCGCCGTCGTATGACGGCTTCGATGGTGGCGCGGGTTCGCGCTATCAGGCCAAGCGTGAAGTCCGCTCATTCTGGTATCCGACGTGGCTCGCGCAGCCCGCCGCACTCGTGCCCGACAGCCGTGTGCTCGACGCGCCCGCCGACGGCCTGTCCGTCGAGGCATCGCTCGACATTGCGCAGCAATACGATCTGGTGCTGATCCACACCAGCACGCCGTCCTTTCCCACCGACGCGCTATTCGCCGAAGACCTGAAAAAGCGCAAGCCGTCGCTGCTGATCGGTATGGTCGGCGCGAAGGTGGCGGTCGATCCGCACAATTCGCTGACCGCGAGCGAGGCGATCGACTTTGTCTGCCGCGAGGAATTCGACTTCACCTGCCAGGAAATCGCCGAGGGCAAACCGTTCGCGCAGATCAAAGGGCTCAGCTATCGCAACCGCGACGGTTCGATCGAGCACAACGAAGCGCGCCCGATTCTCGAGAATATGGACGAGCTGCCGTTCGTGGCGCCCGTGTACAAGCGCGATCTGAAGATCGACAACTACTTCATCGGCTATCTGAAGCATCCGTACGTGTCGATCTACACGGGCCGCGGCTGCCGTTCGAAGTGCACCTTCTGTCTGTGGCCGCAGACCGTGGGCGGGCATCGCTACCGCACGCGTTCGGTCGAGAACGTGCTGGCGGAAGTGAAGTGGATTCGCGACAACATGCCTGAAGTCAAGGAGATCATGTTCGACGACGATACCTTCACCGACTTCAAACCGCGCGTCGAGGAAATCGCTCGCGGCCTCGGCAAACTGGGTGTGACGTGGTCGTGCAATGCGAAGGCGAACGTGCCGTACACCACGCTCAAGATCATGAAGGAAAACGGCCTGCGCCTTCTGCTGGTCGGCTACGAATCCGGCGACGACCAGATCCTGCTGAACATCAAGAAAGGTCTGCGCACCGACATCGCGCGCCGTTTCAGCGACGATTGCCGCAAGCTCGGCATCAAGATTCACGGCACTTTCATTCTCGGTCTGCCGGGCGAAACGCAGGACACGATCCAGAAGACGATCGAGTACGCCAAGGAGATCAATCCGCACACGATCCAGGTGTCGCTCGCCGCGCCGTATCCGGGCACGACGCTCTACAACCAGGCGGTCGAAAACGGCTGGCTCGAAGAGAACAAGGTGATCAATCTCGTGAGCAAGGAAGGCGTGCAGTTGGCCGCGATCGGCTATCCGCATCTGTCGCGCGACGAGATCTACCATCAGCTCGAAAACTTCTATAAGCGGTTCTATTTCCGCCCGTCGAAGATCTGGGAAATCCTGCATGAGATGTTGACGAGCTGGGACATGATGAAACGGCGCTTGCGTGAAGGCGTCGAATTCTTCCGGTTCCTGCGCGCCCACGAGGCGTGAACGCCGCGCACCTGCTCGATGTCACGCTGGCCTATGCGTGCGCGGCGGGCGCCGTTGTCGGCGTCGGCTACACTGTGCTCGCCGGCGCGTTGATCGGACGATTCTTCGCGCGAGCGGTGTCCGAGCCGAGCACCTTTCCGCCGGTCACCATCGTCAAACCGCTGCACGGTAACGAGTGGGCGTTGCTCGCCAATCTGTCGAGCTTCTGCCGGCAGGATTATCCAGGGCCCGTGCAATTCCTGTTCGGCGTGCACGACTCGGCCGACCCCGCGCTGCAAACCGTCGACGATCTGCGGCGCCACTTTCCCGAAGCCGACATCACCGTGGTGGCCGACACGCGCCTGTACGGCCCGAACCGCAAGATCAGCAACATCCTCAACATGCTGCCGCAAGCGCGGCACGACGTGCTCGTTTTCGCCGACAGCGACGTGAGCGTCGGCCCGAACTATCTGCGCAATGTGATCGGCGAGCTGCAGAAGCCCGGCGTCGGACTCGTCACCTGCGCGTATCGCGGACAGCCCGATCCGGGCTTCTGGCCGCGCCTGTCGGCCAAAGCGACCAACTATCAGTTCCTGCCGGGTGTCGTGACCGGTCTCGCGCTCGGGCTCGCGCGCCCGTGCTTCGGGCAGACCATCGTGATGCGGCGCGATACGCTCGAAAAAATCGGCGGCTTTACGCCGTTCGTGCGGCATCTGGCCGAGGACCATGCGATCGGCGAGGCGGTGCGCCTGATCGGCGAGAAGGTGGTGATTCCGCCGTTCACGATCTCGCATGCCTGCGTCGAATCGAGCGCGGCGCAACTGATCGCGCATGAACTGCGCTGGAGCCGCACTATTCGCCGCATCGATCCGCTCGGCCATCTCGGCTCCGCGCTGGTTCATCCGTTCGCGTTCGCGCTACTCGCGGTCATCTTCTCGGCTGGCGGCTGGTGGGCGTGGTCGCTCGCGCTGGCCGCCATGTGCGCGCGGCTCGCCTTGAAACTGCTGTCCGATCGCGCGTTGAAGCAGGCGCATCGCGATCTGTGGCTGCTACCGTTCTGGGATATCGTATCGTTTGCGATCTTCGTCGCGAGCTTCTGGTCCTCGCGCGTGATCTGGCGAGGCGTCAGCTTCAAGGTGGATGGCGACGGCCTGTTGTCGGCGGCACAGGACGAATGAACGGCACCACGGATCGGTCATGATGCGCAGGTTTTTTAAAGCAGCGGTTAAAAGCACGGCAAGGCGCCTGAAGCGCGCGCAGGGGGTGCTCGCGTGACGAAGCATCTCGGCCGCGTAGCCGCGCTAGCCGGCTTGCTGGTGTCGCTCTGGCTCGTCTGGCAGGACAATCCCGGCGCCGTGCTCGGCGCGCTGCGCGCGGCCGGCGTGGGGCTGCTGCTGGCGGCGCTCGCGCACGTGCTGCCGATGCTCGCCAACGCTTGCGACTGGCGTTCGCTGATTCGCGGCGCGAACCGTCCTGGTCTCCTCAATATGCTGCACCTCGTGTGGGTGCGCGAATCGGTGAATAGCATGCTGCCGGTGGCGCGCATCGGCGGCGAAGTGGTGTCGTTTCGCATGCTCAAGCGCTGGGGCGTGCGGCCATCCATGGCGGTGGGCAGCATCATCGTCGATATGCAGCTCACGGTGATCAGCCAGTTGCTCTTCACGATGGTCGGCATCGGCTTTCTGTTTGCACACGCGCATTCCGACACGCTGCGGCTCGCCGGGCAACTGGCGTGGGGCGTGGTGGTGCTCACGCCGTTGCTGGTGCTGTTCGCGCTGGTGCAGCATGCGAGTCCGTTCGAGCGCATCACGCGCGCGCTCAATCATATGACGAGCGGCAAGCTCGCCGCGCTGGTCGGGCAGTCGGCGCAGATCGATCAGGCCATCAAGCTGATCTGGCGCCGGCGTGGCGTGGTGTTGCGCTACCTGTTCTTCTGGCAGCCGCTGCAGTGCTTCCTCACGTCGCTGGAAATCTGGCTGGCGCTGCACTTTCTCGGCGTGCAGGTCACGCTGGTGGAAGCGGTGGTGATCGAATCGCTGATCCAGGCAATCAGTAGCGCGGCCTTCTTCGTGCCGGGCGGTCTCGGCGTGCAGGAGGGCGGCTTCATTCTGATCGGCGGCGCGCTGGGCCTCGATCCATCCATCTGTCTCGCGCTGGCCGGCGCGCGCCGGATTCGCGACCTCGTGATGTTCGTGCCCGGCCTCATTGCATGGCAGTTCGCGGAGTCGTCGAACCGGGCACCGGAGCGGGCGTTCGAGCGCGCACCTTAGCCCGCCTGCGCATAAGCGGGAAACGACACCTCGACCGCGAGCCCGCTCTCGCCGATACCCTTGCCCAGACGCAGGCTCGCGCCGAAATGCTCCGCGATCCGCGCGACGATCGAAAGACCTAGTCCGCTGCCGGTGGCCTGATTGCCGGTCGCGCGGAAAAAACGATTCGTCAGACGGTCGAGGTCGCCCGCCGCGACACCGGGGCCGTCATCGCGCACGGTCACCTGCACCCGGTCTTCGGCGTGCTGCACCGCCACTTCGATGATGCCGCCGGCGTGCCCGTACTTGATCGCGTTATCGAGCAGATTGTCGAGCAGGATGCCGATCAGCACGGGCTCCGCGTCGATCTCTGCGCGCATGTCGCCGAGCAGCATCACGTGAATGTTTTTCTGCTGCGCGTTGCGCTCGTTGGCGAGCAGCGCGTCTTTCGCCACCGTTGCCGGTTTGAGCGGCGCCGTCGAGATTTTTTCATGCACGTCCAGGCGCGCGAGCAGCAGCAATTGCTCCGCGAGCCGCGCGCTGCGGTCGACGCCTTGCACCACGCGCTCCATGGCCAGCCGCTGGCGCACGGTGTCCTGTTCCGCCAGCGCGACTTGCGCCTGCACCTTGATCGCGGCCAGCGGCGTTTTCAGTTCGTGCGCGGCGTCGGCGGTGAACGCGCGTTCGCGCTCCAATGAATGCAGCAAACGCGACAGCAGCTGATTGATCGCATCGACCAGCGGGCGCACCTCGGTCGGCGCGCGGCCGATGTCGATCGGTTCCAGCCGGTTCACGTCGCGTGAGCGGATAGCGCGCGAGAGCAGCCTGAGCGGCGCCAGACTCCAGCCGATGCTGAGCCACACCAGCACCGCCAGCACCGGCAGCGCGACCAGCGTAGGCCGGGCGATCCGGCTCGCGACGCCGCTCACCAGGTCGCTGCGCGTATTGGCCGGTTCGAAGACGCGCACGGTGTGGCCGAGCGTGGTGTCGCGCAAAGTGAATGAGTGGTACATCTGGCCGCCGAGCGTGATGTCCTGCGTGCCGCTCACGGCCGGCACCGGCAGGTCCCACGCCTTGAGTTCGCGCAATTGCGGGCTGCCCGCCAGCACGGCGCCGTTCGGGCCGCGCACCTGGAACAGCGCGTCGCGCGGCAGCGCGTCGTCGTCGTCGCTGTCGTTGGCGCCCGGCTCGCCGCCTTTTTCTTCCTCGCGCACGTCGATGCGCGCGTTGGCGAGCGTGGTCAGATTGCGCTGATCGAGCAGGGCGAGAATCTGCGCGAGTTCGGCGAGACGCGCCTCTTCCCATTCGGCGACTTCGCGCGTGGCCTGACGATAACTCGACACCAGCGCAATGCCCCAGACCAGCGCGATGCTGGTGAGGACCAACAGCACGAGACGCCGGCGAATCGACGCGCCCATCATTCTTTCTCCACCACGTAGCCGATATTGCGCACGGTCTTGATCAGCTTCGCGCCGAGTTTCTTGCGCAGATTGGACACATGCACCTCGATCGCGTTGCTCTCGATTTCTTCCTGCCAGCCATACAGGCTTTCTTCGAGACGCGAGCGCGACTGGGGAATCCCCTGGTTGGTCAGCAACTGCAACAGGATCGCCCACTCGCGCGAGGTGAGCGACACGCGCGTCGCGCCCACTTCGACGGTTTGCGCGGCCGGGTTGACCGTCAGGTCCTGATAGCGGATCCGCTCGACGCTGCGGCCCTGCGCGCGGCGCAACAACGCCCGGCAACGGGCGATCAGTTCGGTCAGATCGAAGGGCTTGCCGAGATAGTCGTCGGCGCCCGCTTCGAGGCCGCCGACACGGTCGACCACCGTGCTCCGCGCGGTCAGCACGAGCACCGGCACGTCCTTGCCCGAATCGCGCAGGCGTTTCAGCAGTTCCATACCTGACACGCGGGGCAGGCCGAGATCGAGCAGCACCAGCGCGTAGGCGGTGGTGTCGAGCGCGAGACCGGCCTTGTGGCCGTCGCGAGCCCAGTCGACCGTGAAGCCGGCTTGACGCAGTCCCGCTTCGATACCGCAGCCGATCAGGTCGTCGTCTTCTACGAGGAGTACGCGCATGAGTTGATTATTTCCGTTCGATGTTCCATTGCACGGCAGCGGCGATATTCGAGCAGGCGCTGGGCCGTAATCCGAAGTTTAACCATGCTGTTCATCCCCCGCTTTATACGCCTTCTTCCTTAAGGTTTCCTTCAGCTTGAATCGCTACTATCGCCCCTCAACAGATCGCTGTCGCTGCGTCATCGCGGACACGCGGCGGCGGGGCTGTTGCGATGTCGTTGCAGTTCAATCGTAAGCACATCGATGGGATGACAGTCGGTGCTTTTCCACGCCGACGAGTTGCGTCGAATCAGGGCGCCGGGCATTCCATCAGGTCACGAGACCCAGCCATGAAGCCAGCCACCGTCGACATGCTGCGCGCCCACCTGATGGTGGCCTCGCTCACCGCCATGGGCGCCGAGTTGCTCGCGTGCCTCGCACTGCTGGTGCTGCCGGTTTCGCAGAGCGTCTTCAGTTCCATGCCGTTCCGTCTGCTCGCCATCGCCGTGATTGCGAGCGGCGTGATCGTGACGCGCCAGTTCGCGCACGCTGCCTTCGAACTCGCGCTGCAGGGCCACTATGCGACCGGGACCAACCGTCTCGCGCGGCCGGTCGCGATCGCCTCGGATTGTCCGCGGCGCTGGCTCGTGATTCTTCATCTGCGCCTGACCGGCAGAGCGTTCGTGCTGGCCGAGCACTGACGGAACCGGACGATGGCGGTGCACGCGGTGACGGCATCCCAATGGATCCTGCTAGCCGGCTGCGCATGCGCGTCGCTGTACGCGCTGCTGGCGGCTGTCGCGATGCCGTTTTTCGGCTCGCGCCGCGGCACAGCGGGTCGTGCCTCTTATTCCACCTCGCAAGCTTCGCAGCCGCTGCATCGCTTCGCGCGTGTCAGCGTCAGCGTGCTCAAGCCGCTGTGCGGCGCGGAGCCGCGTCTCTACGACAATCTGCGGACCTTTTGCGATCAACGTCATGAGCATTTTCAACTGGTGCTCGGCGTGTCCTCGCCGGACGATCCGGCGATTGCCGTAGTGCGCCGTTTGCAAGCCGCCTATCCATCGCACGACATCGAACTCGCGATCGACACGCGCGTGCACGGCAGCAATCTCAAGGTCAGCAATCTGATCAACATGGCGGCGCGGGCACGCCATGACGTGATCGTGATTGCCGACAGCGACATTGCCGTCGAAGCCGATTATCTCGACACTGTGGCCGCGCCACTCGCGGACGCGCGTGTTGGCGTGGTCACGTGCCTCTACGTGGCGCGCGGCATCGGCGGCTTCTGGCCGCGCGTGGGCGCGCTCTTCATCAACGAATGGTTCGCGCCGTCGGTGCGGGTCGCGCACGCGGCCGGCTCGCGCCGTTTCGGCTTCGGTGCGACGCTCGCGTTGCGGCGCGCCACGCTCGAGCGCATCGGCGGTTTCGAGGCGCTGAAAAACTGTCTCGCGGACGATTACTGGCTGGCCGAACACGTACGCGCCCTCGGCCTGCAAACCGTGCTCTCGCGCGTGACGGTGGCCACCGACGTGATCGAGCCGGCGTTATCCGCCTTGTGGCAGCGCGAAACACGCTGGCTGCGTACGATTCGCTCGGTGAATGCGCCGGGTTTCGCGTTCCTCTTCATTACGTTTCCTACACCCTGGCTCGTGGCCAGCGCGTGGCTCACCACCGCCCTCGCGGCCAGTTCGTCCGACGCGGTGCATGCGTGGGCCGCGTTCACGAGCGCAACCGGCACGGCCGCCGGCCTCGCCGCGCGTCTGTTGTTGCATCTGCGCTCGGCGCGTCGTGAGCGGACGTTCTGGCGAGATCTGCCGCTGGTGCCGTTGCGTGATACGTTGCTGGCGTTGCAGTGGTGCGCCGCCGTGTTCGGCTCACATGTGATATGGCGCGGTGCGCGCGTGCCCATCGACGCTTCCACCTCGAAGGCCGCGCGCAACGGCGCGTTGAACGTGATGGATGTGATGGAGACGTCGGATGGCGGCTAAGCCACGCGCATTGATCGTCACCGCCGACGATTTCGGCCTGCACGCGCGGGTGAATCTGGCGGTCGAGCAGGCGCATCGCGAAGGCGTGCTGAGCGCCGCGAGCCTGATGATCGGCGCACCGGCTGCCGGCGACGCGGTGGCGCGCGCCCGCGCCTTGCCGCGGCTGCGCGTCGGCCTGCATCTGGTGCTGGCCGACGGCGACGCGGTCACGCCGCGCGCGGGGATTGCCGCCTTGCTCGACGAGCATGGCCGCTTCGGCGACAACATGGTGCGCGACGGCGTGCGGTTTTTCTTTTTGCCACATGTGCGCAAGCAGCTTGCGCGGGAAATTCGCGCGCAGTTCGATGCCTTTGCGCAGACCGGTCTGACGCTCGACCACGTCAACACGCACAAGCATTTTCATTTGCACCCGACGGTGCTCGGATTGATTCTGGACATCGGCCGCGAGTATGGGATGAAGGCCATGCGCTTGCCGTTCGAAGCGAATGCGCCGCTGTGGTTGCGGCCGTGGATCGCGCGGGTCAAGGCGCGTCTGGATCGCGCCGGCATCGCGCATAACGATTACGTAGTGGGAATCGCCGATAGCGGCCGGATGGATGAGGCGGCGTGGCTGGCGGCGCTCGCCGATCTGCCGCATGGGGTGGGGGAGATTTACTGCCATCCCGCGGTGGCGGGGGAGCGGCCGTTGAGTGACGGGATGAGGATGTATCGTCACGAGGACGAATTGCGCGCGTTGTTGTCGCCGAAAGTTGCTATGGCGATTCGTGCGGCGGGGGTGCGGGTTGGCGGGTTTGGTGATGTGCTGAAGGTGTAGGTCTTTCAGTGCGTCGACTGAGTCGGAGATGCGCCCGCGGCGAGCCACAGGCGCACACACCGGAAGCCGCGCGGGCCGCATAGCGCGGCTTAAATCGCCTCCTTCTTCATCAACAACTTCAACAACACCGGCAGCAACAGCAACACCAGCGGCAACTGAACAATCAGCCCCGAGATAATCGCGATCGCCAGCGGCTGCTGCATCGCGGACCCTTGCCCCAATGCAAAAGCCAGCGGCAGCAGCGCCAGAATCGCGGCGATCGTCGTCATCGCGATAGGACGCAGACGATTGCGCCCGGCGCTCAGTAACGCTTCCTCGAATGGCATTTCGTCATCCCGCACGAGCCCCTGCAGCTCCGACACATAAAAAATCGCCACCTCGGTCACGATGCCGATGATCATCGTCATCCCCATCATCGCGGAGATGTTCAACTCGATGCCGGTGATCCACAAGCCGATGAACACCGCGCCCGCCGCCAGCAACGGCATCGCCATGACCGCCAGCGCGACGCGAAAGCGCTCGTACAGAAACAGCAGCAAACCGAACACCAGCGCGATCGCCGCACCGAACACACTCAGCAGCCCTTTGAACGCAATCTGCTGCTGCTGATACAGGCCGCCCAATTCGTAATACACGCCGCTCGGCAATAGAGCCTTATCGCTGAGTGTCTTCTGCACGTCGGCGATCGTCGAGCCGAGATCGCGGCCGTCGATGCGTGCGGTCACCGCCACCATCCGTTTCAGATTGTCGCGGCTGATTTCCGGTTGGCCGGTCACCGTCACCTGATCGGCGACGCGATCGAGCGCGAACAGGTGGCCGTCTGGCGCGCGAATCTGCAACTGTCCCAGTTGCGTATCCGTGAGCTTCATTGCGCCGGCCACGCGCACGCGCACGCCGACCGTTTTCGGCCCGCTCTGGAATTGCGTGGCCACATTGCCTTCCACCATATCGGAGACGGCCTGAGCGATCGACTGCGGGTCCATGCCTTCGGCGGCCGCCGCTTCCGGGCGGATGTGCAATTCGAGGGCGTCGCCGGCCGGATTGATGCCGTCGTTCACGTCCACCACGCCCTGGATCTTGCCGATTTGCGCCGCGACCTTGCGCGCGGTCGTGTCGAGCGTGTTCGGGTCGTCGGAATAGATCTTGATCTGGACCGGTTGCGGCACCGCCGTCAGGTCGCCGATCAGATCCTCCATCAACTGCGCGAGTTCGATACTCACGCCCGGCACCTGAGTCTCGATCTTCGAGCGGATTTCTTCCATCACGGTGTCGATCGGTTCGCGGTTGCCAGACTTCAGCCGCACGAAGAAGTCGCCCTTGTTGGGCTCGTTCAGGTCGCCGCCAAGACCGGCGCCGGTGCGGCGCGAATAGGTCGCGACATTCGGATTCGCGCGGATGATGCTCTCGATCTGCATCATCAAGCGGTCGGTCTCCGTCACCGATGTGCCCGGTTCAGTGTGGTAATCGAGCACGAAACCGCCTTCGTCCATGCTCGGCATGAATCCGCTGCCCACGCGAGTGAACGCGAACGCGGCCACCACGATCAACGGCAGCAGGCCCAAAAACACGAGCACCGGCCGCGCGGTGACGCGCTCGACCAGAAACGCGTAGCGCCGGTTCATCCACGAGGCGAAGCGGGTTTCCTGGTGTTCCTCGGCGTCTTTCGGGTTCAGCCAGCGGTCGCACAGAATCGGCACCGCGAGCCACGTGACGAGAAACGAGATGAACAGGGCGCTTGCCATGGTCACGGAGAGCGCCTTGAAGAACGCACCCGTCACGCCGGATAGAAACGCCAGCGGCACGAAGATGATCAGCGTTGCCGCCGACGACCCGGCCAGCGGTCGCGTGAATTCGAGCGCCGCCGCCATCACGCGGCCATGAAACGCGCGTGCGCCGCCCTCGCGCATGCGCCGCACGATGTGTTCGATCATCACGATCGCATCGTCGATCACGAGACCGACGGCGGCTGCCATGCCGCCGAGGGTCATGATGTTGAAGCCCATGCCGAACACGTCGAGCAGGAGGATCGTCGCGGCCATCACCACCGGCACGAGCGCGACGGCGATCGCGGTGATCTTCCAGTTGCGCAGGAAAGCGAACAGCGTCAACGCCGCCAGCACCACGCCGATCATGATCGCGTCGCGCACGCTGGTGGCCGAGGCGATCACCAGTTCGCTCTGGTCGTACCAATTCGACAGATGCACGCCGGCCGGCATCTGATGCTGGAAATCGGCGAGCTTCGCGCGGATCGCCTTGGCCATCGCCACGCTGTTCGCGCCCGGCTGCTGATACACGTTGATGAGCACGGCGTCCTGGCCGTCGGCGGTGACGCGCATCCATTGCGGCACCACGCCAGCGCGTACGGTCGCGATGTCGCCGAGGCTGATCTGCGTCGCGCCGTTGGCCGATACCACGACATTGCGCAGTTCGTCGAGCCGCGTAATGGTGGTGTTGGCGATCACGAGGTAGAGCTTGTAGTGATCCTCGATGCGGCCGTTCGCCATCAGCACATTGCTCGCGCCGATCGCCTTCGACACATCGGACAGCGAGAGCTTGTACGCGGCGAGGCGGGCGGGATCGATCGCGACTTCGAACTCGTCCTGATCGCCGCCCGTCACGTCGACGCGCGCCACGCCTTCCACCGAAGACAGCAACGGCCGCATCTGGAATTGCGCGAGATCGTGCAGCGCGGAGAGCGACTGCCGCTGCGAAGTCAGGCTATACGCCAGCACCGGAAACACGGTGGGGTCCATGCGCCGCACCTGCATCGAGGTGCCTTGCGGCAGCGTCGCGAGTATTTCGCTGATGGCCGACTGCGCCTGCAAGGTGGCTTGCGCCATGTCGGTGCCCCAGTCGAAATTGATCGAGATTTCGGCTGCGCCGCGGCTCGTTTTCGATTCGACGTCGCGCACGTTCGGCACGCGTCGCAGCGCTTCTTCCACAGGCATCGTGACGAGCGTGGCCATCTGTTCGGCGGGGCGGTCGCCCGCGTCGAGCGAGACGACCGCACGCGGAAACGCGACGTTCGGGAACAGCGAGATCGGCAGGCGGAACGCGGTCAGTGCGCCCGCCATCGCCAGCAACGCGATCACGAACAGCAGCGAGCGCCGGTGCTTCTGCATCCATTGACCGAAATTCATCGCGGCGCGCCTCCGCTGGTTTGCACCGCCATGCCGTCCTTCAACTCATAGTTGCCGCTGACCACGAGGCCCTCACCGGCGTCGAGCGGGCCATCCACACCGTAGCGGTCGCCGTTCTCCACCTGCGTGGTCACCGCCACGCGGCGCGCCTTGTTCTGCGGCGTGATCTGAAACACGTACGCACCGTTGTCATCTTTCAGCACGGCGGCGCGCGGCACGATCCAGTGCGTGCCGCTGCGGGTCGCGATATCGGCGCTTACGCGCGTGCCGGGAATGAAGGCAGTCTGACCGAGCGGCACGTTCGCGCCGACGTCGACGAGTTGACTCTGCTGATCCACGGACGCGCCGACCAGCGCGACGTGGCCGTTCACCGAAGTCTTCGCGAACGACGCGGACAGGCCGTGCAACGTGACGGTGTCGCCGGCGTGGATCGCGGCGGCATCGGCGGGTTCGACGCCGAGCATCACGTTGGCGCGCGCGTCCTTGCCGCTGCCGCCGGCGAGTTGCAGGATCGCCGCGCCGGGCTGCACCTGGTCGCCCTGAGCGGCCGTGACCTGCAGCACCACGCCGTCGTTTGGCGCGGTGATGATCTTGTTGCCGCTTGCCACGCCTGTCTGGATCTGCGCGGCGAGCGCCTGCTGTGCGTCGTCAGCAGCCTTGCGGGCACTGGCGAGTTGCGACTGGGTGGCGAGCGCTTTGTCGTACAGCGATTGCGTGCGCGCCAGCTCGCCTTGTGCGAGTGTCACGGCGCTTTTCGCCTGGGTGGCCGCGAGGACGGCGGCAGGGTCGGCCTGCACGACGAAGAGCGGCGTGCCGCGCGCCACGGTTTGCCCAGGCTGCACGCGCATCTGCACGATACGCGCGGTATACGGCAGATTGACGGTGGTGAGATTCGACGCGGACGCCGCGACGATGCCATATGCCCGCACCGGCTGCGCGATCTCGGCGCGCTGCACGTGCACGGTCTGGACGGCGACCACCGGTTGATCGGCGGCGTCGGCGGCGGGCGCTGCCGCGGCGCTTGCGGCACCGGCCGCATGAACGCCGGCGCACAGCAACGTGGCGCAGGCGATAAAAATCGCACCGGCGGCAATGCGCGGCCGCAGCGCTGAAGTCTGGCTATTTCGCATGAGAGTCGGAGTCAGTCAGAGCGGTGGAGTAGGCATCGGGAATCGCACTGCCGAGCAGCGCCTGCAAGCCGACGCGTTGTTCGGCGAGCGACTCGCGCAACGTCGCGACGTCGATCTGTTTGGTGAGCGCGGCGCTTTGCGCGTCGGTGTACGCGCCGAGCGCGAGGTTGTGTTCCGCGTAGGCCGCGGCCGCGTCGTTGGCGGCTACGTCGACATCAGGCAAGGCGGCCTCGGTCTGCTGCAACTGCCGTGTGAGGATCGTGTTGTCCGCGCGCAGATGCGCGACATCCGCGTAAGCGTTGTTCAGCCGCGCCTGATATTCGTCGCGCAGGTGCTGGCGGGTCGCTTGCTCGATCGCGACGTTGCCCTGGTTACGGTTGAAGATCGGCAGGCTCAAGTTGATCTGGAAGCCGCTCGTGTAGATGTTCGAGGTATCGCGCGCCCGCACGAAGCCCACGGACAGACTCGGAAACTGGCTGAGAATCGCGGCGCGATATTTCTGTTCCTGCGCCTCGTAGCCGGCTTGCAGCGCGATCAGATCGGGGCGGCGTCGAGGCAATCCGGCGAGCGCGGCGTCGAGCGTCGTGTCGGAGAGCGGCTCGATGTCTTCGCCGCCGGTGAGTTGCAACTGCACCTCGGGCGAGACGCCGAGCAGCGCGTTCAGATCGTGGTGCGTTTGCTCGGCTGCGCGTTCGGCGTCGGTGTATTGCTTGCGTGCGTCGCTATAGGCGAGGAGCGCCGCATTCAGCGTGTCGTCGGTGAGGTTGCCGTCGCGGCGTGCTTCCGCCATGCGTTCGTAGCGCGTGCGCGCGAGGTCGCGCTGACGCTGCAAAAGCGGCAACGTGTCCTGCTGGAAGCGCGTCTTGATGAACAACTGCCGCGCCTGCGCGACGATCTGCCATTCCTGCCACAGCAGACCAAGATCGGTTTTGGCGACGGTGGCGTCGGCTGATTGTTGGTTGGCGCTGCGCACGACGATCGCCATCACGTCCATGCTCAACCCGTAGCTGAACGCGCGCGTGGTGCCGATCTGGCCGGGATAATCGCTCGATACGCTCAGTTGCGGGTCGGGCAGCAGACCCGCCGAGTAGGCCTGCGCGCGGGCGATGCCGAGGTCGTCGCGGGCCAGCTTGAGGTCGGGATTGTTGGCCACCGCGAGCATCGCGACTTCGTCGATATCAAGCCCGTCGGACGGGTCGAAGCGATGCGCGGCCAATTCCAGCAGCGGCATGCTCGACGGATCGATACGGATGCGTTCGAGCGAATGCGCGGAGGTGGACGTGTCCTGCGGCGCGAGCGGCTCGCGGTGATACCACGTGCAGCCGCCCATCAGCAGCGCGCAGAGCGGCACGAGCGCGCGCAGCCGGTCGTATGGTCGCGAAGTGTGTTTGACCGCGGGCTCGGCCGGCGCGGCGAACCCAGACACGGTCGCCGATATAGCCGCCGTTGCGGCATTGATAACGGGCAAATCCGGCTCCTGAACGAAGAAATAGGGCATCCGCGCAGGGATGCCGCGAACAGGAGCCGATTCTGCTGATGGACTGCTTAAGACACGCTTAACGCCAATTTAAGCGTCCCTTCAGCGTCGCTTCAGGAAAACATAAGCAAGCCATAAGGAAGCGTTAAGCTACCGGGCGAGACAATGCCGGGGCCAACACGGGAGAGGAGAGACCATGCGTCTGCTACTGGTCGAAGACGACGACATGATTGCGGAAACGGTACTGGGCGCGATGCGCCGCGCCGGCTACGCGATCGACTGGGCCGAAGACGGCCGCGCGGCGGAGCTGTCGCTCGACAATGGTGTGTACGACCTCGTGCTGCTCGATCTCGGCTTGCCGAAGAAGGACGGCATCGACGTCCTCAACGCCTATCGCAAGGGCGGCGGCGCCGCGCCGGTCATCATCCTGACGGCTCGCGACGCCGTCGACGAACGGATTCGCGGCCTCGACGCCGGCGCCGACGACTATCTGATCAAGCCATTCGACCTCGACGAACTGGCCGCGCGCGTGCGTGCGCTGCTCAGACGCCGCACCGGCCAGAAGCAGCCGGTCTACGCCCACGGCGAGCTCACGCTCGACCCCGCCGCGCACGAAGTCACCAAGTCCGGCGAGTCGCTGCCGCTCGTGCCGCGCGAATTCGCGCTGCTGCAGGCGCTGATCGAAGAGCCGACGCGCGTGTTCACCAAGGCCGAGCTGGAAGAGAAACTGTACGGCTGGGGCGAGGAGGTGGGCAGCAATACCATCGAAGTGCATGTCCATAGCCTGCGGCGCAAGATCGGCGCGGAGCAGGTGGTGACCGTGCGCGGCGTGGGCTACCGTCTGAAGAGGTGCTGATGAAGTCGATTCGCCGCTGGCTGCTGGGTTGGCTGATCTTCGGCCTGGCGGTTGCCTCGGGCGTGGCCGGCTACGGCATCTTTCACACGGCGCGCGAGGAAGCGAGCGAACTGTTCGACTACGAGTTGCGCACGATCGCGCTGTCGCTGCCGTCGAACCTCGCCGGTGCGGGCGACGGTGAACATCGCAACCCCGACCTCGGTGGTCTGGCCGACGACCGGGTCGTCATCGAAATCTGGGACGCTGCCGGCAAGCTCATCTATCACTCGCTGCAGGCGCCGGTGTTTCCGCGTCAGCCCGCGGGCTTCAACACGGTGGAGCGCGGCGAGTATCACTGGCGAACATTCGCCGTGCAGCAGGCGCAGCGTTATATCCAGGTGGCGCAGCCCATCTCCGTGCGCGAGGACCTTGCGCTGCAACTCGCGCTGCACACGCTCTGGCCGCTCGGCGTGCTGGTGCCGGTGACGATCGTGCTGGTCCTGCTGGTGGTGGCGCGCGGGCTGGCGCCGATCGGCGGGCTGTCGCGCGCGCTGTCCACCCGCACCATCGACTCGCTCGAACCGCTGCGTCTGGACGGCAGCGTGCCGGTCGAAATCAAGCCGCTGGTCGAAGCCCTCAACGATATGCTGCAGCGACTGCACACGGCGTCGCAGGCACAGCGCACCTTCATTGCCGATGCCGCGCACGAGTTGCGCTCACCGCTCGCCGCGCTGAAGCTGCAATTGCAGGCGGCGTCACGCGACGGTTCGTTAAAGGGCGAAGGGCAAACGCTCGAGCGCGTCGAAGGGCGCGTCAACCGCATCATTCACCTGGTGCAGCAACTGCTGACGCTGGCGCGTGAAGACGCGCATCCGGTCACGTCGATGGTGCCGGTCAGCTTGCGCCGGATCGGTGAGCAGGCCGTGGGTGATTTTTCGTTGCTGGCGGAAACGAAGGAGATCGACATCGGCCTGGAATGCGAGGGCGCGCGCACGGAGGGCGATGCTTATACCGTGCTGGCGGAGCCGCACGGCATGAGCGTGCTGCTCGGCAATCTGATCAACAATGCGATCCGGCATACGCCGCGCGGCGGCCGTGTCGACGTGATCCTGAAGCGTGCCGGTACGCGCGTTGGCTTCGAGGTCGTCGATACCGGCGCGGGCATTCCGGAGGCCGAACTCGAACGGGTCTTCGACCGCTTCTATCGCGGCGAGGAAGCGCAAGGCGAGGGCAGCGGCCTCGGGCTCGCGATCGTGTCGCGTATCGCCGAGCGGCATCAGATGGACCTTTCGCTGCGCAACAACGAGGGCCGGCACGGCTTGCGTGTGACCGTGTCCGGTCTGAAGGCGCATGACGTCGACGCGCCGGTGGCCGTCAAAAGCTGACGGCCATTGCTTCATGGCGCGGCATTCATACGGAGCGCTCCCTGGACAAGGGCGATGAACGCTGATCGTTCGATGCATCACTGGGCGGCCCGTTTAGCGTCGCGTCCAGTTCCGGTGCGCTCGACACCTGGCGCAATTCGTCGGCGATGATCGACACCAGCGCATCCGCCGCGGCGCTCAACGGGCGGCGCGGATGGCTCACACACACGATATGCCGCACGATGCGCGGCGCGAGGATCGGATAAGCGCGCAGGCTGCCCAGGCGCACCGCGCGCTGCACGGCGATACGCGGCAGGATGGTCGCGAAGTGCGTGCTTTCCACCAGCTTCACGATCGTGCTCAACACGTCGATCTCGAAGCGCGGCGCGAGCAGCACGTCTTCATGTTGCGCGGCTGTATCGAGCACGCCGCGCAAGCCGTGGCGCTTGGTCGGCAACACCAGCTCCAGTTCGGGCAGTTGCGCGAGTTCGATCGCATGCGGCAACTCGGGGCCGTGCTCGGCGCTCGTCACCAGCACCATTTCCTCGTCGAGCAAGGGCTGCGCGTCGAGCGAGAGACGTGCGCGCGGTTTGTTGATCAGCGCCGCGTCGAGCTGACCGCCCGCCACCCAGTCGATGAAGGTCGCGCTGTAGCCGTCCGCCACGGTCACCTCGACATGCGGGTAGCGCGCGTGGAAACGCGACAGCGCGTCGGCCAGCACGCTTTCCGTAACCGACGCGATCAGCCCGATCGACACATGGCCGGTCACCACCTCGTCGCGCTGCACGAGTTGCTGACGTGCATGCGCGAGATCGCGCATGATCGGTAGAAAGAGCCGATACATGAGCCGGCCGGCGGCAGTCGGCGCCATGCCGTGCGCGTTGCGCTCGAAGAGCTGCTGGTGCAGTTCGTCCTCGAGTTTGGCGATCTGCATGCTGAGCGCGGGCTGCACGATGTTCAGGCGTTTCGCCGCCCGCGTGACCGAACCGTCCTCGAAGAGCGCGATGAAATACTGGATTTGCCTAAGGTCCATGTTGGTATGAATAAAACATCAGCAAACATAATGAGAATGACGCGCCATATCAGATAAAGGCCAGCACCGTGTGCCGCGGACGCTCCCAAACCCTCAGCCGACGGTGGCGCATGCGCCCCCGCCCGCGCGGTGTCTATTGATATCCTGCCTACAATTACCTGTCATTGGTGCTAACACGCATATCATCGGGAATGATTCGACGCATCAATAATCAATATTAGAAGTTATACGCTGATCTCGTTACGCTTCCATCATCAACTGGCCGTCCGGTTCGGACATGAAGCCAGGCATTGATGGAGACGTAGATGAATACTCGCGATGCCGCATCGCACGGTACTTTTCACCTGACGTGGGCCCGCCCGTCCGCCGCGCTCACGCTGCGCGACTGGCTGGCGCATCTGGCGCGCACAGGCCGGGTCGCGACGATCGACAAGCCGGTCGCGCTCGAACACGAACTCGCCGCGATTGCAAAGCGGCTGGACGGCACGCAAGCCGCGTTCTTCACGAAGCCGGGCGGTCACGACGTACCGGTGGTCAGCGGTTTCATGTCGCGGCGCGCGTGGATCGCGGAAGCGATGGGTGTGGCCGAGGCCGATCTGCTGGCGCGCTTTCGCGACGCGGCCGATCAGCCGGTTCCTTCGAAGGAAATCCCGCGTGCCGAAGCGGCCTGCCAGCAGGTCGTGCATACCAGCGGCATCGATCTTCACAAGCAGCTGCCGATTCCTACGCATAGCGAGCACGACAACGGGCCGTACATCACCGCGGGTCTCGTGATTGCACGCAATCCGCGTACCGGCGTGCAGAACGTGTCCATCAACCGCATTCAGGTGCATGGACCCGATCGCATGGCGATCCTGCTGTTGCCGCGCCATCTGTATGCATTCCAGAAAACCGCGGAAGAGGCGGGCGACGCGCTCGACGTCGCGATCGCCATCGGCGTCGATCCGTTGACGATGCTCGCCTCGCAAGCCATTTCCCCGATCGATTCCGACGAGCTGGAAATCGCCGGCGCGCTGCACGGCGCGCCGCTGCCGGTGGTCAAGTGCGTGAGCAACGGCGTGAACGTGCCGGCCTTCGCGGAGATCGTGATCGAAGGGCGCATTCTGCCCAACGTGCGCGAACCGGAAGGCCCGTTCGGCGAATTTCCGAAGTACTACAGCGCTCAGGAAGCGCGTGAAGTGATCGAAGTCACCGCGGTGACGCATCGCGAGAAGCCGATCTTTCATACGATCGTGCCGGCGGAAATGGAGCATCTGCTGCTCGGCGCGATTCCGCGCGAGGCGACTTTGCTGGCGCATCTGCAACGTAGTCATCCCAATGTGAAGGACGTGCATCTCTCCGTGGGCGGCGTGTGCCGTTATCACCTGTGGGTGCAGTTCGAAAAGAAGCGCGAGGGCGAAGCGAAGAACGTGATTCTGTGCGCGTTCGGTGCGCACTACGACATCAAACAGGTGGTGGTGGTCGATACCGATGTCGACGTGCACGACCCGGCCGAAATCGAATGGGCGATTGCCACGCGTTTTCAGGCCGATCGCGGTCTGGTCGTGATCGAAGGCGCGCAAGGCTCGCCGCTCGATCCGTCGACCACCGTGGGTCAGCCGGAAGACGCGCCGCCGCATCTGCAAGGCGTGAGCGCGAAAATGGGACTCGACGCTACACGGCCGGTGGTGTACCCGTCGCACGTATTCACGCGGGTGCGCATTCCCGGTCAGGACACGGTGAATCTGGACGCGCTGATCGCCGCCGACAACGCCGCGTTCGACAGCTATCTGGGTGGCGCACATGGTTGAACACAAACGTGAGCGTATCGTCGTGGGCATATCCGGCGCGAGCGGCGCGCTGATCGGCGTGCGTCTGCTCGCCGCGTTGCGGCGCCTCGGCACGCACGAGACGCATCTGATCGTGTCGGCCTCCGGCGCGGTCACGGCGGCGCAGGAACTCGGCATGACGCGCGGCGATCTGGAGCGTCTCGCCGACGTGGTCTACAACGTGCGCGACATCGGCGCGGCCGTGGCGAGCGGTTCGTTCATCACGGCGGGCATGGTGATCACGCCGTGCTCGATGAAGACGCTCGCGGGCGTGGCCAACGGTTTCGCCGACAACCTGCTCACGCGCGCCGCCGATGTGATGCTCAAGGAGCGCCGCCGGCTCGTGCTGGTCGCGCGCGAAACGCCGCTCAATCTCGCGCATTTGCGCAACATGACTTCCGTCACCGAGATGGGCGGGATCGTCATGCCGCCGGTGCCCGCGTTCTATGCGCATCCCACGACCATCGAGGACGTGGTCGACCACACGGTGGGGCGGATTCTCGATCTGTTCGGTATCGAGCATCGCGAGATCGCGCAGCGCTGGAGCGGACTCGCCGACGAATTCGCGCAGCGCCGCGAATCGGGAGCGGACCAATGAATCGGCGCGACACGCTTCACGCAGGCGACACGGCGACGCAGGACCGCGAGCCGGAACTGGACAAGCGCCCGCAGCGTCATCTCGGCCGCCCGATGGAGCGTCTGGAAGATCCCGCGATTCTCACCGGTCGCGGCCGTTACGGCGACGACATCGGCATCCGGCCCGGCACGCTGCACGCCGCCATCCTGCGCTCGCCGCACGCGCATGCCGAACTGGTGTCGATCGACACGGATGCCGCCGCGAAACTGCCCGGCGTGCGCGCGATCCTGACACGCGACGACCTGCGCGCGTGGTCGCGGCCCTTCTTGGTCGGCGTGAAATCGCCGATGGAACAGTGGGCGCTGGCGATGGACCGCGTGCGCTATGTCGGCGAACCGGTGGCGGTGGTGCTGGCGCAATCGCGCGCCATCGCCGAAGACGCGCTCGATCTGCTCAAGGTCGAGTACGCGACGCTCGATCCGGTCACATCGATCGAACAGGCGGCAAGCGACCAGTCGCCGGTATTGCACGAGAAGGTCGGCAGCAACGTGATCAGCGACCGGCACTTCCGCTACGGCGAGCCGGAAGCGGCGTTCGAGAAAGCGCCGCATCGCGTGAAACTGGTCGCGCATTATCCGCGCAATAGCTGCGCGCCGATCGAATGCGGCGTGGTGATCGCGGAGTATCTGGCGGGCGATGAAGGCTACGACGTCACGTCGAATTTCATGGGCCCGTTCTCGCTGCACGCGGTGATGGCGATGGCGCTGAACGTGCCCGCCAACCGTTTGCGTCACAAGGCGCCGCGCGATTCGGGCGGCAGCTTCGGCGTGAAGCAGGCGGTGTTTCCTTACGTTGTGCTGATGTGTCTCGCCTCGCGCAAGGCGGGTGCGCCGGTGAAATGGGTCGAGGACCGGCTCGAACATCTGAGCGCGGCCACTTCCGCGACCGCGCGCGTATCGACACTCGAAGCGGCGGTGGAAAACGACGGCCGCATCACGGCGCTCTCCTACGATCAACTCGAAGACTGCGGCGGCTATCTGCGCGCGCCGGAACCGGCCACGTTCTATCGCATGCACGGCTGCCTGACCGGCGCGTATGCGATCGACAATCTGCTGGTGCGCAACCGCGTCGTGCTGACCAACAAGACGCCGACGGGGCTAGTGCGCGGCTTCGGCGGACCGCAGGTGTATTTCGCGCTCGAACGGCTGATGCAGCGCATCGCGCTCGAACTGAAGCTCGATGTGCTCGATGTGTACCGCCGCAACTTCGTCGCCGCCGATGCGTTCCCGTATCGCGCCGCGGCCGGCGCGCTGCTCGATTCGGGCAACTATCAGGAAGCGCTGCGCCGCGCGCTGGCCGAAGGCGGCTATGACGAACTGCATGCGCGTCGCGAGGCGGCACGCAAGGAAGGACGTCTGTACGGCATTGGCTTTGCGGCAATCGTCGAACCGTCGGTGTCGAACATGGGCTACATCACGACGGTAATGCCCGCCGACGCGCGCAAGAAAGCCGGACCGAAGAGCGGCGCGATCGCGAGCGCGACGGTGAGCGTCGATCTGCTCGGCGGCGTGGTGGTGACGATTGCGTCGACGCCCGCGGGCCAGGGGCATATGACGGTGTGCGCGCAAGTCGTCGCGGACGTGCTCGGCGTCTCGCCGCACGATGTCGTCGTCAATGTCGAATTCGATACACACAAGGATGCGTGGTCGGTGGCGGCGGGCAATTATTCGAGCCGCTTTGCCGGTGCGGTGGCGGGCACGGTGCATCTGGCGGCGGTGCGCGTACGAGACAAGATCGCGCGCATCGTGTCGAAACAATTGGGCTGCGCGCCGGACGATGTCCGTTCTGAAGAAGGCCGCATCTTTGCAAAGGGCGCCGAGGATCGCGCGCAGCCGTTCGGCCGCGTCGCCGCCAATGCGCCGCATTGGGCGCCCGCGCTGTTGCCCGAGGGCGAAGAACCCGGTCTGCGCGAGACGGTGTTCTGGAATCCGCCGAACATGGCGGCGCCGGACGAGAACGATCGCGTCAACACATCGGCGGCCTACGGCTTTGCGTTCGACATGTGCGGGGTCGAAGTGGATCGCGCCACCGGCCGTGTGCGGATCGACCGCTACGTCACCGCGCACGACGCCGGCACGCTGCTGAACCCCGCGCTCGCCGACGGCCAGATTCGCGGCGCCTTCGCGCAAGGGCTCGGCGCGGCGTTGATGGAGGAATTCCGCTACGGCGCGGACGGCAGCTTCCAGTCCGGCACGCTCGCCGACTATCTGATGCCGACCACCTGCGAAGTGCCCGACCCGGTGATCGTGCATCTGGAGACGCCGTCGCCGTTCACGCCGCTCGGTGCGAAAGGACTCGGCGAGGGCAACAACATGAGCACGCCGCCGTGCATCGCGAATGCGGTGGCGGACGCGCTCGGCGTCGACGATATCCGTTTGCCGCTGACGCCTTCGAAAGTGATGGCGCTGATCGGCATCGACGATCCCGCGCCGTCGCGTCCCGAGTTGCGTGAAGCCGCAGCGGCCAAACCGGCGCTGCCGGGCGGCGGCAAGGCGCTTACCGCGCAGGGCAGCGTCGATCTGCCGGCAGCGCCGGAAGCGATTTTTGCCGTGCTGCTCGATCCGAACGCGCTCGCCAAGGTCATTCCCGGCTGCCATGCGCTCGAAGCCGAAGGCACGAATCAGTATCGCGCCGACGTGACGGTCGGCGTCGGCATGATCAAGGCGCGTTTCGAAGCGAAGATCGGCCTGTCGGAAATCGACGCGCCGCATCGGCTGCGTTTGGCTGGCGCGGGCATGTCGTCGCTCGGCAGCGCGCGCGGCAGCGGCCTCGTCGAATTGACGCCGATTGAAAACGGCACGCGTCTTTCGTACGACTACGAAGCCCAGGTGTCGGGCAAGGTCGCGGCGGTCGGCGGCCGCATGCTCGAAGGCGCGGCCAAGGTCGTGTTGCGGCAACTGTTCGAATCGCTCGGCCGTCAGGCGGCGGGCAAGCCGGTTCAAACCGGTGGCTCGTGGCTCTCGCGCCTCTTCGCCCGTTTCAGGAGACAGGCATGAAACCCGCGCCGTTCGATTATCTGCGCGCCATGACCACCCAGCATGCGCTCGACGCCCTCGCGCAAAGCGGCGAGGACGCACGCGTGCTGGCCGGCGGCCAGTCGTTGATGGCGGTGCTGAACATGCGGCTCGCGCAGCCGCGCATGCTGATCGACATCTCGCGCACCGACGAACTGAACTCGGTGCGTGTCGATCACAAGGCGGGCTTGCTGGTGGTGGGCGCGGCGGCGACGCAGGGCAGCGTCGAGTGGCGTGAATCTCTGCGCGACGAAGTGCCGTTGCTGGCGATGGCGTTCCCGCACATCTCGCACTTCCAGATCCGCAATCGCGGCACGGTGTGCGGTTCGATAGCGCACGCCGACCCGAGCGCGGAACTGCCGCTGGTGCTGGCCGCGCTCGGCGGCGACGTGATGCTGCGCTCGAAAAAGAAACATCGCGTGCTGCCCGCCGCCGAGTTTTTTCAAGGCATGTTGATGACCGCGCGCGAGCCGGATGAACTCGTCGAAGCCGTGCGCTTTCCGCTGAAGCGGCCGGGCGAACGCTACGGCTTCACGGAATTCTCCGCGCGCCACGGCGACTTCGCGATGGTTGCTTGCGCGGCCGTCGTGACGAGCGATTCGATCCGCCTCGCGGTGGGCGGCGTCGCGGACCGGCCGGTGGTCGAGCAATGGCCGCGTCTGCGTGACGAGGATCTGCGCAGCGCATTGAACGATTTGAGCTGGAAGTTGGGCGCGCAGGACGACGCGCATATCAGCGCGGCGTATCGCCGGCATCTGGTCCGGCAACTCGGATGGCGCGTAATCGAGGAGGCGAAGTGAGCAACACATCGAACGGCAACGTCGTGCACGTGATGCGGCAGGGCGAACGGCAGTGCGTCACGCTGACGCTCAATGGCCGTGAGCGCAGCGGCTATTGCGAGTCGCGCGAACTGCTGTCGGATTTCATCCGTCACGAACTGGGCGCGACCGGCACGCACGTCGGCTGCGAACACGGCGTGTGCGGCGCGTGCACGGTGCACGTCGACGGCGTGGCGGGACGCTCGTGCCTGATGCTGGCGGTGCAGGCGGAGGGACGCCGCATCGACACCGTGGAGGGACTCGCGCCCGACATGAAACTCGGAGACTTGCAGCAGGCGTTCCAGCGTCACCACGCGTTGCAGTGCGGCTTCTGCACCGCCGGGATTCTGATGTCGTGCGCGGACTATCTGCAGCGCGTGCCCGATCCGAGCGAAGCGCAGGTGCGCGACATGCTCTCGGGCCATCTGTGCCGCTGTACGGGCTATACGCCGATCGTCGCCGCGGTGCTCGACGTGGCTTCGCGGCGCCGGCAAGGCAAGACGGCTGGCGAGACCGTGGAGGCCGCTCATGCTTGACCTCGGCCGAACCTTTCTGCAGAGCGTGGAACGCAGCCCCGATGCACTCGCGCTCGTCGACGGTGAGTTGACGCTGACGTATGCGCAGTGGCATCGACTGATCATGAAGGTGGCCGAAGGTCTGCGCGGCCTGGGCCTCGCGCATGGCGACCGCTTGCTGGCGGTGCTGCAAAACCGCTGGGAAATGGCGACCTTGCATTGGGCCTGCCAGTTCACGGGCGTGGTGATCGTGCCGCTGAACTGGCGTGCGAAACCCGATGAACTCGAATACTGCGTGACCGATGCCGGTGTGAAGGCTATCGTGTACGAACCGGTTTGCGCCGATGCCGTCGCGCAGAGTCCCGCAGCGCAACGTCTGCCGCGTATCGGTCTCGACGACGCGCAGGGCCGCACCGCGAGCTTCGAAACACTGATGGCGCACAGCACGCCGGACGCGCCGAACGCCGGGCACACCTGCGCGAATGCCGACGACTACTCGCTGATTCTCTACACCTCGGGCACCACCGGCAAGGCGAAGGGCGTGCCGCGCCGTCATCGTCATGAACGCGCCGCCGCGCTCGCGCATGTCGCGCAGAATCTGTATGGCCACGGCGAGCGCACGCTCGGCGTGATGCCGCTTTATCACACGATGGGCGTGCGCTCGCTGCTCTCGATGGCACTCGTGGACGGCCTGTTCGTCTGCGTGCGCCGCTGGAATGCGCGCTTCGCACTCGATGCGATTGCGCAGCACAAGCTCACGTGTCTCTATCTGGTGCCGACGCTGTATCACGATCTGCTGGCCGATCCGGCTTTCGCGTCGATTAATACGACGACGGTGAAGAAGCTCGGTTTTGCCGGCGCGCCGATGAACGACGGTTTGCTCAAGCGCCTCTCGGCGGCGTTCGAACCGGAACTGTTCGTCAATCACTACGGCTCGTCCGAGGTCTACACCTTCAGCATCGATCAGGACGCCACGCGCAAGCCGGGCAGTGCAGGGCGCGCGGGCATCAACACGCGTTTGCGCGTCGTCAGGCTCGACGCCCACACGCCCGAAGACCTCGCGCAAGTGGGCGAGGAAGGCCAGATCATCGCCGACCTGCTCGGCGACGAAGCCTTCGAAGGGTACTGGAACCGTCCCGATGCGAACGCCAAATCATTGCGCGACGGCTGGTATTTCACGGGCGACACCGGTTTCTTCGACGCGCAAGGCGACCTGTACGTGTCGGGCCGCGTCGACGACATGATCATCAGCGGCGGCGAGAACATCTCGCCGGTCGATATCGAGTCGGTGCTGTCGCTGCATCCCGCGGTCGACGAGGTCGCGGTGGCCGGCGTGAAGGACGAGCGCTGGGGCCAGCGCGTGGTCGCCTTCGTCAAGCGCCGCGATTACGTCGACGCCGACACGCTCGATGCGCACTGCCGCACCTCCGACCTCGTCAACTTCAAGCGTCCGCGCGAATACGTGTTCGTCGACGACATACCGAAGTCGCCGGTCGGCAAGATCCTGCGCCGCAAGCTGTCCGCGGGCGAGTACCAACGCGACACGCGCGGCGAATCCATTGCACGTCACACGGAAACCACCAAGGAGTAACCTCATGACCGACCTGACCCACCGCGGCCAGAGCCTGCTGCAAGATCTCGACGGCTTTTCCATCGAGATCGACGCGCAACGCGAGCGGGCCGACATCATCCTGCACCGGCCGCCGCTGAACGTGATTTCGATGCATGCGCGCGACCAGTTGCGCGCCGCCTTCGAGGCGCTCGACGAAGATCCGCGCGTGCGCGTGATCGTGGTGCGCGCCAAGGGCGAGCACTTTTCGAGCGGCGGCGACATCAAGGGCTTTCTCGAAGCATCGCCGGAAACCGTGTCGAAGCTTGCCTGGAATATCGCCGCGCCCGCGCGCTGCTCGAAGCCGGTGATCGCCGCCAACCGCGGCTTCTGTTTCGGCGTGGGCTTCGAACTGTCGCTCGCGTGCGACTTCCGCATTGCCACCGACACCACTTTTTACGCGCTGCCGGAACAGAAGCTCGGCCAGATTCCGGGGTCGGGCGGCTCGGCCCGTTTGCAGCAGATGGTCGGCATCGGCCGCACCAAGGACATCGTGATGCGCTCGCGCCGCATTCCGGGCAAGCAGGCCTACGAGTGGGGCATCGCGGTCGAGTGCGTGGCCGACTCGGAACTCGAAGCCACGACCGACGCGCTGGTGGACGAGCTGCGCGCGTTCTCGCCGCTCGCGCAACGCACCGCGAAGAAGCTGCTCAACGACACCGAGGACGCGCCGCTGTCGATCGCGATCGAACTCGAAGGGCACTGCTATAGCCGTCTGCGCACTTCCGACGATTTCCGCGAAGGCGTCGAGGCATTTCACGGCAAACGCAAGCCGGTGTTTCGCGGAAGTTAATGCGACCGCCGCACGACGGCGAATGGGAAGACAGCGGCCAGGTTGCATGGGATCGGAGTAAGCGCTAAAGCGCTAACTCCGGTCGACAGCCTTGCATGGGACCGGAGTAAGCGCTAAAGCGCCAACTCCGGTCGACAAAGGAGACAGGGGGATGGAGCGTTTCTTCACGCGGGGTCAACGCATGTCCGCGCTGCTGGCCGAGTCGGGCGCGCTCGAAGACTTCATTGTCCCGGCTATCACGATGGCCGAAAAAATCGCCGACGCGATGCTCGCGCGGCGCGAGGCAAACGCAGCATCGAATACGGCGCCGCTCACCGCGGCCTCGCCATAAGGTTTCTTAACACCACCAAGAGCGCGCGCAAGAGAGCGTGCCTACAAACGCGGACGATCGAGAGACGGCCCGCTGACAGTCAAGGAGATGACGATGTCCGTAGCAGCGCAAAATGGCGCCGCCTTGCCCGCGGTAGACCAGCGGCAAGTGATGGGTGCGGTAATGGCCTCGTGCCTCGGCTGGGCACTGGATCTGTTCGATCTGTTCGTGTTGCTGTTCGTCGCGCCGGTGGTGGGGCGGCTGTTCTTCCCGTCCGAACACGCGATGCTCTCGCTCGCCGCGGTTTATGCGTCGTTTGCCGTGACGCTGCTGATGCGCCCGCTCGGCTCGGCATGGTTCGGCTCCTATGCGGATCGCCACGGACGCAAGGGCGCGATGATCATCGCGGTGGTCGGCGTCGGTCTTTCCACGGCCGCGTTCGGCGTGCTGCCGACCGTCATGCAGGTGGGCCTCGCCGCGCCGATCCTGTTCCTCGTGTTGCGCCTCGTGCAGGGCGTGTTCGTGGGCGGCGTGGTGGCGTCGACGCATACCATCGGCACGGAATCGGTCGCGCCGAAATATCGCGGCGCGGTGTCGGGGCTGATCGGCGGCGGCGGAGCAGGCCTCGGCGCGTTGCTCGCCTCGCTCACGTATCTGGCGATGTCGGCGCTGTTCCCCGGCCCATCGTTCGATGTGTGGGGCTGGCGCTGCATGTTCTTCACCGGCATCATCAGTTCGGTGCTCGGGCTGTTCGTTTTCAGCAGCCTCGAAGAGTCGCCGCTGTGGAAGAAGCTCGCCGCCGAGAAGGCCGCCAAGGCCGCGGCGCAGAAGCTCGATGCGCCCGTCGAAATCGTGCGCTCGCCGGTGCGCACGCTGTTTTCCCGCGACTATCGCTCGATTCTGTTCGTCAACCTGCTGCTGACCATCGGCGGCGGCAGCGGCTATTACCTGACCTCGGGCTATCTGCCGACCTTTCTCAAGGTGGTGAGCCACGCTCCGAACGGTGCCGCGGCGGCGATCCTGCTGATCTGCAGTGTGGCGGTGGTGATCGCGTCGGTTGCGGCGGGGCATCTGAGCACGTTCATCGGGCGCAAGAGCGCTTTCATCTGGCTCGGCCTGATTCGCCTGTTCGCGTTGCCCGCGCTGTTCCTGCTGCTGCCCACGGCGCAAAGCATCACGATGATCGGCGTGTACGCGGTGATTCTCAGCGCGCTTGGCAGTGCCGGCTACGCGCCGGTCCTGATCTTCCTGAACGAACGGTTTCCGACGGCGATTCGCGCGACCGGCACGGGGCTTTCCTGGAACATCGGCTTCGCGATCGGCGGGATAATGCCGACCGCCGTCTCCCTGGTGGCGAAAGACGCGAGCGAGTTGCCGATGACGCTGGCGATCTTCGTCGGGGCGATCAGCGTGATTTTCCTGATCGGCGCGTTCGTCGTGCCGGAAACGCGTGGGAGGCTTGAGGAGGGGCCCGTGCGCGAGGCGGTTTAGGTCGCGGGTTGGGCGGGTGGCCTGGCGACGTTTCAGCCGGCCGGGACACCGGTAGTCACACGCCGGATCTCCTCGCCGATGATATCGATCAGCGCATGCGCCGCCGGCCCGATCGGCCGCTTCGGATGGCTCACGCGGATGATGTGCCGCACGATCGGCGGCGACGCGATGGCGCGCGCGCACAGCACGCCTTCGTCGACCTTGCGCTGAACCACCACGCGCGGCAGGATCGTCGCGACGCCGCTCTGTTCGACGAACTGCACGATGGTGTTGAGCAGGTCGATCTCGAACTTCGGCTTGATGACCACGTCGGCGGCCAGCAGCGCCGCGTCCAGCACGCCGCGCAAGCCATTGCGGCGGGTCGGCAGCACCAGTTCGATGCCGGCCAGTTTCGCGAGATCGACGGTCGGCGGCAGGTCGGGGCCGAGCGCGGCGCTCGTCACCAGCACCATTTCCTCGTCGAGCAACGGCACCACGTCGAGCGTGAGACGCCCGCGCGGCTTGTTGATGATGGCCGCATCCAGCCGGCCGGCTTCGACCGCGTCGATCAACTGCGCGCTGAAGCCGTCGGCAACCGACACTTCGACCTGCGGGAACATCGCGTTGAATCTGGCGAGCGACTCCGGCAGCACGCTTTCCGCCTCCGACGACACCATGCCGAGCGACACCCGCCCCGTGACGATCGCATCCTGCCGGCTCAACTGGTCGCGCGCCCGTTCGATGTCGCGCATGATCGGCGTGTACAGGCGATACATCTGGCGCGCCGCGTCGGTCGGCGTCATGCCGTGCGGCCCGCGTTCGAAGAGTTTCTGGCGCAATTCGGTTTCGAGCTTCGAAATCTGCATGCTGAGCGCGGGTTGGACGATATTGAGCCGTTTCGCCGCGCGCGTGACGGAGCCGTCTTCGAAAAGCGCGATGAAATACTGGATTTGCTTGAGGTCCATGAAGCGCGGGAGCGGGGCCGGGAAGGGACAAAAAGGGGGCGGAGACGGGGCCGGAAGGGGGCGGGAAGGGCCGCAAACATCGAGTTTAACCGTGCCGCGCCGAGCCTACAGGGTAACACTCGCGCAACCCCGCACGGAGCCTCGCGCGGCGCGGCTCGCGGCGTCGTCACGAGCGTGTTTCCTTACGCTGCTACAATCTCGTCTTTCTCGATTGATTGTGCGCTATGGGTTTCGAACAACTCGCTGAACTGAAGAAGCAATTGGCCGCGGCTCGCCGCGAGGCTGCGCCTGCCGCGAAGTCCGGCGCCAAGCCTGCTTCGAAGGACGCTTCCAAGCCCGCTAAGGACGCTTCCAAGCCTGCTGCAAAGGACGCGTCCAAGCCGGGCGCGAGGCCTGCCCGCAAGCCCGCGCCGCCGCGCCGTGCCGCGCCCGCAGCCGCGTCCGACGCTAAACCGCCAGTGGACGCGAAGCCCGTGGATCCGGTGGTGAAATCGATCGGGCGGCTGCAGAAGCGCTTCCCCATTGCCTTCCCGAAGAATCCGGCGCCCAAGCTGCCGCTCAAGGTCGGTATTTTCGAAGACCTGGTGGTGCACGCCAAGGACCTGTCGTTGAGCGAAGCGGAATTGCGCGACGCGATCAAGACGTGGTGCCGTGGCAGCCGCTACTGGAAATGTCTCGTGGAAGGCGCGGCTCGCGTCGATCTGACGGGCGCCGAGGCGGGCAAGGTCACGGCGCAGGAAGCCGCGGGCGCGCAGCGTCTGCAGGCGCATCGCGCAGCCAGGGGTGCGCAGAAGGCGGCAGCCGGTGCGGCGAGCGCGAATGCGAATGCGGCCGGCGAGACGGCCACGCAAGCGACGGCTGAAGTAGCCTCGCAAGCGTCCACCGAGACAGCCGCGGAGCCGAACGCTGAAGCGGCCACGCAAGCGCCCGCTGAAGCGACCACGCAGGCCACTGCCGAAGCAGCGAATGCGCCGGCCGAGGCCGCCACGGCTTCGCAGGACGGCGAAGCGAAGGCGTAAGGCGTAGGCCGGCTCGACGAGCCGGCCGGCTGATCGGTGACACCGCACACGAAAATGTGCAGGACACCCGGCACGAAACCGCGCCCGAAGTCTCCCACGCAGCTTCCGGCCGAACCGCCCAACTACCCGTCACCCAAAAAGCGCAAAACCCGCCACCCCGCCTAGGGGTGGCTGCCTAGCCGCGACGCAGCCCCCAGCCGGCTGCGCACGAAGCCGACGTGTTCGCGCAGCACATAGAACGCGTCGGCGTAGGCGAGCGGCATGCGCAGCCGATTCAACGAATCCTCGATCTGATCCAGTTCCGCGAAGAGCCGCGCGCGCTCCTCGTCGGTCGAATCGGCGAGCGCACCGCGTTCGATCGCAATCAGCGAACCATAATAGCGATAGATGCGCGAGCGCACCCGCCAGCGATAGAGCGCCGGAATCAGGCGCATGGCCGGGAACAGCAGCACGGCCATCGGCAGCAGCAGAACGAGCGTGCGGTCGCCGATGCTCGCCAGCCAGAACGGCAGCGTGCGATACAGAAAGCTCTTGCCCGTCTTGTAGTAGCGCTGCGCGTCTTCGCTGATCTGATATTCGCGTGCGACGGGACTCGGAAATTCCCCCGCGCGCTGCAACAGGCCCGGCATGCCATGCACTTCCTGCGCCGCTTCGATCAACAGATCGGAAATGGCCGGATGCAGTGTGGTACGGGCCACCAGTTCGACGGTCGGACTGATCAGATGCACCGTTTCGGGCGGAATCCTGCGCTTCAGATCCAGCACGCCGGCCGGCAGGTCGATCTGGTCCAGATAGGGAAAGAGACGCGTATACGCGTTCGCTTCGGCGAAGTTCATCACCGACACGCCGGGCACCTTGAGCAGGCGCAGCATCAGGCCGCGCGTGGCCGAGTCGCCGTTCAGGATCGCGGCGTCCACGTCACCCGCCACCAGTTGGGTGGCGGCCTGCATGCCGTCGCTCGGCACCAGCGTGGTGTCGCCGCCCGGCTCGATGCCGTTCGCATCCAGCAGTTTGAGCGCCAGCAGCCGCGTGCCGCTGCCTTCGCGGCCCACCGCGACGCGTTTGCCTTCCAGTTGCGAAAGCTGGCTCAGGCCCGTGCCGCGATAGAAGACCACCACAGGAATATAGAAAACGCTGCCGAGCGACATCAGCGACGAGGTGTCGAGGCCGTCGGCGACGCCGCCTTGCACGAGCGCGACGTCGACGCGCTCTTTCGGGTCCAGCAGACGGTGCAGGTTCTGCACGGAGCCGTCGGACTCCAGCACGTTCAGCTTGATGCCGTTGCGGGCGAGAATTTTCTTGTACTGCTCGGCGGCGACGAGAAACGAGCTGTCATGCGGACCGGCGCTCAGGGTGATCGTCTTGGGCGGCGCCGGATCGACCAGCCAGACGACCAGCGTGACCATCAGGATGATGACCCCGGCCACGACGACATAGAGCAGGGTGTGGTCGCGCCACTCGGCATGCGGCTCTTCGCCAGGAAAGTGCGGGGGACGCGGGCGCTGCGCTTTCATGGACACTCCGTGCCGAGCCGGGATGATCGCATTGTCCACCGTCCGCGGTGGGTTTGGCGTCGGCAGTTTGCTCTATTGACCGGGCGGTCGCGAAGCTCTTGCCGGTTGGCGACGCGGGCCCTCCGCGCGGCTCCTTCGAAGACGTGCGCTGCATGCGTGGTGCATGAGTGAAATGCCCAACATAACTGCCGCATCAGGACCGGAATGCGGTATCGACCGTGGCATAATCCGCGACAGCTTCCTCATCGTGTCGCCGGGCGCATCGTGAGTCGTTTCTATCGGAAGATCGGCAGTTGGCTGGGATTGTTCGCGATCCTGATGGCCACGCTCGCTCCGACGATCTCGCACACGCTCGCCGCACGCAGCGATGAAAGCGGCATGTCAGCCGAGCATTGCGACATGCCGTCGATGGCGTCCATGGGTTCGATGGACTCGATGGACTCGATGCAGGACGACACGCCGGACGCGACATCGGTCACGTCGAGCGCGCCGGATCCAGCAGGCGACAAACACGCCGACCACACGGCCATGTCCGACGGCGACCTCTGCGGCTATTGCAGCCTGCTCGCCCACATGCCGGCCGTGCCGAGCGTCGAGGCACTGTTCGTCGTCACCGTCCGCGCTGTGCAGCACACTGTCGCGACCCGCTTCGAGAGCGTGCGCCGCGTCGAACCGCTCACCTTCGCTCAACCCCGGGCACCTCCGTCCGCATCCTGATTCGAGTCACCACGGCGCGATGCATCGAATGCATCGCGGTTGCCGCCGCGCGTCCCTATCGACTGCGTGCGCCGGCATTGTCACGACCCATGAAACAGGATGAATCATGCTTACCCACACAACGCCCCGCAGGCAACCGCTGCGCGCGGCGGCGCTTTTCGCGGCCACTGCCGGCGCATTGTTGTGCGCCCCTTCGCTTGCCGGCGCTCACGCGATTGCGGGCAACCGCGTCTTCCCATCGACGATGGCCGTCGACGACCCCGGCGTCGGCGACGAAGCCAACCTTCAGTTCGGCCATCAACGCGTGCCGGGCGACAACGGCGACCAGAGCATCAACACCTTCGACTTCGAATACGACAAGCTGATCACACCTCGGCTCGCGGTGTCCGTCGACGGCACATATGCAATGCAGAACAATCCGCGGGCGCACGGCTTCGACAACTTCGGCGTTGGCTTGAAGTACCTGCTGTACGTCAACGACGCGCACGAATTCATGACCTCGGTCGGTGTGGATGCCGAACTCGGCGGCACGGGCAGCCGCGCGATCGCCGACAACTTCTCGACAATCTCGCCGACCATCTTTGCCGGCAAGGGCATGGGCGATCTGCCCGATTCGCTGGCGTATCTGCGGCCGATCGCCATCACGGGCGAAGCGGGACCGGCGCTGACCACCGGCGCGGGACAGCCAAACGCCTTCAATTACGGCTTCACCGTGCAGTACAGCTTGCCGTATCTGCAACAGCATGTGCGCGATGTCGGCCTGCCGCAGCCGTTCGCCAACCTGATTCCGCTGGTGGAAATTCCGTTGTCCCGCAGCCAGGGGCAGACGACCGGCACGGTCAATCCGGGCTTTATCTGGATCAACCGTTATGGGCAGTTCGGCGTCGAGGCGCAGATCCCGATCAATCGTGCGAGCGGCTCGCATGTGGGCATTCTGGTGCAGGCGCATATTTTCTTCGACGATGTCGCGCCGACCACGATCGGCAAACCGCTGTTCCAGTAACGCAGGAGAGTGATGATGAATGGCACGATGAAACACCGACGTTTGCGCGGCACTAACTCCGTGGCGAAACTGGCGGCGCTGTGCGCTGGCCTCGCGCTCGCGGGCGCGGCCTTCGCTCACGTGTTCCCTCAAAAGCAGGAGCCGGGAGCGGGCGCGACGGTGGCCTCGCCCGCGCAGGTGCGGGTGATTTTCGACGGGCCGCTCGAAGCGGCGTTCAGTTCGCTGACGGTGACCGACGCGAGCGGCAAGCAGGTCAACACGCAGAAGGCCGCGGTCGACGAGCATCAGCCGGCGCTCATCGCCGTGGCGCTGCCGCCGCTCGCGGCCGGTCACTACACGGTGCATTGGGTGGCCGTGGCGTCGGACGGACATCGCACGCATGGCGACTATGCGTTCAATGTGAAATAGCCTGAAGGGGTGATGCGCTGCGTCATCCATCGAGCGATGGCGCAGCGTGTGAAAAGGTCTATTATCGAAAAGACGCCTCGCGCGCCTGGCTGTGCAAAGCAGCCGCCTTCGCCTTCGCTCCGGGGAGAAGAACACATGACGGAGTTCGTGAAGGCGTTTCCGATAGCGGCATCCGGCCATCGGCGCCGGCGGATCGCGTGGCTCTACGCGTTGCTACTGACCTTTAATCTCGCGGCGTGGCTTGCGGCCTTCATGGCGTTTCGCGGCTATCCGCTGCTGATGGGTTCCTGTCTGCTGGCTTACTCGCTCGGTTTGCGGCACGCCGTGGACGCGGACCACATCGCCGCCATCGACAACGTTACGCGCAAGCTCATCCAGTCCGGTCAGCGTCCGCTCACGGCAGGGCTCATGTTCTCGCTCGGCCACTCCACCATCGTCGTACTGGCCACGCTCGGCATTGCCGTCACCGCGATGGCCTTGCAAACCCGGCTGAGCGGATTCAGGGAAACGGGCGCCATGATCGGCACGCTCGTGTCGACGTTTTTCCTGTTCGCCATTGCGCTGCTGAACCTCGTCGTGTTGCGCTCCGTGCTGCGTGCGTTTCGGCGCGTGCGCCGCGGCGAGCCCTACGTCGACGAAGATCTCGACATGCTGCTCGCCAATCGCGGTTTTCTCGCGCGCCTCTTCCGGCCGCTGTTCCGCCTGATCACACGAAGCTGGCACATGTATCCGCTCGGCTTTCTGTTCGGCCTCGGTTTCGACACCGCGACCGAAGTCGGCTTGCTCGGCATTTCCGCGGCGGGCGCCGCGCAAGGCATGTCGATCTGGTCGATCCTCGTGTTCCCGGTGCTGTTTACGGCGGGCATGACGCTGATCGATACCACCGACAGTATCCTCATGCTGGGCGCTTACGGCTGGGCCTTCGTGAAGCCGGTCCGCAAGCTCTACTACAACCTCACCATCACGACGATTTCGGTGCTGGTGGCGCTGCTGGTCGGCAGCATCGAAGGGCTTGGGCTGGTAGCCGACAAGCTGCATCTGAATGGCGGATTCTGGCAGGCGGTGGCGGTTCTCAACGATAACTTCGGCATGCTCGGCTATGCGATCGCCGGCGTATTCGCGGCCGCCTGGTTATTGTCCGTGGCGGTCTACAAATGGCGGCGAATCGGGGAGATGGAGATCCGTTCCTGATTGGTACGCAACGGCAGATCAGTTTGGCGCAAACCCTTAAGAGCTATCGTCAGAGAATTGAATAGAGCGTGTGGATGCGGCTATCGCGGCGCGCGAAGCTTCGCGAATAAGCTATGAAAATTGGGTTATTCCGAATCGCTGACCTATACTCGAAAAAGTTTTGCGGGCTCATTGCGGTGGGCACCATTCAAACGAAAACATGCAGCAAATCCGATCTTTTTAACCGCTCCCCACGCGGAAATTATCCCTGATCGATTGCTGGACACGTGACTGCCGTGCGGCGCTCGCCACGTATCTTTGTTTGTCCAAAAGAACGTGAACGTCGTGGAGACACATCATGGCAGAAGCAGACAACGTCCCCTATGGGCGCAAGACTCAGCACGCGCCGGCCCTCAAGGAAGTGCACATCATCTGGATCACCGCGGGCCTCGGCTGTGACGGCGATTCGGTCTCCATTACCGCCGCCACCCAGCCGAGTATCGAGGACGTGATACTCGGCGCGATTCCCGGCTTGCCGAAGGTCCATTTACACAATCCCGTGCTGGCGTATGAAAACGGCGACGAGTTTCTCAAGCCGTTTCATCAGGCCGCGCGTGGCGAGCTGGACAACTTCGTGCTGGTGATGGAAGGCTCGATACCCAATGAGCGGATCAATCGCGAGGGCTATTGGGCCGCCTTGGGCACCGACCCCGATACGGGCGACCCGATCACGATTCCGCAATGGCTCGACCGGCTTGCGCCACGCGCGTTGGCGGTGGTCGGCGCGGGAACCTGCGCGACGTATGGCGGCATTCACGCGATGCAGGGCAACCCGACCGGCTGCATGGGTCTCGCCGATTATCTCGGCTGGGACTGGAAGTCGAAAGCGGGTCTGCCGATCGTCAACGTGCCGGGATGTCCGGTGCAGCCGGACAACTTCATGGAGACGCTGCTCTATCTGCTGTATCAGCTCGCGGGCCTCGCGCCCATGATTCCACTCGACGACGCGTTGCGGCCGAAGTGGCTGTTCACCCGCACCGTGCACGACGGTTGCGACCGGGCGGGTTCGTACGAGCAGGCGATCTTCGCGACCGAATACGGCAGCCCGAATTGCATCGTCAAGCTCGGTTGCTGGGGACCGGTCGTGCAATGCAACGTGCCCAAGCGCGGCTGGATGGCGGGCATCGGAGGCTGTCCGAACGTGGGCGGCATCTGCATCGGCTGCACGATGCCGGGCTTCCCGGACAAGTTCATGCCGTTCATGGACGAGCCGCCCGGCGCGGTGCTGTCGTCGAATCTGATCAGGAGCTATGGCCCGCTGATCCGCAGCTTGCGCAAGCTGACCAAAAACACGCTCAACGATGAGCCGAAATGGCGTCATAACCGTTCGGAACTCACCACCGGTTACCGTCGCTGAGCGGGCGGGATTCGCGTAGTCAGTGTCGTCAGCATAGTCAGCAGGAGAAGGTCATGGCCGTCAGCACCGCACCTGAAGCGACCGGCACCACCCAGGCAGCGCCGGGCAAGCTGGTCGAAATGAACTGGGATCCGATCACGCGGATCGTCGGCAGTCTGGGGATTTACACCAAGATCGATTTTGCGAACCGGCGGGTGGCGGAATGCTATAGCACCTCGTCGATCTTTCGCGGCTATAGCATTTTCATGAAGGGCAAGGACCCGCGCGACGCGCATTTCATCACGAGCCGGATCTGCGGCATCTGCGGCGACAATCACGCGACCTGCTCGGTCTACGCGCAGAACATGGCCTACGGCGTGAAGCCGCCGCCGATTGCCGAGTGGATCGTCAATCTCGGCGAAGCGGCCGAATACATGTTCGATCACAACATCTTCCAGGACAACCTGGTGGGCGTGGACTTCTGCGAGACGATGGTCAAGGAGACCAATCCGGGCGTGTGGGACAAGGCCCAGAAAACACCCGCGCCGCACGCGGACAAGCACGGCTATAAAACCATTGCGGAGATCATGACCGCGCTCAATCCGTTTACCGGCGAGTTTTACCGCGAGACGCTGATGGTGAGCCGCTACACGCGCGAAATGTTCTGCCTGATGGAAGGCCGCCACGTGCACCCGTCGACGCTATATCCGGGCGGCGTGGGCACTGTGCCGACCATTCAGCTCTTCACCGACTACATCACGCGCCTGATGAAATACGTGGAGTTCATGAAGAAGGTCGTGCCGCTGCATGACGATCTGTTCGACTTCTTCTACGAGGCATTGCCAGGTTACGAAGAAGTGGGCCGGCGCCGTGTTCTGCTCGGTTGCTGGGGCTCGTTCCAGGACCCGAACGTGTGCGACTACAACTACAACACCATGACGCAATGGGGCCGCGGCATGTTCGTCACGCCGGGCGTGGTGGTGGACGGCGAGCTGGTCACGACCGATCTCGTCGACATCAACCTGAACATTCGCATTCTGCTCGGCAGCTCCTATTACGACGACTGGGATCACGAAGAAACCTTCGTGAAGAACGACCCGCTCGGCAACCCGGTGGACCGCAAGCATCCGTGGAATCAGACTACGCTGCCGCATCCGCAGAAGCGTAAATTCGACGGCAACTATACGTGGGTGATGTCGCCGCGCTGGCTCGACAAGCGCACAGGCGATCACCTCGCGCTCGATACAGGCGGCGGTCCGATTGCGCGCCTGTGGGCCACCGCGTTGGCGGGACTGGTGGATATCGGCTATATCAAGGCGACTGGTCACAGCGTGAAAATCTACTTGCCGAAGACCGCGCTCAAGCCCGAAGTCGAGTTCGAATGGAAGATTCCGAAGTGGAGCAATGCGCTCGAACGCGATCGCGCCCGCACGTATTTTCAGGCCTATTCGGCGGCGGCAGCGCTGTATTTCGCCGAGCAGGCGCTCGCCGAATTGCACGCGGGCCGCACCCGCACGTTCAGCGATTTCACGGTGCCGGAAGAAGGCCTCGGCTGCGGCTTCCATGAGGCGGTGCGCGGCGTGCTCTCACATCACCTCGTGATTCGCGAGGGCAAGATCGCCAACTATCATCCGTATCCGCCTACGCCCTGGAACGCCAACCCACGCGATATTTACGGCACGCCCGGACCTTATGAAGACGCGGTGCAGAACACGCCGATCTTCGAGGAGAACGGCCCCGACAAGTTCAAGGGCATCGACATCATGCGCGCGGTGCGCAGCTTCGATCCATGCCTGCCGTGCGGCGTGCATATGTATGTGGGCAACGGCAAGACCATCGACACCTCGCACTCGCCGACCTTCGGCGTGATGCAGGGAGCGCATACGTGAGCGCCCAGACGAGCGACTCGCGCTCGGTCGCCGCCCAGCAACGCCGCATCGAGGAACTCATTGCGGCGCTGGAGACGCTCGACGATCCGCCTGCGCGCGAGAGCGCTCAGGAACTGCTGCAGGTGGTGCTCGATCTGCATACGAACGGGCTCGCGCGTCTGCTGGAAATCGTTTCGTCCGCCGGGGCGATGGACGACGCCATGCTCGAAGCGTTCGAACGCGATGCCAGCGTATCGGCGCTGCTGCTGTTGCACGGGTTGCATCCGCAAGATCTGGCGACGCGCGTATCGCGCGCGGTGGAGAAGATGCGGCCGCTGCTCGGCGTGCAAGGCATTCAGATCGAATTGCTCGACGCCGCCGAAGAAGCGGTGCGCGTGAAAGTGGCCGGGCGTCTCCAAGGCAAGCACAATTCGGTCGGCGAATTGCGGCAGGAAATCGAGCTTGCGATTTTCGAAGCTGCGCCCGAGACGATGCGCGTCGACATCGCGGGTTTGCAGGACGTCAACGTGCATGAACTGCGCTTCGTGCCTAATACGCACACTGACCCGCACGCCGAGCACACTGAGCACACCGAGGTAGCCAGCCGGACCGAGGCCGGCGCGCAATGACACCCGCCGCCGCCACGACGCGCGGCTGGGTCGCGGCCGTGCGCCATTTCGTGCGCCTAGCCGACGACGTGCATTGCGAGTTGTGCGGCGCGCCGCTGCTGGCCGACCATCCTCATCTGTTCGAAATCGCCAAACGCCAACTGTATTGCTGCTGCCGTGCCTGCGCGCTGCTGTTCGGCAATCAGCAGAACGCGCGCTATCGTCCGGTGCCGCGCGACGCGCGTTATCTCGACGGCTTTCGCATGAGCGACGCGCAGTGGGACGCGCTGGCGATTCCCATCGACATGGCTTTCTTCTTTCACGACAGTTCGGCGCAACGGATCGTCGCGCTGTATCCCGGCCCGGCGGGCGGCACGCAGTCGCTGCTGGATCTGCAGGCGTGGACCGAACTGGTCGCCGACAATCCGTGGCTCGCGCAACTGGAGCCCGATGTCGAAGCGCTGCTCGTGAACCGCAGCGAGGGCGCGCGCGAGTACTACCGCGTGCCGATCGACCAATGTTATGCGCTGACCGGCGTAATTCGCGCGCGTTGGCGTGGCGTCTCGGGCGGACGGCAGGCCTGGGACGCGATCCATCGTTTCTTCGCCGCGCTGAAGACTCAGGGCCGCGTGCCGGAGGGCTTGCTCCATGCCTGATCTCGGATTCACCGTCGAGTCGGCGGAAGTGGTGCCGTTTGCCGCGGCGCCGCTGCTGATGTTCAAGCTGCGTGTCGTCGATACGGCGGTTGACAATGCGCCGCAGCGCGAGATCGCCAGCATCACGCTGCAATGCCAGATCCAGATCGAAGCCGCGAAACGCCGCTACGCGCCCGCCGAGCAGTACGGTCTCGAAGACCTGTTCGGCATTCCGCCGCGTTGGGGCGATACGTTACGCACGATGCTGTGGACGCATGCGTCGGCAGTGGCGCCTCCGTTTACCGGCGAATGCACGCTCGATCTGCCCGTGCCGTGCAGCTACGATTTCAATGTAGCCGCCACCAAATATTTTCACGGACTCGAAGAGGGTGAGATTCCGCTGATGCTGCAGTTCAGCGGCACCGTGTTCTATCGCGAGGCCGACGGCGCATTGCAGGTCGCGCCGATTCCGTGGCACAAGGAGGCGGCGTACCGTCTGCCGGTGGCGCTATGGCGCGACATGATGGCTCGCTATTACCCGAGCGGCGCATGGCTGTGCCTGCATCGCGACGTGTTCGATCGCCTCTCGCGCTTCAAAACCCGTGGGGGGCTGACGAGCTGGGAGCAGGCGGTCACGAGCCTGCTCGACAAGCTCGAGGAGGACATATCGTGAACGCGGTCGAAAGCGTGGTGCAGGCGGTGCTGTACGAAGGCTACATGCTGTATCCGTACCGGCCGACTTCGGTGAAGAACCGGCAGCGCTGGACCTTCGGCGGCGTGTATCCGCGCGCCTATGCGGAGGCATCCGGCAGCGATCCGTGGGTGACGCAAAGCGAGTGTCTGCTGCGCGGCGGCGAACATACGCGCGTGGCGGTGCGGCCCGGGTTTTTGCAGGTGATCGAGCGGATGGTGCTGGACGTGTCGGAGAACGCCGCGGTGCGCCCGGAGTCGGGCGAGCCCGCGTGGCGCACGGTGCCTGGGCTCGATATCGACGAACGGCGCTATACGCCGTGGCAGGAAGCGGCTGAACGGCATCTCGCGCTGCCCGTGCTGGTGCTGGGCGAATTGCTGAACGCGCCGCGCGATATGCCGTTTTCATTCGACGCCGGCAGTGACCTCGAACCGCTGGCGGACCGGCATGGCACGCTGCGTGGCGCGCTGCGCCGCACGCGTGCGGCGCTGCAAGGCCGCGTCGAAATCAGTGCGGCGAGCGTGGCGGCGGGCGTCTATCGGCTGAAAGTGCGCATCGTCAACGAGACGCCGCTCGAGCATGTGCGCGACCTCACGCGCGACGCTGCTTCGCTGTATGCGCTGGTCTCGTGCCATACCGTGCTGAGCATCGAGCGCGGCACGTGGATTTCGTCGATCGATCCGCCCGACGATCTCGCGGCGGCGTCGGCCGCGTGCCGCAATATCGGCGTGTGGCCGGTGCTGGTCGGCGATGAACAGCGGCCCGACACCATGCTCGCCTCGCCGATCATCCTCTACGATTTTCCGCAGATCGCGCCCGAAAGCGCCGGCGATCTGTTCGACGCCACGGAGATCGACGAGATTCTCACGCTGCGCATTCTCACCATGACGGACGAAGAAAAGCGCGAAATGATCGCCACCGACGAGCGTGCTCGCGCCTTGCTCGCGCGCACCGAAGGTTTGGGCGCCGAGCAGATGCAGAAGCTGCACGGCACCTTGCGGCAGGTGCGCGCGCTCGACGCGGCGAGCGTGGGCGCGTCCATCTCCGCGGCGCAGACCGCCATGCCCGTCTCGCCGTGGGCCGAACTCGATGCGCGCCCGCATCTTGCCTGCGTGCGGGTCGCGGGCGTGGAGATTCGCATCGGCGATCAGGTGCGCTTGCGCCCGCGCGGCCGCGCCGACATCTTCGATATCGCGCTGAGCGGCATGGTCGCGACGATCGAATCGATCGAACGCGATTTCGACGACCACGTGCATGTCGCCGTGACTATCGACGACGATCCGGGCAAGGACTTCGGCGTGCAGCGCATGCCGGGCCACCGGTTCTTCTTCGGGCCGGACGAGATCGAGCCGCTCGGCCATGCTGCCGGCGCTCGGCGGGGGCTCGTATGAGCGCGATTCTGGTGGCCGGCATCGGCAACGTGTTTCTCGGCGACGACGGCTTCGGCGTCGAAGTGGTGCGGCGTTTGCAGGAACAGTTGGCCGCGGGTGAGTTGCCGGCATTCGCGGCCGGTGTAAACGTCGCGGACTTCGGCATTCGCGGCGTCGATCTGTGCTACGCGCTGCTCGACGGCGTGGACAGCGCGATCCTGATCGACGCGACGCAGCGCGGCGGCGCGCCCGGCACGCTATACGTGATCGAGCCGTCCATCGAAGAGTCGGGTGGCGCTGCGAGCGACGATCCGTACGCCGTGCCGATCCTGATGTCGCCGCATGAGATGGACCCGGCCAAGGTGCTGCAAACCGTGCGGATGCTCGGCGGCGGGTGCGAGGACATCGTCGTGCTCGGCTGCGAGCCGCAGGATTTCGGTTGCGAAGAGGGCGAAGAAGGACGGATGAGTTTGAGCCGCCCCGTGGCGGCCGCGGTGGAGCAGGCCGCCGAAGTGGTGGTGCGGCTCGTGACGGCGAGGCTGGAACAGCGCGCCGCGCGCGTGGCCTGACATGCGGGGTGCGCGAACACGTCATGCATACGGTGTGAAACGACTGAAGCGGGAGACATCATGAAAGGATTTTTCAAGTACCTCTTGTTGCCGGCATTGGTGGTCGGCGTGTTGGCGAATATGAAGGACATCAAGCGCTATATCCGCATCCGCAACATGTAGGCGACAACGGCCAGGGAGATGGCGATGAGCACGCATGCACAGCCCGCCGGGCAGGGTTCGGCGCAGCATCCGGCGGTCGTGGGACCGGTCGGCGAAGAGATCCGCGTGCGCGGACTGGTGCAGGGCGTAGGCTTCCGGCCGACCGTGTGGCGGCTTGCGCATGCCTGCGGCGTGGTCGGCGACGTCTGCAACGACAGCGACGGCGTGCTGATTCACGCATGGGGCGACGCGTGGATGCTGCAGCGCTTCATCGACAGCCTGAGTGCCGAGTGTCCGCCGCTTGCGCGGATCGACGCGATCGAGCGGCATCAATTGAACGAGGCGGCCGAGGCGAACGACTTTCGTATCGTGCCGAGCGTGAGCGGCCATGTGCAAACCGGCGTCACACCCGATGCCGTCATCTGCGCCGATTGCGCGGCGGAGATCGCCGATCCGGCGAACCGCCGCTACCGCTACCCGTTTACGAATTGCACGCACTGTGGACCCCGGCTGTCGATCATACAAGCCATTCCCTACGATCGCTCCAATACCACAATGGCGGCGTTCGTCATGTGTGACGCGTGTCGCGCGGAATACGACGATCCGGCCGACCGGCGCTTTCACGCGCAACCGGTTGCGTGCCCCGCATGCGGCCCGCGTGTCTGGCTGGAGAGCCGCGACGGCGCGCGCGTGAATGGCGACGACCCGTGCCGCGCGGCGAGCCTGCTGTTGCGGCACGGCGCGATCGTCGCGATCAAAGGCTTGGGCGGTTTTCAACTCGCCTGCCATGCGAGCGATGAAACCGCGGTCGCACGTCTGCGGCGGCTAAAACGGCGCGAGCGCAAACCCTTCGCGCTGATGGCGCGCGATCTGCAAGCCATGCGGCGGTATTGCACGCCGAGCGAGGCCGAATGCGCGCTGCTCGCGAGCGCCGGTGGACCCATCGTGATCATGTCCGCCGACGGCGCCGAATGCGTCGCGCCAAGTATTGCGCCGGGCGTCGGCACGCTGGGCTTCATGCTGCCGTCCTCGCCGCTGCATCGGCTGCTGACGGAGTCGATCGATTCCGCGCTCGTCGTGACGAGCGGCAACACCAGCGACGAGCCGCCGTGCATCGACAACGCGGACGCCCGCGCGCGTCTCGGCCGTATCGCCGATGTCTTCCTGATGCACGATCGCGACATTTCGCGCCGGGTCGACGATTCGGTGGCGCGCGTCGTGCGGGGTAGCGCGCAGATCGTTCGGCGCGCGCGCGGCTATGCGCCGGCGCCGCTGCTGTTGCCCGAAGGTTTCGCCGACACCCCCGCGGTGCTGGCGATGGGCGGCGAGCTCAAGAACACCTTCTGCCTTGCGCGCGATGCGCAAGCGATCGTCTCGCATCACATCGGCGATCTGGAAGACGCGCTGACGTATGCGGACTACCGCCGCGCGGTGGCGCAGTATCTGCGTTTGTTCGAATACGAACCGCAGGTGATCGCGCTCGACCTGCATCCCGAGTATCTGTCGCGCAAGATCGGCTACGAGCTCGCGCAAGCCTCGCAGATTCCCGTGGTCGAAGTGCAGCATCATCATGCGCATCTTGCCGCGTGCATGGCCGAAAACGGGGTCGCCTTCGATGCGTTGCCGATGCTCGGCGTCGCGCTCGACGGTCTCGGCTACGGTGACGACGGCACACTGTGGGGCGGCGAATTCATGCTGGCCGACTATCGCGGCTACACGCGTCTCGGCCGCTTCAAGCCGGTGGCGATGCCGGGCGGCACGCGCGCCATCGACGAGCCGTGGCGCAATGCCTACGCGCATCTGCGGGCTGCCTTCGACTGGTACGGATTTACGCGGCACTACAGCGGTCTGGAGATGCAGCAGTTCCTGAGCGGCCGTCCGCGGGCCGCGCTCGACGCGATGATCGCGCAGCGCGTGAACAGCCCGCTCGCGAGTTCGACGGGCCGTCTGTTCGACGCGGTGGCGGCCACGCTCGGCGTGTGCCGTGAGCGTGTGCTTTACGAAGGCCAGGCCGCGATCGAACTGGAGGCGCTGGTCGATCAGCACACGCTGCGCAACGATAGCGACGCGCATGCATATCCCTTCGAACTGACCAACACCGTGCCGGGTGGGTTGCGCTGCATCGAACCCCGGCCGATGTGGGAAGCCTTGCTCGACGATCTGCTGCGCTGCACGCCTGTGCCGGTGATTGCGGCGCGTTTTCACAAGGGCGTGGCGATTGCGATCGTGCGCATGGTGGAGTGTCTTGCCGACCTGCTGACCGGCCCGGCCGACGCGCGCAGCGTCGCGCTATCGGGCGGCGTGTTCCAGAACCGCATCCTGTTCGAACAGGTGGCAACGCGCCTTGGCGAGGCGGGGTTTCGCGTGCTGACGCATGGCCAGGTGCCGGCCAACGACGGCGGATTGTCGCTCGGGCAGGCGGTCATCGCGGCGGCGCGGCAGCGCGGCGAGGGTTGATGGTTGGCACGGGGGCAGAGAGGAGAGCGACATGTGTTTGGGCATCCCGGGGCAGATCGTCGAAGTGACGGATGCGGCGAACGATCTCGCGCTCGTCAACGTCGGCGGTGTGCGGCGCGTGATCAACATCGCGTTCGTGATCGATGAAGACCGGCCGGCGAGCGCGTGCGTCGGCGAATGGGTGCTGGTGCATGTCGGCTTTGCGATGAGCCGGCTCGACGAGCAGGAAGCGGCGCGCACGCTTGCGCTGCTTCACGAACTGGGCGTCGCGCAGGGCGAGATGGATGAGTTGCGCGGCGCGCCGTGAGCGCGCCATCGCCAGCACACGGAGACCGGCAATGCCCGAACATGAATCGCTGCAAGCGTTGTATCCGTTCCTGCATGGCGCGCATCAGGATGCGGAGCGGCTCGACGCGGCCCTGCTCGAATCGGTGCGTCGCAAGGCGCAGGACAGCGTGGATGCGAAGACGCGTTTCTTCGAGGAGAGCGCACCCGAGGTCGTGCGCGCGGCTCACGCCATTGCCGACGTGTATCGCCGTGGCGGCCGGCTCTTCGCGATGGGCAACGGCGGTTCGAGTTGCGACGCGGCGCATATCGCGGTCGAGTTTCTGCATCCGGTCACGACGGGACGTCCCGCGCTCACCGCCATCAATCTTGTCGCCGACATGGCCATGTTGACGGCGGTCGGCAACGACGTCGGCTTCAATCATATTTTCGTCCGGCAACTGGTCGCGCAGGCACGGCGCGGCGACGCGCTGATCGGCGTGTCGACGAGCGGCAATTCGGAGAACCTGCTGGCCGCGTTCGCAAAGGCCAAAGAGATGGAACTGCTGACCATCGGACTCTCCGGTCACGACGGCGGACGCATGGCCACGAGCGCCGCGCTCGATCATTGCCTCGTGGTGAGAAGCGACAGCATTCATCGCGTGCAGGAGACGCATGTCGCGATTTATCACATTCTGTGGGACCTCGTGCATACGCTGCTCGCCGACGACCGCGGCGGTCTCGGCGCTTCGCCAACGGCGGCCGCCGGAGGCACGCCATGAAATACGTCGATGAGTTTCGCGACCCGGAGAAGGCGAAAACGCTCGCGAGGGAAATTCGCGCGCTGGTGTCACGCATCGAGCGCGCGAAGCAGAGGCCGCTGCAAATCATGGAAGTGTGCGGCGGCCACACTCACACGATTTTCCGCTACGGCATCCAGCAATTGCTGCCCGACGCCGTGGAGTTCGTGCACGGTCCCGGCTGCCCGGTGTGCGTGCTGCCGATGGGGCGCGTCGACGATTGCGTCGCGCTGGCGGAGCGTCCGGAAGTCATCTTCACGACGTTCGGCGACGCGATGCGCGTGCCCGGTTCGAAGAAAAGCCTGCTCAAGGCGAAGGCCGACGGCGCCGACGTGCGCATGGTCTATTCGCCGCTCGACGCATTGAAGATCGCGCAGCTCAATCCGCAACGCGAGGTGATCTTCTTCGGCCTGGGCTTCGAGACGACCATGCCGAGCACCGCGATGACCGTCTTGCAGGCGCACGCGCGAAAGGTCACGAATTTCTCGCTGTTCTGCAATCACATCACGATCATTCCGACCATCAAGGCGATTCTCGACTCGCCCGATTTGCACCTCGACGGCTTTCTTGGTCCGGGACATGTCAGCATGGTAATCGGCACGCGGCCGTATGACTTCATCGCGCGGCACTATCGCAAGCCGATCACGGTGGCGGGCTTCGAGCCGCTCGACGTGCTGCAATCGATGTGGATGGTGCTCAAGCAGATTGCGGATGGCCGCTGCGAGGTCGAGAACCAGTATGGGCGGATCGTGCCGGAGGATGGCAACGCGCAGGCTTTGTCGGCGGTCACGCGCGTGTTCGAGACGCGTGAGTTTTTCGAGTGGCGTGGACTCGGCTCGATCGATCATTCCGGCGTGCGGATGCGCGAGGCGTTCGCGGGATTCGATGCCGAGCGCAAGTTCGCGGTGCCGAACGTGAAGATCGCCGATCCGAAAGCATGTCAATGCGGCGAGGTGCTCAAGGGCGTGATCAAGCCGCATCAATGCAAGGTGTTCGGCACAGCGTGTACGCCGGAGTCGCCGCTCGGCTCGCTGATGGTGTCGAGCGAAGGGGCGTGCGCGGCGTATTACAACTATGGGCGGATCGATACGTCGCGTATCGATGAACGGCGTGAAGCGCGGCAAGCGGCGGTTCAGGGCGGGGCGTGTCCTGGCGCGGGTAGCAGGGCCGATGTGGTTGGCGTGTCCGCCGTGCGAGGTGGCCCATGAACGATCGCGCTTCTACTTCGATCAAAGCCAGTGCGCCGCACCGCGTGCGCGACGCTACCGTCAATCTGGCGCACGGCAGCGGTGGCCGCGCGATGCGCGATCTGATCGAAGACGTGTTCGTGTCGAGCTTCGACAATCCCACGCTCGCGGCGCTGGAAGATCAGGCCGTCTTCGCGCTGGCCGATCTCGCCGCGCACGGCGACCGGCTCGCTTTTACAACCGATAGCTACGTGGTCGATCCGCTATTCTTTCCGGGCGGCGACATCGGCACACTGGCCGTGTCCGGGACGGTGAACGACCTGGCGGTGTGCGGCGCGACGCCTTTATACCTGTCGTGCGCCGTGGTGATCGAGGAGGGGTTCTCCGTCGATCTTCTGCGCCGCGTCGCGGCGAGCATGCAGCGCGTCGCGCTCGAAGCCGGCGTCGCGATCGTCACGGGCGACACGAAAGTGGTGGAGCGCGGTTGCGCCGACAAGCTGTTCATCAACACCACGGGCGTTGGCGTGGTGCGCCACGATGTCTCGATTTCGGCGCGCAACGCGCGTCCGGGCGACGTGGTGATCGTCAACGGCTGTCTCGGCGATCACGGCGCCGCGATTCTGGTGGCGCGTCAGCAGCTTGCACTCGAAGCCGACATAGAAAGCGATTGCTGTCCTCTCAACGGCCTGATCGCGGCGATGCTCGACGCGTGTCCGCAGATCCACTGTCTACGCGATGCGACGCGCGGTGGTGTTGCGACCGTACTCAATGAATTCGCGCAAAGTTCGAACGTGACGATACGGCTCGATGAAGCCGCGCTGCCCTTGCGTGAACAGGTGAAGGGCGCGTGCGAGATTCTCGGCCTGGACCCGCTGTATCTGGCCAATGAAGGCAAGCTGGTGGCCGTGGTGCCCGCGGACGCCGCCGAACGCGTGCTGGCGGCCATGCGCGCGCACCCGGTGGGACGCGAGGCGGCGGTGATCGGGACGGTTGAACGGAACGAGGCGGAGGCGAATGGGCTAGTCGTGATGCGGACCGTGTTCGGCGGGCAACGCATCGTCGATATGCTGGTGGGCGAGCAACTGCCGCGCATCTGTTGAGCGGCCAACGGGGAGTGCGCCGTGCACGAGTTGAGTATTGCGAACAGCGTCGTCGAGATTTGCGCGGAACAGGCGCACGGCGCGCGCGTGCGGTGCGTGACGCTGGAGATCGGGCAACTGTCGGCGGTGATGCCGGAGGCGATCCGGTTTTGCTTCGACGTGTGCGCGAAGGATACGGCGGTGGAGGGCGCGACACTCGAGATCGTCGTTATACCGGGCGAGGCGCGCTGTCTCACATGCGGCGCGACGCTCGCGGTCGACCTGCCATTTGGGCAATGCGCGTGCGGCAGCGAGAATCTCGAACTGGTTTCCGGTCAGCAGTTGAAGATCCGGAAGATGGAGGTGGTGTGATGTGTACGACATGCGGATGCTCGAATACGCAGAGCGCGGCAGTGACCGATCTGGATGAGGCGGTGGAGGCGGGGTCTCAGTCTGAGTCGACAACCGCAGGTGCGGGCTCGGCCGGACCTGCCTATCGGCGAGTCATCCCGCGTCATCTTGTGGGTGTCAGTGCGCATTCGCATTCACACTCGCACAGCCATCACGATGATCATGTGCACGATCACGGAGATGTCCACCACCATCACGAACATCACCACGAACACAGCACCTCGATCAACCTCGAACGCGACATCCTGGCGAAAAATCAGCTACTGGCCGAACGCAATCGCGGCTGGCTCGCCGGCCGTTCGATCCTGGCGCTGAACCTGATGAGCTCGCCGGGCGCCGGCAAGACGACATTGCTCGAAAGAACGATTCGCGATCTGGGTAACGCGTTCCCGCTGACGGTGATCGAAGGCGACCAGGCCACGCTCAACGACGCCGAGCGGATTCGCGCGACCGGTGCGCGCGTGGTGCAGATCAACACCGGCACCGGGTGCCATCTCGACGCGGAGATGGCGTCGAGAGCATTGACGCAACTCGACCCGCCGCTGCATTCGGTGGTGATGATCGAAAACGTCGGCAATCTGGTGTGTCCCGCGCTTTTCGATCTCGGTGAAGCCGCCAAGGTATTGATTCTTTCGGTGACTGAAGGCGAGGACAAGCCGATCAAGTATCCGCATATGTTCCGGGCGTGTTCCTTGTTGTTGCTGAACAAGATCGACTTGTTGCCGCATTTGCGCTTCGATGTGGAGCGGTGCATTGAGTATGCGAAGCGTGTCAATCCACAAATGCAGATTCTTCAGGTGTCGGCGCAGAGCGGAGAGGGCATGGAAGCGTGGTATGGGTGGCTGCGCAGCCGCGCTGCTACTGCGTCACCGTGATCTCGACGCGCCGGTTTTTCATCCGGCCGTGAGGCGTGTCGTTGGCTGCAATCGGTTCCTCATCGCCTTTTCCTGTTGCAATGACACGATCAGACGGCAGACCCGCTGCGAGCAATATCTGCGTGACCTGTTTCGCGCGCTCTTCGGACAGCGTCTGATTGGACGCCAGCGAAGACCTGGCGACCGGCAAACTGTCCGCATATCCTGTGACCCGCACCGTTGCCGGCGTCCGGGCGACTTCTCTTCCCACGATGGCGATCAGCGGCGCAACCCAGGCGTTCACACTTGTCTCGCCCGGCAGAAACATGTCGTCAAAGCGAAGCTTAATGGTTCCCTGCTGGGCATTTTCCATCAGGCTGACCGTGCCGGCAGCAATCTCGTTCTTCAGAAGATCAGCCAGATTCCGCGCCAGTACGTCAGCCGGCTTTGCGAGTTGAGCCGGTCGCGGCTCATCAACTCGGGTGTGGAAGCCGGCGTAGGTAACGAAACCGAGCAGCGCGACAAGCATGAGGGCGAGCGCAACCCGCAGATACGCCTTGCGTCTTGGCGCCGCTGCCGCAAGCCTGACTTCCGGATCGAAGTGATCGCGTGGCGACGGAGTGAGGGCGGAGGCAGTGACTGCGGTATGAGCAAGACGCGCGGGTGCTGATCGGTTCGTTGTCGCGGCGGCGTTGTGAAGCTGCCTGCGAACCGCTTCGAGTTCGGCCTGCCCATTCGACGCGAACCGGTACCGTCCCTTGAAGCCGAGGTCCAGCACCTTCTGGATCACCTCAATCAGGTCACGATGTTCGAGCGGATCAAGCATGGCCTGCTCGATGATCGCATAGACCCGGTCGCCGCCCTGGCGATCTCCGCCGAACGCAACGGCGAGGCTATGCGCCGTCCACTCCACACCAGTCGACACGCCTTTGCCCCAGGCAGTTTGCATGGCAGCTTCGTCCAACGCCGAACACAGGCAATAACGCGCGTTCTGAACGTGATCGGGGCGAAGACGGAGTTCGGCGCAGGCTTTGTCGAATACCCTGACTTCATGCGAGAGCCACCTGTAACGCATTTCGACGGCCTGGCCGTCGAGTGCCACCGGCGTATCGGCCAGTGCGTCGAGCAAAAGGCGCGCCGCTTCGAGAAGCGGATTTGCCGCGGCCTCGGCCGCCTCGACACGCGTGCGAATCGGCGGCGATGCGGGCATGCGTGGTTGCGTGGGCAAAATGGCCGGACCGGATGTCGATGTCATGTGCATTCCCCGGATGTCGTGTGCGAGTTCAATGAGGCGTGCCCGGCGCCGCAGCCGGAGCGCCCGGCGGCAATCCCGCCGGCGGCCCGCTGTCGGTGAGGGTGAACACCGGCATCGAGCTCGGGCATCGGAAGGTTTTCAGCACATCGCTCGTCAGGGGATTGGGGACGCTGCTTACACCGGCGATATCGAGTACGGCTTTGCGGCCGTCGAAATCGAATGCGACACGTATGCGTCCGGGTGTCGTGGTCTCGACGACCTGCCCTTTCTGGACCAGCCGCATCAGCGCCCACGGACCGTCCGCTGTGATCGTCGAACTCTCCGGCCGGATGCGCGGCTCGGCCATCATCTCCGCGTGCACTCCGCCGCGAGGTCCTGGCCAGGTCACCGGGAACGACGCAACCGGCCCATGCTGATAGAGCGTCGTCTGGCCGTCGATGTCGACCATCAGGCCGGTGATCGTCGGATCGAGTTCAGGAATCCGGATATCGGCCTTCCAGGACAACTGCTTCTGATCCGGATCGGCAAAGAAGATGTCGCGAATGGTCTTGGCATGCTGGAAGGGTTCGAGGTCCGGACCTTGGACGGGTTCGGTGGCGCCAGCCAACGTCTTGTAGCGCCAGGGTTTTGCCGAGGTGTCGACGAATGCCGAGAGCGTCTTCGTGAAGAAGTCGTCAATGACGCCACCTTGTGCGAAGACGCGCGTGAAGTCATCGATACGGACATCGCGCTTGCTGTCGGCTGCGAACGGATAGTTGCCCTCGATCGTCAGCCGGCAAGTGTCGCCGACCACTGCCTGCATTTGTCGCGACAACAATTGGCCAATGCCCTGATTCACCTCGCGCGAGCCATCCCCCGCCAACGCCTGCAGTACGGCGCGAAACGGAGCCGGCATCGTGTTGGCGGTCATCTTGAGTTTGGACGCCGTGTCGCTTGCCGGCGGCATGCTGTTGTTGGCGATGGCGTTGTCGGCGACAGTCAGCGATGTGTAGTAGTCGTTCAACAAGCTCGCGACACCGTCGAGACCGGTCTTGCCGGCCTGTGCAGTGGCCGCTTGCGGCGCGGCCTGTCCGTCCGCGTTGCCCGTGACGACCTCGCGCAGCGCGGCGAAGTGGCTATCGACCAGCTCGCGTTCGATGATTTCCGAAGCCCGTATCCCGAGCGTCTTGTCCGCCTTCTGGCTTAGCTGGTCAGCCGCCTTTTGCAGGAGAGAGCCGTCCGCTGCCGCGACGGGTTGCGTCAGCGTGGTCTCGCGCGCCGCTGCGCGCGCCAGCCGGGCAAGCGGTGAATCAGGCGCCGCAAAGCTGCGCAGCACCTGCAGATTGAACTGCAGACTGGTACCGTTCACTGTACGGATGTCACCGAGAAACGCGTCCCACTGTTGTGCGTATTCCGTCAGATACTGCCGGCGGATGGCATCAGTTAGCGGGTCGTCAGCGCCGGTCACGGCGCCTACGAATTCAGATGTTTTTTTTTGAGCCTCGCCGAGATAGGAGCGACCCATCACCCACGCATCGTCGTCGCGCGCGGCCTCCACGAACTCAGGCAGGCGCTTGTCGAATAGATGCCGGTATCCGTCGAAGGTGAACAGTCCAGGCACGCCACGCGACAGCGGCGCGCCGCTCGCCCGCGTGAAGACGAGTCCGGCTTGCGGCCCGACCGAGCGGATCAACGTGAATTCGTCGGGCGCTTCCTTTTGCATCGCCGTCTTGGCCCGTTCGTACAGACGCCCGGTTGCATTGCTGCCGTCGAGAAACGAGCGGGCCTGCCGGACCAGTGAATCGTTGCGGATCAACGGTGACTGGACCACGCGGCTTCCTGAAAAGAGCTGCTGGACGTGGTCGATCATCGAGGCCCGGCCGCCGAAAGCCGTTGCGCTATCCGTGTTCGCCCAGTCGTTGAGCACCCAGGCCTTCACGTCGTCGGCGTTGAATTTCGCCTTGTTGTAGAGCATCAGGTAGACGCGCAGCGTGTCGTAGGCCGCCTTCGAATCCCTGTTGGCCACCGCCAGCGAGATGACGTCCTCCACACGCTTGACGATCTGCGGCAGCAGCAGGTTGTCCTCGAGCACGTCGTAGGTGCGACGGCTCTCAGCGACGACGTCAGGCGCGATATAAAGGCCGAAACGATATGCGCTATCCGGGTCCGACAGGTCGAGCCTCGGGAAGGTCGGCAGGTAGCGTGCCTCGGTGAGCGTATCGGGGATCGCCTCGGGTTTCGGCTCCTTGTACAGTTGCGCGACCTTCGCGGCCAGCGCCTGGGTCTTGCGGCTGATGATGGAGAGATAGTCGCTGTTGTTGCCGAAGCTGAGGCGCAGGCCGATGGCCAGCCATGCGAACAGCAGCACAGCGAGGGCATGGCCGATGAGCCGCAGGAGACGGAAACGGAATTCCCAGCGCAGATTGGGTCGCACCAACTGCGCCTCGGCGAACACGACTTTCGTGAGCAGATCGTGCAGGAAGTAGCTCTGGTTGCCGGCCGGTCTCGACGCGCGTGTGCCCAGTACCCGATCGAGCGACGCCGATAGCCGCTGCGCGATAGTCCGCCGCTCGGCGACAAGTGCGCCGCCTGCCTGGATCGCGCTGGTGAAATAGACGCCGCGCAGAGTGGCGTGAAGTTGCGTATCGTCGTAACGCGAGTCGAGGAAGACGCGCTCGACCAGCTCGCCGAGCGGTCGGGACAGAGCGGCGAACTCTTCAGATAGCGCGACAAGCTGCCGGCGTCGGGTGGCATCGAACTCGTCCTGCAAGCGCGTGTTGACGCCGTCGGCCAGACGATTTGCCAGCAAGCCGAGCTCCTCGTTGCAGCGAGTCCGAACTCCTTCCGCCGCAATGGTCTCCTTGCCGTAGGGAGGCGTAAAACCCCAGGACTGGGCGCGTCCCTCCGCTGGCAAGGAAGCAAAGTATTCGTTGAAGCCGGTCAGCCGGTCCATTTTGGTCACGACCAGATAGACCGGAAAACGGATGCCGAGCGCTTGGCGCAACTCCGCGAGACGTCCGCGCAACGCAGCCGCTTCGGCCATGCGCGCGCTGTCGTCGAGACTCGTCAGCACGGCCAGATCCAGCGTCAGTAGTGCGCCGTTGATCGGTGCGCGAGGCCGGTGCTTGCGCAGCATCGCCAGAAAGCCGAACCACTCGGCCGCATCCATTTTCTCGTGCAACGGACCGGAGGCGGGATGGACCGTGGCGGAAGCCGTAGCGGCAGCGGGCTGCACCGGGAGAGCCACGACCGATTTGTCCTTGTCGTGCGCGCTTTCGCTCTTTGACGTGGCATCCGTCTTGTCGGCAGATTTCCTTCCGGCAGTAGCGACCGTCGACAACATCCGGCTGTGTTGCGAGGTGCCGTGACGGGTGTAGTGGCCCGCGGTATCGATCAGCACCGCGTCGTTGGTCAGCCACCAGTCGACGGACTCGGTGCCGGCAAGGGCGCCGACGGTACGCTGCATCTGGCCCGCGACCGGAAACGACAGGCCGGCATTGAGCAAGGCTGCCGTTTTCCCCGAACCCTGCGAGCCGAGCGTGATGTACCACGGCAGTTCGTACAGGTAGCGCTTGCCCTGAAACAGGCGTCCGATGCCGCGTGCTCCGGTGCGCATTGCGTTCAGCCGCGCCAATGCGCCCGATACGATCGCCTGCACTTTTTCCAGCTGCGCCGCAGCCGGCGATGCCTCTTTTGCGCCACCGAAGTCGAGCAGGCTCTTGAGGAATTGCGCGTCGGTGCGCATTCTCTGCCAGAGCCGCAAAGTCCAGTACACGGCGAAAATCGCCAGCACGACTGCAATGGCGATCACGCGTGCCGACCCGGGCACAAACGGCTGTTCATGCCCGAACGCGAGGAGCGGCGACGCATACCAGATGAGCAGGCACAGTAGCGCCACGAACATCATGCTGGTGGACCAGCCGGCTAGCCACAGCAGCACGCCGCCCAGCATCAGTCCGATCACCAGCACACGCATCCCGACGGTTGCGAGCGGCTTCAGCCCACCGAACGCAACAAGAGGACCGACAAACCAGACCACCAGCGCGACAACCAGCAGCGCGACAAAGGCAAGAAACTGGCGCGATACCAGAAACGACAACTTCTTCATGCTTGAATTTCCCGAGTGTCCTGGTTGGTCCGTTATTGCGCGACCGTGATTTCGACGCGGCGATTCTGTGCGCGGCCCTGGACGGTTGCGTTATCGCCTATCGGATCGGCGTCACCCTTTCCTACTGCTTCGAGCCGGGCCGCCGGCACGCCCGCGGTCTGAAGCATCTGCATGATCTGGGTGGCGCGCTCCTCGGACAAGGCTTCGTTCGACGCGAACTGGCGGCTCTTTATCGGCAGGTTATCGGTGTAACCCAGCACCGTTACCTTGCCCGGTACCTTCACGATTTCGCCCGCGATCTTCGTGACCAATGGCGTCATCGACGTCTTCACCGTCGCGGCGCCCGGCGGGAACATCGAATCACCGTGGAACGTCACTGAACTGTGATGCGCGTCTTCGTCGACGCTCACGGTGCCCGCGGCAATCTCGTTCTTCAGCAGTTCCTTGAGATGAAGTGCGGGCGGGGCAGGCGGGGGCGTCATGCGCCCGATGTCGGCGATCTGTTTTTGCACCTCGGCACTCCGGTTCAACAGTTCGTATTTGAAATAGCCGAACAGACCGATCAGGATGACTGATAGAACGGCAAGCGTGATCCATACCGGGAAGTCGAAGAACGACACACGCTTGCCCGTCACATCCGATTGCCAGTGAGGTGATAGTGCGACGGCCAGGCTCCCGCGCTGCGACATGATCTCGTTGTAGATCCGCTGACGCACGGTTTCGTGTTTGCGTCGGCCATCCGCCTCGTAGCGGTAGCGACCTTCGAAGCCGAGGCTAAGAATCCGGTAAATGAGTTCGAGCAGGTCGAGATGTTCCTGCGACTCGCTCATCAACCGCCCGACCAACAGATAGACTTTGGTGCCGCCCTGGCGATCCTCGTGGAAAAGCGTGGCAAGACCGTTGGTATTCCATTCGACGCCGGTTTCACCGCCTTTTCCCCATACCGTTTGCATCGCGGCTTCGTCGAGTGCCGTGCACAGGCAATAGCGTGCGCCGAGCATGTGATCGCGCCGGATACTGATCTGATCGCAGAGCTTCTGGAAGCCCCGCACTTCTTGCTCCAGCAAGACTCGCAACTGATCTATTCCGTCCTTTTCCAACTGATCGGGCAAGTCCGCCAGCGCCCGCAATAGCGGGCGAGCTGCCTCGAGCAGCGGATTGCGGGCCGCTCTGATGGCGGTAAGGCGCTCCGCAGTCGATTCCCCCTGCGGCACATCTCGATGAAGAGACGCTCCGGACGCTGCCGCGCCCGCGCTCCGGGAAGACTGTCCTCCTGGTGCGGAACGCGGGACGGTGCTCTGAATGCCGTCTTGATCGCCTGGCCACCGGTCACGCTCGCCCGAACGGTTCGCTACGTCTGAATTCACTGGTTTACCTTTTTTCTCTGGAATTTCGTCGCGCCTTCTGATCTCAGGCACGAGCACCTCCCGCTGCCCGATATCGGCTGATGTGTGCTAGCCGCGCACGCCCCACAGTTCGAGCTTCAGCGACGGGAAATCACCGGCGACATGCAGGGCGAGGCCGCCGTGCCGCGCGACTTCTTCCCACAATGGGCCGCTACGCGAGAGTTCGTAGTACACGAAGCCCGCGTTGAACGGGATCTGTCGCGGCGGCACCGGCAACGCCTGCAGCGCGATGCCCGGCAGATGTCCACGCACCAGGTCCGGCAACCGTTCAGAGGGACCGGCTTTCGCCTGGGCGGCGAACTGTTGCTGGAGCAGATCCGGCGGCATCGCGGCGTGCACTGCGAGCACGACTGCCGTGAAGCCGCGCATGTCGACTGGATCGACCACCGCGTTGCGCATCCCATGTCCCTGTTCTTTCAGCGCGATGCTTTGTGCGCTGCGCACCAGCACCGCGTTGAGTAACAGGTGCGTGTCATCCACCACGGGCTTCAGGCAAAGATGTGGTGTGGTGTGCTGGTAGGCCGGATGGGAGTCGAGCGGGCGGCGGCTTTCGGGACGCACGTAGGTCGACAGTTCTCCTGCCATGCTCAGCAGCAGCGCGTACAGATCGGCCGGCGACGTGGTCGGTACCCGGCGCAGATGCTGGAGCAGAGGCTCGTAACGGTTGAGCGTCTGCAACAGCAGATAGTCGGACACTTCGGCGGTCGTGCCGGCCTTGCCGTCGCCGCCGGTCAGCCGTGTAGCGAGGGCGGTTGCGCGCAGGCGCGTGAGTTCGTGAATCTTCGCGAGCCAGCTCGTGAGCAGGTCGCTCGCCCCGAAGCCGGCCACCGGCGGAATCAATGTGTCGTCCAGAACGATGCTGCTATCCGCGTGAATCGTCTTGACGCGTGTCAGCGCAAGTCCGATCCATGCATCGGTCAATTCCTTTTCCGGCACGAGTCGCAGGCGCAGATTCGACAATTGCACGGTCTTCGGCCCTTGTCCGATCGAATTGGTGTCGCGCAGGTCGGTATCGAATACGACGTTGCGGGCGAGCGAGTCAGCGGCGTTGTCGAAAGTCGTCTCTTCGCCGTTCGGCACACGGACAGGCACGGCGAGATAGATCAACTGATCCAGGTGTTCCGCGCGGATGGTGAGCGGCGCAGGCGGGGGAGTGCTGCCGGGCGTATCGAATGGCGTGCCGTCGGCGAACACGCCGCTGGCCGATTTCACGATCACCTTGCCTAGCGCCAGCGCTTCGGTATCGAGGCTGTAATGACTGAAGCCGAAGAAGAACGGCGAGAGCGTTGCTGCGCGCTTGTGCGCATAGTGTTCGAGATACCGTTCCTGTTGCTGAAAAAGCTGCGGGCGCAGAAAGAGCCCCTCGCTCCAGACGACCTTGTTGTGCCAGCTCATGCGTTCATTCCACTATTTGGTCTCGGTAATCTTGATTGCGTTGGGTTCAAGATTGATGGTCAGTTTGAGTTTGGGCGAGGCGCGGTACCACGCCGCATCCGGCGCCGCCGGCAGCGGATAGACCGCGCGCCATACCGAGTTGGGCAGATCCCGGTAGGCCGCCAGGATTCCGACGCTGGTGGTTGCGGGATCGGCCTTGGTCTTGATGGATTTGCTCTCGCCAGGCCGCAGCTGGAATTGCTGGCGGGTGACGAGATCGTCCGCGAGAGCGGTCTTGTCTTTGTCCTGTAATGAAAAAAAGTCGGCGGAATTGAACACGCCGTCGGTTTTCAATTCATAGATCCGTACGACAATCGGCGCCGCGCGCTTCTGATCGTCGGGATTGACGCCGGCGGATGCCACGACCGACAGTTCGAGCTTGACGGGTTCCTTCGCCATTTTGGGATCGCTGCTGACGCACGCGGTCAGCGCGCATGCAAAAGCGAGAGCAATAACGTTGATGAAGAGGCGCATTAGGCAACGCAAAATGAGGCGCGATAGAAACGCCGCGGGAAGCAAACCGGAAAGGCCCAGGCGGGCCAGGACCTGCCCGGGCGACTGTTGGCAGGACGGCTTAAGCCTCCTTATTGCCCTTGATGTCGAAGGCGGCCGTCACGGCGCCGCCGCTACCGCCTTGCGCGTTCTGTACGACGTATTCCTGCTTGACCTTGGCAAACGAAAGCCGAACGTGTTCGTGAATGCCTTCGTCGGAGTTGCTGCCGGACGGATGAACCTGAGTCACGATCACGTCACTCATCGTGATCTTCAGATATTCGAGCGGGTTGCCACCGGCTTTGCGGACAACCAGCACAGCCTGGTCGACGTGCTTGCCGGTCAGGCAGTACTTCATCAGGTTCGGGCTCGCCCGGTCCACGAGGTGTTCGAACTCGAGGTCCTCGACGGTGGCCTTGCCGGCGCCGCCACCCGAACCAGCGTGCATGTTCGCTTGCTGCGATACGCGCCAGCCCCAGCTCCTCACCTCGATCTCGTTCTTGTGCGACGAGTCCGGCGACTCGCCATCAATGCCGTTAATCTTGAGAAAAATGTCTTGTGCCATCTAAAGCTCCTTGGTGTTAAACATCTACAACCTGGTTTCACAACAACTACCTGACCAAATCAGCAATCTCTGCCTGTAGTGCGTCACGGAGGCTGCGCCGATCATCACTGCCCCTGATATCGTCGATAAGCCATTTGCCACGAACCCACACCAAATCGAGCTCCACCCTGTTCGGTTTCCTGAAGTTCGTAAATGAAACGACGGCCTTTGCTTTTTGGCGCTTCGCCACCGTGACTTCAATGCCGGTCGTCTTCACGTCGAAGTCCTGACAACGGCAAATCGGATCCATGTCCAGATAGCCGGCCTCGCCCTTCAATGCCCGCTGATCTTTCCTGATCAACTGCAGGAGCGATGGCGAGGCAATGGCGTGAGAGCCCGCCGCCTCAATGCCGGGAGGATCGCCGTTGAACATGTAGGCGCTGTAGACGGTTTGCAGAAACCGCTGCGCTGACGCGGCGCTTTGTGCAAGTGCCGGCTGCATGCTCAGAACAGCCCATGCGATCACCGCCAATACGCAGGCTCGCAATCGCATCACTGTTCTCCCTGCCACCGGTACACTTTGTACGCGGGCTTGTTCTGGCGATAGCCGGGCCCGCTCCACATGTCGTTCTGGCGGAAATCGGAAACCCACCGCTGACCGTTGTACATGGTGATATGGCCGGCGATATTGCCGCCTGGGTAAGACTGAATGACGGCAACATCCCCCTTGCGCGGCGTAATGAGGTCACTTGCCGACACCTCGACAAAACCGTGCGCGCGCAGAACGGGGCCGTAGTTCTTCGCCAACTCGACCGCCGGTCCTTGAGAAATGACGATTCCGCCGGCCGCAATCGCTTGCCTGACGTAGGACGCGCATCGGCTAAGGGAGTCCGCATGTGCGTGAGCATTGAGATGCGCTACGGCTGCATCGACATCGTAATTTTCATCGGCCATATCAACGCCTTGAATCGGATCGAAAACGGTAAAGAATCACGAACGGCGAGCTGGTCCGTGCCTGGACGCACGGCTGGTTTCGGACAGCAGACATGCCGTGCATTCAGGGGGACCTACTCGCGAACGTATCGATTAAGCCGCTTCCTTGATGGACGGCAGTTTCGCGACGAGACGCAAGGACACCGTCAGGCCTTCGAGCTGGAAGTGCGGGCGGAGGAAGAACTTCGCCTGGTAGTAGCCGGGATTGCCTTCCACCTCTTCCACGACGACTTCAGCCGCGGCAAGCGGACGTCGCGCCTTGGTTTCCTGAGACGAGTTGGCGGGATCCGCGTCGACGTAGTGCATGACCCACTCGTTCAGCCAGCGCTGCATTTCCTCGCGCTCCTTGAACGCGCCGATCTTGTCGCGCACGATGCACTTGAGGTAATGCGCGAAGCGCGAGCAGGCGAACAGATACGGCAGGCGCGCGGACAGATTCGCATTCGCGGTGGCGTCAGCGTCGTGGTATTCGGCCGGCTTCTGCAATGACTGCGCGCCGATGAAAGTGGCGTGATCGGTATTCTTGCGGTGGATCAGCGGGATGAAACCGTTTTTCGACAACTCGGCTTCGCGCCGGTCCGAGATGGCGATCTCGGTTGGGCACTTCATGTCGACGCCGCCGTCGTCGGTGGGGAATGAATGACACGGCAGATTGTCGACCGTACCGCCGGATTCGACGCCGCGGATCAGCGAGCACCAGCCATACAGCTTGAACGAACGATTGATGTTCACACCCATCGCATAGGCCGCGTTGGCCCACGCGTAACGGCGGTGGTCGGAGCCGTTGGTGTCTTCTTCGAAGTCGAATTCGTCAACGGGATTGGTCTTCGCGCCATAGGGCAGGCGGGCGAGGAAACGTGGCATCGCGAGACCGACATAGCGCGCGTCTTCGCTATTGCGCAGCGAGTTCCACGGCGCGTACTCGAGATTCTGAGTGAAGATCTTGGTCAGGTCGCGCGGGTTGGCGAGTTCTTGCCACGATTCCATCTGTAGCACCGAGGGCGACGCGCCGGAGATGAACGGCGTGTGCGCCGCTGCGGCGACTTTGGCGATCGAGCCGAGCAGATCGACGTCAGGCGGCGTATGGTCGAAATAGTAGTCAGCCACCAGGCAGCCATAAGGCTCGCCACCAAGCTGGCCGTACTCTTCTTCATAGATCTGCTTGAAGAGCGGGCTCTGATCCCAGGCGATGCCTTTATAGCGTTTCATCGTGCGGCGTAATTCGTCTTTCGACACGTCCATGAAACGGATCTTCAGACGCTCGTCGGTTTCCGTGTTCGAAACCAGATGGTGTACGCCGCGCCAGGCGGACTCCAGTTTCTGGAAGTCGTCATGATGCAGAATCAGGTTGATCTGCTCGGAAAGCTTGTGATCGATCTGAGCGATGATCGCCTCGATGCTCTTGTAGGCGTCGTCGCTGATCGTGGCCGATTGCAGCAGCGCCTGTTCGGCGAGCGTCTGCACGGCGTGCTCGACGGCCTCGCGGGCCTGTTCGGTTTTTGGCCTGAATTCCTGGTTGAGCAGTTGGGTAAAGTCGGACTGCGTGCTTACTTCCGCGGTGGCCGCGTGCATTGGTTGTTTTGCCATGTTTTGTCCTCTGAATCTGTTCTTTCCCGTCGATCAGCGGGGCGCGTCCGCGGCATCCGCCACGTCGGCTGCGGCGTTCGAAAGCTGGGGTTTCGGTGTGGCCGCAAGCGATTTCAGCAGCGCCGGATCCTGCAGCAGCCTGTTGACGAGTGATTCCGCGCCGGACTTGCCGTCCATGTACGTTTGCAGATTCGCGAGTTGCGTGCGGGCTTCGAGCAGTTGCCGCAGCGAATCGACCTTGCGGGCGACGGCCGCCGGCGAGAAGTCCTCAATGCTCTCGAAGGTCATATCGACCATCAACTGCCCCTCGCCTGACAGCGTGTTCGGCACCGCGAATGCGACGCGCGGCTTGATCGCCTTCATCCGTTCATCGAAGTTGTCGATATCGATATCGAGGAAACTACGGTCGGCAACCGGCGGCAGCGGTTCGACGGGCTTGCCGGAGAGGTCCGAAAGCACGCCCATGACAAACGGCAGTTCGACTTTCTTCTCGGAGCCGTAGACTTCGACGTCGTACTCGATCTGCACACGTGGCGCCCGATTGCGCGCGATGAATTTCTGCGAACTACTGGGAACAGACATTGAGGTCTCCGTGGACGGTGGTGATGAGTCGGCAGCGTTTAGTCAACCTGCTCGACGGAAAGGGAAGGTGACATTGCGGCTGCTGATGACTCGACCAGGGCATGCGCATACGTGCATTGGAAAGTGAGCGCGACGATGGGTGGTGCGCTCGCGTCGACGACGTCGATTTCAATGCGCGTGATGGGCCATTTCGACGAAAATGCGTCGAGCCACAACGCGGATAGGCGAGGCAGCACGTGTTGTTCGATGAAGCCGATCAGTACACGAGCCCCGGTTTCCTCGACAAGACATCTGCCGACGATGTAGTCGACGACTTGCTGGTTGTAGGCAAGCGCAATGTCATGGGCACGGGCCATGCGCATGACCACGCGGTCCAGATGCAAGCGCACGATGCGCGCAAGCGATTCATCGGCAAGCGGCCGGTACGGCACCACGGTGACGCGGCCGAGAAATGCCGCGGGAAATGCCTTGAGCAACTCGTGTGTGAGGGCTTCGCGCAGCCCGTCGGCGTCGGGCGAGAGCGGTGCATCGGCACACAGGCTTGTCGTCAGTTCCGAGCCGGCGTTGCTGGTGAGCAGAATCGTCGTGTTGCGGAAATCGATGTAGCGGCCGTCACCATCTTCCATGTAGCCTTTGTCGAAGACCTGGAAGAACATTTCGTGCACGTCGCGATGGGCCTTCTCGATTTCGTCGAGCAAAACGACCGAATAGGGGCGGCGCCGAACGGCCTCAGTGAGCACGCCTCCCTCGCCGTAACCGACATATCCGGGCGGAGCGCCTTTCAGTCCGGAAACGGTATGAGCCTCCTGATACTCGCTCATATTGACGGTGATCAGGTTCTGCTCGCCGCCGTAGAGCGCCTCTGCCAGTGCGAGCGCCGTCTCGGTTTTGCCCACGCCGGACGGCCCCGCGAGCAGGAATACGCCCAGCGGCTTTTTCGGGTCCGTTAGCCCGGCGCGTGCGGTTTGCACCCGCTCGCCGATCTGATGCAGTGCATCGCGCTGGCCGATCACACGCGCCTCGAGCGTGGCCGGCAGCGACTGCACGGCGGCCACTTCGTCGGTGAGCATGCGGCCGACCGGGATGCCTGTCCAATCCGACACAACTTCGGCGACGATCGCTTCGCTCACCTCCGGAAACACCAGCGGTCCATCGCCCTGCAATTCCGTGAGCGCGCGTTCCAGTTCCTTGAGCGGATGAAGCGGTCTGCGCGTATCCATGCTTCTGTCGGGTTGCGATGCACCGGCATCGGCACCGAGCGCATCACGGGCGGCGAGCAAGGCCTGCGCCGCGAGGAGCTGTGCTTGCCAGCGCGCTTCGATGCTTTGCTCGGCGGCGACGAGTTCATCGATGCGACTCTGGGCCGCCTCCAAGGCGCGGCCGGCATCGAGGCCGATACGCGATTCCGTGGCGAGCAACGCGCTTTCGACGCGCGCTGCCCGCACGCGTTGACGCACGTCCTGCAGCTCTCGCGGGGGCGCATGCTGGGAAAGTGCGACACGCGCGCAGGCGGTGTCGAGGAGACTGATTGCCTTGTCCGGCAACTGACGGGAAGGGATATAGCGATGCGACAGGGTCACGGCCGCGCGGATCGCCTGGTCACGCACGACCACACCGTGATGCCGCGAGAACGTTTCCGCAAGTCCGCGCACCATGTCGATCGCCGCCAGTTCTTCCGGCTCCGGCACTTGCAGAACCTGGAAACGCCGCGTGAGCGCGGGATCCTTTTCAATGTGCCGTTTGTACTCCGCCCAGGTCGTCGCGCCGATCGTGCGAATCGCGCCGCGCGCGAGCGCGGGCTTGAGCAGATTGGCGGCGTCGCCGGTGCCGGCCTGGCCGCCCGCACCGATCAGCGTGTGGATTTCGTCGACGAACAGGATCACGGGGACCGTCGACTTCAATGCCGCCTCCAGCACGCCTCGCAGACGCGCTTCGAATTCCCCCTTCATGCTTGCGCCTGCGAGCAGTGCGCCCACGTCGAGATTCAGCAAGCGCACGCCCACCAGCTTGGGCGGCACGTCGCCCGCGGCGATGGCGCACGCCAACCCCTCGACAACGGCGGTCTTGCCGACGCCCGCCTCGCCGGTCAGCAAGGGATTGTTTTGCCGGCGGCGCAGCAGCACGTCGATCATGGTGCGAATTTCCAGCTCGCGCCCGACGACCGGGTCGATTTCACCGTTGTGTGCGCGCGCTGTCAGGTCCGTGCAGAACTGTTCGAGCGGCGAGTCCTTTGATACCGCGGAAAGGGCATGGGAGGCTTCACCGGGCACCGCTGGCGAGAAATCGCTGTTGTCGTAAGGTGCGTCAGCGGCTTCGGGCGACCCGTCGATGTATGCAAGAACAGCGTCGTCCAGACTTTCGACAGGTATCTTGCCGAACGCCGGTGAGATGGACAGCAGCACACGCCGCAGTTCAGGCGTCTGTACGAGTGCGGCGACGAGCCACGCGCTACGGATACTTCGGTCGTCGAAACTAAGCGTTGCAAGCACCCACGCGCGTTCGATTGCCAATTCGACGTAATGCGAGAAGTCACTGATCGAACTGGCCCCCGCGGGCAGTGCGGCCAGCGCACGCGCCAGATCGCGATCTAGCGTTGCGTGATCGATGCCACAGTGCCGCGCGATCCGATGCAGGTCCGAATCAGGCTGCTGGAGCAGTTGATGGAGCCAATGCACAAGCTCGATATACGGATTGCCGCGCAGCTTGCAGAAGGCCGTGGCGGACTCGATGCTTCTGTACAGCGTGGTTCCAAGCTTGCCGAAAAGCGCCTGACGCGAAATCGCCATGTGGTTTCTCTGAATCGTTGTTCTTGGTTTTGTGCTTTCGACTATTGCCGGACAACGTAATTTCTAATCAGCCTAACGACTATTCAATTTAGTCTGGTCGAATCAAGGTTGTATTCCGAATTTCCCGATATTCTTTGGAATAAGCAAATCGTCTTGACTGTATTAAACACATGGCTTGGATGATTCGTCAATTGACTATTGCCTATAAAACTTGCAACTTATCTAGATTGGGAAATTTCTATTCAATGTTCGGAAAGTTCTTCGTGGTGGGTATGTTGTCATTGGTGTTGTGTCTGCATGTCTTTGTTTTTATGGAATAAAAATATATCTCTATATTGTATTTAAATGTTGGTGAGTGTTGTGAGGTCGGGAGGTGTCTAGCTTTGATCAAGGTTTTTCGGCGAATGGTGTTTGTCTCAAAAATAAGATCGGTTATCGGAGTAAAATTTCATTCGACGGGTAATGGACTAATGCCCGCGAGTTGTGGTTAAAATGCGATCTCTCGCCATTGAGGAAAGGCACGGGAATCGCATGTGGATAAACAGGCTTATTAGGCGCGAGGCCATGGCGCCGACGCGCATTGAACCGGGCGCGGCCGAAACGGAATGCGGACTGCGGGAAGACATGCGCCTCGCCCGCGAGGCCGTCGACGATCCACTGCGTGCCTGTGAAGACGATGCCGAGGACCGCATCGACGAAGACTTGCGTGGCAGTAACGCCATATTCGGACTGATCGGCGGCGCCCTGGCCTCTGAAAATGGCGAATCGCGGCGCGAACGAGACGAGGCAGGTAATGGCGCCGACGATCTGATCGAGACGCTGCATGAGCAGTATCGTCGCGTGCTTGTTGATCCGCAGGCGTCGCTTACCGAAGGGTGGGGAGCACAGCCGGCGTTATCGGCGGGACTGCACCCGGCTTTGCACTACGAGTCATCGGTGGTTGCTCAGGCGCCGCACAGCGGGTCGATCGAGGCACTCCTGTCCGGCGCGCGCTTCATGGAAGACGTCTTCGGCCCGCTGGCGGCGGCTCATGAAGCTGACCTGGCGGCACCGGATCCGGTCCCGGAAATCCTGGATCTTTTTGCGCCGGAGGAATACCTCGCCGCGGCAGCGCGGCGCGCCCGCGCGTTGCCACCTGCGCTTGCGCGGCGCGAGCACCATACGTTGGGTCTTGACAGCCCATTGCCGGCCTCTCATTCATTGACACACGAAGACGCTCGATGACCGCGCAGCTATCCCGCATCAACCCGACGACCGATCACGGCATGCCGCTCGATGAGCGCATCGCGGCTGCTGAAATGCAGATTCGCACGCGCCCCGCAGCAGCCGAATTTCGCTGGGCGCTGTTCCAGTTGTTATGCGTGACCGGTCATTGGGAGCGCGCAATCGGTCAGCTCCAGGTGTTTGCGCAACTTTGCCCCGAGCAGACTCAGGCCGTTCAGGTGTATCGCGATCTGATTCGCGCCGAGCTCTGGCGCGCGAAAGTCATCGCGGGTCGCGAGCGTCCCGGGTTCGTCTTCCACGCGCCGTCATGGGTCGAGGGGCTCATCGAGGCGTTGCGTCTGAGCGCTGCCGGTCAGATCGACGCCGCCGACCAGGCGCGCTACGCGGCGCTCGATCGCGCACCGCTCGTCGCCGGTCAAGCGCCGGATTTCGCGTTCGACTGGATCGGCGACAGCGATTCGCGCTTCGGACCAGTCTGCGAAGTGGTGACGGCAGGACGTTACCGGTGGTTGCCGTTTTCAGATCTTGCCGCGTGGAAGGTCGAGCGTCCCGCCACGCTCCTTGATCTCGTCTGGGCACCGTGCACGTGGACGCTGCTCGACGGCACCACGGTTTGCGGCTTCGCGCCGGCGCGTTACCCCGGCGCGGAAGATGTGCAGGGGGACAGCGGCGAGCGCGATGCCATCCGACTAGGACGCAAGACGGTGTGGCGGGAATCGGGGGCGACCGGCGTGATCGCCCATGGCCAGAAAACGTGGACCACCAGTGCCGGCGACTTGAGTGTCTTCGAGCTTGCTGGTTGCGAATTCAGTAACGGCGCGAGCAAGCGCGGATCGAATCAGCAGGGCGGCTCAAATGAACAGGCTTAAGCCGGCGTCGAAGCCGATGTGCGGCGACGCGCGGTCGGTTCGTGATGGCGGCACCACGCCTCGGCGTGCGAATGCGCACCTGCTGCCGACCTTGCTCGACCGCCTGCGTGACGATGCCCCGCAGAGGCAGACAGAAGCGCCCAATGAATACGCGGTGACCCGTGCACAGATGCGCGACATCGTGCAGCGCGACCTGGCGTTCCTGCTCAACACGACCAGCATCGAGGACCTGATCGATCGCAAGCGACATCCGCACGCGGCTTCGTCAACCGTGAATTTCGGTGTGCCGGCGCTGGCGGGCGCCTTCACGGCAACGCGCAAGTGGGAAGACATCGAGAAGATCATCCGGACCGCGATTAGCGAGTTCGAGCCGCGGCTGATCTCCGATTCGCTCAGCATTGCGCCGCTCGCGGGAGTCGATGCCGACGTTCACTACAACGTGCTGGCATTCGAGATCCGCTGCATGATCCGCATGGATCCTTATCCGCTCGAATTCATGGTGCAGAGTTCGCTCGATCTGGAAACGAGCCAGTTGAACGTCACCGGCATGCGCGCGGGCTGAGCACCGCCCTCCGTTGCGCAAGAGAAGCTTAAAGAACAACGAGAAAACACCGATGGATCCGCGACTGCTCGACTACTACAACCAGGAATTGATCTACATGCGCGAGTTCGCCGGCGAGTTCGCGCAGGCTCATCCCAAGATTGCGCGGCGGCTCGGCATGCAGGCGGGTGAGGTGGCGGACCCGTATGTCGAACGTCTGATCGAGTCGTTCTGCTTCATGGCGGCACGCATGCAGATCAAGCTGGATGCCGAGTTTCCGCGTTTCACTGGGCGGCTTCTCGAAGTCATCTACCCGAACTACGTTGCTCCCACGCCTTCGATGGCCGTCGCGCGCCTGTACCCGAGCCCCGTCGAAGGCAATCTTGCCGAAGGTTTCCGCGTTGCACGCGGCACCGCCTTCAAGTCCCGCGTACCTGATGGAGAGCAGACGCCCTGTCAGTTCCGCAGCAGCCAGGACGTGATGCTCTATCCGCTGGAGATTGCCGAAGCAAGGTTGACCGGCATTCCGCCCGACATTGCTTCGCTCGGCCGCTACGTGCCACCGAACGTGCAGGTACGCGGCGCGCTGCGCCTGAAGTTGCGTACGACTAATGCAGCATCCATGGCCGATCTGCGAGGGCTGGACAGATTGCCTGTGTACCTGGCGGGTGACGAACAGGTTGCTTCACACCTGTTCGAGCTGATCCACGCGGCGGGCGTTGCAACGATAACCGGCGTGCCGGGTCAGTTCGGCACAGCGGGCCGGCCGCTGTCCGTGGTGAGTTCCGACGCGGTGGTTCACGAGGGACTGGGGCACGACGAGGGCCTGCTGCCGCTCACGTGGTCGAAATTTCACGGACACAACCTGTTGCATGAATACTTCGCGTGCCCGAGTCGCTTCTATTTCTTTACGCTAACCGGTCTCAAGGAGGGCCTGCGCCGCGTCAACGGCCCGGAAGCGGAAATTGTCCTGCTACTCGACCAGTCACCCGACCGGCTCGCGAGCCTCGTCGACGCGTCGCGCTTTGCGCTGTTCTGCACGCCGGTCATCAACCTGTTCCGTAAGCACACCGACCAGATCGAACTGTCGGAAGGCGACACCGAGTTCCGCATCGTGCCGGCGCGGCTTCATCCACTCGACTATGAGGTGTTTGCCGTTGAAAAGCTGTCCGGGCAGGTCACGACGACGTCCGCCGAGCGCGAATTCCGGCCGCTATTTCAAACGTTGAACAACGACGAAGGAAATTACGGACGGTATTTCTCGACGCGCCGCGAGCGCCGGCTGATTTCGGACTCGGCGCGCCGCTACGGTACACGAACACCGTACATCGGCACGGAGATGTTTGTGTCGCTGGTCGACCAGCACGAGGCACCCTACAGCGAGGAAATCCGCTACCTGTCGGTCGATGCGTGGGTCACCAACCGCGATCTGCCAAACCTTGTGCCGCGTGACGGCGTCAACGATCTTTCGGTAGCCGACGCCGATGCGGTGGCGAGCACCGGCTTGATTCGCGCCCCCAGTGTGCCGAGAGCGCCCTACGCGGAGCGCGAGATGGCCTGGCGGCTGATCCGTCAACTGAACTTCAACTATTTGCCCCTTGACGATCTCGATCACCGCGAGGGCGGGCAGGGCTTGCGTGACCTGTTGCGACTGTTCCTGGCAGCCGACGACACCGAGCACCGACGTCAGGTCGAAAGCCTCGTCGGCGTGAAGACACGGCCGGTGGCGAGGAAACTTCCTGGTGGTGGCCCGCTGGTGTTCGGACGTGGCATCGAGTGCGCGCTGACCGTCGACGAAACCGGCTTCTCGGGCACCAGCCCCTATCTGTTCGGCCTGATTCTCGAGCACTATCTGACGCGACACGTGTCGGTCAACAGCTTCACGCAGACCGAACTGCATTCGATGCAGCGCGGCCGCGTGGCGAACTGGCCCGCGCGCATGGGCACGCGTGGGATCGTCTGATGGACCGGGCCCTGCTTAAGGCGATCGTGCGCGATGCAGCGCTTTCGCCGGAGTTGATCGAACGCCTGCGGGCCGAGCCGTGGCGCTACGGCTTCCTGATGCTGCTGCGTCGCATCGGCGCCGATCCGCGAATCGATCCGGTCGGCACGGCGCAACGCCCGCAGGCGGAACCGTTTCGTCTCGGGCAGCAGCCGAGCCTGACCTTCGCCCCGCGCGAAATTGCGAGCGTCGGGCAGGCGAACGGAAGACTGAAAGTGCGCCTCTTCAGTCTGGGGATGCTCGGGCCGAACGGGCCGCTGCCGATCCACGTAACGGAGATTGCGCGCGAACGTGAGCAGAGCCGACGCGATACCACGTTGGTCAATTTCCTCGACATCTTCCACCACCGCTATCTGACGCTGCTGTACCGCGCATGGGCGTCCGCCCAGGCCGCGGCGGGACTCGATCGACCCGGCAACGAGCGATTCTCGTTCTACGTTGCGAGCCTTACCGGCCAGGATGTCCGCGAGATCGATCACGGGCCGCTGCCTGCGCATGCTCGGCTGTCGGCCGCGCCGCATCTGGTGCGCGAGGCGCGTAATCCGGATGGCCTGCGCGCCACGCTTGCGCACTACTTCGGCGTGCCAGTCGCCATCGAGGAATTTGCATTTCACTGGTTCGACGTGGATCCGAGCGAACACAGCCGTCTCGGCTGGCCTGGCTCGCCGTCGACAATGTGCGACGGCGCGACGCTCGGTGAACAGATTCCTGATCGCCAGCACAAATTCCGCATTGTCGTCGGGCCGGTCGACCTCGACGAATACCTGCGCTTTACCCCGCAGGGTGCGGATTTGCCGCGACTGATTGAATGGGTCAGGACGTTCGTCGGCAATGAGTTCAACTGGGAACTGGAACTGCGCATCCGGCCGCAGAGTGCGCCGCCTGCTGTCATGGGCGGTCCGCAGCAGCTCGGATGGTCCGGGTGGCTGGGACGTTCAGCGTCTGAAGAGCGGATTACCGGTATGCGTTTCGAGCCGGAACGCTATGTAAAGGAATTCAAGCGATGCCGTGGATGTGGCGCAGCCGCGCGGGTGATGAAGGTAGACGATGAGCAATAACAGAAAACAGGCGCCCCAGAAAGCCGCGCCGGCCAAAGGGCCAGCGCTCCACGACTGGATGATGCCGGTGGATGACAGCGCTCCTTGCGGGGCCGACCTCGAATACGATCCGGAATTCGTGGTGCTTTCGGCGAAAGTGGCCACAAGGATTGAGGCACAGTATGGCGACTTCGTGGGTTCTCCGGACCCGGTCAACTGGAGCGATGTCGATCGCGACTGCCGGCGCCTGATGATGCGCAGCAAGGACATGCGCCTCGCGGTCCTCTTTACGCGGTGCCGTACGCGCCTTGCGGGTGCCGCAGGTCTTGCCGAAGGCACCGGATTGCTCGCTGCATGGCTGGCTGCGTTTCCCGACGGGATTCACCCGCAACCGGGCGTCGACACAGACCGTGATGCCGCGCTGGAAATTCGCATGAATGCCTTGCAGACGTTGGCCGATACAGACGGTCTGCTATCGGACGTGCGCGAGATCGCGCTGACGAAGTCGACAGCGACACGCCTGCAGGTGCGCGACGTTGAACGCGCCTTTGCTCAACCGCGTCCGAGCGATGCGCTTGCGCCCGAGTCGGTGACGCGGCAACTCGATGATCTACGCGTGCAACAACCAGCGGCTCTGGCGGGATTCGATGACGCGCTGGCGAGCGTCGCCGCGATCGACGCGTGGAGCCGCGAACACCTGAATCTCTACGCCGCGGACTTGTCAGCGCTTACCCGGTTGCTGCGGCATCTGAGCGCCGGGGAAGTGCGATCGGAAAGCGCTCACCCGGCGATCGTCGCGGCCGACGCGCAGGCTATGGACGAAGTCACGAATGCCGCGTCGAGCGATTCGTTACCCGCGAACGAAGAGAGAACAGCATCGCCTGTCGCTGCCGCCGTCAATCGCCGCTTGGACGTGACACCGGCGGATCGTCAAGCCGCGCTCGAACTGGTCCGGGCAGCTCGTCAGTGGTTCGAGCAGCATGAGCCGAGCAGTCCCATTCCAGTGCTGCTGCGGCGCGCGGAACGGTTCGTCGGCAAACGCTATGCGGAGGTGGTCCTGGCGATTCCGGCCGAGTTGCTCGTGCAATGGGACAACGAAACATGACGTGCGCTGGTGAGAAACACAACCGAAAGATGCCTTGCATCAGCCCGATCAGTGACGGCAAAAGCGAACCCCGATCCATGCGCAACCGTCGCTTCCAGCATCTTTGGAATGTAGATCGTTTATGAACAAGCATGCGCATGTCCATCGTCAGGTTAAGCACGGCAAGCAGGGTTGGGTGGCAAGAGACCCGTTGATCGTGCCGATCGCGTCGCGAGACGCGTTGCGCAAAGCGATAGAGCTCGAAGGCATTTCACCGACCGAATTCAGTGACCTGCTCTGGATCACGGCGCAGGAATCGGCGGGGGTTGTGAATGCTCACAACCCGGCGTCGACGGAGCGGGGTCTGTTCGAGTTGCTGCGTGCCCAGTATGGCCTCAATCCGAATGGCGAAAACGCCCGTGGAATACAACCAGTTGCGCTTTAGTGGCCATTGCCCAGCACGGCAGCATCCGCGCCGCGGCCAAGACGGCGTGCCTGTCCCAACCCGCGTTGACCACGGCGATCCGCGAACTCGAACAGGAATTGGGCGTGCCGCTCGTGACACGCAGCGCGCGCGGCGCGCAACTCGACTGTTTCGTCGAAGCCGTCACGTCAGCGCCGCTTTTTCAATTCGACACCGATCGTGCGGACGTCGCATGAGCAGTCCACGTGCCGCGATCATGCATCAATGCGATGCCGCACGTTTGATGCGATGGAAGTTACGGTCGAAGTAGATCAAGCCATCGCCATCGCTTCGTACGCTAATGCGTGTGGTCTTCACGAACATCACCGAGTGCGAGCCGACTTCCTTCAGGTCGACGATCTCGCCTTGCAGACTCGCCAGCGCGTCGCGCAAGACCGGCACGCCGTGCGTGCCTTCGTCCCAGATGGGCCAGCCAAAGCGTTCTTCCATCGGCACCTGGGTCATGCCCGCGAAGTGGCGCGCGAGCAGTTCGTGCTCGCCAGGCAGCACGTTGATGCAAACATGCCGGTTGCTTTGGAAGGTCGCGTGCATGGCGCTCGACCGGTTCAGGCAGACGAGCAACGTAGGCGGCGTATCGGTGACCGAGCACACGGCGCTCGCGGTGACGCCGCATCGTCCATGCGGGCCCGCTGTCGTGATCACGTTGACGGCGGCGCTGAGGTGCGCCATGGCTTGACGGAATTGCTGTTTCGCGTCCATGTGAGCTTCGGCGTCGGGAGTCGCGTGTTGGGTCGGCGTCATCGTTCGGGTTCCTAGGCTGATCTCGTGTGATTGGATTCAAGCGTAAGCAATCCCCGCGGAAAATAAAATCCGCGCGAGCGGTAGCCGGGCAGCCGTGTTTCCCAGTCCGTCTAAAGCTTTCCCCAATGCATCGCCGAATGTTGGGCTGATAGGCAAAACAAAGCGCCATTTCAGGGTAACTATCGCTTTGCAGCGCTTTTTCCGCTGGTTATGATGGGCCAGTAATACGCTTCGAATCGCATCTAAAACTACCCCCATGCCCCAGCCTTCGCAGTCCGCCACACCCCTCGCACCGATCGTGTACATCGTCGACGACGACAGCGGCATGCGCACGTCGCTTGCGTGGCTGCTCGAATCGGTTGGCGTGAAGTCGGCGGGTTTTCCGAATGCCGGCGAGTTTCTCGGTGCGTTCGATCCGGACGTGCCCGCCTGTCTCGTGCTCGACGTACGCATGCCCGAGCAAAGCGGCTTCGACGTGCAAGCAGAATTGAATCGTCGCGGCGCCACGTTGCCGATCATTTTCGTCAGCGGCCACGGCGATATTCCGATGTCGGTGCGCGCGTTGCAAAACGGCGCGATCGATTTCGTCGAGAAACCGTATAACTCGCAGCAGATGCTCGACCGCGTGCAAAGCGCGCTGAAGCTCGCCGCTCAACGTCACGTGGCCGCCCAGAAGCAGCGCGAGTTGCGCAAGCGGATCGAGTCGCTGACCGCGCGTGAAAAAGAGGTATTGCGCGGCGTGATCGACGGCAAGGGCAGCAAGCGCATTGCCAGCGATCTGTCGATCAGCGTGAAGACCGTCGACGTGCATCGCGCGAGCATCAAGGACAAACTCGGTGCGGCCTCGATCGCGATGCTGGTGCGCGAGGTGATGGCGGTGTGGGATCAGGATGCGGACACAGGCGGCATGCAGCGTTGAAGCATGCCGCGCTGGTGTGCACGCCCATCGGCTTAGCGCATGAACAGACCACCGTTCACATCCCAGCACGCGCCATTCGCGAAGTAAGCATTTTCCGCGGCGAGCATCACGGCTACATCGGCGACATAGTCCGCTGAGCCGAGACGTCCGGCTGGAATGTTAGCGATCACTGCCTTCAGTTTGTCGGGGGCCACGCTTTCATGGACGATCGGCAGATCCATCGGTCCAGGCGAAACGGCGTTGACGGTCACGCCCGCAGCGCCGAGATCGCGCGCGAAGACCTTGGTGAGCGTGATTACACCGCCTTTCGCGGCCGCATAATGCGCGCCGGTTGCCGAGCCACCGTTCTGTCCCGCGAGCGACGCGATGTTGACGATACGGCCCGTGCCCGCGTCGGCGAAATGCTGGCCGAACACCTGGCAGCCGAACAACACGCTGCGCAAGTTCACGTTGATCACCTGATCGAATTGCTCGGCGGTAATGTCCATCACGGACACGACTTTCGAGGCGCCCGCGTTGTTGACCAACGCGTCGACGCGGCCCCAGCGCTGCAGGATCGCGTCGCGCGCCGCGATGAACGCGGCTTTCGCGGTCACGTCGAGATTCAGCGCGAAAGCCGTGGAACCGTCGGCGCTCAGATCGCGCGCGAGAGCTTGCGCGGCGTCGAACGCGATATCGCCGATGGCAACGGCGTAACCCGCCGCGTGAAAGCGCGTCGCGATCGCGGCGCCCAGGCCGCGCGCCGCGCCGGTGACTAGAACGACTCTTTTCTGCATTGCATCCACTCCACTTCGCTTCACTTCGAAAAATCGGCCGCCGTTCGAACGGCCCGAGGCATGGCTCAAGCGATTCAAGCGGCGAGGGCGGCCTCGAAACGCGCCGCGATCGCGCACACCTGCTCATCCTGACCCTTGCGTCCGACGATCTGCAGACCTGCCTTGAGCGGCGAGCCGCCGATCGGCAGCGGCAAACTCAATGCGGGATGGCCACTCAGATTGAACGGGCGGATCAGCGACGACATCGCGATCACCGACTTGCCGCCGCGCGCTTCGTCGAGTGTGATCGGCAGGGCGGGCAGCGTGGGGAGAATCAGCACGTCGACATTGCTTAAAGCGTGATCGACTGCCGCGGTGAAGTCGCGGCGCACCTGTTCGGCCGCATCGAGTTGCGCGGCGGTGGTGTTGGCCGCGGCGCGCAGGCGCGCGTCGAGATCCGCGCCGAGCTTGCCACTGGCCACCAGATGACCGAACGCGCGCGAAGTCTCGACATTGATGACCGCGACGCCCGCGTCGAACGCGGCGGCGAGGCCGGCGAGCGGCAGCGCGTGCGCGGTGCAGCCGGCTTGATCGGCGGCGCGTGTCACAGCTTCGAGGATCTCGGGCGCGGCGTCGGCCTGCACGATGCCGACTTTGCACGCGCCTTGCCACGCGTGCGCGGCGTTCGCATCGAAGTTAGCGGCGATGGCCTGCATCGCGGCAACGAGCATGCGCATGTCACGTGCAAACGGTCCAACGCAATCGAGCGTGGACTCTCGCGGCGCCACGCCGAGTCGCGACACGCACCCGAAGGTGGGCTTCAAACCGATCACGCCGCAACATGCGGCGGGGCCGCGAATCGAGCCGCCGGTGTCGGTGCCGAGCGCGGCGTCGGCGAGCTTCAGTCCGACTGCCGCCGCCGATCCGCTCGACGATCCGCCCGGAATGCGCGCCGCGTCCTGCGGATTCTGCGGCGTGCCGGTGTAGTCGTTGATGCCGGTCATGCCGAACGCCAGCTCATGCATGTTCGCTTTGCCGACGATGTGCCAGCCGGCCGCGAGCAATCGTTCGACGACTTCGGCATGCTTTTGCGCGGGCGGCGTGTCGGCCAGTGCGCGGCTCGCGGCGGTGGTGGCGTAACCGGCGATGTCGATCGTGTCCTTGATCGCGATGCTCGGGCCGGTGCCGCCTAACGACAGCGTCTGGATAAACTCGTTCATGGGTGCGGTTTCCTTGCATTGACTTGCCACGGCGCGTCGAACAGGCGCTCCGTGCGAAAGTGCGTGATGAGCCAGTCCCGGCCGTTGCCGGCAGGCGCGAAATCCACTTCCAGGCGCGCCGAGATCAGTTCGGCTTGCGCATCGACATAGCCAGACGCTTGCAGCATGATCCAGCGGCCTTTCGCGCTCGCGCCTTGCACGTCGATGGTTTCCGACGTGAGGAAGTGCACGTTCACCGAGAAATGCGGCGAGGGCGGCAGGTAGCGCGTGAGCATCGCGAGAATTTCAGCCTGGCCCGTCAGGCGGCCGAACTTGTTCGCGTACTGTGGGCCGATGCCTTCCCAGATCGCGTCGGTGGCGAACAGCGCCGTGAGCGTCTCGCCTTCGAGCGCGCCGGACGGCACGTCGCATAGCGCCATATAGCGCGCCATCGTGCGGCGCACGGCCGATTCGGCTTCGAGCGCGGCGAGGCGTTCGGTCAATATGGCAAGCGTATCCTGGTTCGCGTTCATTGCGGCACGCTCAAGCGGCGTTGGCATGTTGCGGCGGCACTTGCAGCGCACGTCCGACACGCGCTTCGATCTTGCCGTAGCGCCACAGGTTGTACTCGCCCACCGGCGTGGTGCGATACAGATTGCACACGGCTACGGTGGTGTCGAAATCGCGCACGTCGGCCATGATATAGAAGGTCCAAGGCGAGTTGTCGGCATGGCCTACCGTGAGGCGGTCGTCGTCCATGGTGCCGAGCACCTTGACGCCTTTCATCGCTTCGATCGCGGCCAGCATCTTGCCGTAAGCCTGCCAGACTTCGCCGATCTGTTCGCGCGGCAAGTCGAAGAAATTCTGCGTGACGCCGCAGCAGAACAGAACACGCAGCGGCAGCGTTGAAGTATCGGACATGAGGTGTTGTTCCTTTCAATCGTAGTGATGTGGGTGGATCGTGATCGATCAGAAAATGGCTTACAGGTAGCCCGGAATCGGCGGCACGCCCACGAACACCGCGCCGGCGCCGTCGTAGTTGCCTTCGCCGAGAAACGCGTGCTGCGTTACGACCATCGAGTCGCGCAACAAGCGCTGCAACGGATGCGAGCGATAAATCGCCATCGTGCCGCCGAGCCGGTAAGCGCGTTGCACGACATCGGCGCCTTCGCGGGCGATCTGCGTCGCCGAGAGGCGCAGCAGGCTCACCTGATCGGCAGTGACGGGATTGCCGGCGAGGATCGATTGCCACACTTCATTGGTCGTGTCGTAGAAAAATGCACGCGCCGAGCGCAGTTGTGCCTCCGCTTTCGCGAGTTCGATGCGGTAGTAAGCGCGGTCGGCGAGTTGCGGCGCGCCGGTCGTGGTCTTGCGACCGCCGGCCATGTGGTTGGCGACGTCGAGCGCGGCGCGCGCGAGGCCGAGGTTGACCACGGCGAGCACTTGCGCGGCGTAGGCGATAGTCGGGTAGCGATACAGCGGCTCGTCCACGCAGGGTTCGCCGCCGCGTACGAAGGTCCAATCGTCGGCGACGAACTGGTCGGAGACGCGCAGATCGTGGCTGCCGGTGCCCTGCATGCCGACCACGTCCCAGTTTTCGACGATCTCCACCTGATGCGGACGGAACACGGCCGTGCGCGGTTTGCCGCCGGTGCCAGGGGCGCCGGCGCCGATGCCCACGCCGAGCCAGTCCGCGCCTTTGCAGCCGCTCGCGAACTTCCACGTGCCGTTCACACGCCAGCCGCCTTCCGCGGGCTGCGCCGGTTGCACCGGAAAGAGACCGCCCGCGAACACCTGATCGGGGCCGTCGGCGTAGATTTCCGCCTGGGTGTGCAGCGGTAGCGCCGCCAGGTAGACATTGGCCGAGCCGAAGCTCGCAACCCACGCCGCCGAGCCATCCGCTACCGCGATGCGCTCGATCATGTCGAGAAACGCGGCCGGCGCGAGCGCGTCGCCGCCGAAACGTCGCGGCGTGGCAGCGCGATAGATGCCCGCGCGCTTGAGCTTGGCGATCACGTCGCGCGGCACATGCGAGAGACGGTCGAACTCGTCGCGGCGCGCGGCGATCTCGGCGATCACTTCGTCGAGCGTCAAACGGGCGGCATTCGATGCGCTCGATTGATCGGCAGCAACGGCGGTGGCGGTGTCGGACATGATGGGGTTTCTCCTTGATTCGTTATTGGCTCGAACTCGCGGCGCGTTGGTGCTCGACATGACGCGCCGTGCAGGTTCAGACCAGTCTAGAAATGCAAAAAGAACGCTTCAATTGGGACGCGGGCCTCAGTTTTAGGTAACGCTCCGGGTTCATCTAAAGAAATCTTCAGACGCGCAATGCGCGCACTGGTGTTATGTTTCTGCCCATACGTGATCGAACCTGTGTGCCGTACCACCCGATGAATTTCCCCGCCGAAGAAGACTTCCACCGCCTGCTCGATGCGCTCACGCTGTGCGTGCTGCTGCACGACGCCGACACCAAGGCGATCGTGTGGGCCAATCGCGCGGCCTGTGAGGCACTCGGCTTTACGCTCTCCGAATTGTTGCCGCTCAAGGCGAAGGACATGACGCGTCCGGTGCCGAAGTACCGCCGCGAGATTGGCGTCGGCGCGATGGATCGTTCGATCACCGAAGGCCCGCAGGTGTACGAGTGGTGTTACCGCTCGCGCACCGGTGCCGACATGTTGTCCGAAGCGATCGCCACTTACGTGCCACTGCGTGAGCGCGCGGTGGTGATGGTGCAGTTCCGCGATATCAGCGCCGAAGACACACTCAAGCAAACGCTGCGCCGCTACGAATCGCGGCTGCGCGAATTCATGCAGGATCTCGGCGAAGGCGTCGCGGTGCTGACGCCCACGGGCGAAGTGGAGTTCGTCAGCGAATCCGGCCGGCGCGTGCTCGGCCTGGAAGAGGGCGCGCCGATGGGGGACGTGCTCGACTATTGCAGTGAGCCAGACCGCAAGCGTCTGCTGGACCAGCTTGCCGACGCACCGCGGATTCAACCGTCGGCGCCGCAGCGTTACCGCATCACGCGTCGCGACGGTACGGCGGGCTGGCTGCGCATTACGTGCCGGCGTATCGAGATCGAAAACGACCTGAATGGGCGGCTGCTGCACTTTCGCGACGTGACGGACGAAGTCGCCGTCGAAGAAGCGCGGCGCAACGAAGCGCGTTTGCTCGAATATGCGGGGCGTTACAACGCGATGGGGGAAATGGCGACAGCGATCGCCCATGAACTGAGCCAGCCGCTTGCCGCCGTGCGCAACTTTATCGAAGGCGCGATCCGGCGGCTCGCGCAACCCGCTTCGATCGACGACGCCGTGTGGGGCCTGCGCAGCGCCGATCGTCAGGCGGAACATGCGGCGTTGATTATCAAGAGCGTGCGCGATTACATCGTCAAGCGCGAGCCGAGCGAGACGCATGCGGACCTGCGCGAGGTGCTCGCGGATGTTGCGTACTTCATCGAACTGCGTGCTCGCGAGGCGAGTGTGACGCTCAAGATCGAGCAGGCGCCGGAGCCGCTGCCTGTGTATGTTGAGCGCGTGTTGATCGGGCAGGTGGTGTTGAATCTGGCCTTCAACGCGATCGAAGCGCTTGGAGATGGGGCCAACGAAGGCGCGGCAGCGCAGCGTCGAGAGCTTCGCCTCGTCACGCACCTGCGCGGCAAGTACGCGATCGCCCAGGTGATCGATAACGGCCCAGGCGTTCCCGGCGATGTACACGGCCGGCTCTTCGACGGCTTCTCTTCGTCGAAAGCGGGCGGCAATGGCATCGGGCTTTCGCTGTGCAAGAACATCGTCACGCGGCACGGCGGCGAGATCTGGGCGAAACCGGCGCAGCAAGGCGGGCTCGAATGCAGCTTCTCGCTTCCTCTCGTCGCCGCGCCGCCCGGCTGATCGCAGCTCAATCATGCGTGGTGCTGGTGTTGCGGGGAATCGTCACGAGAGTGAGCGCGGTGATCACGCCGAAGCCGATCAACATCAGCGCGACCGGCCACGGCGCGCGCACTTTCGCATACAGTGCGGTGGCGACGAGCGGCGCGAGTCCGCCGGAAAAGACCGACGCGATTTCGTGACCGAGTGCCATGCCCGAATAACGCACTTCCGTGGGAAACAGTTCGCCCATCAATGCGGGTTGCGTGCCGATCATCGCCGCGTGGCAGAACGGCAGTCCGAGCACGAGCGACAGGAACACGAGCATCGGCTGATGCGTGTCGATCAGCCAGAACGCGGGAAACGCGATCACCACCAGGCCGAGCGCGCCGATCATATACACCGGCCGCCGCCCGATCACATCCGACAGACGCCCCCACAACACGATCGTCACGAGTTCGAGCAGCATGGCGACCATCACGCCGCCGAGCATCACCGAAACCGGCACGCCGATCGTCTTGCCGTACACCAGCACGAACGAAAGAAAGATATACGTCCCGCCGTTTTCCGCGACGCGCAGCCCCATCGCCTGCAAGACCTGCTTCGGATGATTGCGCAGCACCGTCAGCACCGGCATATGCTTCGGTTTGGCGGCCGTGAAGTCGCGGCTCTCCGGCAAGCGCCGGCGAATGTACACGCCCACGCCGAAGATCAGCACGCTGGCAAGAAACGGCACGCGCCAGCCCCACGACATGAAGCTTTCGACCGGCAAGCGCTGCACCAGATAGAACGCGGCCGCCGACAACACGAAGCCACCCGCCACGCCCAACTGGCTGAACGCCGCATAGTAGCCGCGACGATTGGCCGGCGCGCTCTCGCTGATCAGCAGCACGCCGCCGCCCCATTCGCCGCCGGATGCGATGCCTTGCACGACCCGCAGACACACGAGCGCGGCAGGCGCGAGAAAGCCGACTTGCGAGAAGGTGGGCAACAGGCCGATGCCGAAGGTCGCCACGCCCATCATCATCAGCGTGATGACGAGCGCGCGTTTGCGGCCGTGCCGGTCGCCGATATGGCCAAACACGATGCCGCCCAGTGGGCGCGCGAGGAAACCGATTGCAAAGCCCGCGAATGCGGCGAGCGTGCCCAGCAGCGGGTCGCCATGCAGAGGGAAGAACAACGGTCCGAAGATCAGTGCGGCGGCGGTGCCGTATAGAAAAAAGTCGTACCACTCTAGCGCGTTGCCGAGCACGGAGGCGACGATGATCCGCCGCAATGTTCGCGAGGTGGCCGGTGCCGCGGATGCAGGAGGCGCTCCGGCCGTGGGAGAAAACGTGTCGTTTTGCATCGTCGTGCTCGCTGTTCGCGGTGGTTAATGGGGAAGGCGCTAACGTCCGAGTGATTTCGCGGTCTGGCCACCAATGCCGAAATCGGTATTCGGAATGTCCTTGATCATCACGCGGGCGGCGGCAAGCGGCGTGTCGAGCACGTCCGCGCCGGTTTTGCTGAGCGCGGCGAACAAGGCTTCTTTTTGCGCGGGCGTGCGGCCGGCGATGAGGATCGCCACGATGGTGAGAAGCGGCCCTCGAGTGTTCGCATTGCTCGCGCCACCCAAGCCGAAATCGTGCGACGGCAATTCACTCAGCAGAATCCGCACCGATTCGGCGGGTGCGCCGATTGCAGTGACGGTAGCCTGCGTGAGACCCGCGATCAACTGCGCCTTGCGCGCCACTTCGTGACCTTCCGGCAAAAAAACTTCTAATGTGGGCATCGCTGCGCTCGTAGTTTCAAAGGCCAGGAGATCAGAGCAGGAAACCGATCGCGCTCAACGCTTCGGTCGAATCGATCAGCCGGATCACCTTCTGCACGATGCGCGGCTCGCCGCTCGCGAAACTGATGCGATGCGTGAGGTCCGCGGCGAACAGCGTCGACTTGCTGCGTTTATAGGCAACGATGACTTGCGCCGAATTCACCGTGACTTCATCGCTGGCGTCGCTCGTGAGTGTGAATCGCGACACGGTGCGCACCGTGCGGGCGGCGTCGCTCGCCGAGGCCGAATAGCCGGACGTCATGCGTTGCACGCGTTTTTCGCGCATGTCCTGATCGTCGTATGCGTAGTTCAGCGTGGCGGCGAAGTCGGTGGTGTCGTGATCGATCGGCACCACGTAGAAGCCCGCCGGGTCCCACAGCGTGAGCCATTCGCGATAGTCCTTGCGATCCAGCAGTTCGGCTTCGCGCCAGATCAGTTCGATCGCACCGGCAAATGTCTTCTGCGAAAACAGCGTGTTTCTGTCGTCCATCATGCTTGCTCCATCATCGTGCGCCATTGCGCGTACGCTTCGCGCATGCCGGTTTCGTCGGTGGCGTGGGCGGTTTTTTCGCCGTTTGGCGCCGTGCTCTCACGATTCAAGCCGCGATTCACTAGAATCGGCAGATCGGGGCCCGCCTGCGAGCCACGCTGCACGCGCTCCCACGCTTCGGCGTCATCGGGGCTGCCGAAACCGAACGGGCCCTGGAAGTGTTCGTGAATGCGCAGGCGCACGCGGTTCGCTTCCTCGGGGCCGCCGTCCATGGCGAGCGCGACGTGACGGATCTCGGTCTCGTTCGCGGAAATGGGCCGCAGCACGCGGAAAAACGCCATCGACAGCGCGAGGTTTGGAAACAGATTCAGATTGAAGCCGACGCCCATCAGCGAGCGCACGATGCGGCGCACTTCTTCCGACGTGTGGTCTTTCGCGAGTGATGCAGCGAGTTCTTCGAAGCGTTCGGGAATCGGCGCGCCGTCGTCCTTGTCGAGATCGACGATTTCCGGCACCAGCACGGCGAGGCTGTGGCCGTTGCCGAGCGAGCGGCAGAAGGCTTCGTCGCTGGTCATGAAGCTCGTGATCGCGGCGGCGGTTTCGTCGTCGATCGACTTCATCCAGGATTTGTGGACTACCGGGAAGTGATACAGGTCGGTGGTGTTCTCGAGCTGGATCTTCCAGTTGCCGTTGAAGCGGAAGCGATGCTCGCCGTTAGCCTTGATCGGATAGCCCGCGCCTTGCTTCATGAACAGATCGATCCACGGCTTGGCACCACCGAGGAAATCTTCGAGCGGCTCGATCTCCTGATTGAAGCTCGCGAAGATCAGGCCTTGATAGATGCCCACGCGCAGACTGGCGAGCGGCAGTTCGGTCTTGTCGACCACGCCTTCGTAACCGTCGCCGTATGGCAATGCGCGCAATGCGCCGTCGAGGCCATAGGTCCAACTGTGATATGGGCACGTGAAGCCTTTGGCGTTGCCCTTGTGCTGTTCGCAGACGGTCGCGCCGCGGTGACGGCAGCGGTTCTGCAGGACGTTGACTGCGCCGCTCTTGTCGCGCACCACGATCACCGGCTGACGGCCGATCGTGGTGGTGCGGAAGTCGCCCGGATTCGGCAGCTCGCTTTCGTGCGCGACCCAGATCCACGTCTTGTAGAAAATGCGCTCGAGTTCCGCTTCGAAGACGGTCGGGTCGTAGTACAGCGACGGGGCCACGCGATCGGACTGCGCGCGCTGATATAACGCGCTCGTGTCGACGGTCTGATATGAGGATTCGCTCATGGCTGTGTAGGTGGGGTGGTCGATGAAGCGCAGTCTCGCCGACTCGTTGATATGCGTCAAATTGATCTAAAATGAAATATAAAATCAACCGCATGGATATTTCGATGAACTCGCTGGACCACGTCGACCTCAATTTGCTGCGCGTTTTTCAGGCGATCGTCGAAGAACGCAGCCTCACCCGCGCGGGCGAGCGGCTGGCGCTGTCGCAACCCGCCATCAGCTATTCGCTGGGGCGTTTGCGCACGCTGTTCGACGATCCGCTGTTCATCCGCACGCGGGCCGGCATGCAGCCCACGCCGATCGCTCTGGAACTGTCCACTATCGTGTCCCGCGCGCTCGATACGGTGCGCGAAGCGCTGCGTTACGCGGAGCATTTCGACCCGGCGGTGAGCACGCGCACGTTCCGGCTATCGCTCTCGGACGCGGGCGAACTGGCCTATCTGCCGCCGATCTGCGAGGCTTTGCACCGGCAGGCGCCGCGTGTGAGATTGCGCATCGAGCCGTTGCCGGTCGAGGAAATGGAAGACGCACTGCGCGCGAGCCGGCTCGATTTCGCCATCGGCAATCTGCCTACATTGACCGCGCGCACGCGGCACCAGGCGCTGTTCGAAGAGACGTACGTGTGTATGACGAGGAAGCGCCGCGGCCTGCCGCGCACGAAGGACCTGAGCCTGAAGGCGTTTCTGGATGCGTCGCACGTGCAGATCAGCTCGGTCGAGCACAGTCACCATGCGCTCGACGACGAATTCCGCGCGCAAGGCGTCGGGCGTCATATTGCGCTGGAACTACCGCATTTCGTGGCCTTGCCGAGTGTGCTGGCCGTCACGGATTTGTTCGCCACGCTGCCGCGGCGTCTCGCGCATATTTTCAATCGCGACGGCGGCTTTCAGATCTATGAGTTGCCTGTGACCTTGCCGATCGCGGCGGTTACGATGCACTGGCACGAACATTTCGATCAGGACGAGGGCAACGTGTGGCTGCGCAACCTGATGGGGGATATCGTGCGGCGCTTCGACGAGAAGTGACTGCCGGGCCGCGTCAGGCCCGTTTGAACAGGTCCCGTGCGATCGAACACAGCAGTGTGGTGGTCGGCGATTCATCCTGCTGACGCCGGCTCATGATGATTGGCGAAGCGATATTGGCCGCCGGAATGGGCCGGTAGACCACGCCGTGCGCGCGCAGACCTTCCACGCTTTCCGGCACGAGGCACACGCCCACTTGCGCCGCCACCAGACCCAAAGCGGTCTGCAATTCCCGCACTTCGTGGATCGCTTTCGGCTCCAGCGCATGGTCGTGCATGGCCGATAGCTGCTGGTCGGCATAGCTCGGACGCGGCGTGCTCGGGTAGACGATCAGGGTTTCCTGCGCGAGGGCTGCGAGCGTCAGCGGCTTCTTCTGCCGGGCGAGCGGATGGTCTTGCGGCAGCGCGGCAATCATTCTTTCCTCTAGAAGGACTTCGCGCGCGAGTTGTGCATCGTCAAAACGCAGGCGGCCGAAGCCCACGTCGATACGGCCGCCCTTGAGCGCCGCGAGTTGTTCTATCGTGAACATCTCGATCAGCGACAGTTCGATATGCGGCGCCGCCTCGCGAAACGCGCGGATCACGGCGGGCAGCGCGCCGTACAGCGTCGATGGCACGAAGCCGATCACGACGCGCTCGGCCAGTTGCGCGAGGCGCCGCGTGAGCGGGGCGAGTTCGTCCGCTTCGTCGACGAGGCGCTTGGCCTGCGTATAGAAAATCCGCCCGGCTTCGGTCAGTCGCAGCGGCCGCGAACCGCGCTCGAACAGCGCCAGCCCGACGCTTTCCTCGATCTGCTGGATCTGGCGGCTGAGCGGCGGCTGCGTCATATGCAGGCGATGGGCGGCCCGCGTGATGTTCATCTCTTCCGCGACCGCGATGAAGTAGCGGAGTTGGCGTAGTTCCATGCATACCCCTACGGTATGGAAGTAGTCGGAATCGGTGTTGGACTGCTTCGCGGGTTGTTTCTACTATTGGGGCTCCCGGTCAAGCAGTTCAGGAGGGCAACGAATGATAGCAACACCCGTGAAGATCGAGAGCGTGGAGACGATTCTCGTCGACGTACCGACGATCCGTCCGCATCGCCTCTCGGTCGCAACGATGAATTGCCAGACACTGGTGCTGGTGCGCATCCGTTGCGCGGACGGCTTGGTCGGCGTGGGCGAGGGCACCACGATCGGCGGCCTCGCTTATGGCGAGGAAAGCCCGGAAAGTATCAAGGCCAACATCGACACCTATTTCGCGCCCCTGCTCAAAGGGTCGGACGCGACGCGTCCGGGCGCCGCGATGGCGAAACTGCGCGAGCTGTTTCAGGGCAACCGTTTTGCGAAATCCGCACTGGAAACGGCTTTGTTCGATGCGCAGGCACAACGCCTCGGCGTGCCGCTGTCGGAGTTGTTCGGCGGCCGCGTGCGCGATTCCGTGGAGGTGGCGTGGACGCTCGCGAGCGGCGACACGCAGCGCGATATCGACGAAGCCGAGCAGGTGTATGAAACGAAGCGTCATCGCGTGTTCAAGCTGAAGATCGGCACGCGCGCGGTCGCCGAGGATGTGGCGCATGTCGTCGCGATCAGAAAAGCATTGGAAGGACGCGGCGAAGTGCGCGTCGATGTGAACCAGGCGTGGAGCGAATCGGAGGCGATCTGGGCCGCGCGGCGTTTTGCCGATGCGGGCGTGACGTTGATCGAGCAGCCCATCGCGGCCGAGAATCGCGCGGGCCTCAAGCGTCTGACCGACCTCGCTCAGGTGCCGATCATGGCCGACGAAGCACTGCACGGCCCGGCCGATGCGTTCGCCGTCGCCAGCGCGCGCGCCGCCGATGTGTTCGCCGTGAAGATCGCGCAATCGGGCGGCCTCGTGGGCGCGGCGCACGTGGCGGCCATCGCGTCGGCCGCGAATATCGATCTGTACGGCGGCACGATGCTCGAAGGCGCGGTCGGCACGATCGCCTCGGCGCAACTCTTCAGCACCTTCGGCGAGTTGAAGTGGGGCACGGAGCTGTTCGGCCCCTTGCTGCTGACCGAAGAGATCCTCATCGAACCGCTGCGCTACGAGAATTTCGCGCTGCATCTGCCTCAAGGTCCGGGTCTTGGCATCACGCTCGACTGGGACAAGATCGAGCGCCTGCGGCGCGATACGCGCAAAGGCGCCAGCGTCACTACGAACTGAAGCACTGAAGGCTCATCCGTTAGCCATCCAGAACATCAATCGAAGGAGATACCCCATGAACAAGCAAGCTATCGACGCGCTGCTCGATAAAATCAACGACAGCGCCACCAGCGAAGGCAATCCGCGCACCAAGCAGATCGTCAACCGGATCGTGCAGGACCTGTTCTATACGATCGAAGACCTCGACGTGCAGCCCGCCGAGTTCTGGACCGCGCTGAACTATCTCGGCGACGCGGGCAAGAGCGGCGAACTCGGTCTGCTGGCCGCGGGTCTGGGTTTCGAGCATTTTCTCGATCTCCGTCTGGATGAAGCGGAGGCGAAGGCCGGCATTGAAGGCGGCACGCCACGCACGATCGAAGGCCCGTTGTATGTGGCCGGCGCGCCGGTCTCCGATGGGCATGCGCGCCTCGACGACGGCACCGATCCGGGCCAGACGCTGATCATGCGCGGCCGCGTGCTGGGCGAAGACGGCAAGCCGCTCGCTCACGCGCTCGTCGAAGTGTGGCACGCGAACCATCTCGGCAACTACTCGTACTTCGATAAATCGCAGCCGGCCTTCAATCTGCGGCGCTCGATCCGTACCGACGCCGAAGGCAAATACAGCTTCCGCAGCGTCGTGCCGGTCGGCTATAGCGTGCCGCCGCAAGGCCAGACGCAACTGTTGCTCGATCAACTCGGCCGTCATGGGCATCGTCCGGCGCATATTCACTTCTTCGTTTCCGCGCCGGGTTTTCGCAAGCTGACCACGCAGATCAACATCGACGGCGATCCGTATCTGTGGGACGACTTCGCCTTCGCCACGCGCGACGGCCTCGTGCCGGCGGTCAAGCAGGCTGAAGGCGCCGAAGGCAAACCGTATGGCGTGGAGGGTAATTTCGCGCTGATCGATTTCGACTTCACGCTGTTCAAGGAGCGCGACAATCTGCCGGACGCCGAAGTGGAGCGTCTGCGCGCTGAGGCCTGATGCCGCTTTCGCAGGGCTGAAACCGGGCACCTGAGAGAAAACGCCCGGACATATCGCACGAATCTGTCGGCCCTGGTTGCGCGGCGCGATTGGCCGGGCCGCCAGGGCTTTTTTGTTACCGATCAGAGAGGAGAGCAAGCATGCTGTTTCACGTTGAGATGACCGTCCACCTGCCGGCCGATATGGATGCCGAATGCGCCGCGCGCCTGAAGTCCGATGAGAAGGCGATGTCGCAAAGGCTGCAACAGGAGGGCGTGTGGCGGCATCTGTGGCGCATTGCCGGCCGCTACGCGAATATCAGCGTATTCGACGTGGAGAGCCCCGCGCATCTGCATGACGTGCTGAGCCAGTTGCCGCTGTTTCCGTATATGGATGTCGAAGTGCGCGCGCTGTGCCGGCATGCGTCGTCGATTCGCGACGACGACCGGTAAGACGAGGCGGTTGTGAAAGGTGCTGCGAACGCAGCACCTTGTTGATGCTTTAGAGATCCAGCACCAGAACCGGCGACGCGGCGCGTGAAATGCAGCAGCAGATCACCTTGCCGCTCGCGCGTTCCGCTTTGCTCAGGCAATGGTCACGATGCTCGGGCGTGCCACTCACCACGTCGACCATGCACGTGCCGCACACGCCTTCACCGCACGACGTATCCACTTCGATGCCGATCGACGCCAGCGCCGCGACGATGGTCGTGTCCTTGTCCACGCGCACGGTCGCGCCGCTGCTCGCGATCTGCACGTCGAAGGTATCGAGCGTGACCGATTCGGAGTTCGTGGTTGAAGCCGGCTCAGCGGCAAAGCGTTCGAGATGAATCGCTTCTGACGCGACATGCGTTTCGCCGATCGCCACCACACGTTCCATGAAAGGCGCCGGCCCGCAGGTGTAAACGTGCGTGCCTTCGCGCGCATTCACAAAACAATTGCCGAGCACCGCATCGAGTTGCTCGCGCGCGACGCCGAAGTGGAGCTTCACATAATCGCTGAACGGCGCGCGTGAGAGCAGCGGCAAGAACGCCGCGTGCTCCGCGCTGCGCGCGAAATAGTGCAACGCGAAGCGCTGCTGCTGCTTGAGCAGACGGTACGCCATGCTCAGGAGCGGCGTGACGCCAATGCCGGCGGCGATCAGAATATGTTCTTCGGCGCCCGGCGCGAGTTGGAACAGATTGCGCGGCGCGCCGATGGTCAATTCGCTGCCGACCGTGACGTCCTCGTGCAGCGAGCGCGAGCCGCCGCGCGACGTGTGTTCGCGCTTCACGGCGAACAAATGCGCGTCCCGCTGATCCGGGTCGCCGCACAACGAATACTGCCGCGTGACGCCGGACGGTCCGGTGACGTCGATGTGCGCGCCGGGTTCGTAGTGATCGAACGGTTGCCCGTCCAGGCGCGAGACGCTGAACGAGCGCACGCCATGCGCTTCGTCGCGAACGCTATCGACGCGCACGTTGAAGGTGGTTCTTTCCATGATCTTGCCGGCAAAAGAGAGGCGGACGGCGCATGCAGCGAGCCGCATGCGGTTGTGCGTCAAGGATAGGAAACCGCGCTAAATCAGGCAAATCGATTAAAAATGGTTAGTCAGATAAATTAGACTGATAATGCTGCGGCGCAGACGCACCAGGCCGTAGCTTCAAATCCCGGCCAGATGCCGCACCAACGCCTTTTCCGGTCGCGGCATTGCGTTCAGGTCGCGCATGCAGATCAGCAACTGGCGCGCGGCCCAGCTATCGGTCAGCTCGATCGTGCGGATGCCGGGCGTGCCGCGATAGCGCTTCGCCGCGGTGGCCGGCACGATTCCCACGCCGGCGCCTTGTTCGACCATGCAGCAGATGGCGTCGAACGTCCGCACGTGGGTGCGGAAGCTGAGCGGCTGGCCGGCCAGCAGCGCGCGCTCGCCGAGGTAGGCCTGCAACGCGCTGTCCGCGCTCAGTCCGATGAACTCCCTGTCCGCCACTTCCGCGAGCGTTGTGCGGCGGCGGGTGGCGAGCGCGTCGTCGCGGCTCGTGATCAACACGAGTTTGTCGATGGCAAAGGGGAAGGTCTGCAACGCGCCATGTTCGACCGCATCGGAAATGATGCCGATTTCAGCCGCGCCGCTCAGCACCGCTTTGACCGTCTCGCTGCTTTGACGCTCCTTCAGGTCGATCTGCACATTGGGGTGATCGCGCAGAAAGAGGCCGATCGTGGCGGGAAGGAACTCGGTGATGGCCGCCGTGTTGGTCCACAGGCGTATGCAGGCTTTGCGGCCTTCCTGATGCTCGCCCAGTTCGCCTTGCATTCTTTCGATCTGCCCGAGTACGAGCCGCGCGTGATGCGCGAGCGTGTCGCCGGTCGGCGTGGATTCGACGCCGCGTCGGCCGCGTTCGAGCAGCGGCATGCCGAGCGCGTCTTCCATGCCGCGCAGCCGCGCGCTCGCCGACGGCAGCGACATGTTCGCGCGCGCGGCGCCGTGGGTGATGCTGCCGGTTTCGAGGATATGCAGAAACAGGCGTAGATCGATGAGATCGAAGCGCATGGAGGAACGGGTTGTTGTTCGGTTGTGGGCGAGGCTCAGCCTGTGGTCACAGCCTTAGCCCCAGCCTAAGTCACAGTAAGTATCTTACGCATTGTGGCCGTCCTCGCGGCGATTGAAAATTGCCGACATCACTTCAATAACAACATTCCGATGATCTCTTCGTTTGCAATGCGTGCGGGCGTGGTCGCCGCGACTTTCGTGGTCGCCGGCTTCGTCAAGGGGGTGACCGGCATGGGACTGCCGACCGTCGCCATGGGTGTGCTCGGCACGCTGATGCTGCCGGCGCAGGCTGCCGCGATGCTGCTGTTGCCGTCGTTCGTGACGAACGTCTGGCAACTTTTCGCGGGGCCGAGCGTGCGGGCGCTCCTCAAACGCTTGTGGCCGATGATGCTGGGCATCGTCGCCGGAACGGTCGCGGCCGCGTCGTTCATTGCGGGCGGGGGCGGCGAGTGGGCCGTGGTCGGACTCGGCGCCGCGTTGACGCTCTACGCCGTGGCCGGTTTGCTGGCGTGGCGCTTTTCAGTGCCGGCGCGGCACGAGCGCTGGTTGTCGCCGGCGATCGGCGCGGTGACGGGCGTCGTCACCGGCGGCACTGGCGTGTTTGTCGTGCCGGCAGTACCGTATCTGCAGGGGCTGGCATTGAAGAAAGAGGATCTGGTGCAGGCGCTCGGCTTGTCGTTCACGGTGTCGACCATCGCGCTGGCGATCGGACTTACCAGAGAGCACGCATTTGCCGCCGGCGATCTGCGCGAATCGCTCTTAGCCGTGGTCCCGGCGCTGCTCGGCATGTGGATCGGACAGCGCGTGCGTGGACGCATTAGCGCGCAAACGTTCAGGCGCTGGTTCTTTATCTGCCTTCTCGGACTGGGCATTCAATTGATGGCGCGCGCATTCGTTTAATCAGGCAGTAGTGAAAGCGAACGTGGAAGGAGCAAATCGTGTGGCCCATTATTCTGGATACGCTCGGCGCGCTGGCGGTGCTGGCCAGCGTGGCCGCGCAGATCATGTTGCTGCGTAAGTGCTGAATTCACTGCGTCGTAAGCGGTGGCAGTGCCATTCATGGAGCCGTTCTCACCAGAACGGCTCCACGCCCGCCTCAGAACGGTTTGGTCGGCAGATACTTGCCGTCCAGCGTGATGACGGCACGGTGACCGCCTTCCGGATCGTCGACTTTCTTGATGTCGAGCTTGAAGTTGATGGCGCTGATGATGCCGTCGCCGAACTGCTCGTGAACCAGCGCCTTCAGCGTCGAACCGTAGATCTGCACCATCTCGTAGAAGCGGTAGATGGTCGGATCGGTCGGCACGCCGCCCGGAATGCTGCCGCGTAGCGGGATGGTTTGCAGCAGACGCACCGCGTCTTCGCCGAGTTCGAGTTTGTCGGCCACGACCTGGGCGGCGTTGGCCGGCAGCGGATGCTGGCCGAGCAACGCGGCGGTGACGAATGCAAGACTCAGACCCGTGCCTTCGTTGATCTGCTCGAACGTCAGATTCTTGCGAACCTTTGCGTCGATGATCGCGTCGGTCAGGGCTTCACGCGGGGCCTGGCTGTATTGGGATTGCGTCATGATGAATTTCCTCGAGGGTAAGTAAAGTCAGGCCGCGACGTTGAGTCGAGCCGGGGTGGCACATGCATGCGGATGTTCCGCGAGAGAAACGAAGCGGTTCGTCGAACCGTCGAGCGTATCGATCGAGCCGGTTTCGATGTCGTACACCCAGCCGTGCAGCGCCAGATGTCCCTGTTCGAGGGCGAGCCGCACGGAAGGATGGGTCTTGATGTTCGCGAGTTGCGCGATCACGTTTTCACGGACCATCGAGTCGACCCGGTCGCGTTCGCTTTTGTGCTCGCGCGCCTCGTTGACGATTTTCGCGGAATCCGCGTAATGCAGCCAGTTGCGCACGGCAGGCATATGGTCCATGCATTTGCAGGTCGCGATGGCCGTCATCGCGCCGCAGTCGGAATGACCGCAGATCACCACATCGGTGACGCCGAGCGCGGCGACCGCGTACTCGACCGTGGCGGTCACGCCGCCCGGCTCCGGGCCGTACGACGGCACGATATTGCCCGCGTTGCGGATCACGAACAGATCACCGGGCTCGCGCTGCGTAACGAGTTCCGGCACCAGCCGGCTGTCCGAGCACGAAATGAACAAGGTACTCGGGTGCTGGCTCGTGGCCAGCTTCCTGAACAACTCGGAGCGCTGCGGAAAGGCGTTGCGCTGAAACTTCAGGAAGCCGTCGATGATGTCTTGCATGGTTCGCTCCATCGGGGTGTGGGTTGGGAATCGATGGATGAACAATGCGCCGATCAAACTATAGCGTCCAAGACTGGTTTATTATTCTCTCGATAGGGAAGACCAATAGTTCGAGAGGACATCATGCTGCTCAGGCACATCCGATATTTTCTTGCAGTCGCCGAGCACCGCAATTTCACGCGCGCGGCCGAGGCGCTGCACGTGTCGCAGCCGACGCTGTCGCAACAGATCCGGCAACTGGAAGACACGTTGCGGGTGCAATTGCTCGACCGGTCCGGCCGCACGATCCAGCTGACCGATGCCGGCACGGCCTATGTGCACTACGCGCAGCGCGCGCTGCAGGACCTGGAGGCGGGCAAGCGGGCGATTCACGACGTACAGGAGTTGAGCCGCGGTTCGCTGCGTCTCGCGATGACGCCGACATTCACCGCCTACCTGATCGGCCCGCTTCTGGAGAAGTACAACCGCCGCTATCCGAACATCACGCTGAACATCCTCGAAATGCCGCAGGACAGGATGGAGGCGTTGCTGAACGAAGATGCGCTCGACATCGGCATCGCATTCGACGAGACGCACACACCCGACATCGAGACGCAGACGCTATTCGTCGAAGCACTGGCGATGGTGGTCGGCAACGCGCACCCGTATGCGAAGCGTCGTTCCGCGTTGAAGCTAAGCCAATTTGAAAACGAAGCGCTCGTTCTGCTTAACGAAGAGTTCGCAACGCGTCAGTACATCGATCGATATTGCAGACAGCACGGCATTTCGCCGCGCATCGCGATGGAGGTGAACTCGATTGGCGCGGTCGTTCAGATCGTGCGCCGCAGTGCACTCGCCACGCTGCTGCCGGCCGCGATCGCGCGCGAGCATAGCGATCTGTTTCTCGTGCAGCTGGAGCCGGCTCTGCCGCAGCGTACGGCTGCGCTGCTATTGCGCAAGGGCGCGTATCGGAACGCGGCAACGCGGGCCTTCATTGAGCTCGCGCTCGAAGAGCGTGCGGCTGAAACAGGTGGGCGGCGCGCAAAGGCTGTTTTGTGAAACGCTGACGGTTTGAACCGCCTACACTGACAAGGGGAGAGCACCGTTCGGTCTTATGCGCGCGCTTACTCGCGATCCCCCGTTCGCGCTGGCGGGTGACGCCGCCACTCGCATCGAGCCTTCGAGCTATCCGCGTCACCTGTCTTCCGATTGTTCGGCTCAACCGACGTATCTATTCGCCTTCAGCCGCTTTATCCCTACGGCCGACATGCCTACACTGTCACCAGTGTCAGCGCCAGTGCATTTCCACCGCAGCCCGCGAATCTTCGCGACAGCGTCGGCGCCAATCCCATTTAAAGGAATCGATCATGAGCAAACTCACAGGTAAAGTTGCTGTCGTAACCGGTGCATCGAAAGGTATCGGCGCGGCGATCGCCAAGGCATTGGCGGCGCAAGGCGCTTCAGTGGTGGTGAACTATTCGTCGAGCAAGGCGGGCGCGGACGGCGTGGTCGAAGCGATTGCCGCCGCCGGTGGCAAGGCCGTGGCCGTTGCAGGCGACGTGTCGAAAGCGGCGGACGCGCAAGGCATCATCGACACGGCTGTGGAAACGTATGGCCGTCTCGACATTCTCGTCAACAACTCGGGCGTGTATGAATTCTCGCCGATCGAAGAGATCACCGAAGAGCATTTCCACAAGCACTTCAACGTGAACGTGCTGGGTCTGCTACTGACCACGCAGGCAGCGGTCAAGCATCTCGGCGAAGGCGGCAGCATCGTCAATATCAGTTCGGTGGTGAGCCGCATCACGCCGCCGGGCAGCGCGGTCTATACCGCCACCAAGGGTGCCGTCGACGGTATTACGGGGGTGCTTGCACGTGAGCTCGGCCCGCGCAAGATCCGCGTCAATTCGGTGAATCCGGGCATGGTTGCAACCGAAGGCACGCATAGCGGCGGCATTATCGGTTCCGACTTTGAAACGTGGGCCGTCAGCACGACGCCGCTCGGCCGTATCGGCCAGCCTGACGATATCGCCGATGTCGTCGCCTTCCTCGCCTCCGACGACGCGCGCTGGCTGACGGGTGAAAGCCTGATCGCGAGCGGTGGATCGCGTTAAGCGGTTTGGCGTGAAGAAAGAAAGCCGCCCGCAGGCGTCGCCTGCCGGGCGGTTTTTAGTTTTATCCAACTGGCGTAGCAGGCGCCGGCTTCGTCAACTCCACCGCGAACAACGCGTCCAGCAGATTCGATCCCGGCCGCTCGGCGAGCCGCGTCAGCGATTCGATCATCCGCACCTGACAGTCCTGTAGCGGAATCATTCTGATCCGCCGCGATTCGTTGAATTCCGCGCGCGCGATCACGCCCACGCCCATGCCTTGCGCGACCGCTTCTTCGAGCGCCTCGCGGCCGTCCACGTACATCACCGGTTCCACCTGCAGCGATTCGCGCACCAGTTCGATCTCCAGCAACTGCTGCGTAACGGATTGCGACTCGCGGAAAATCATCGGCTGCTGCACCAGTTCGGTGTAGCTCAGCTTGCGCTTCTTCGCCACCGGATAGCTCGCGGGCACCATCGCGACCAGGGGATCGCGCCGCAATACACGCGCCTCCAGGCGGCTGTGCACTTGCGGCGCGGCGGTAATGGCCGCGTCGACGGCGCTCGAGAGCACGCGCTGCATGCAGTCCGCGGCGTTGGCGATGGACAGCGTCACGACGATGCCCGGATGCAGCTTGCGAAATGCGCTGATCAACGCGACCGCCAGATCGGGCGCGTCCGCGGCCAGCGACAGCGAGCCGGATTCGAGGCCGCCCGCCGATTCGAGCAGTTGCCGCGCGTCGCGCTCGCAACTGAGCATCTGCCGTGTCACGCTGAAGAGGCGCAGACCGAGTTCGGTGGTCTCGACGCCGCGCGGCCCGCGTTCGAACAGTTTGACGCCGTAATCCTGCTCCAGCCGCCGCACATGATCCGAAACGGCCGGCTGCGTGAGCGAGAGCGCCTGCGCCGCTTTGGAAAACCCGCCATGTTCCGCGACCGCATGAAACGCCCGCAATTGCGCGTATTGCACGTGTGCCTCGCCGAGCTATAAGTTATTGCGATACCTGCATCGATTATATCGATTTTACCGATGCTGCGCGTTTCTGTACTGTGTGAGTCACCGAAACAGCGATATCGGAGATTCCGACCATGGACAGCGTGATCGACCGCTCCCCAGCCGTGAACGCCGCAAGTTCTTCCACCGTGACGTGTGCGGCACCGGCCAAAGGCGAGCCGTACCTGTTGACGCCGGGGCCGCTCACCACGGCGTTCTCGACCAAGGAAGCGATGCTGCGCGACTGGGGCTCGTGGGACGGCGATTTCCGCGCGATGACCGCGCTGCTGCGCAGCAGCCTGCTGGAGATCGCCGGCGACACCGCCGGCGAATACGACTGCGTGCCGCTGCAAGGCAGTGGCAGCTATTGCGTCGAAGCGATGCTCGGCAGTCTGATTCCGCGCGACGGCCACGCGCTCGTGCTGGCCAACGGCGCGTACGGCAAGCGCATTGCGACCACGCTCGGCTATCTCGGCCGCGCCTGCACGGTGCTCGACAAGGGCGATTACCTGCCGCCGCGCGGCGCGGAAGTGGAGCGCATGCTGGACGCCGATCCGCGCATCACGCACGTGGTCGCCGTGCATTGCGAGACCAGTTCGGGGATTCTCAATCCGATCGAGGAAATCGCCGCCGCCACCGCGATGAAGGGCCGCAAGCTGCTGATCGATTCGATGAGCGCCTTTGGCGCGGTGCCGCTCGACGTGCGCGAGATTGCCTGCGAGGCCTTCGTGTCGTCGGCGAATAAATGCATCGAGGGCGTGCCTGGTTTTGGTTTCGTGATCGCCCGCAAGAGCGCGTTGCTGGAGGCGCAGGGCCGCAGTCACTCGCTCTCGCTCGACGTCTACGACCAGTGGGACGTGATGAACCGCACCGGCCAGTGGCGTTTCACGCCGCCCACGCACACCGTGGCCGCGTTTATCGAGGCGCTGCGTCTGCACAAACTCGAAGGCGGCCAGCCCGGACGTCTCGCGCGCTACGCGAACAATCGCGACGTGCTGGTGGCCGGCATGCACGAACTCGGCTTCGAGCCGCTGCTGAACGCACGCTGGCGCTCGCCGATCATCGTGACGTTTTTCGCGCCGGCGCACCCATCGTTCAAGTTCGAGCGCTTCTATGAATTGATGAAGGAGCAGGGCTTCATCATCTATCCGGGCAAGTTGACGGTGGTGGACAGCTTCCGTATCGGCTGCATCGGCCAGGTGGATGAGCACGTGATGCGCCGCGTCGTCGAAGCGTGCGGCAACTCGCTGCGGACGATGGGCGTCGAGCACGCCGCCCCGCCGGCGGCTGCGATCGAAGAACGCAAGACATTGGCCGATGCGGCCTGAGGAACGAAGTCAATGAAACACGTAAAAGCAGTGATTTTCGATTGGGCCGGCACGGTGGTCGATTACGGTTCGCTGGCGCCGATGGGTGCCTTCGTCGAGACATTCGAGCAATTCGGCGTGTCGATCACGATCGATGAAGCACGCGGCCCGATGGGCATGGCCAAGCGCCCGCATATCGCGGCACTGATGGCGTTGCCGCGCGTCGCGCAAGCCTGGGCCGACAAATTCGGGCACGCGCCGGGCGAAGCGGATATCGACGCCGTGTACGACGTATTCGTGCCGAAGAACATCGCGGTGGCGGCGAGCTACAGCTCGGTGATTCCGGGAGTGGCCGAGGTGGCAAGCGCGCTGCGCGGCGACGACATCAGGATTGGCACGACCACCGGCTACACGCGCGAAATCATGGCCGAGATCTTGCCGGGCGCGGCGGCGCAGGGTTTCTCGCCGGACAGCATCGTGTGCACCGGCGATACGCCGGAAGGGCGGCCGTCGCCGTACATGATCTACAAGACGTTGCCGGAATTGGGCGTCTGGCGCGCGAAGGATGCGATTAAGGTCGACGACACCGAGGTCGGCATCGAAGAGGGCATCAACGGCGGCACGTGGGCGGTCGGAGTCGCGGTGAGCGGCAATGCTTTCGGCATGGCCGAGGACGACGTCAAGGCGTTGGCGCCGGATGAGTTCGCATGGCGTCGCAAGGCGGCGATCGAGAAGCTGCAGGCGGCGGGCGCGCATTATGTGATCGACAGCGTCGCGGATCTGATGCCGGTGGTGTACGACATCGAGGCGCGCCTCGCGCGCGGCGAGCGGCCTTGATCAGGAGAGAGGCCTCAGACGCCTCTCTCAAAGGAATTACTCGAAAAACCCCACCGCCAGATCGATAAACTCCCGGATCTTGCGCGGCACGAACTCCCGGCTCGGGTACACGAGCGAGACCGCCACGTCGCCGTTGAGCACGGCGTGGTCGTCGAGAATCCGCACCAGCGTGCCCACGCGCAATTCATCGTTGACCATCTCCAGCGGCAGCAGCGCGATGCCCATCGCGCCGAGCGTCGCCTGTTTCTGCATGATCATGCTGTTGACCGTGAACGACGCATCGAGCGCGATGCTCTCTTCGCCACCGTCACCCTTGCTAAACACCCAGGTCTGTGGGCTCGTATCGAGCGGCGCGGTGATCACCCGATGCCGCGCGAGGTCGGCTGGCGTTTTCGGATGACCCGCCTGGGCGAGGTAAGCAGCCGACGCCACCGGCACCGCGTGCGAATTGATCAGGCGGCGCACCACCAGCGACTCCGAGCGAATCATGTGCTCGGTCACGATGCCGACGTCGAAACCCCCTTCGAGCAGGTCGACACGTTTTTCCGTGAGCGTGACCCGCAGATTCACATGCGGAAACTTGGCCTGATACTCCGCGAACAGCGGCGTGAGGCGAAATAGCGAAAAGCTGCCCAGCGCCACGATGCGCAGATCGCCTGCGACTTCTTTCGAGGCGGTGGTCGCGCGCGATTCGACTTCTTCGAGTTCGGCCATCAGGAGGCGGCAGCCGTCGGCATACTCTGCGCCCGCTTCGGTCAGCACCACCTTGCGCGTGGTGCGCTGGAACAGGCGAATGCCGAGATGCTTTTCAAGGCTCGACACGTGGCGCGTCACCACCGAGGTCGAGACGCTGAGTTGCTCCGCGGCCTGCGCGAAGCTGCCCGCGTCGGCGACCTTGACGAACGCCTGCATGGCCTGAAAGAGATTGATCATGTGAATGCGAAATACGTTGTAGCGGGTGACGTGGCGCGTGCGCGCAGCCGCGCCGCCGTCGTGTTCAATTCAGGGATTCGGGCGCCGCGCCGTGGCGTGCGACGATCTGGCCGTTGGCCACCACGAGCTTGCGCGGCGGCCGCGCGACGAGCGCATGTGCGAGCGTGTCGGCGTTGACCAGCACGAGGTCGGCGCGCGCGCCGGCGTGCAGGCCGTAGTCCGTGAACCCGCAGGCGCGCGCGGCCGTGCTGCTCACGCAGTCGAAGGCGAGCGCGAGATCGTCGTCGCGGCGCAGGCCGTAGCGCATCGCGATCAGCATCGCGCGCTCCAGCATGTCCGGCGAGCCGTAAGGCGTCCACGTATCGCGAATGCCGTCGTTGCCGCCGAATAGCGTGACGCCTTTTTCAAGGCAGGTTTTGAGCGGCGGCACCGGCGTCGAGGAGGGCGCGGTGGTCAGCAGCGCAACGCGCAGATCGGCGAGGCGCTCGAGCAACGCGTCGCGTTCGCGCTCGGGCAGCGCGCCGAGACAGAACGCGTGACTGACCACCACCTGGCCTTGCATGCCGAGCGCGGCGACGCGGTCGAGCAGAAGACCGAGCGTGAATGCGCCGATTTCGCCGGGCTCGTGCAGGTGAATGTCGATCGGCTTGTGATGGCGCTCCGCGAGCCCGAACGTCACATCCAGCGAAGCCACCGGATCGCCGTCGATCAACGCCGGATCGAGCGCGCCGAGCACATCGGCGCCCGCGCTCAACGCGCAGTCGAGCAATGCATCCGTACCCGCGCGGCCGAGCAGCCCCGATTGCGGAAACGCGACGATCTGCATGTCGAGCACGTCGCGCAGCGTGTCGCGCGTGGCAAGCACACCTTCCAGATGGCGCAGGCCCGCGTCGGTGTCGATATCGACGTGCGTGCGCAGGCGCGTCGTGCCCGCCTGCAGAAACGCACGCGCGAGCGCGAGCGACTGCGCGCCCGCGTCATGGCCGCTCCCGGCGCGCCAGCGTCGTTCGTTTTCGATGCGGTCGGTCAGCTTCGGCCCGACCTCGTTGCGATACCAGCGCATGCCCCAGTTGGTTTTGTCCAGATGCGTATGGCCTTCGACGAAACCCGGCAGCAGCAACGCGCCCGCGCCGTCCTCGAGCGTCACGCCGGGCTCGCGCGGCAGACCCGCGCCAATTGCGGCGATGCGGCCGTCGGCGATCGAAACGTCGACTTGGGAGCCGTCGCGAAGGCGGACGTCGGTGATGAGCAAGGCGCTCGTCGGGCGGTGTTGGGCGGTTGTCGTCATGAGAACAGGTCGGCGGCGTCGCGTGCTTGAACAAAGCGCGGCGAAGGCGTATGCAATTGTCTGTTGAAAAGGACGTGCCGCCTGTTTTTTGAGCAAACGCGGGCGGCGCGTGACCGGCGGGTGAATTGTACTTCCTGGCGCCACACGCCGATCCGCACGGCCGGCTCTGGCTTGCGCGCGGACAAGCTCCACGGCCGCTCAAGTTTCGCGTGCTGGTGCCGTTGACACGAGCTAATTACATTCTGGAACCCAGCCGTGCAACTCGCCTTCAGTAACGACCGTCTGTCCAGCCGCATGCAGTTCGATTCGTCCGCCGCCGGCGAACCCGAGGTGGAATCGTCGGTCATCGAATGGCTGTTGCACGACGATCAGGTGATGCGCGAATGCTTCACCCACGCAGCCGAAATTCTCAAGAGCGTGACCGGCGCGGCGATCACCGCGATCACGCTGCTCGACGAGGAGTACCAGCATTACCGCGCCGAGGTCGGCATGGCGATGCCGCTCGTCACGCGTGCCCGCTCGCTCGCCGACTATGCCGTGCGCGACGAGGAGCTGTTCGTCATCGAAGATGCGCACGACGACGCGCGTTTCGGCGAATGCATGCTGGTGCAGCGGCATCCCTTCGTGCGCTTTTATGCGGCGATTGCGTTGCGCGCGCCCAATGGCGAGATCGTCGGCGCGTTGTGCGCGATGGACCCGTCGCCCGGCCGCCTCGACGCGGGGCAGCGCGGCGTGTTCTACCACCTGCGCGCGATGATCGAGAACGATCTAAAAATGCGCACGGCCACCGCGATCGATCCGCTGACACAGCTGTACAACCGCCGCTTCCTGCTGGAGAGCATCACGCGCCGCTGGAAAGAGGCGCAGGACGGCGACGTGATGGGCTCGGTCGTGGTCGACGTGGACTGGTTCAAGCAGTACAACGACACCTATGGCCACCAGGCGGGCGATCAATGCCTGCGCAAAGTAGCCTCGGTGATGCAGGCGGCGGCCGATGGCGAACGCATCATCGTCGGGCGCATGGGCGGCGAGGAGTTCGGCCTGCTGGTGTTGCAAGCGGAGCACGCAGCGCTCGAAGACACGCTCGACACGCTGCGCCAGGGCGTGGTGGATCTAGCGATCGAGCATCGCGCGTCGCCGCTCGGCAGGGTGACGGTAAGCGTGGGCGCGTCGTTGACGCGCATTAGCGAAACGTCACGGCCGGCGCATCGCGAGGGTTTCGCGAGCGCGGACCGGGCGCTGTATCGATCGAAACATGGCGGTCGAAACCAGGTGACGATGGCGTAGACCGCCTCTGCGTTCAGGGAGTCTCGTGCAGCGCGCCGAGCTGGCTCACCCAGTCGGCGAACACGCGAAGTTTGGTGCTGTAACGGCGGCTCGGCGGATAGGCGAGATAAACCTGCAGCGGCTCGGGCCGCCAGTCCGTCAGGATCGGCACGAGATCGCCGCGCTCCACGGCCGGCCGCACCATGAAATCCAACGTATGAACAATGCCGAGTCCCGCGAGCGCGGTGGCCAGATGCGCATTGCTCTCGCTCACCATGACTGTATTGCGGACGTTGTCGAGCACGAGAGGCTCGCCGTCCTTGAGGAAATGCAAGGGCTGCACGAATCCGCTGCTCGCCGAAAAATAACCGACCACCGCATGCCGGTCGTCGACGATCTGACGCGGGTGCAAGGGCGCGCCATGTTCGGCCAGATACGCCGGACTCGCGCAAGTCGTCCAGCGTAGCGAGCCGATGGCGTGTGTCACCAACGCGGGGTCATCCGCCGTGCTGCGAATCGCGCAGTCGATGTTCTCCGCGATCAGGTCGGCGGTACGGTCCGTCACGCTCAAGCGCACCTGAAGGTCCGGGTAGCGCGCGCAAAATTCCGGGAGCGCGGGAATCAGAATGCCGCTCGCGGTCGAGCCGCCGGTATCGACCCGCAGCACGCCGCGCGGACTTGCGCGGTCGCGACCCAAGGTCGCCTCGATATCGTCGAGTTCGCTCAGCAGGTGCCGCGTGCGTTCGTAATACGCCGTGCCGTCCGTCGTGACATTGACGCTGCGCGTGCTGCGTTCAAGCAGCTTCACGCCCAGGTGATCTTCGAGCGACTTGACCCACTTGCTGACCGTCGCGTTGGGCATCTGCAGCGACTGCGCCGCACGGCCGAAGCCACCGGTTTCCACCACCCGCGCAAAGATGCGGATGGCCTGCAAGTGATCCATGTGGGCTCCCTTCGAGTTGATTATCCACAGTTGTGAATAAAGAAACCACAGGATACATATTTATCTCCCTGTGTGCATGAAATAAGCTGGGCGTCATGGTCAACCGACCTCATACACAGGAGCAGTTCATGAATCAATCCACACTCGAAAACGTCAATCCCCGCAAACACGCCGGCAAGATCGTGCTGGTGACCGGCGGCAGCAGCGGCATCGGCCTCGCCGCCGCTACGCGTTTCGCTCAGGAAGGCGCGACCGTCTACATCACCGGCCGGCGTCAGGCGGAACTCGACGATGCGGTGGAGCGCATCGGCCACGGCGCGGTCGCGATTCGCGCGGACATCTCGTCAACCGCCGACCTCGAGCGGATGTTCAGCACGCTGCAGGCCGCTCACGACCGGCTCGACATTCTGTTCGCGAATGCGGGCGGCGGCGAGTTTTCACCGCTCGGCGCGATTACCGAGGCGCAGTTCGACAAGTACTTCGGCATCAACGTCAAAGGCACGCTGTTCACGGTGCAGAATGCCTTGCCGTTGATGCGGCCAGGCAGCGCGATCGTCATCACGGGTTCGATCGCCGGAAGCAAGGGTATGCCGGCCTTCAGCGTGTATGCCGCGACCAAGGCCGCGCTGCGTTCATTCGCCCGCACATGGGCGACCGATCTGAAGGGCCGCGGGATTCGCGTCAATGTGGTGGCGCCGGGCGTAGTGGTCACGCCGGCCTACAAATCCGAACTCGGTATGAGCGACGAGCAAATCGACGCCTTCAGCCGGCAGGCCAGCGAGACCACGCCGCTTGGGCGCGTCGGCGAACCGGACGAGATCGCCAAGGCCGTCTCGTTCCTCGCTTCCGACGACGCGAGCTTCATCACGGGGATCGAAATGGCTGTCGACGGTGGTATGGCTCAGGTGTAGTACTACCAGGCAATCGTCGAGTCGTCATACGAAAGGCCGGTTTTTCCGGCCTTTTTTGCATGTGAAGAGGCAACGCGCCACGCGCATTCAGAAAAACATACCGATACGCATCAAGCGAATCGGTGGCGTGTATCCAATCAATGCGTCCGCGTAGCGTTTATCCGTCACGCATAAGGTTCTCTTAAGGTTCAACTGCTCAGATAGAAGGAGATGGTTGCGTCAGGCCGAAGCACAAGAACGCTTGGCCTCGCCGGCAGATGAGAGCTGCTGGTTGTACGCGCAACGAAAAAGACAACCGAGAAAAAAAACGATGCGTAACGGACGAAAATCCGCTCGAGAGACAGAGAAGGCACTCTGCAGAACCACTTACATGATGGAGTTGGCGCGCGGCAGTTCGTACATTGCCAGCACGTTGACGCCGGCGACGCAACAGGCCGCCATCGCCGAAGTCTTGAACGAATTTCGCGCGCAGCACGGCGCTGACAGACTGCTCATATTCCGCGACCTGCTTGCGGAGAGCCTCAAAAATCGCCAAGACACGCTCGCGGCGGAAGCCGTACTGAGTTTCGATCTGCCCAAGTCGCGCGAGCCTTAATTCGCGATCAGCTTCAGTCCCGCCGGCAGCGACTCGCCGAACACGCGGCCTTCGTCGGCGTTATCGAGCTCGACGCTCTCGCTCACCATGGTGATCCACGCGCGCGGCGCGTTGGCCGCTTCGAGCCGGCGCACTACCGCAAGACGCAAGTCTTCGGGCAAGTCGCGCGAGCGGTCGCCGGTCATGCGAGCGATCTGAACGGCGGCAAACGCGGCAGGATCGACCTTCTTCCAGTCGAGCGCGAGGATTGCGTTAAGCCATGCTCCGGCAATCTCAGGCGGCACGACGCTATGCGCGCTGCCGTAAAACGGCCGCCGTGCGCCGATACGGCCGACCGCCCACCAGCTCTGATGATTTTCAGCGGGTTTCTTCAGACGCATCAGCACCGATTCGCCGAGCTCGATCTTGCGCTCGACGGGAATCCGTTCGAGCGATGCGCTTAGCCGAACCATGTCGGTGAAGCCGGTTTTCGCCACGTCGAACGGCAGCTTGTGACGCGATTGCGCGGCGCCTTGCAGATACGCCATCGCGTCGAGCACGCGCAATTGCGCGCTCTCGTCGAGTCCGCCGGCGGCGCGGCGCCAGAGCGTCCACCATTCCGACCAGACCTGGCTCTCGTTGACGTACTGGATGCCGTCGTCGAAGAGCGACCAGAGTTGTTCGACGCGCCATTCGTCGAGTGGATAACCGAAGCCCGGCCGCACGCAATAGCCGGCCAGATTCAGCCAGAGGCGCTCGTGATCCGCCGAGCGGCGCCGACGTCGCGCGCGTTCCCACAGCGCGCCGAACAGTTCGCGCAGCAACGCGCTGTTCCAGCTTTCGCGCGAGCCTAGCAGTTGTTCGAGTTGCGAGCGCAGGCGCTTGACTTCTTTTGGATCGACCTTCTGCGCGCGCGAGCCGAAGCAACGGTCGATGTGTTCGATCGCCTGGTCGAGCGCCGGATGACGGGCCGGTGCGGCGTCGCCCGCCAGGTTCACTTGCGCGCCTTCACGGCGCAACTGGAATTCGAGCAGCCAGCGCTGCGCGGGGTTGTCGAGTTCGATGCAGTGGACTTCGAGCGTGCCCACTTCGGTCAGTGAGGTCGCGATCTGCACCGCGGTCTCGCGCGCGCTGCTCGCGCCGCGCGGCTGCACGATGGTCGCGATCGGCGGCAAGCGGACAAAGTCGCCGCCGGCGAGATCGATCAACTCGCCTGGTTGATACACCGTATCCGCGCTCGACGACACGAGGTGAAACCGCACCGGATGCCCGAGCCGCAGCGCGAAGGTGCGATCCGCGATCAGGATCTCGTGGCCTTCTTCCGTGCCGCGCGGCAGCAGACAGATGCCGCGTTGCACGGGCTCGGCATCTTGCTTGCCGTCGCCGGTCTCGTCGAGCACGAGGAAGTAACTGCGCGGCGCGCCGCCGCCGATTTTCGGCGCGTTGCCCGCGCGCGCGAGGGAATAGGCGACCGCGCCGCGTGCCACGGCGACATCGGGATTGTCGTTATGCAGCACGTTGAGCGCGTCGCCGCGCCACGTGCCTAAGGTGCTGGCCAGACGCTGCGTGAGCGCTTCGGCTCGAAACACGCCGCCGTTCAAGAGCAGTGTGTCGGGCACCGGCAACGCGTCTTCGTCTGGTGAACCCGATGACCCGGCGCCCAGCGCTTTACGCGACTGCGCGGCGAAGCGGCTTAGAAACGCCGCGATATGACGCGTGACCGCGGCATCGGTCGCATAGGGCAGGCCGAACTCGACGATCGCGCCACGCGGTCTGCCCGGCCGTTCATGCGACGCCACCGCCGGAAAGAAGCCGTCGACGATGATCCGCTCGACTTCCTCGCGCGTGACCTGCGCCGTGCGTGCGCCGCCGATCAGCTTCGAGCCGGCGCCGAGCAGCGTGATCGAGGTGGAGTCGGGCGCCTGCGGGCCGAGCAACTGTTCCTTGGCATTGCGGCAACGCTCGACCAGTTGCGACAGGCTTGCCGCCGACAGGCGCGTGCGTTCGCCCGCCGGGTTCGCGCCCGGCAGCCGCGCTTCCACCAGATGGGCGAGCGCCAGATCCATGTTGTCGCCGCCAAGCATCAGATGATTGCCCACGCCAATTCGCGTGAGCTGCGGCTCGCCGTCGCGCAGGCTGACTTCGATCAGCGTGAGGTCGGTGGTGCCGCCGCCGACGTCGCAGATCAGGACGAGCCGCGTGTCCGCGAGTTCGCTTGCCAGCCGCTCGCGATGATGAAACAGCCAGTCGTAGAACGCCGCTTGCGGTTCTTCCAGCAGCTTCAGGTTGTGCAGGCCGGCCATGCGGGCGGCTTCCACGGTGAGCGCTCGCGCGCCTTCGTCGAAAGACGCCGGCACCGTGAGCACCACGTCCTGGCGTTCGAGCGGCGCGTCCGGAAAACGCTGGTTCCAGGCCGCGCCCACGTGCGCCAGATAGCTCGCGCTGGCTTCGACCGGCGAGACTTTGCGGACGTCGTCGGCGGCGCCCCACGGCAGGATCGGCGCGGTGCGATCCACCGACGCATGCGAGAGCCAGCTCTTCGCGCTCGATACCAGCCGGCCAGGCACCTGAGCGCCCAGCACACGCGCGAGCCGGCCGATCACGACCGGCTGCGCGTCCGCTTGCGCGTTGGTCTGATTCGCACTGGACCACGGCAATTGCAGATCGCCGTCGTTCAGTTCGCCTAGCGCCGCGTGATAGCGCACCGAGGGCAGAAGCGGCCGCGCGGCCACTTCGCCGGGACTCACCACCTGCTCGATCTCGAAGACGCTGATCGACTGCGATCCCGCCTCCGCATAGGCGAGCACCGTGTTGCTGGTGCCGAGATCGATACCGACGCTGTACCGCTTCATCTCAATCATGCATTCGCGTTGCCGCGCACGTCGAACTCGACTTTCCAGCGCTCGTCGGTGCCACGCGGCACGGCTTCGAGTTCGAGCGTGCCCGCCTCGGTGACGCGCGCATGCAGCTTCACCGGCACGACTTCACCGGCAGTGCGGCCGGCGGCGGGCAGCGTCGCCTGAATCTCTTCGAGTTCCTGCAATTCCTCCGGGCCCCAGAAATCGAGCAGCGTGCCGACCTGATCCTGACGACGCACCGACGACCCGAAGAAACGGAAGTGCACCGGCTCGCCGACCACCAGCCCGAATTCCTGCGCGGGCAGTTCGGCATCGGTGCCTTCCTCCATCCCGAACGGCGCGACGCACAGCGCCTGGATGGGCGGCTCGAGACCGGGCACGGCGGGCATCGCCGATTCGATCGCGATGTAGTACGCGCGTGCCGTGCCGCCGCGAATCCGCACGCCGCGGCCGCGTCGCACGTAGCCGTAATAGGCCGCGCCGCGCGCCACGGCGAGATCGAGATCGGCGCCTTCGAGCAGCCGTGCCGGCGCCGCGCCTTCCGCGGCGAGCCAGTTGTTGAGCGTGCTCATGACGCGTTCGACCAGCAGCGGCGACTTGAACACGCCGCCGTTGAACAGCACCGCCGTCGGATGCAGGAAGCTCGCATTCTCCGCAGCCGCGATGCCGCTCACGCCTGCGAGTTCAGCCAGCGCGCCGACTTGACGACCGAGGAACGCCGCCAGATGCCGTGTAATGCCCGCGTCCTGCGCATACGGCAGGCCGAGCTGCGTCAGACCGGCACGCGCGCGGCTCACCGGACGCGCGGCGCTGTCCACCTGCGGGAAGAAGCCTTCGAGGATCGTCTGGGTCAGTTCGGCGCGCGTGAGCTCGGTGCGGATCGAGCCGCCGATCAGTTTCGAGCCGCGGCTCGGCACGACGAGCGGCACGGTGTCGGTGGCTGGATCGCTGAGCAGCGTTTCCTTGGCGGAGCGGCATGCATAGGTGAGCGCGCGCAGTTGCCACGCGTCGGCCTGGGTGCCTTGTGCCGCCAGCTTGCGCGCGACCACGTGCGCGAGCGCGAGGTCCATGTTGTCGCCGCCGAGCAGAATGTGTTCGCCGACCGCCACGCGATGCAGTTCGAGATTGCCTTCGCGCTCGATCACGGCGATCAGCGAGAGGTCGGTCGTGCCGCCGCCCACATCGACCACGAGGATGATGTCGCCGACCTTGACCTGCTTGCGCCAGTCGCCGCCGCTCTTCTGGATCCAGCTATACAGCGCAGCTTGCGGTTCTTCCAGCAGCGTCATGCGGCCGAAGCCGGCGGCCTCGGCGGCTTCGGCGGTCAGCTCGCGCGCGGCCGGATCGAACGATGCGGGGATCGTCACCGTGATGTCCTGCTCGCTGAACGGCGCATCGGGATGCGCGTGGTCCCAGGCTTCGCGCAAATGCGTCAGATAACGCACCGAGCTTTCGAGCGGCGAGACGCGCGCGACTTCAGGCGGCGCGTCGTTCGGCAAAATCGCCGCGCGCCGGTCGACGCCTGGATGGCACAGCCAGCTCTTCGCGCTCGACACCAGCCGGATCGGCGTGGCCGCGCCGCGGCTGCGGGCGAATTCACCGACCGCGAATTCGCGCTGCCCGGTCCACGGCAAATAGAGGTCGCCCGAGGCGAGTTCGTCCGGATGCGGCAGATAGAGGAACGAGGGCAGCAGATCGAGGTTGTCGATCGCGCCGGGGCCGGTGAGTTGCGCGATCGGCAGCACGCCTTGCGCGGTCTTTTCGCCGTCGCTGGCGGTGGTGTCCACGTAGGACAGCGCGCAGTGCGTGGTGCCCAGGTCGATGCCGATGGCGTAGCGTGATTGGCGTGCGTCGCTCATAGCTCCACCTCAGCCGGTGCGATCACTTTCGCGTTGTGGCTGTCCGTGAGTTTCGGCAGACGCACTTCGTCGACGCGCCAGCCGCGATGGCTGATGCTGCCGTTGAACGGCGCCTTACCGACGACATTGCCGGTCAGGCGGATCGAAGCGGCGTCGAAACCTTCGGCCAGCGTGACGCGGCTGCCTTCGGCTTCGTCGCGCACGGGGCGGATCGTGAAGTGCTCGCGCAGCGTCGCGCGGCAACCGTCGTGCACGAGGCGCGCCGCCGCGCCGATGTCGGCGTCGCTGTAGCTCTTGATGTCTTCCTCTACGAAATCGATGAAGCGCGCGTCACGTTGCAGCAGGCCGAGCAGTTGCAACGCGGCGTCGGGGCTCGCTTCCTTCAGCACGGGCGGCTGCGGTGCGGGTGCCGGAGCGGGAGCCGGGGCGGGCGCGGCGCTGGCGGTCACGCCGCCGTCACGCAAACGCAAAACGCCGGCGGCGAATTCGCCGTCGCCGAGAATGCGGAAAAACGTGCCCACGGCCAGGGAAATCCTGCCGAGGAAGGATGGGTTCGAATCGGTCATAAATGCTCCTGAGGTGCTCTGTTAAAGGACGAGCTGTCCTGGCTGCGCCGCACGCGATTGGCCGCCAAGCCGCGCCGGGCTTGGGCGGGCCGTCGTCGTGCGTGTTTGCGAAGGCCGGCCGCGTGCGTGCCGCCGGCATCTGATTTGGCCGGATGCGCGGCGCGGTTTGCGCGCGCGAAACCCGTATTTTGCCTTGTGGCGCGCCCGAAGCGGGCAAAGCCGGCCATTCTAGCGGGCAATGCGGCGAGATTGGCCGGTTGTCACGGGCATGTGGCAAGCATTTGCGTGCGGCTCTTTTGCGCGTTGTTCACGCGTTGTGCGGGCCGAATTCGGCCACGACCTGGTCGATGAACGCGCGCAGTTTCGGCGTGACGCGGCTGGCGGGGAATACCAGATGCATCGGCCGCGCGGTGGCCTCATAGCCGGACAGCAAGCGCACGAGGCGGCCGGCCGCGAGTTCATCCCTGACCGCCACTTCGGGTGCGAGCATCACGCCGCCGCCGTTGAGCGCGGCGGCCAGCAGCGCCTTCACGTCATTGGCCTCGAAGCGGCCGGCAATCGGCACCACGTGCTCGCCCTGAGCGTCGGCGAAACGCCATTCGGTGTCGGCCGGCATGCTCGTATAGAGGAAGCTCAGACACTCGTGCGCCGTCAGTTCTTGCGGCGTGCGCGGTTCGCCGCGTTCCGCCAGATAGCCGGGCGACGCACAGGCGACCAGGCGGTAAGGCATCAACGGCCGCGCGATCAGCGACGAATCCGACAGCGCGCCGAGGCGGATCGCAGCCTCGTAACCCTCGTCGATCAGATCGACGAAGCGGTCGGTCAGCGTCAACTCGACTCGCACCTGAGGATGCGCTTTCAGATAGCGCGTGATCATCGGCGCGAGACAGCAGGCGCCGAACGTGACAGGCGCGGTAATACGCAAGCGTCCGCGTGGCGACGCCGACAGTTCCTGGGCGACCGACTCGGCCGCCGCGGCGTCGGCCAGCAGCGCCTTGCAGCGCTCGTAGAAGATCTGGCCGATCTCGGTGAGGCTCTGGCGGCGCGTGGTGCGGTTCAGCAGACGGGCGCCGACGCGCTCTTCGAGCGTGCTGACATGCTTGCCGGCCATTTGCGACGAGATGCCGAACGCGAGCGCCGCCGCGGCGAACGAGCCGCTGTCCGCCGTTTTGACGAAGATCGCCATGCTGGTCAGCCGATCCATGATTCCCCACTCCTGCTTTCGACAGTCATCGAATCGCGGACATTTATTCCGTTGAAGTTTTGAATCATAGTGGTTCTCACCGTCGGGCGGGTGCTCGACGGAGCGATCCTCAGACATGCATGGAGTGTGAAACATGAAGATAGGCATTCTCGGCGCGGGCTTTATCGGCCGCGCGATGGCGACTTTGGCGAAGCAGAACGGTCACGAAGTCATGATCAGCAATTCCCGCGACCCGCGGACGCTGATCAGCACGGCTGCGGCGATAGGGTGCGCGCTCGGTACGGCGCAACAGGCGGCGTCGTTCGGCGAGGTGGTGGTGGTCGCCGTGCCGTTCGGCAACATCGGCGCGCTGCCGGCAGCGGCGCTGGAGGGCAAGATCGTGATCGACACGTGCAATCACTATCCCGAGCGCGACGGCCGGATCGAGGCGCTCGACAGTCACGCCACGACCACCAGCCAGATGCTTGCCGCCGCCTTGCCTGGCGCTCGCGTGGTGAAAGCCTTCAACGCGATTCTGGCGAGGGATCTCGAAACCGATGGCTCAGCGCCTCATACGCCGAAGCGCCGCGCGCTGCCATTTGCCGGTGACGACGAGCACGCCAAACGCGTCGTGAGCGGGTTGCTGGATCAGTTCGGTTTCGATCCCGTCGATGCCGGCGCGCTGGCAGACAGTTGGCGCTTCGAGCGCGCCAAGCCGGTGTATTGCATTCCGTTCGACCGCGCCGGCATGCTGGAGGGATTAGCCGCGGCACAGCGGGACGTGGAGTTGCCACATGGGTCGTGGCGGCATTGATTGCCGTTGTCGCCGATTGCTTCGGAAACTGAAGCATCGATGCGAATTGCGGCGCGCATACCATGGACCGCGTAGCTGTCCTCGTGCGCGTCGTCGCTGGCCTTGCGCCCCAGCGTTGTTGGCCGCTGATGTCGCGCACACCGCAAGAGCGCGTCACGCCGGACCTCGCCCCGCGACCCGAGCCATCTTCAAGCGCGGATAGCGATGCGGCGCAGAAAGATCGGATCGAAATACGCGCGAGAGCAGAGCGCCAGCGCGCCAGTGCCAGGCACGGCAACGCTCCGCTTGTAAGGAGATAGTCAACATTCCTATACTTAACTCGCTTGCCTGGTTTTTTCCCAGCCGGGAGATGCCGGGGGAGATGCGCAAGCGTGAGTCGCCCACGCTGCACACCAGTGTGCCGATCAAACGCATCGAGCTGGAGCCGGGATGACAGACGAAAGGCGCTCGCCGCGCAAGACCACCGTCACACTCGCTGTCGCGACCGCCGCGTTGGCGGCGGTCATCTTCATCGCCGATACGGCCACGCTGCTCGACATCGCCGTCGCGACGCTCTATGTGGTCGTCGTGCTAATCGCCGCGCGCTTTTGCAAGCCGCGAAACGTCGTGCTTGTCGGACTCGGCTGCGTGGCGCTCACGGTCTTGAGCTGGGCGCTCGCGCCGCCCGCCCGCCCGAGCGTGGAGACCCTCATCAACGAGTTCATCAGCATCGTGACGATCGGCGTCGTGACGGCCCTGGCCTTGCACGCGCAGCAAACGGTATCGACGCTGCGCAATCAGGCGAATCTCCTCGACCTGACGCACGACCCCATCTTCTCGCGCGACATGGACGGCAAGATCCTCTACTGGAATCGCGGCGCCGAGGAGTTGTATGGATTCAAGGGCGCCGAGGCGCTCGGCGCTGTCGCGCCCACGCTCCTGCAAACGACGTTCGTCACGCCGCTCGAGCAGATCATGACCAGGCTGCTGCGCGAAGGCCGCTGGGAGGGCGAGCTCATCAACCGCAAGGCGGACGGCACGTCCGTCGTCGTAACGAGCCGCTGGTCGCTCCAGCGCGACAATGCCGCACAACCCGCGCTGATCCTGGAGACCAACATCGACATCAGCGAACGCAAGCGGATGGAGGAGGCGCTGCAGCAGGCACAGTCCGATCTCGCGCGACTGAACCGCGTCCTGGTGGTCGGCGAAATGACCGCGTCGATCGCCCATGAGGTCAATCAGCCGATTGCCGCCGTCGTCACGAGTGCGAACGCGGGCCTGCGCTGGCTCGATGCCCGGCCGCCGGTGCTCGAGGAAGTCCGGCAGGCGCTCACGCGCATCGAGAAGGACGCCAACCGGGCCCGCGAGGTGGTGAGCCGCGTACGCGCGCTCGTCAAGAAGGTACCGCCACGCATCGAGCACTGGGATCTCAACGAAGCTGTCGGCGAAGTCGTGGCGCTGACGCGCCCCGAATTGCTGCGCAACGGCGTCGGCTTGCGCAACGATCTTTCGGATGACGTCCGCCTCGTCAAGGGTGACCGTGTGCAGCTGCAACAGGTGCTGATGAACCTGATCGTCAACGCCATCGAAGCGATGACCGGCGTGCACGGCAGGCCGCGCGAGCTGACGATCAGCACAGCCAGGGCCGACCCGGACACCGCCATGGTCGAGGTACGCGACACGGGCACCGGTATCGACCCCGGCCACCTCAACGGCCTGTTCCAGTCGTTCTATACGACGAAGGCCGAGGGCATGGGCATGGGCCTCGCAATCAGCCGGTCCATCGTCGAGACGCACGGCGGCAGGCTCGAAGCCGCGCCGAACGAGCCGCACGGCGCTGTCTTCCGCTTCACGCTGCCGACCAGGAAGAGCGCGCAGGCGAGCACTGAGGTGCTGCGCTCGTAGCGAGCGCGGTCTGATCGCAGGGTGAACCCGGCCATCTCACGCGGGGGCACGCGGCGTAGAGCCACGTCGTCACCAGGCGCTGTCACGAGTCTCGCGAACGCCTCACGTCACGCTCACCCGAGACGCAAGCGACGACGGCGACGGCGACGGTTTTCGATCATGGTGTGCCGAGCACACGCGTCAGATGGCGCTCGAGCGTGGCGGCGTCGGGCGGCTTTTCGAGCAGGGCCAAGGCGCCGGTCGCGGCCACCCGCGCGCGCAGCGCATCGGAGGGAAAGGCTGTCATGAGGAGCGTCGGCGGCGCAGCGCCGAGCGCGAGCAGGTGCTCGAACATCTCAATGCCCGACATGCCGGGCATGCGCACATCGGAAATCAGGCACCCCGTCCCGGCGGTGCCCGCCGGCGGCATCGACTGCAGGTATGCCTCGGCCGAATCGAAGGTACGCGTCGGCCACCCCAACGAGTGCACCAGGCTTTCGGTGGCGAGGCGGGCCGACTCGTCGTCGTCGACAATCGAAACAAGCTGGAGAGGACCCATAGGGACCGCCTGGTGTGAGGCGTTCTCAATAGCGAAGAGCGCCAGCGTCCAGGATGAACGCTTCACTAGGAAGCGTAGTGCCAAGACGGCCGGATTCCCATGATACGAACGTATGGACTGGCACAGCGGCAACCGCCTTCGGAGTCACCGGACAAGTGCGGTTTCTGCGCCGTTGCTGAGCCGATGGCCTGGCGCTCTGAGGCGGGCAGCGCGCAGTCCGTCGGGGTCTTCGCCAGAATCATGTCTGGTGGTGGGCATTCAAGCGTCACGTACCATCGGATAGCGGACTCTCGCCGCTTAAGCACGCTTCTCGTGTCATCGCTACACGCCTCGCTATACACTCCGACCGCGCGTCGGTCGCCTCCGAAGCGCCACGCCAATTACCCGAACACCGTTCCCGCCCACCGCTCAATAGGCCGCGCGCAGAGCCTCGGTGGCGAGGGTGAGCCGCGACGCGATGACCTTCACCAGAAAGCGATGAAACTGCTGCGCGGCTGCGGGGTTGTCTTGCTCGAGCGCAACGAGCGCGGCCAGCGACAGCCTGCGCACGCGCGTCGGCATCTCGGCGAACACGTCCGCGCTGCGCGGCTGCTGCGTGTACACGGCCATTTCGCCGACGACCGTGCCCGGGCCGGAAGCGCGCAGCCTCACCGACCGCCCGTTGCCGAGCGGCAGCGAAACCGCGACCCGCCCGCGTTCGATGATGTAGAGTGCGTCGCCCGGCTCCCCGCGACGAAACAGCGGCTGGCCGGCTAGCAACTCATGCACTTCGAGATAGGTGGACAGGGTGTCCAGCGCGCTGGCCGTGAAATGCCGCGCGAGCATCGCGTGGAGGTCGTCACCGCGTTTCGGCGCCAGCGCGTTTGAGGCGAGCAGTTGGTCTTCGACCCATTCCAGGCCCGCATCGAGCGTGTCGAATTCACGAATCCGCAGATTGAGCGTGCCGGTTTTAGTCAGCAGATCGCGCGAGTGCGGCGGCAGCGCGGTCAAGATCAAGTCTGCGTGGGTCGCCGCGCAGAGCTGCCGCAGTTTGACGAAGCTGATCGATACCGACGCGTCTATGCCTTGGGTCGACGCGAAGTCGAGCACGACGAATCGGACCGACGCCGGTTCGCGCGCGGCGAGCCGCTCGCGTATGCGGTGGAGAATCGAGTTGGCCGTGCCGAAGAAGAGAAACCCTTGCAGGCACATTCCGCACACCTGTGCGCCGAGTCCGCACAGCGATTCGGTCTCCTCGATGTTGCGCTCGACATTCGATGTCCGGGTGAGCAGGTCGAATTCCATGCGTATGCAACTAACCCGCCCGTAGAGCAGCGTGAACATCACGCAGGCGGCGACGACGCCCGCGACCACGCCGATGATCACGCCCCAGGCCGCGATCGTGCCGAGTATGACGGGCACGAGCAGGTACTCGTACCAATTGAGCTTCGCATAGGCGCCGACAAGCCACTGCACGAGGAGGCGCAGCCCCATGAAAAGCTGGAGGCCGACGAGCACCGGCACGGGAAAGAGCGCGACGAGACCGGGCGACGCGGCAAGCACGACGAGGCACGCGAGCGACGCGAACACGCCCGCCAGCCGGCTCGTCGCGCCAACGCGCGCGTTGAGCATCGAGCGATTGAACGATTGGTAGCCGACCATTCCGCCCAGAAGCCCGCTCGCGAGATTGGCGAGGCCCGCGGCCCGCATCTCGCGATTGAGATCGACTTCCTCGCCCGTCGCCGCGCCGATTGCCGTCGAATTCATCAGGATCGTGACAGCCGAGACCGACGTGACGATGAGGCTCTCCGGAAGATGTGCGGCGATCGCCGACCAGTCGATGCCACCCTGCGCGAGCTGCGCTGTCAGGTGCAGCTCCGGAAACCCCGAGAGCCGCAGCGCCACGCGCGGCAGCAGCAGCCCCATGCCGCGCGCTTCGTCGATCGAAAGGCCCGCGGCGCGCAGCAGGACGTAGAAGAGGACGATCCCGAAGGCGAGCGTAAGCGGCAGCGCCGCGACGTGCTTCCAGGTGCGCATCAGGATGGTGGCCAGCACCCCTACGACGAGCGCGGGGAGCCACGCGAGCCAGTGAAGATGCGTCAACAGCACGAGCGTCTGCCATTGCAAGGACTCGCCCGTCAGCACGCGGAACGCGCCGGCGAGGAGCAGATAGCCCGTGCCGGCGAGGAATCCGCCGAGGACCGGGTAAGGCAGGAATTGCAGCGAGCGGCTGCGCTTCGACGAACCGATCGCGTAGAGCACGATGCCGGTCACGAGTGAACAGAGCGCGATCGCGATCAGCACGGTCAGCAGGAGAGTTTGCGGGGAGCCGCCATCCGCGCGCACGCTGCTCGCGACGCCTGCCGCCACACCCGCGAGAAACGCCGCCGCATTGCTGTCGGGGCCGCCGATGTTCAGTCGCATCGAGCTCGTCAGGGAAATCACCAGCGCCGTGACGACACAGCTGACGAGCGCGGTGGGCACGCCGAGCATCGCGTAGCGGGCGAGATCGGCGCTGAAGATCATCGTGCCGAGGCTCATCGCGTAGCACAGCATGACGAGCGCCGATACCGCCCCGGCCGCCAGATCGCCGGGCAGCCCCGCGACGCGCGAGCGTGGCGGGACGTTGGAGACGGAAACGGTCTTGCCCGGCTTCACGTGAATTCCCGGTGGAATGCGGAGGCGCGATAGGGAGCCGTCCAGTATCCGTCCTCGATCGAAAGCCTGTCAAACGCATACGCGGGCCGTGGCGGACGCCTACACTGGGTATTCATCGGCACGATCCCCGACAGGCTCGGGGCCATTCGCATCGGCAAGCGGCGCGCGCTTTTCGTCTGCGCTTTGAGCCCATGGGAAGGAGCCGGAAGCGGACCCGGGCGGCAGAGTGGCGCGCGCCGCCCGGCATTGGATGCAGGCGGCGAACATGGATATCGAGCAATGGCTGCACGTCCTGGGACTTGAGCAGTACGCGCTAGCGTTCGCGGCAAACGACATCGATCTGTCGCTGCTCGCGCAGCTGACCGATGGCGACCTGAAGGAGCTCGGGGTGCAGTCGCTCGGCCACCGCAAACGCATCCTCGCCGCCGCCGCGCGGGACTCGGCGACCGCGGGCCAGCCGGCGGCGCGGGCGCCCTTCGCCGTGGACACCCCTGCGGACGAACGCAGGCAGGTCACGATCCTCTTTGCCGATCTCTGCGGCTTCACGGCGCTGTCGCGCACGCTCGATCCGGAGGAACTGCGCGCGCTGATCGGCCGCTACACGGCGCTCGTCGACGGCATCGTGCTCGCCTATGGCGGCACGACCGACAGGCACATCGGCGATGCGGTGATGGCGCTGTTCGGCGCTCCCCGCGCGCACGAGACGGACACGCTGCGCGCGGCCCGCGCGGCGCTCGACATCCATGACGCGTTGACCCAGTTGAGCGCGCAAGCGGGGCGGACGTTGCAGGCACATGTCGGCATTGCGAGCGGCGAGGTGGTCGCGGGCGCGCTAGGCTGCGTCGACGCGCGGGACTACACCGTGACCGGCAATCCGGTGAACCTGGCCGCACGGCTCCAGACCGCGGCGGCGGCCGGTGAGACCTGGCTTTCCGATGACGTGGCGCGCGCGCTCGGCGATGCCGTTGTCTGCGACGCGATCGGTGAGCAGCGGTTCAAGGGCATCGATACGCCGGTGCGGGCATGGCGGCTGCGCGCCATCGCGAGCGAATCGGCGAAGGCGAGCCAGAGCCTTTTCGTCGGACGCCAGGCGGAGCTCGAACAGTTTCACGGTATCGTCCACGCGTGCATCGCGAGGCGGGCCGGCCACGTGGTCCTGGTGCGCGGCGAAGCGGGCATCGGCAAGACGCGTCTCGTCGACGAGATGCGCCGCTACGCGCAGTCGCAGGGCTTCGCCATCCATCGGGGCCTCGTGCTCGATTTCGGCGTGGGCAAGGGGCAGGACCCCGTGCACGCGATCGTCGGCAGCCTGCTCGGCCTGCCGGCCGGCGCATCGAGCGACGCGCGCCAGGCCGCCGCCACGCGTCTCGCCGCTGAGGGCGTCGTCAAGGCCGAGCAGCTCGCGTTTCTCCACGATCTCCTCGATGTCCCGCTCGCGGGCGAATGGCGAGCCCTCTACGACGCGATGGACCACGGCGCGCGCAAGCGCGGCAAGCAGGCGCTCGCCGCAAGACTGACCGAGGACGCGTGCAGGCAGGCGGCGACGCTGATCGTCGTCGAAGACCTGCATTGGGCTGACCCCGAAGTGCTCGACTATTTCGCCGCTTTCGCGTCGGGCATCTCGAACGGCCCGGGCCTCCTCGTGACGACCTCGCGCGTGGAAGGCGATCCGATCGATGCGGCGTGGCGCGCGCGCTGCCGGGACACCCCGTTCGCGACGATCGATCTCGGACCGCTGCGAAAGGACGAGGCCCTGAGCCTCGCGGGCAACTTCATCGACGCGACGCAGCGTGTCGCGCGCGCCTGCATCGAGCGCGCGGGCGGCAACCCGCTGTTCCTCGAGCAGCTATTGCGCAACGCGGAGGAGGGCGGCGGCAGCGCCGTGCCCGCCTCGATCCGCAGCCTCGTGCTCGCGCGGATGGACCGGCTCGCGCCACACGACCGCCTGGCCTTCCAGGCGGCCGCCGTGATCGGCCAGCGTTTCGACATCGCGTTGCTGCGGCGGCTCATCGACGATCCCGGCTACGTCTGCGACGGCCTGCTCGCCAATGCGCTCGTCCTGCCGGAGGGCGAAGACTTCCTGTTCGCCCATGCGCTGATTCAGGAGAGCGCGTACTCGACGCTGCTGCGCGCGCGCCGGCGCGAGTTGCACCGCTGCGCGGCCGACTGGTTCGCGCACGGCGACTCCACGCTGCACGCCCAGCATCTCGACCGCGCCGAGGACGAACACGCGCCGCGGGCCTATCTGGCGGCCGCGGGCGCGCAGCGCACGGCCCACCTGGTCGAGGCCGCGCTGCGCCTCGCCGAGCGGGGCCTCGAGGTCGCGCAGACAGATGCGGACCGGCACGCCCTGAGCTGTTGCAAGGGCGAGCTCCAGCGCGACCTCGGCGACATCGCGGGATCGACCGCTACCTATCGCGCGGCGCTGGCGGCCGCCCCCGACGACGCGAGTCTGTGCCGCTGTCAGCTCGGGCTTGCGGAAGGCCTGCGCGTGAGCGAAGGTCTCGACGAAGCGCTAGACCTGCTCGCGGCGGCGCAGCGGATCGCGGAGCGCGACGACCGGGTGGCTGAGCTCGCGAGCCTTCACCATCTGCGCGGCAACATCCTCTTTCCGCTCGGGAAGATCGATGCCTGCAGCGCCGAGCACGAACGCGGGCTCGCCTATGCGCGGCGCCTCGGCTTGCCGGAGGCGGAGGCCCGCGCGCTCGGCGGCCTCGCCGATGCCGCGTACGCGCAGGGGCGGATGCAGACCGCGTTCCGCCATTTCAGCGATTGCGTGGCCTTGAGCCGCGAGCACGGGTTCGGCCGCATCGAAGTCGCCAATCGTTCGATGCAGGGCTTCAGCCGCATCTATCTGAACGACGCGCGGCAGGCGTGCGAAGACGCCGTTGCCGCCGCGCGCGCCGCCGAGCTGATCGGGCAGCCGCGCGCGCAATTGCTGGGCGAGACGCTCGGCGTATTCGCCTGTTACGAGCTAGGCGATGTGCAGGCTGCACGGGTTCATCTGGAGCAGGAAATGCGGGTGATCCGGCAGTTGGGCGCGCGCCGATTCGAAGCGCAGAACCTGGAAATGCAGGCACGCGTATGGCTGGACGATGGATGCCGCGGCGAAGCGGTGAAAGCGCTTCGCGAGGCGCTCGCGATCTCGCGCGAAGTCGGCACGCAGTTCTGCGGGCCGAAGGTCCTGGGCGCTCTTGCCCGCGCGGTCGACGAGAACGACGAGCGTGCGCGGCTGCTGGTGGAAGGCGAGAATCTCCTGCGCCTCGGCGCGGTCGGCCACAACCACCTCTGGTTCTACCGCGACGCCATCGAAGCGATGCTGTCGGCCCGCGATCCGGCCGGCGTGCTGCTCTACGTGACGGCATTAGAGGACTACACGCGCCGCGAACCGCTGCCTTGGGCCGAGCTGTTCGCGGCGCGCGGCCGCGTGCTCGCGCGCACCCTGCGGGAGCACGCGGACGAAGCCGTGCGAAGCGAGCTCGGGCGCGTGCGAATCGAGCTGCTGCAGGCTGGCTTTCGGCACTACGTTGCCGCGGTCGATGCCGCGCTCGCCGCTTGAGGCGAGCGTCACGCCAGCGCCGCGTGTCTATCCGTCCGGCCGATCGAGTCCGCGCGGTTGCATGTCGGCCGGGGTCGAAGTGAGGCCTGAGCAGATGTAGAACTTCAGGCCTGGCGTTGCGACCTTGCGAGAAGTGACGGCCACGCTCGGCATCAGCGCAACATATGTCGGCGACCTGGATGGTCAAGACGCGGCCATGTACGTCATTCGCGCGCAAGGCCATCGAGCATTCGGACGTCGGCTGCGCACCGGCAACGATCAACCGCCGGGACGCATGTTGCGAATCGCCTTGTCGCGCGTTTGCTGCGCATCGACGATCAAGCGGTATGCGGCGTAATACTTGTAGATGTTGCGCACATACGTCGTGGTTTCGATGCCGATCTTCTCCGCGACTACGATCTCGACGTTATTGAACCACTTGTCCCGATCCAGCCCACGTGCGGTGGCTTCCGCGCGCATCCTGGCAATATTGGCGGCCCCCGCGTTATAACTCGCGAACGCAAACAATGCACGATTGGTGTCATCGAAGTGCGCGTCCTGAAAGTAGCGTGTCATCAGCCGATCCATGTATTTGGTGCCCGCATGGATGTTTGATTCGGTTACACCAATGTTTCCGACTGCCATTTCCTTGCCTGTTCCCGGCATCAACTGCATGACGCCGACCGCGCCAACGTGACTGCGCGCCGACTGGTTCAGCTGCGATTCCTGATAGCCCTGGGCGGCCAGCATCAGAGGATCGAAGCCATACTGCTTGCCATACTTCTCGAAGAGGGTCAGTGTTTCTTCGAAACGCTTGCGCTCCGCAGCACCTGAAGCATCAGTGACCTGCTTGATACGCTTCATGAACTGTGCGAGCCGATAGTCGATGACACCCTGCTTTTTGGCGAACTCGTTATAGAAATCGGTCGCCGCAGCCTGCAACTGCGGGCTGTTTTTCCTGATCGCCCAACCGACATAGCCTTCGCTGCGTACCACGAGATCCTCCCTGACCTTGATTCTGGGCAGAACCTGGGCCCATATCTTTGCTTTCCAGTCGTCGACCACCACGATGCCGAGCATCCCCGCATTTAGCATTTCGAGTATGTCCTCATCTTCGAGTGCGTCGGGCAGCAGCGTGATCTGCATGACCGGCTTGCCTCCTTTCCTGAACCGGTCGTTGAGCGCGGTCAGACTCTCGTAGTAACTCGTCACCTTACGTACATACACCTGCTTTCCCGCGAGGTCGTCCAGCGTGGCGATAGCCGGAGCGCGAGGACCGGTCACGATCAGTTCGCGGACCGGCTTGCGGTCACGCGGCGCAACAAAGTCGACAAGCTTGCGCCGTTCATCGGTCGCCGTCAGGTTGCCCGCCGAAATATCGCCCAAACCGGCCTGCAGGTTCGTCAGAAGTTTGTCCCGGGTTGTCGGAATCAGAAAGACCGTGACCGGGCGTTTGCCAAGCCGGCTGGCGTAGCGGGTGTTGACGTAACGTTCGAAGTCTCGTGCGAGTTCAGCGGTCAACCCGCGTTCTCGACCTTTGTCGGCGAAGTACAGCGTCCGGCTGTACGGCACGAGAAAGCGGATCATGCGGCGCTCGAGCATCGCGTCGAAGTCGCCGGTCCACGGTTTGACCGCGAGGTTCAACCGGCGGGCTTTCGCGACAGCGGCCGGGGGCGATGATGCGGGTGCGGCAGCGGACGCACTCTGTCCCGGCTCGGCTCGCGCCGGCGACAACGACGAGAGCACCGAGATCCCAACCAGCAGGGCGGCAAGAAAACGAAGTCCCGTCATGGCGTACCCTTCCCATGCGAACGATTGCCCGGAAAACGTATGACATTTTGCGTCGGCGTATTCGCGGTTCTGTCGCAGCAGGTCGCTACGGAGCTTCGACTGGCGATCGCGGTTGCACGCCCCCTGAGCCCGTGCATCGGATGCGGTGCGTGACAGCTAAAGGCTGCCACATATGCCGCATCGCTGCCACGCTATCCGCTCCATTACGAATCCCGTGGATGGGCGGATCGGTACGGACGAGCCGCCCTGAGTTGCACTACTTCAGCACACCAGTGCGCCTGGCGATATGCGTGGACATCGCGTCCATCAACGGCGGGTTGAGCGCGTCGTACGGTGGGAGTCCGAGCTCAGTGAGCCGTGCGCGCACGTCGTCCATCTGTTCCGGTTTCGCGCCGCCAGCTTCGATTACCGACGAGACGAAGGCCGCAAAGCGCGGCTCTTCCCAGCCGCTTTCATCGGAGAGTTCGACGTGAATGAAGTCGAGACCGTAGAACGGATGGTCACGGTTTTCTATCCGGCCATACATGTGCGCTCCGCACGCCTTGCAGGCATGACGTTGGATGGCCGCTTTCTCGTCGACGATCTGGAGCTTCTCGGCATGAGCGGTGACCGTGACCTTGTCGCGCGGCACCACGCCTATCATTGCGAAAGCTGCGCCAGCCGGTTTCCAGCATTTCGTACAGCCGCAAATGTGGTTGTGCGCGACGTTACTCTCTACCCGGACTTCGACTTTGTCGCTCGGGCATTGGCAGTGGAGCGTGCCGCCGGTGAAACCGGGGGTGCCCTTCTTGACGCCGGCGTCCACTGACGGGTGTATTGTCAAGGTACTCATTCTGTCACCTCCAATGTTTCTGAATGAAAATCGGCGCGATGAAGTTGCACCGAAGACGGCGCACAGTCGTGTCCTAGTAGTTGATCACCGTGCGAATCGATTTGCCGTCGTGCATCAGATCGAATGCTTCGTTAATCTGATCAAGCGGCAATCTGTGCGTGACGAACGGGGCAAGCTGAATATCGCCTCGCATGGCGTCTTCCACCATGCCCGGCAGTTGCGAGCGGCCCTTCACGCCACCAAATGCTGTGCCTTTCCATGTGCGGCCCGTCACCAGCTGGAACGGGCGTGTCGAGATTTCCTGACCGACCCCCGCAACACCTATGACGACGGACTGTCCCCAGCCGCGGTGTGCGCACTCGAGCGCCGCACGCATGATATTGACGTTGCCGATGCATTCGAATGAATGGTCGACGCCCCAACCGGTCATCTCGACGATGACCTGCTGGATCGGCTTTTCATGGTCTTTCGGATTCACGCAATCCGTGGCGCCGAAGACTTTCGCCAGCTCGAACTTCGAAGGGTTGGTGTCGATCGCGATGATCCGGCCGGCCTTGGCCTGGCGAGCCCCCTGAATGACAGCGAGCCCGATGCCGCCGAGTCCGAACACGGCGACGCTGTCGCCAGGCTGCACCTTCGCGGTATTGTGCACGGCGCCGATACCCGTTGTGACGCCGCAACCCAGCAGGCAGACCTGTTCGTGATTCGCAGCCGGATTGATCTTTGCAAGGGAGACTTCGGCGACCACGGTGTACTCGCTGAACGTCGAGCAACCCATGTAGTGATAGATCGGCTGGCCGTTGTAGGAGAAGCGGGTGGTACCGTCCGGCATCACGCCTTTGCCCTGGGTGGCACGTACGGCGACGCACAGGTTCGTCTTGCCCGACTTGCAGAACAGGCATTCGCCGCACTCCGCGGTGTAAAGCGGGATCACGTGGTCGCCGGGCTGGACCGAGGTGACGCCTTCGCCGATTTCCACGACAACGCCTGCGCCTTCATGGCCGAGCACGCAGGGAAACAGGCCTTCAGGGTCGTCGCCCGAGAGCGTGAAGGCGTCCGTGTGGCATACGCCCGTATGGGAGATCTTTACCAGCACTTCGCCTTTGTTCGGCGGCGCAACATCGATCTCGACGATTTCCAGGGGTTGTCCTGGACCGAATGCAACTGCAGCACGTGATTTCATGACTGATCCCTTAGTGACTTGCGCGATTAAATTTGTATAGACAAGTCTGCACAATTAAAACATCTGCCGCAAGAGGTTTTGATCCGGAAGCGGTCAATCCTCGGGAAACTCCTTACATATTAAGAGTACTTAGCATCATGCCGGGAAGCGTTGCACCAAGTGAATTGAAGTGCCCTCGCGAGTGTCTTTAGAAAAACTAAGCCTCGGCTGTAGTTCAAATCGTTTGATGATCTGCTGCTGTTGTTCCTATTCTTTGCCCACTGGACGATTGATTGAACACGAAAGGGGGCAGGGAATGTATTTGCGGAACGCGTGGTATGTCGTTGCCTGGAGCGACGAGATCGAAGACAAGCCGGTGAGGCGAATCATTCTGGAGGAGCCGGTCGTACTCTATCGCGGTTTGGAGCATGCGGTGATCGCGCTTGAAGATGCGTGCCCGCATCGCAAGCTGCCTCTTTCGATGGGCGAGGTGACGGGCGACAACCTGCGCTGTGGTTATCACGGACTGGAGTTCGGTCCCGACGGCGTTTGCGTGCATGCGCCGGGTCTTGCCAGGATTCCACCGAAGGCCTGCGTGAGACGCTATCCGGTAGCCGAACGCTACGGATTGGTCTGGATCTGGACGGGCAACCCCGAGTTGGCTGATCCCGACGAAATACTGACCGTTGCGCACTACGACGATCCGGCGTGGGGCGTCAATCTCGGTCCTGCGATGGACGTCAACTGCGGCTATCAGTACATGACGGATAACCTGCTCGATCCGTCTCACGTCACGTATGTCCACAAGACTTCGCTGGGTAACGTCGCCACCGCGGATGTACCAGTCAGGATGACGGTCCTCGATAACGGCGTGCTCGCCTCGCGATGGATGCTGGACTGCGAACTCGCGCCGTTCTTCCGCCCGTATGTGAGCTTCGCCGGACATGCCGACCGGCTGCAGCATTATGAAGTGCGCTATCCGTCGCACGCGATTATTCGCGACATCATTGCACCGGCGAATTCAGGCGCGCCGCAGGGGCAATTGCATCCGGACGTGTTCCTGCTCGATTCATATAACTTCGTTACGCCGGTGACCGGGCATAGCTGTCGCTACTTCTGGTTTCAGGTGCGCAACTTCCGGCCTGATTGCGCAGCGACAGACCGCGCGCTCACCGACGATTTCATCAGCGCCTTCAATGAGGATCTGGTCGTGCTGTCCGCGGTCGATGACGGTATGACGAACAAGCGAACGCCCAATACGGACATTGAAACCGACGCTGCGCCGCTGCGTTTTCGCCGCATGCTGCAAAAGATGATCGAAGCCGAACATGCTCCGCAACAGGTCGTTTCGTGACTTCCCTGGAGATACTGCGATGAGCGCCGGTACAGATACGATTGAAGTGCGCATCATTCACGTCAACGCGGCGGCTGACGACATCCGTGTGTTCCGGCTGGCCCGTACAGACGGTGCGGCGTTGCCGGCGTATGCGCCCGGCTCGCATATCGACGTTCATCTTCCGAATGGACGGGTGCGCCAGTACTCGTTGTGCGGCGCCGACGCCAGCGCATCGGAGTACCGCATCGCCGTCAAACGCGAACCCGCGTCCCGCGGCGGATCCGCATGGCTGCATAGCGCCGCGCAGGTCGGCACGCGCATGCGGATCGGGACGCCGCGCAACGCGTTTGCCTTGAGCGATACGGCAGATCAGCACCTTTTGATTGCCGGCGGAATCGGCGTCACGCCGATTCTCTCGATGGCCTACGCGCTCGCGACATCGCAAAAGCGGTACACGCTCGCCTATTTTGCTCGCAGCGACGCGTCTGTCGTATTCCGTACGGAGTTCGGACGATTACCTCTTGCGGACCACGCGCGTATCCACGTCGGCCTCTCGCCAGCCGCGACTCGCGAGTGTATTGCCGGTCTGCTGTCAGCCGCGTTGCCCAACACGCATCTCTATGTTTGCGGACCGCCCGCCTTCATGGAGATGACGGTAGGCCTTGCCCGCGACATGCTGGGCGAATCGTTCGTGCATCAGGAGTCGTTCGGCCCTGCGGTGCCGGTTGCCGGCGACGAACGCGAGTTTTCGGTACGGCTCGAAGGCAGGACCGACGCAATACCCGTCCCGCCAGGCAAGACCGTGCTGGCGTCTCTGCGCGAGGCGGGATTCGACCTGCCATCGTCGTGCGAAGTGGGCGTGTGCGGGACTTGCATGATGCGCGTTCTCGCGGGCGAGCCCGATCATCGCGACACCTATCTGACCGATGACGAACGCGCGGCCGGGACGTGCTTCCTGCCGTGCGTATCGAGGTCGAATTCATCCGTGTTGGTGCTTGACGAGTTGGCGTGAGCGGCACGGGTATTTGCATTCAAATCCATAGGCAGGGAGACTTCAAATGAACCTCAGTCGTCGGGACGTTGTAAAGGCAGTGGCTTGCGCGGCGTCCGTCATGGCCGTCGCGTTTTCTTCAACCAGCTACGCGAAGGAGTGGAAGACCGTCACCATTGCCCTCGAGGGCAGCTATGAACCGTGGAATCTGACACGTCCGGACGGCACGCTGAATGGGTTCGAACCGGAGCTTGCGAAAAATCTCTGCACGCGTATGCGCGTCCAGTGCAAACTGATCGCGCAAGACTGGGACGGGTTGATTCCCGGGTTGAACTCCGGCAAATTCGACGTGATCATGGATGCCCTGTCGATCAGTGACGAGCGTAAGAAGGCGATCACCTTTTCAAAGCCATATGCAAATACGCCAGCCGCTTTTGTCTCGGTCGGGTCGGGCGTGCTGCCGAAGCTGCCGCCAGGCGCCGTACCCATCAAGCTGACCGGCAATCCGGCAGTTGACAGGCCGGCCGTCGACCTGCTGCGCGTCAGCTTGAAGGGCAAATCGATCGGGATCGTCACGGGGACGGTCTACAGCAAATTCATCAACGAGAACTTCAAGGATATTGCGAGCATTCGCGAATACAAGAACGCTCCGGAACACGACATCGATCTGATCGCGGGACGTATCGACGTGGCGTTCGACGACGCATCCTACTATGCGTCCGCCTTGTCGAAACCCGCCAACGCGACGTTGGGATTCACCGGTCCGAAGATCGGCGGTCCAATCTGGGGGGACGGTGAAGCGCTCGGTTTGCGCAAAGCCGACACGGACCTGAAAGCCATGTTCGATCAGGCAATTGCCGCGGCGCTTGCTGACGGGACGGTGCACACGCTCAGTCAGAAGTGGTTCAAAACGGACGTCACGCCCTGAAGCTGAATTTATGGTCGAGACGCAGTTTGGCTTGACTGGTTTTTAACGAGCCGTCGATATCCCTGGAATCGACGGCTCGTTTGCCATTAGTGGAGCAGTTATTCGTGCAGCGCGCCGGTGATGTTCTCGACGACGCTCAGCAGATCGCCCTGCGTGACCAGTTCGTGAATGTGCACCATGTCCGGGTGGAAGAAGCGATCGTCCTCCACCTTGGGCACCTTCTGCCTGATCCGGGCGTAGACCGCTGCCGTGGCAGGCGAGGCGTCTGCCGGGTCGAAGAAATCCAGAGCCTGGGTCGCCACCATCAGTTCGATCGCGAGCACATGCTGGAGTTTCTGCGACGTCTCGTAAGCCTTGCGCGCGGCAAGATACGCAAAGCTCACGGGGTCTTCCTGATTGCCGCTCGTCGATACGCTATCCACGCTCGCAGGATGAGACAGGATACGCATTTCTCCGAGCAGGCCCGCGGCGGTGTACTGAACGATCATGTAGCCGCTATTCAGACCGGGGCGCGGCGCGAGGAACGCCGGCAGTTCGCTGAAGTGCGGGTTCACCAGCCGGTCGGTCCGGCGTTCGGAGATTTTGGCGAGATTGGTCATCGCGATGCAGAGGAGGTCGCTCGCGATGCCAACGAACGTGCCATCGAAATTCGCGCCTGAAATGGCGAGGCCGTCGCCCTCGTGGGGATAGATGACGGGGTTGTCGCCGCAAGAACCGACCTCGTCGAGAATGGCCTCGCGCGCATCATTGATGGCTCGCTTCGAGGCGCCATGGACTTGCGCCATGGCTCGCAGACTGTAGGTATCCTGCAAGCGGTAATCGACAAAGCGTTCGGTCAATGCGCTGCCGGCGAGAATTCGTCGCAGATTGTCGGCCGCGTTGGACTGGTCCCGGTGTTTCTTGACCGAGTGGTAGCGCGCGTCGAGCGAGCGTGTTGTGCCCTTGAGCGGCTGCAGGGACATGGCAGCGGCAATGTCGGCGACCTTGGACGCTTCCAGCGCGTTATGCAGCGCGAGCATGCCGATTGCGGTCACCGAGGTCGTGCCGTTGACCAGCGCGAGCCCTTCCTTGCAACGCAGGGTATGAGGTTTCAGGCCGGCTTTGTGCAGCGCTTCCAGACCGCTCATCCGTTCATCGCCATAGGTTGCCTCGCCTTCGCCAATCAGGACGAGGGCCATGTGCGCTTCGGGTCCGAGGTAGCCGACCGAGCCGTCACCAGGCGCTACCGGCGTGATGCCGTGATTGAGCAATTCCGCAATCTGCTGCAGTAAGTCGAGCGTGACACCGGAATAGCCTTTTCCAAGGCTGTTCAGGATCATGAGCTGAGTCGCGCGGACGACCTCGTGCGGCAGCGGGGCGCCCACCGAGACCGCGTGCGAGCGCACGATATTGCGTTGCAGATCTTCGGCCTCTTCCGGCCGGATCACGCGGGTGGAGTTGTCGCCGAATCCGGTGGTGACGCCGTAGACGAGGCGATTTTCCTCGAGAAACCGTTCGACCAGCATGCGCGAGCGCGACACGCGCTCGCAATATTTCTGCGAGAAGCGAACCTTCGCGCCATGTTTTGCGACCGCGATAAATTCCTCGATCGATATATCGTCATCGCCGAGCAGCACTTCGCTAATGTGCTTTGGACGAGCCCGCAGGCTATCGTGCCCTGTGTTCATGTTCATGCGTGATCCCTATGATTTGGCTGGTTAGCTGAAACCATGCGGCAGGCACGCAGCGGCAAACAGCGATGGCTGATGCGCATGGATTCGCTTTCGAGCATAGGGTGGCGCATAGACGCCGACAAACCATTTAATCTGCGGAGCCTCTATAGTTTTTCTAAAACACGAGCGGTGCGCCCGGTGTCCGTAGTGATGAAGGGTCAACCAAATATCGCGTTGATGTCGCGTTGCGTCTGCGCGGCTTCCTCGGTCAGCCAGTCGAGGAATTGCCGTGCGTCCGGCGCCTCGAGCGCGCCGGGTTGCCACACCAGGTAGTACGGATACGGCATGGGCAGCGAGATCCTGAAGGGTGCGATCAGCAGTCCCTGCGTCAGGCTATCGGCGGTGAAGAGTCCCTGACCGAGCGACACGCCTCTGCCGCGCAGCGTCGCATCGACGGCCATGCCCGAAAGCGAGTAGGTCAACGGAGCCAGTGTGTCTGGCACGGGGACGCCGGCTGCGCGCAACCAGTCGCCCCAGGTCGGCGGCGACCTCTCGTTCCAGCCCCACTCGACATGGACAAGCGGGTAGTGCAGCAAATCCGCGGGCTGCTCGATCGGGTGGTCCGCCCGCAGCAGTGACGGCGAGCACACGGGTGTCACCCGGTCGGTGAACAGGAGGCGGTAGTGGGCTCCGTCCGCGGGCGGCGTTCCGTACGTCATACGGACATCCCAATTGCTTTCGCCGCGCTTCGGCTCGCGATCCGTGGCCTCCACGTGGACGCGCACGCCGGGTGATAGCGTGTGCCACTTATCCAGCCGCGACGCAAACCAATGCGTTGCAACCGAAGGGAACGTGCTGAGTGTCAGGTGAAGACCATGCTGCGCCGCTTCCAGGGCCGTGTGCGCGGCATGAAAGCATTCGAAGCCGCGGGCCACGTGCTCGTGGTAGAGCTGGCCGAGCGCGGTGGGGCGCAGGCCGGTGCTTTCGCGGTCGAACAGCGCGACGCCGAGGAATTCTTCGAGCTGGCGGATCTGTTGACTGACTGCTCCGGGCGTCACGTGCAGTGATTCGGCGGCGGCGACGACATTCTTGTTGCGAACCACGGCATCGAATGCCTGGAGGGCGCGCAGCGGCGGCAAACGGTTCATCTTCGGGGTTCCGGAACTGGGCGGCACGCTGGCTATTCGGAGCGGACGCCAGCGCCCCGATATTAGTGTAAAAAGACGGTCTGAAGCTGCTCGCCAAAATAAGCAGGATGCAGCGTTCGCCGTGTCGCGGCGAGAGGCCGAAGTTGGATCGATAGCGGTGGTTGGGCCATGTCGCGCTTTACGCGAATGTGCGAGGAAGAATTCGAGGAGCATCAGGCCGCGCGCTTTGTCCGGCCATGAGGCCGGACAAAGCAGCCCGTTCACGTTCGGCGAACCAGGGCCTCGATTCGCCAGGCGCCGTCTCCTGAAAGCCGCTTCAAACCTTGACGACGGAGGCTTGATAGATCTCGTCGACGGATTTCTCGAGCGTCGTGTTGAATTCACTGTCGCTCATCGATGCCTTGAGCTCGTTGATCAAAGCCCGTGAGAAGCTGGCGATCATGCCGTGATTCGACGCGAGCCGTTTGCACGCGTCGGCTCGCGTGTAGCCGCCGGAAAGCGCGACTACCCGTGCGACACGCGGGTGCTCGATCAGCGGACGATAGAAGTCCGCTACGTCCGGTATGGTCAGCTTGAGCATCACTTGACGGCTATCCGGCAACGCATCGAGACCTTTGGTCAGTTCCGCGAGGAGGGTGGCTTCCGCCCCCGGCTTGTCCGGACTCTTGATCGAAATCTCGGGCTCGAGGATCGGCATGAGACCGTGCGCGTCGATCTGTGCGGCCAACTCGAACTGTTGCCTGGCAATCGCAGCGATCCCGGCTGGCGAATTCAGGTTGATGACCGAGCGCATCTTGGTGCCGCAGATACCGAGCTTCGCGGCCCTGGCAAGCAGATCGTCCAGGCCGGGAATCGGCTTCATCAACTGGACACCGTCGGCTTCGGCTTCCAGGCCCTTATCGACCTTCAGGAACGGTACGACGCCGCGCTCCTCCCACAGGAAGGTCGGAACGGGTTTCCCCTGCGCCTGTCCGTCCATGGTCGCTTCGAACAGGATGGCCCCGATGATCTTCTCCCCCGTAAAGGCGGGCGCCGTGATGATGCGCACGCGCATCTCGTGTATCAGCTTGAACATCTCGGCGTCATTGCTGTAGGCGCTCTCCGGAATGCCATAAAGCCGCAATGCGCCAGGGGTCGATCCGCCGCTCTGGTCCAGGGCGGCAAAAAATCCCTGTTTTTCACAAACTTGCGCCAGCATCTTCTCATCAGCCACGATCGTCTCCCTCTTCACGGTGGAATATCAAACCAGCATTTCTCGTCGCGACACGTTGCGTTCAATACGTTCAGTGTGACGATGTTAATGCAAATGTGGGACTCGATGAAAAAACGGTCGCCGGCGTCGGCTATCGAGGCTTGTGTCGTTTTTATTACGTGTGACGCCCAAACACTATTTAACATACACTTACATCGCATTTTGCTAGGCTTGCCGTCGCACGCGGCGCGGCTGGGGAGCAGGCCCATGGCCGCTCAATAGCCAGTCTGTCAGACGCCCCTTCGCGCACCAAACCGCGTGTTAAACCGATCTCCCGCCCTTCTCTCTGGGACACTGACATGAAGTCGAGAATCATCGCACCGCTTTTGATCGCTTCGTTACTTGGCACGTCCGTGGCCGCTTTCGCGCAGCCGCACCACGATGACCACGGCAATGGCCAGTCTTCGCACAACAAGGCAAACCCAGGTCACGGGGCTCCGCATGGAAAGGGTCACGGGCCTGCTCCGCACGACGCGTCGCGCGGAGGTCCTGGTGGTCCCATTCCTCATAACGACTGGCACAAGGGCGAGCGGCTTCCGGCGGAGTACCGCGATCATAATTACGTCGTCAACGACTGGCACGGGCATGGACTGCAAGCGCCGCCGCGCGGGTATCAGTGGGTGGGCGTGAACGGGGACTACGTACTCGCTGCCATCGCGACAGGGGTCATCGCCAACGTTCTGCTTTCCGGGCACTAAGCGGCCGGATCGATATCGATCGATCCGCCGAATCGCTGGACGTTGGTCGTTCTGCGAATATGAGGACCGTGCCCGCCCTTGGCGGCCATGGTTCTGCTTATGTCGCATGTTTTGGTTTGTATGCTGTCTTGACTGTCCGAGCGCGGCCGTTGCTGTTGAAATGACTTCTTGCTTATCCCAGGGAGCCCGCCATGCGTGAAGCAAAAGCAACCGCCGAACGTCTAGCTGCTTTTTCAGACGGCGTCTTCGCAGTGATCGTGACCATCATGGTGCTGGAGCTCAAGGCACCGGAGGAGCATTCGTTCTCGGCACTGTTGCCTCTATGGCCGATCGCCCTCAGCTACGCGGTGAGCTATCTTTTCGTCGCGATCATCTGGATCAATCACCATCACCTGATGCGGTTCGTCGGTCCGCCGACGCTGGGAATGATATGGGTCAACTTCGTTCATCTCTTCCTGGTTTCGCTGTTGCCGTTTGCGACCGCGTGGGTAGCAACGACCCAGCTCGCGTCGTCGTCCGTGATGTTTTACGCAGGTCTGTTTATATGTATCGACGCGGCGTACAACGTTTTCGAACATCAGGTATTGACTCAGGCGGATGCCAGCATGGTGTCCGCGCGTATGCGGCGTACAGCGAGATACCGATCGCTGATCGTCCTTGCGGGGTTCACGTCAGCCATGCTGGTTGCGATCGTCGCCCCGCGCGTCGGCTTCGGTCTGATATGCGTAGCGTTGACGCTCCACTTGAGGCCGGATCTCTCCGAGTTCAGGCCGTGACCGATCTTCAAGGGCAGCGTTTGTGAAAAGGCTGTTCGCCTCGAAAGAGGCGGACAGGTTCGTGCTCACAAATCAATGACGACGTCACCAGCCGGCTGGGAACAGCAGACAAGCACGTTCCCTTGCGCGGGCATGTCGAGCGGCTCGGGACTATAGTTCACCGCCCCCGAAACCAGTCCGCTTTCACAGTTGTGACAAACACCGGTTCGACACGACCATCGAACCGGCACGTCACACGCTTCGGCAAGCTCCAGAATGTTCGGATACAGCGCCGCATTCCAGTGCGCCGCGACGCCGCTGCGGGCAAATGAAACCAGCGGCCCGGTGTCGGCATCCTCTGTCGGCTGGTGCGGCGCGCGCGCCGAAGTGCCGACGATGCCCGGTGTCAAAGTCTCACCACCGGTGAAGATTTCAGCGTGAATCCGTTCCGGCGCGACGCTCATCCCGGCGAGCACCATTTTCATGTCCGCCATGAAGCGCGTCGGGCCGCAGAGGTAGAAATCCGCACCTTGCGGCACGCCTGCCTCGTCGAGTGCCGTCCCCGAGAGGTGGCCGATCGCATCAAAATTCTCGCCGATGCGCTCGCTCGCATCCGGCCGGCTGTAGCAGACATAGCTGCGCCCGTGCGTCAGTTTGTGCACCAGAGCGCGGGCATCGTCCGCGAATGCATGGTGCTGCCGATCGCGAGCGCCGTGGAGCCACCACACCTGCCGCGTCGAGCCCGCCGCGGCCAGCGCGTGCAACATGGCAAGAACCGGCGTCACGCCGATTCCCGCGCTGAGAAGAACAAGCGGACCGTCTCCCGGCTGCAGAACAAAGCTGCCGCGTGGCGCACTGACATCGAGTGCATCGCCTACACGGACGTGCGCTTGCAGGTAGGTTCCCGCTGCCCCATGCGGCTCGACCTTGACGCTGATCCGATAGCGCTCGGCCGATGCTTCGCCCGAAAGCGAGTAGCTGCGAAAGAGTGGCGGGCCGTCGGCGGGCCGTGGCAGACGCAACACCACGTACTGACCGGGCAGCGCCGTTTGCAGCGGTTGACCGTTCGCGCTTTGCAACGTCAGCGAGAGCACATCGGCGCACGCCGGTTCAATCGCCGTCACCGTGAGTGACCGGAATCCGGGGGCAACCGGATGCGCGGCAGCGGCGGGTGCAAGGCCTGCATTCCCGCTCGCTGCACCCGTCGTCTGGTCGCGCAACAACGCCTCGAACGACCCACGCCAGCCGGGCGATAGTGCCTCGATGCGCAAGGCCTGCTCCAGCCGATCGCGCGGATGATGAGGGGAATACAGGAGCGCATTGATCTCGGCGACGCTCATGCGCTCTGTTGCCTCGCCGACTTTCACGATGTCGTCGCCGGCGCCGACGGCACCCTCCTGCAGGACGCGCAAATAGAAACCCGGCCGTCCGCTGGATGTCAGCAACGCAGGCATGCGGGGCTCGTTCGTCCGAATGCCGACGCGATAGCAGGTCACGCGAGGTTGCGTCACCTCGAACAAGGCCGTGCCGATCCGATAGCGGTCGCCGATGCACACGTCGGAGTCCGGCATGCCTTCGATCGTGAAGTTCTCGCCGAACTGTCCGTAGACGAAGTCGGTCCGCTTCAGTTGCGCCTGCCAATGGCGATAGGACTCGATCTGGTAGACGAACACGGCTCGCTGCTCGCCGCCGTGCCCAGCCAGATCGCCCTGGCCGTCGCCGGTCAGATTCAGGCGGCCGGCCCAACAACGCGCGTGCGCCGGCTCCTTCCAGATTCCCGTGTAGACCGTGCGGCCTTTCCAGTCAATGTCGCGCGGCAGTCCGACATTCACCGAGAGCAATCGAGCCATGCTTCCTCCTGAATCACGAGAGCGCGCCTACAACGTCAGCTCATGGCCAGCGCACAATCACACGCAATAGCATGCCACGTCAATGCGCACTGTCCTGTCTGGCATACGTTGACTCCCACCCGCCGCCGAGCACCTTGCATAACGTGATGAGATTCGCGTCGGCGTCGGCCTTGCTTTGTTCGAGGTTGCTCTGCGCATCGAGCAACTGTTTCTGCACGTTCAGCACGTCGAGAAAATCGACCGCACCGGCCTTGTACCTTTGCCGCGCAATCGACAGCGCACGCTGGTTCAGGCTCACGACCGTTTTCAGGCGATCACGCCGCCGCTGTTCCGCGTCATAGACGACGAGCGCATCGTCTACCTCGCGCCATGCCTGAAGCACGGTGTGCTTGTAGACGATCGCCGCCTCCTGCTGCTGTGCCTCGCGCAGATGAAGCGTGCCCTTGAGGCGCCCGCCTTCGAAGATAGGCAGCGTGATCGACGGTCCCACGACAAACTGCCCGGACGCCCAGTCGGCGAGATTCGAGAGCTGCAGGCTCTGGAACCCCGCGCTGCCGTTCAGCGAGATGCGTGGATAGAAGTCGGCCTTCGCCATGCCGATCGTCGCGGTGGCCGCGTGCAGCTGAGCCTCCGCTTTCCTGATGTCGGGTCTGCGCTGCACCAGTTCCGACGGCACGCCAATGGGCACCTGATCAGGCAGCGCCGGTACATCGTGCGGCTCGGCGAGCATCTGTTTTAATGCGCCCGGTTCCTTCGCCAGTAGCACGCCAATCGCATTGATGGTGGTCTCGTTGCGCGATTCGAGCGTCGGGATCAGGCTTTCGATCGACTCCGCCTGGGCCATCGCGTTGGCTACATCCAGCTCCGTGGTGACGCCTTCATGCACCCGCGTTTGCGTGAGCTTCGTGGCGTCGTGCGCGATCTCCAGGTTCTGTTTCGCGATTTGCAGCAGCGCTTGCGTGTCGCGCAACTGGATGTAGTCGCGGGCGAGTTCGGCGCGGGCAGACAACAGGATCGCGTTGCGGTCCTCGTACGACGCATCGGCGAGCGCCGACGCGGCCTCGACTCCGCGTCGGGCACGACCCCAGAAATCGAGCTCCCATGATGCATCGAAGCCGAACTGGTAGAGATCGTAAGCGGGCGAGCCTTTGGCGCCCGGCAACGGCGCCACGCCTAGCGGCGCGCTGCCCGATGCAGACTGCGGCTGACTTCCCGTCGGGGTGACGCCAAGCAGCGACAGGATGCCGTTCGGACTTCCGCGCTCGCGGTTATAGGAGGCGGCGCCGGCCAGCGTCGGATATTCTTCGGCACCGGCAATGCGCTGTTCCGCCCGGCTTTGCCGCAGGCGCGCCGACGCGGCCGCGACGTCGAGATTCGCATCGCTCAGCTGGTTCTCCAGCGAGTCCAGCACGGGATCGTTGAACAGCGTCCACCATTGCGGACTGAATTCGGATTCGACCGCTTTGCTCGAAGCCTGCGCGGTCTGGGTGCGGTTGAACACGTCGGGCGTCGCCGTCTGCGGACGTTCGAAGTTCGGGCCGACCAGGCAGCCCGTGAGCAGGGAGCTCAGCAGCAACGCGAGCGCCGGTGTGCGGAGGGAGAAGTCGCTCGCATTCATTTCGCGTCCGCTCCCGCGATGCGCATATCGGCACGCTTGCCGACGGCGACCTCCGTTTCGACGGACAGGCCCACGCTCAAAGCGGACGCGGCCTGTTGTCCGTGGTCGATCGTGATCTTGACCGGCACGCGCTGGACGACCTTCGTGAAGTTGCCCGTTGCGTTATCGGGCGCGATAGGCGCGAAGCTCACACCTGTGGCGGGGGCAAGACTATCGACGTGTCCCCGGATCACTTCGCCCGGAAAGCTGTCGACCTTGATCCGAACAGCGTCGCCGGGCCGCATCCGGGCGAGCTGGTTTTCCTGGAAGTTGGCGACGATATAGGCGTCCGACAGCGGCACGATCGCGAGCAGCGGCGCGCCGGTCGTCACGAATGCGCCGACCCTTGCCGAACGCCGTCCAACCTTGCCGTCGACGGGCGCGCGGATCTCCGTATACGACAGGTTGAGCTTCGCCTGTTCGAGCGCGGCTTCGGCGTGCGCCAACGCGCCGGCCGCCTTGTCGCGCTGGGTCTTCAGCACGTCGAGGTTCTGCTCGGTCGCCACGAGTGCGGCCCGGTTGCGGGCCTGCTGCGCGAGTTCCTCGGCCAGCGCGCTTGCGGCGTGCTGCTGCTCCTGCGTCGTGCCCGCGCCGGTTTCCGAGAGATTGCGGTAGCGCGAGGCGTTCGCACGCGCAAACTCGAGCGTCGCGTCATCCGCGCGAAGCGTGGCACGCGCCTGATCGACGAGCGCGGGCTGCCGCGCAATCTCGGCCTCGTAGTTCGCGACCGATGCCTTCGCTGCCGCCACGTCCGCCTGCGCGCTCATCAACGCGGCGTGGAAGTCGCGGTCGTCGATGCGTACCAACAATTGCCCGGCTTTCACCTGCTGGTTGTCTTCGACGAGCACCTCGGAAAGCTGGCCCGCGACACGCGGCGCGACCAGCGTGAAGTCGGCCGTCACATAGGCATCATTGGTGGTCTCGCTGGTCGAGCCGGTGAATAGCCAAAGGCAGGCCGCCAGTACAGCGACGCCGAGTATGAGCACATACGCGGCAAGACGGATCGTTCTGGGAGGAAATCGGGTAGCGGATGACATAGATAGCGGCGCTTAGCGGGAAGAGGGCGGCGTTGTGCTCCAGGGCGGATAAACGCGCACGGGTAACACCGGAATAACGAAAAGGAAGGCGACGGCGATACCCGCCATCACGCGATAGAGATCCGCCGATGTCAGCACGACGGCCTGCTCGTGGATCCGGTGTGCGAGTTCGCCGATGCTGTGAGCCGCATCGATGCTCTGGCTCGTGACCAGCGCGTTGTTGCCCAGGTGGTCCACCAGCATGCTCGAATGGAAATGCTCGCGTGCCGTACCGAGCCCATCGATGAGACCGGTTGCCGCTGCGCCGGTAAATGTTTTGAGCGTGTTGAACATGGCCGAGGCAAACGGACCTTCCGTTGGGGGCAGGCCGGTCGTGACGCCCATCAGGATGCCCATGATCACCATCGGCTGAGCAACGATCTCCAGCGACTGAAGCCAGTAAAAGTTCTCGCGAATCCACTCGGAGGTCATGAAGCTCCCCAGAAAGCACGTGGTGGCGATCAGGCAAAGTCCAATGGCCATGACCCAGCGGTGGTCGACCTGCCGGAGATTGAGCAGGGCGGCAGTCGCGGGCAGCGCAATCAGTAGCGGAATGGCGACGAGCAACGACAGCGGCGCGGTTTGCAGCGGCCGGTAGCCGTGAATCTGCGCGAGATACTGGCCGGGTATGGCGGCGACGCCCACCAGCAGGATCACCGCGCCGACCAGTGTGAGAAGCCCGTGCGCGAAGTTCCGGCGGGCAAGCAGTTGCAGTTTGAAAAACGGCAGCGGATGAAACCACTCGTTGACAAGGAATGCCACGAACAACAGCGTCCCGCCGCAAAACATCGTGGAGATAAACGTCGAATTCAGCCAGTCAAGCCGATCGCCCTGCAGCAGGCCGATGACGAGCATGGCGATGGCGGGATAGCCGAGCAGGAATCCGGTCCAGTTGAATGAACGGAACCGTTCGAGTCTGGTTGGATCGGCTGGAAGCCCCTTGTAGATCGCCACGCAGCTCACGAGGCCAAGCGGCACGATTTGCCAGAAGGCCATTTGCCAGCCGACATATTCGGTCCACAACGCGGCGAGCGGCGTGCCGAGCGCCGGTCCGAAGGTCGCGGTGAGTGCGTAGCCCGCGAGTCCGTATAACTTGACCCTCGGGGGCAGGTAACGCAGCGCGACGATGATCAGCATCGGCGGCAGACATCCGCCTGCGACGCCCTGCAGCGCACGCAACACATAGAGCGTCAGCAGGTTCGGCGCGAAGGGACACAGAAATCCAAGCAACATCACGGCCAGCACCGCGCCGATCGTGAATCGCTTCAGCGTGAACGTCACGCCGAACCACGGCGCGAACACCATCGTGGCCACGTTCGTCGCCTCGAAGAGCGCGGTCAGCCAGGTTCCATCGTCACGTCCGATCGAGAATGCGCCGCGAATATCAGCGAGCGCCACCGCGGTGACCTGTTCGTTCAGTATCGCCAGCAGCGACGCCAGCAGCATTCCGATCAGGCCGATAGCGAGGCGCAGGGGCAACTCGGCTTCGGTGGGTGTCTGCTGCACAGGAGTCCCTGTCTGGGGCACAGAGACCGGCGTCGACGATGGCGCGAGCTTCGCTTCTCCTGTTCCAGTTATCGATGGGTTGGCGGTGTTCATAGGGGTCCGGCTACCAGTGTTTAATGGGGCATTCCGTCGGGAATTCTTCCTGCCATGCCCGGTGTTCGCGAAGATCCAGCCGGCTAGCTACCGTATTGCCGCCGCGCGGTGGGTTTATGAATTCTAGGAGGCGGCCCGGCTTTCTTAAAGCTGACACATGTCGCGTATCTGGCCATTTCGTGCGCGAATCTGGCCAAGGTCATTGTCGCTCCATGGACAACGTGCGAACCCCCGGCAATGAATCTTTTCCATTCGGTCAACAGAACACGTTTCACCGACATGGGGCGGCACGAACAGCCACCTTTTTGTAGCGGCCGAGGGTAACCGTAGATGAATCGCGCGAATGCGGAAGCGGCATACCATTACGCCACTGGCCGCCGCCTCGTTACAGAAATGCCGAATTCGCGCGGCGTCCGGCTCACGCCTTGGGCTGCGCCTCGGCGAAGTATTGAGGCGCCTCGCGGCGATCGAACATTCCGTACTCCCGGACAACGCGGATGTGCCGCAGGCGCACGAACTTCGGCAGGGTCGTATTGCGCTCGAAGGCTTCAGCGGCCGCGAGGTCTTCCCACGTCGCTACCGCGATGACGTCGCCGGGTGTCATCAACGCGTCGAATGCGTCCCAGGCGACGAGACCGGGCGCCTTCGTATCGAGTCCCAGCGATTGCGCAACCGCGTCCGCGCTCACCAGCTTGACCCAATCCGGTGCGTACGTGGCATCGAGTAGCGTTATCGCCTTGCCTACTCCCGTTTCGGTGGTGTCGAGCCGTTGCTCGATCAACGTCTGCCCGGCAGGTACGCACGTATCCGCGACGGTCTGGCCAATGCGCAAACGGTAGTCGGCAAACACACGATCGCGCGCCGCCTGCTGCACCTTGTGATGGTTCGTCGTCACTCGCCAACGTATCAGCGACTTCTCATCGCGCCAGCTCGATAGAGAAAGCAGCCATCCCTCGCGTGTCAGACTTGCGTAGCGGGTATTGTCGACGAAACCATCGATCGCTTCGAGCTCCGGGCGCAGCATCTTGGCCATGCCGAGATAGGCGTCGAATTGTTCGGATAACGGATTGACTTCGAGCATTGCAGAAAACATGGATTCCTTCGTCTGGTTGAGGATGCCTGGTCATGTGGGGACAGGTAACCGTAGCGATGCAGTCGATTCATCACCATGTGACTGTCGCGCGATGGGTCATTTGATTGTCGGAGATGGAGAGGGCTTCTTGAAGCCTCATCAGGCCGCGTATTGGGCCATTCCATGCGCGAATTTTGCCAGGCTGGCTCATCACGGATCACCCAGGCGAAGCGCCGATCCGGAAACGGTCATTTTCCGTTTGGCTAACGAACAAAATCCCACTGAGATGGGATATCGCGAAGGCCACTTCGTCTGCTCGTTGAAAGAGTGCGAAATCGGCCATTCGTAGTCTTCTTCGAGTCAACCGCGGAAAGTGAGCGTCACCATGCAGGACGTGGCGCTTACTATTGCCGCATCTTCCTGGCGCCCGATGACGCCGCGTCCCCGTGAGGAGGGCGTGATCTATTGGCAGGCTGAAAACACATTCAAGTTGGAATCAAGATGGACAGATTACGTGAGATGGAGGTTTTCGTAGCCATCGTCGACCGAGGCAGTTTTACCAGCGCGTCGGAGAAACTCGGAATGTCGGCGCCTGCGGTCTCGCGGGCGCTCAACTCGCTCGAAGCCCGCTTGGGCGCGCAACTGCTGGCGCGAACAACCCGTTCAGTCCGACCGACAGAGGCGGGCATGTCGTACCTCGATGCCTGCCGCAAGGTGTTGGATGCCGTCACGGACGCAGAAGCCGATGTCGCGGCTTGCCAGGACAACCCGGTAGGCACACTGACCATTTCTGCTCCGGTGCTGTTTGGCCAGCGATTCATCGCTCCGCTAATCGATGCGTATGCCCAGCGTTATCCGGACGTCAGCATCAACGCGGTGTATGTCGATCGCACCACGCGACTTCTGGAGGAGGGCGTGGATATCGCCATCCGGATAGGCCACCTGGGCGATTCTTCGATATATGCCATTCCGTTGGGTTTTGTACGGCGTCGAACCTACGCGGCCCCGGCTTATCTCGTGGCCCATGGAGAACCCGTTCATCCCAGGGAGCTTGCAGATCATCACTGCGTGTCCCTCACGGGAGTGACGAATCCTCTCGAATGGACGTTTTATGAAAACGGCTTGAGGCTATCGGTCCGGGTTCAGCCACGAATGATCGTCAACCTGGCGCCGGCGGCCGTTATGGCAGCCGTCGACCGCGTGGGAATAACGCAATTGTTTTCCTACCAGGGGGCGTCCGAGGTACTCAATGGAACGCTGCTGCCAATCTTGACGGCATTCGAGCCCGAGTCGACGCCGGTCAACTTGCTGCATGTGGAGCGGCGAGGCGCAAGCGGTAAGATTCGAGCCTTCGTGGAGTTCGTCACCGAGACGTTGCGCAGAAACGTGCATCTTCAACACATGGAAACCGCGGTGACGATGAATGGGACCTCTGGAATCTTGAGTCCGGTCAAATAGGGCATGCTGATGAGGCAAGTCGGATCGTGCGGGCTAGTCCACGCGGCGAATTCTTCAAGCTCAAACCGAACCGGCCGGCGCGACTGCAAGACGAAGTTCCCGATAGGCGGTCACCAGCGCATCGAGGCTGAAAGTCCGGTTCAGGCCACTGGGATTGGGCAGCACCCATGCGCGAGCGCCGCCGAATGTGGCCGGTTGAAGTCCCCACTGGATGTCGCGGCTGCCCGACATTGCGCTGAGCGCCATCTTTCCGAGGAAGGCAACGCATCGCGGCGCATATCCTTCGATCTTCCGTTCGAACTCCGTCGCGGCCGCTTTGAATTCCCACTGTAATAGCTGATCCGCTCGTGCGGTCGGACGCGAGACCACCGTGGTGAGACCACAACCATACTGCAGGAGCGTGTGGTCGTCTTCGGGACCAATCTGTTCGGGAGTGAAACCCGCCAGATGAACGGTCCGCCAGAACCGATTGCCGCTGCCGGCAAAATGGCGGCCGGTCGACGCCGCGCGGACGCCCGGATTGATGCCGCAAAATACAACGGATAAACCCGGCTCAAGCAGATCAGGAAGAGATTGAAGTGAATCGGAGCGAGTCACGGATGGGTGTAGGCCTATTCAAGATGTACATTCGAGGCGCCGAGTGGCAACAACAGGCTACCTCGACGACACCACGAGCGCAGTTTGAACCACGCCGCCACGACGGACAAGCGGCAAGAGCGTCGATTTCAGGTCAAATGTGTCCCGATTCTTGCCAGCCCAACTCGGTAGACCCGAGAGCTAATCGACAGTTTCCAGTTCTGCTGTTTCGACTTGCTCCTCGACCTCGCTAGATGCCCACTGCTGCTTGCCTACCGTGCCGCGGAATCGTTGGCGATACTGTCTGGGCGTAACGTTGAGCCGTCGGAAGAAAGTGGTTCGCATATGCGTGGCGCTATGAAAGCCACAATTGAACGCCACGGTCTTCAGAGGCGCATCGGTCTCCTCGAGCAACTTCCTCGCGGTGTCGACGCGAACCTGCTCGACAAACGCGGACGGCGTCACCTTGGCATACTTCGCGAATAGCCTCGAGAACGTACGGCGGCTGACTGAAACAGCGCTGGCAAGCTGTTCGATCGATAACGCATCGGTAATGTGCTCGGTCACGTACCGGAGCACCTTGCCGACGATCGGATCCTGGTCCTTCCGTACTCCGACGTAAGGACTGTATTGAGACTGTCCTCCTTCTCGCTGGATGTAGACCACCAGGCGTTTCGCAACCCGCACGGCCAGTTCGTGCCCCCAGTCTTCCGTGACCAGCGAAAGACACAGGTCTATGCCCGCCGTCACGCCGGCAGAGGTAAAGAGGCGTCCGTCACGAATGAAGATCCGGTCCGGCTGCACGCGTGCCTGAGGGAATTCGTCAGCGAGGCGATCCGCATCTGCCCAGTGGGTCGTCACGTCCTTGCCGTCGAGCAGCCCGGCGTGTGCGAGCACGAATGCACCGTTGCAAACGGAACCGAAGCGGGTTGCGCCGCGCGCCTGGTCTTGCAACCACTTCAGAAACTCGGGCCGCGGCTCGGCATTGGGCAACCGCGGTCCGCCTGCTACCAGCAGCAAGTCGAATGGCGTGTCGAAGTCCGCATAGCTATACGGAATCGCGAGTTGCATCCCGTTCGAGCACGACACGGTGCCGGCCTCGTTACCCAGCAGAAACACCTCATACTTCTGGTGTTCAGGGAGAAATGTGTTGGCTTCCGCGAATACGTCCAGAGGGCCCGCAACATCCAGCGCCTGCACATCATCGAATACAACAATGGCGACTTTCATGTCGTGACCCTCGTTCCTCGTTGCCGGACTTCGTGTCCGCTGGAGCCACTATAAGAGCGAAGCGCCACGGGATAAATGCGTCGCGCCGAAAATCACTTATTACACGAAGTGCGGGTATGCAAGCCCGGAAATACTGGTAAAGCGGCGCGCAGACCCGTTCGTTGGCCGTCGCAAGGGCGGAGTCAGGAGAGCGCGGTTCATTGCGGCGCCCCTCATGACCCTGTTCGCAGCCGACGCGCGGGGCAACACTGGCTACGTGGCCCAAATCTCACCTCTATTGGCCCGCGACGGCGCCAAAGATGCGCACGGTCGCCGTGCCGACTACCTATGCTTTATCTCATCAATGCGGCTGGGATCTTAAAGCTCGGGCGCACCAGAGAATCTGTCGTCGGCGAAATGGTCGTCCGTCCTTAGCCCCTGGTTGCACGCCGGACTGGCCACGATGAGGCTACAGCCGCCTCAACCCATGTCACGGTCGAAGTTCAGACCGGACGCGAATCGAGGACAGATTCATCATGCTGATGGAAAAAATTCAAAGCTCTTTCCTGTTCGGGGGAAACGCCCCCTATGTCGAGGAGCAGTACGAACTCTACCTGGCTGACCCGGCATCGGTCGCGGATGAGTGGCGCGCGTATTTCGATGCGTTGCGCGAAACCCCCGCCATCGACGGCAGCGACCGCGATGACGAACCGCATGCGCCTGTCGTTTCCACCTTCGTCGAGCTGGGCAAGCGCTCGCGCGCTACGGAGACGACGCTCGAAGACGGTCTTGCGATCGCCAGAAAGCAGGTGGCGGTGCAGTCGTTGATTGCCGCGTTCCGCATGGTCGGCACGCGCAAGGCGAAACTCGACCCGCTGCTGTGGACTCCGCCGCAGGCCTCCGTCGAACTCACGCCGGCGTTCTACGGCTTGTCGGCGGCAGACATGTCCACGCGATTCAGCACGGCCGACACGTTTCTTTTCGACGAAGACGCAACGCTGCGCGAGATCGTCGCGGCGCTCGAACAGACCTATTCCGGCACACTCGGCGCCGATTTCATGCATCTGAGCGATGCCGGCGAGCGGCGTTGGTGGCAAATGCAACTTGAGTCGACGCGCGCGAGGCCTTCGTTTTCGGTAGCGGAGAAAAAACGGTTCCTCGAACGCCTGACGGCTGCTGAAGGACTGGAGAAGTACCTGCACACGCGCTATGTCGGGCAAAAACGCTTCTCGCTGGAAGGCGGCGAATCGTTGATCGTGTTGCTGGACGAGCTGGTTCGCTATGGCGCATCGAAGAAGGTCGGCACGGTGGTGATGGGCATGGCGCATCGCGGGCGTCTGAATGTGCTGGTGAACATTGCCGGCAAGCCTTTGCGCGCGCTCTTCGACGAGTTCGAGGGCAAGAGCGGCGACCCTCTGCCGGCCGGCGACGTCAAGTACCACAAGGGCTATAGCGGTGTCACGCAGACGGCCGACGGGCCTGTCGATGTCGTGCTTGCATTCAATCCCTCGCACCTGGAAATCGTCAACCCGGTGGTGCAAGGCATGGCGCGCGCCAAAGGCGAGACCTCGGGCGCGGGCGACGGAAGCGACGTGCTGCCCGTCGAAATTCACGGCGATGCGGCAATGTCCGGGCAAGGCGTCGTGATGGAGACGTTGAGCCTGACGTACACCCGAGGACACGGCACGGGCGGAACGGTCCACGTGGTCGTCAACAATCAGATCGGCTTTACGACTTCGGATCCGCGCGATACACGCTCGTCGTTCTACTGCACGGACATCGCGAAGATGATCGAGGCGCCGGTTTTGCACGTCAACGCTGACGACCCGGAAGCGGTGGCCATGGCGGTGCGCCTCGCGCTCGACTATCGCACGGCGTTCAGGCGCAGCGTGGTGATCGATCTTGTCTGTTTCCGCAAGCACGGGCATCAGGAACAGGATACGCCCGCCATCACGCAGCCGCTCATGTACCGCGCGATTACCAGCCACCCTGGCGTGAGGACCGTGTACGCGCAACAGTTGATCAGGGAAGGCGTAGTGACGCCGGAGCAGGTCAAGGACACCCTCGACGCACATCGAGACAGTCTCGAACACGCGCGAGAAGCCGAAGCGCCCGGCGTATCTGTACAGCCAGCCGAAATACCCACATGGCCGAAGTTTCTCGAGGACTATGCCGGCCCGGTCCAGTATGGTCCTCCGTTGCCCGCGCAGATGCGCGCGTTGGCGCAGCAGATCTCGACCATCCCGGACGGATATGAAATCCATCCGCTGGTCGGCAAGATGATCGCCGCGCGCCGCGAGATGGCCGCGGGGAGAAAACCGGTCGATTGGGGCATGGGCGAGCACATGGCATTCGCCTCGTTGCTCGACGCCGGGATCGATGTCCGCTTGAGCGGGCAGGACAGCGCGAGGGGCACGTTCAATCACCGCCACGCCGTTCTGCACAATCAGACACGCACGAGCCGGACGGAGGGCGTCTACATCCCGCTCGATCATATCGACGGCGCAAGCGGCCGATTTACGGTGACGAACTCCATTCTGTCGGAGGCGGCCGTGCTGGCCTTCGAGTATGGCTACTCGACGGTCAACCGCAATGCGCTCGTCGTGTGGGAGGCGCAGTTCGGGGACTTCGCGAATGGTGCGCAGGTTGTGATCGATCAGTTCATCGCAGCGGGCGCCGCAAAGTGGGGACAACTCAGCGGCTTGACCCTGTTCCTGCCGCACGGGCAGGACGGGCAGGGACCGGAACACGCGTCGGCGAGACTCGAGCGATATCTGCAGCTTTGCGCGCAGGACAACATGCGGGTCACCCAACCGACCACGCCCGCGCAACTGTTCCATTTGCTGCGGATGCAAGCGGCTGTGTTCGATCGCCGGCCGCTCGTCGTGATGACGCCCAAGTCGCTGTTGCGTCATCCGGAAGCGGTCAGCACGCTCGACGAGCTGGCCACGGGTGCGTTCCGCGAGATCCTGGTGGACACGCAGGTCGAGCCGTCGCGGGTGTCGAATGTGGAGCGCGTCATCGTGTCTTCGGGCAAGGTCTACTTCGACCTGCTCGAACAGCGCCGCACGTCGGGTGTTGACGATACGCCGCTCATCCGCGTCGAACAGCTGTATCCGTTTCCGTCCAGGCAACTCGCCGTGGAGTTTGCGCGCTATCCGAATCTGAAGACCGTGGTCTGGTGTCAGGAGGAGTCGCGCAACCAGGGGGCATCGAGCTTCGTTGAACCGCAGTTGCGCGAGATCCTGCCTTCGGGTGCGCAATTGCGGTATGCGGGGCCGGCGGCTTCCGCGTCGACGGCGCCCGGTTATCACGCGGTACATGCGGCGAGACAGGCTGCGCTTATCTCAAGTGCGTTCGCGGAATAATGGCTTGTGCATCTCGCGGTGATACCGCGCGCGGACCTTCAGTCGCTCGGGACGTGGATAAGCGGCCCGAGCGGCGACCGTTTGCATGCAACCGAAAAAGATCTGCGGACGGCGGGTCATCGCAATGGCTCAAATGCGATCTATCTTGGCCCATATACAAGCGCTTTTATGCGTGTGCGCAGCCTCAATCATTGTCAGAATGAGTAAAACCGTTTCTCACGATTCTTCCAGACGCACATCAAAAAAGTGCTGGATGGGCTGCGCTTCGTACGGAGAACCCGTCGGAGCAATCGCCCATGAGCTGGTAAGGAACATACGCTGTTCTCGAGTTGGAAGGGAAATCGTCCTTAGATTTTGGCCGCTGATGTTGTCAGCGCCCGTTTCCATGCGAGTCAGCCATGACCCAAAACCCAAACGCTGCTTTAAACGCTCTCCTGAAACCGCCGGCTGCCGGCGAATCGATGTCGGGTGCCGACATCATCCTGCGCGTGCTCAGCGAACAGGGTGTCGATACCGTATTCGGCTATAGCGGCGGCGCAATTTTGCCGACGTACGACGCCGTCTTTCGTTTCAACGAAATGCACGCGCGAACTCCCGAGCGCCAGATCAAACTCGTGGTACCCGCCAATGAACAGGCCGCCGGCTTCATGGCCGCGGGTTATGCGCGCGCGAGCGGCAAGGTCGGCGTATTCATGGTGACGTCAGGCCCTGGGGCGACGAACGCGGTGACGCCGATCGCCGACTGCAACGGCGATTCGATCCCTGTCGTCCTCATATGCGGACAGGTGCCTCGTGCCATGATCGGCACCGATGCTTTCCAGGAAGCGCCCGTTTTCAACATCATGTCGGCGTGCGCAAAGCAGGTGTTTCTGGTGACCGACCCGGCAAAGCTGGAGCAGACGCTGCGGACCGCATTCGAAGTCGCTCGCACCGGCCGTCCAGGCCCGGTTGTCGTGGATGTGCCCAAGGACATCCAGAACTGGAGCGGCGTCTATCACGGGCACGGTACGCTGGAGTTTCGAGGCTACTCCGACCGTCTTCGCATGGTGGCAAAAGGCGCTCGTCTCGAAGAGGACAAGCGCACCGAATTCTTCGATCTGCTGGCGCGCAGCAAACGACCGTTGCTGTATGCCGGCGGCGGCATTATCACGGCCGGCGCAACGGCAGAGTTGCGCCAGTTTGCGGAGCGCTTCGGGATCCCCGTGGTGACCACGTTGATGGGGCTCGGCGCGATATCCGTGAAACACGAACTGGGGCTCGGCATGCTGGGCATGCACGGCGCGGCCTGTGCGAACTACGCGGTCGAAGATTGTGACTTCCTGATCGCGGTAGGCGCCCGATTCGATGACCGGGTTGCCGGTGGCCGCCCTGACGCATTCGCTCCCAGAGCACGGTATGTCGCGCATATCGACATCGACGAGGCGGAAATCAACAAGGTGAAACGGGCGCACTGGACGCACGTAGGCGACGCGAAGGATACCTTGCTGTCGCTGATGAAGCATGGTCCAGTCGAGCAACCGCCGTTGGACTGGCTCGACCGAATCAAGGAACTGAAACGGGTCTACGGTATGAACTACGACCGCAATAGCCCGGCAATTCAGCCGCAGTTCGTAGTCGAAAAGCTCAGTGAAATTACCGGCGGGCGAGCCATCGTCACCACAGGCGTCGGTCAGCATCAGATGTGGGCAGCGCAATTTTTCGACTTCGTCGAGCCGCGCAGTTTCCTGACTTCGGGCAGCATGGGGACGATGGGCTTCGGGCTGCCCGCGGCGATCGGCGCTCAACTGGCGCGACCGGATGCGCTTGTCATCGACATCGATGGTGACGGCAGCATCCGCATGAATATTGGCGACCTGGAGACGGCAACCACCTACGGCGTGCCTGTCAAAGTACTGCTGCTCAACAATCTCGGTGACGGGATGATCCGGCAATGGCAGCGTCTCTTTTACGAGGGGCGCTTGTGTGTGAGCGACAAGTCGCTTCATCGCAAGGATTTTGTCATGGCAGCTCGGGCCGACGGGTTTGAGTTTGCCGGTCGCGTTGACGCAATCAGCGAACTCGAAGGCCAACTCAGGGCCTTCATAGAATTCGACGGACCGGCTTTCCTCGAAGTGATGGTCGACGAGAATGCCGATGTCTTTCCGATGGTCGGACCAGGGCAAAGCTACGCGAATATGATCACCGGGCCGTTCATTCCGTCCCGGGTCGAGTCGGAAACCAAAGGGAAGGGCACGGAGCGTCAAGCGGCTGCGGATATGTTCTAAGCAACTTCGTGTTGATTCACGCGCTCTTACGCGTACGCCTTTGACCGCGTGACAATGCCGATGGCTGCGCTATACTTGCGGCGATGAAAATCCTGCGGACACTTCTCGTCTTGCTGCTGTGTGTGATGCTGCCCCTCAGTGGGCTGGCAGCAAGCGGCACGACTGGAGCGTGTCCAATGGAATCCGCCATGACCGGCGACACCGCCGCCTTGTCGGCTGATATGCCCGGCTGCGATTCGGCAAGCCCCATGTCCAGTGAACACGCCAAGTCGAAGGTATCGCTGTGCAAGGTGAGCGCCCAGTGTCAGATGGGCAGCCTCTATCACCCCGTTTCTTCTCCCACCGTGACTCGACCCGCCGGGTCGTTTGTTCCCGTCAGCTTCCACTACGCACAGTCGCTCTCCATCCGCGAGCCGGATGGCCTCTGGCGTCCACCGCAGTCCCTCTAACTCCATCGTTCTGGTTCGCCGCTTTTACGCGGTGATGTCGTCCCGTTTCGGGATGTGAGTTCGTGTGTCCGCTCGCGCGGCTACACACGGCTCGACCATTCGAGGTTAGACCATGCTTTCCATCATCGGCACGCCGGCATCCCGGCGCGCCTGGGCTAGCTCGTGCGCCGTCTTCCTTGCGTTCGGCCCGTTGGCTGGCCGCGCGGCGCATGCCCAAGACGCGGGCTTGACGCTCGACGAGGCACTTCAAATAGCCACTAGTCGCTCGTCCTCGATCCAGGCTGCGCAAGCCTCGGTTCGGGGAAGTTCGGACGTGGTTGTCAAAGCCGGGCAATTGCCCAATCCCACGTTGAATCTGAGTGTCCAGGACCTGCCTGTCAATGGACCCAATGCCTTCACGATCGGCCAGGACAATTTCACGATGCGTGGCATCGGCATCCAGCAGGAGTGGGTTTCTCCTGCAAAGCGCCGGCTGCAAACAACGCTGGCCGATCGTGCCGTGGAGCGCGACAAATCGACGTACCTCGAAAAGGTGGCGGAGGTTCGTCAGCAAGTGGCGATGGCCTGGCTCAACGCCATCTACGCAAAGAAGGCCGTCGCGCTGAGTCAGGCGCTGATCGACCATCTGAGCCAGGAGTTCGCCGCGAGACAGGCGTCGTACCGTGGTGCAAAAGGGGCGGCGATCGATGTCGCCCAGGCGAGCCTGACGCTTGGCAACGCGCGTGATGAACTGATCAGCGCCCAGCAGGACGAGAAGACCGCGTTGATCACGCTGTCGCGCTGGACGGGCGCGGGCAATGTGCTCGAAGTGGGCGGCACGCCGCCGGCACTCCAGTCACACGTATCGGGTTTAAGCGTCGAACAGCTTGCTCAGGTTCAGCCTTCGTTGATCGCGGCCCGTGCAGCCATTTCGCTGGCCGATGCCGACACGGACGTTACCCGAAGCAACCGAAGCCCGAACTGGACCTGGGGGCTGACCTACTTCAAGAGCGGTGGCAAGTTCCCGGACTACGTGTCGGTCGGTGTTTCCATCCCTTTGCCGATCCATCGCGGGAACGTCGAAGACCGCGACGTCGAGCAAAAGTCCGAAATGGGTACGCAGGCGCGGCTCGTTTATGAAGACACCGAGCGGCAGGTGGTCGCGGATATCCAGAGTCTGACGGCAAAGCTCGCCAGCGGGCGGGGGCGTCTAGCCAACGCCAGACAAACCGTTCTTCCCGCGGCCGAACAAAAAGTGCAACTGGCCAATGCCGCTTACCGGTCGGGTACCGGCACGCTCTCCGATGCGTTGGACGCGAGACACACACAGCTCGAAGCGGACCTTCAGGTGTTGAACCTTGAACGGGACGTTTCCCTCGTCTGGGCGCAGCTCGAATACCAGGTTTTGCCGCCCGACCTGACCTCCGCCCAGTAAAGAGAAAAAACATGAACCAGAAACTGATCGTACGCGCCGTGGCGGCAGTGTTCACTGCCGCTGCGCTTATAGGCGCCGGCTATGTGGCCGGCAGCCATCGTGCCGCAACAGGTACACCCATGGCGTCAGCCACAGCCGCGACTGCATCCGCAGCCGGAGTCAAGATCGACCCGAAAACTGGCCGCAACGTGCTCTATTGGCACGATCCGATGGTGCCGAACCAGCACTTCGACAAGCCCGGCAAATCACCCTTCATGAACATGGAGCTTCAGCCCGTCTTCGCGGACGAAGGGAGTTCCAGCGGTATGAAGGTCGACTCGACGCTGCAACAGAATCTCGGCATCCGATACGCGACGGTGGTCCGGCAGGACGCCTCTGAAAGTTTCGACGCGATCGGAACCACCCAGTTCGATGAGTCGATGGCCGATGTCGTCCAGTCGCGGGTGACGGGTTATATCGATCACCTATACGCGAGCGCGCCAATGCAACGTGTCGTGAAGGGCGCGCCGATTGCATCGCTCTTCGTGCCCGACTGGTTGGCGCCTCAGGAAGAGTATCTGGCGCTCAAACGCGGGGGCATGGATGCCGGCCTGCTTGCCGCCGCACGTGCACGCATGCGGGCGCTGTCGATTCCGGTCGGGCTGATTGCCAGCCTCGACCGAACCGGAAAAGCGCAGACCCATGTCACGCTATTCGCCCAGCAAGCCGGCGTGCTGACGGAACTCAATGTTCGCGATGGTGCGATGGTGTCGCCTGGACAAACGCTCGCCAAGATCGCGGGTCTGTCGAAGCTGTGGCTGATCGTTGAGATACCCGAGTCGCTCGCATTGCAGGTGCGGCCCGGCATGATGGTCGACGCGACGTTCGCCGGCGACGCTTCGCACCACTTTAGCGGCCACATCCGTGAAATCCTGCCGGGCATCAGTCCGGACAGCCGGACGCTGCAGGCGCGCCTCGAAATCGACAACGCAGGACTGAAGCTGACCCCCGGGATGCTGATGCGCGCACGGGTCAGTGGAGCGAAACCGGTCTCGCGGCTGCTTGTGCCGTCCGAAGCGGTCATCACGACCGGCAAGCGCTCGATCGTCATTGTCAGGAATAGCGATGGCCGGTTGCAGCCTGTCCAGGTTGCGATCGGCCACGATAGCGGCGACGGCACCGAGGTCACGAGCGGGTTGACTGAAGGCCAGCAGGTCGTCGCGTCGGGCCAGTTCCTGATCGACTCCGAAGCAAGCCTGAAGTCCGTGCTGCCGAAACTCGAAGGAAGCGCGGCACCTGCGGCGTCGGCCTCGACTTCCGCTCCTGCTCCTGCCTCCGCGCCCGCTGCCGCGCAAACCTACGAAACGACCGGCAAGGTCGAAAAAGTCACCAGCAGCGACATCACGTTCTCACATCAACCCGTGCCGGCGCTAGGCTGGGGTGCGATGACCATGACCTTCGGCAAGCCGTCTCCGACGGCCTTTCCGGACGTCAAGGTCGGCGAGTCCGTGCATTTCGTTTTCAAGCCGTCCGACGACGGCTACCAGTTGACGCAGGTCGAACCGGCCGGAGGCGCGAAATGATTGCACGCGTCATTCGCTGGTCGATTTACAACCGGTTCCTCGTGCTGCTCGCGACAGTGCTCGTCACCGCATGGGGCGTTTATTCGCTGACTCGAACGCCGGTCGACGCATTGCCGGATCTGTCCGACACGCAGGTCATCATCAAGGCATCGTATCCCGGCAAGGCACCGCAAGTCGTCGAAGACCAGGTGACGTATCCGCTCACGACGACCCTGCTGGGGGTGCCGGGCGCCACCACCATCCGCGCCTATTCGTCGTTCGGGGACGCGTTCGTCTACGTGCTATTCGATGACAGGACGGACCCGTATTGGGCCCGCTCGCGCGTGCTCGAATACCTCAATCAGGTGCAGAGCCGTTTGCCGCAGGGCGCGACTGTCTCACTCGGGCCCGATGCCACGGGCCTTGGCTGGGTCTACGAATACGCACTCGTCGACCGCACCGGCAAACACGACCTTGGCCAGCTTCGCGCCTTGAACGACTGGTTTCTGAAGTTCGAGTTGAAATCGGTACCGGATGTTTCGGAGGTCGCCAGCATCGGCGGCATGGTGCGGCAATACCAGGTCGTTCTGGATCCGGACAAGCTGCGTGCCTACGGCGTCACGCAGGCTAGCGTCGCGGATGCCATCGGCAAGGCGAACCAGGAATCCGGTGGTTCCGTGGTCGAACTGGCCGAGTCCGAGTACATGGTCAGATCGTCGGGATATCTGCGCTCGCTCGACGATTTCCGCCACATCGTGCTGCGCACGAACAGCACTGGAACTCCCGTCTTGCTTGGCGACGTCGCACGCATTCAGATCGGACCTGAAATGCGCCGCGGCATTGCCGAACTGAACGGTGAAGGCGAAGTGGCCGGCGGTGTGATCGTGATGCGCTCAGGCAAGAATGCGCTGACGGCCATCGACGCGGTCAAGGCCAGGCTCGCCGGCCTGAAGCAGTCCCTGCCGCCGGGCGTCCAGATCGTGACGACCTATGACCGCTCGCAGCTCATCGAGCGCGCAGTCGACAACCTCAGGGACAAGCTCATCGAGGAGTTCATCATCGTCGGCCTGGTCTGCGCGGTGTTCCTGTTCCACTTGCGTAGCGCGTTCGTTGCGATCCTGTCGCTGCCGCTCGGCGTGTTGACCGCATTTATCGTGATGCGCTACCAGGGCGTCAACGCGAACCTGATGTCATTGGGCGGCATTGCGATCGCGATTGGCGCGATGATCGATGCAGCGATCGTGATGATCGAGAACGCCCACAAACATCTGGAGGCGTACGACCACACGCACCCCGATACGCCGATCACGACTGCCCGGCGGTGGGAGTTGATCGCACAGTCGGCCGCCGAAGTCGGCCCGGCGCTGTTCTTTTCGCTGCTGATCATCACGCTGTCGTTCATTCCGGTGTTTTCGCTCGAAGGCCAGGAAGGGAAGCTGTTTGCGCCATTGGCGTTCACGAAGACCTACACCATTGCCGCTGCCGCCGGCTTGTCCGTCACGCTCGTGCCCGTGCTGATGGGCTATCTGATCCGTGGCCGGATTCCGCATGAGAACGCCAATCCGATCAACCGTGTGTTGATCCGGCTTTATCGTCCCGTGCTCGAAGCGACGTTGCGCCGGCCGTGGATCGCAATCGGGCTGGCAGTGCTGGCGCTTGCCATCACGTTGATTCCCGTGTCGCGGCTCGGCGGCGAATTCATGCCGCCGCTCGACGAAGGGGATCTGCTTTACATGCCGACCGCGTTGCCCGGCATCTCCGCGGACAAAGCCGCCGAGCTTCTCCAGCAGACGGATCGCCTCATCAAGACGGTTCCGGAAGTGAAAAGCGTATTCGGCAAATCGGGACGCGCCGACACGGCGACCGATCCTGCGCCGTTCGAGATGTTCGAGACCACCATTCAGTTCAAGCCGCGCAGCGAATGGCGGGCTGGGATGACACCCGAGAAGCTGGTGGATGAACTCGACGCGCGGGTGAAGATTCCGGGGCTGTCGAATGTTTGGGTGCCGCCGATTCGCAATCGCCTGGACATGCTGTCGACCGGGATCAAGACGCCCGTCGGAGTGAAAATCTCCGGCGCGGACCTGGGGCAGATCGACAAGATCGCCACGCAGGTCGAGTCCGTCCTGAAGAACGTGCCAGGCGTCACGTCGGCGTTGGCCGAACGCCTGAACGGCGGTCATTACATCGACGTCGATATCGACCGGCTCGCGGCCGCCCGCTATGGACTGTCCGTGACGGACATCCAGTCCATCGTGTCGACTGCCGTGGGCGGCGATAACGTCGGCGAGGTGATCGCGGGCCGTGAACGCTTTCCGATCAACATCCGCTATCCGCGGGAGATCAGGGACTCCGTCGACAACCTGCGCCAGTTGCCGGTCGTCACGGATCGCGGCGCGCAGATCACGCTGGGCGATGTGGCGACGATCAGGATCTCGGATGGACCGCCAATGATCCGTAGCGAGAACGCCCGGCTATCAGGCTACGTCTACGTCGACATTCGCGATACGGATTTGCAATCGGCGGTGAAAGCGATGCAGGTCGCGGTTGCGCGGCATGTTGTCCTGCCGCCCGGCTATTCGATCGCCTGGTCGGGTCAGTTCGAGTATCTGGAGCGGGCGGCCGCGAAGTTGCGAACGGTGATTCCGGTAACGCTCGCGGTCATTTTTGTGCTGCTGTTCCTGACGTTCAACTCGGCGGCCGATGCCTTATTGCTGATGTCGACGGTGCCGTTTGCGCTGGTCGGCGGGTTCTGGTTGATCTGGCTTCTCGGGCACGCGGTGTCCGTTGCGACGGCGGTGGGATTCATCGCGTTGTCGGGCGTGGCGGCCGAATTCGGTGTCGTGATGCTGCTTTACCTGAAGGGCGCGCTTAACCATCGCCTCGACGCAGGCGAGCCCTTTACCGAGGCGACCCTGGTCGACGCCATCCGCGAAGGCGCGGTCTTGCGTGTGCGGCCCAAGGCGATGACGGTCGCGGTTGTCCTGGCGGGCCTCATCCCGATCATGCTGGGCCACGGCTCCGGCTCCGAAGTCATGCAGCGCATCGCCGCGCCGATGGTTGGCGGCATGGTGACCGCGCCGCTCCTGTCCATGCTCATCATTCCCGCCGCCTGGCTGTTGCTGCAACGCCGCGGCGTTGCGCGCATGAAAGCCACCACGCAAGAAGCGCTGCAATCCCACGTAGCACCCACTGGCACGCTTGTGCCGCAAACTCACTCTGGAGAAAACCAATGAGGAAGTTGATCACTTTGATGGCTGCGTTCTGTACCGGTCTTGCGCTCGCCGGTGCGGCGATAGCGGCGGACGACATGGCCGGCATGAAAATGGCCAACGGCGCGATGGATGCCGGGACACCGAACAACGCAGCGCTCACCGATGCGGTCATCAAAAAGGTGGATCCGTCCGCCGGCATGGTGACGCTTCAGCACGGCGAGCTGAAGAACATCGGCATGTCGGCGATGACCATGGCCTACAAGGCCAAGGATGCGGCGATGGTCAAACAGGCCAAGGCGGGCGAGAAGGTCAAGGTTCGCGTTGAAAACGTAGATGGCAAGCTGACCATCGTGAAGCTTATGAAACAGTAACGGTTCGCGGTTGCGCAGCGATGCGTCGGCGCCTTGTTCTATCGCAAACGCATTGCTGTGTCAGTGCCGACGCCGGGCCGTTGACTGATGGAGGAGGGCCATGAGGAAGTCATGGCTTGTCTCCAGGTTTGCCGCGCACGAGCGACTCCGGATGGCGCCCCAGATAGTCGGCCAACGCGTTCAGCGATTGCAGCGTGCGGGTCAATTCCTGCAGCGCCAGGTGCACGTCCGACTGCAACGGCGAATCCTGCTGCAAAGTCGCCTCGGCCGAGCCGAAGGTCTGCCGCGCGGCAGCGAGCGTATCGCGCGCCTGCGGCACGACTTCGTTGTTCAGCCGATTGAACAGCGCGTCGGCGTTTTTCAGCGACGTGTTCAGATTCGAGCCGATCTGATCGAGCGGAATCCGGTCGAGCTTCTTCGCGATGTCGGCCACCTGGGTCTGCAGCGCGTCGAGCGTGTTCGGAATGGTCGGCAGCTGGACCGGTTCGCTATTGGCGTCGAACTTGACGGGCGCGGCGTTCGGGAAGAAGTCGAGCGCAATGTACAACTGGCCCGTGAGCAGGTTGCCGGTGCGCAACTGGCCACGCAGGCCGCGCTTGACGAGACGCTCCAGCAGGTCGTGGCCGGCCGCCGTACCCGCCTCGGGCATCGCCGTGCCACGGGAACGCCGCCGTAGCCGGTCCGGGTACAGATCCAGCGTCACCGGCATGACGAAGCTGCGCGCGTGCGGATCGTATTCGACGCCGATGTCCGTCACCTGGCCAAGCACGATGCCGCGGAAGTCGACCAGCGCGCCCACCGACAGTCCACGCAGCGACTGGTTGAAGATCATCGCCGCGCGCACTGGTGCGCGGTCCGGCGCGCGCATGGCGTCCGTTTCATCGGCGGCGAGCCGGAACTCGGTTTTCTCCGCGGCCGGCGTGCCCATTTGCTGACCCGGCGGCGTCTGGAATGCGAGACCGCCGACCAGAATCGCCGCAAGTGACTGCGTGTTGACGACGAAGCCGGCCGAATCGAGCCGCACATTGACGCCGCTCGCATGCCACCAGCGCGAATTGGTGCCGACGTACTGGTCGTACGGTGCGGCGACGAACACCTGCATCGTCACTCCCGTGCCGTCCTTGTCGAGCGAAATGCCATACACCTGGCCCACCTGCACGCGCCGGTAGAAAATCGGCGAGCCGATGTCGATCGAGCCGAGCGAATCGCCATGCAGCGTGAAGCGATGGCCTTTCTGGTCGGCGGTGATGGGCGGCGGCGTCTCCAGTCCGACGAACTCGGTTTGCGTTTCCGTGGAGCGGCCGACGTCCACGCCGATATACGCGCCCGAGAGCAGCGTGCCGATGCCCGACACGCCGGTGGCGCCCACGCGGGGGCGAACTACCCAGAAGCGTGTGTCCTTGACCGCGAAGCTCTCCGCCTGCTTTGTGAGTTGTACGGCGATCTGTACGTGCGTCCGATCCTTCGACAGCGTGATCGACTTCACCGAACCGATTTCGACGTCCTTGTACTTGACCTGGGTCTTGCCGGGTTCGAGGCCTTCGGCATTGTCGAAGACGATCGTGATCGCCGGACCGCGCTCAGTGACCGACTTGATGACCAGCGCGATACCGATCAACGCCGCGATCAGCGGAACGACCCAGACGAGCGAGGGCAGCCAGCTGCGGCGCGGCGCGATGTCGGGATCGGGCAGGTCGGGCGGCAGGGCGGGTCCTTGCGGGCTACTCATGGCGGGGCTCCGAGGCGTGGCTGGGCGCGGCCTCGCTGCGGTTCGCCGCGCGCGTACCGGATCGCGCCGCAGGCGGGCAAGACCTTCGAGATTGAGCCGCTGACCGTTACCGTGTACCCCGGCGGCATGACAGGACCGGCGCAGGTGACGACGCCCGCGTTGAAACTCGTCGCGATCTTGCCGCCAGGCGCTGAAGGCATGACCACCTTTTTCGCCGCGCCCAAACTCACCGTCGAACAGAAAATCGAACCGGCGCCGGGGCACCTCGCCGTCGGCGCGCCGCTCACGCGCACGATTACTCAGCGCGCCGCGGGCACCGAGTCGATGCTGATTCCGCCCGCGATACTCGCCGACGTGGCCGGCCTCAAGCGCTACGCGAAACCCGCGGCGACGCGCAACATCGTCGAGGACCGCGCCGGACTCGTCGCCGGCGAGCGAACCGACAGCGCGAGCTACGTCGCCGATCGCAAGGGCAACTACAATCTGCCGCCCGTGACGATCGAATGGTGGAACACGACGACGCGGCGCAAGGAAAAGATCGTCTTGCCGGCGGTGCGTTTCTCGGCCGCCGCGGTACGGGAAAAGCCGCTATTCGAGCTACCCGTCGACGCCATGCGTGAAGGTATGCCGCATCAAATCGTCGTGATTCATGCGCGGCAGGTCATTGTCGGCTGTGCCGTCGTGCTGGGCGTGATCCTGTTGATTGCCTTGCGTGCACGTGTGGGGTCTTTCGTGCGGCGTAGCGAACGTGTGGTGAGTCAAGCGCGAAAGCGCTGGCTGGCAGGCGACGCGCTCGCCTGGCGCAAGCTCGCGATGGCCGCGCGCAAGGGCGAGTGGCGGCGGACCATTCCGGCCTTGTATGCGTGGATGGATAGAGGAGGCGACTTCGGTCGTCCCGCGCGCTTCGAGAACATCGATGCGACCGGCGATCAGGATGCCGCGAGTTTGATCGCCGCGGTCGAATCGAACTATGCGGGCGACGATGCGCGGCGTCGTCCTCGATGGAAAGAGATCGGCGCGGTTCTACGCCGGAGTGCAAATCGGGCGAGGACGAAGCGCAAGGACGACACCTTGCCAGGACCGCTGAACCGATATTAGGATTTGCCGAACGCGCACCCTCGACTCCGAACCGCCAGCGCCTATGGGTCACGACGCAGAACGAAAGATGGCATCGACTGCCCGCGTCCTTTCCTCCGTCGCAGACCTGCTATATCAAATGGTTGCAGTGGGTTGCAGTGGCGGCGCGACGGCCTCATGTCGAGGATTGCCGAGGAACTGGGCTTGAAGGAAGTTTTATCGACGGACGAGGAAGCGGGCAGCGAGTAAGCCTCGTCCGGTTCGCGAAGCCGCGTGCGTGCTGAAAGCCTAACGTTTCTCACGCACCACGTAGTTCGCCGCGCTCGAACCATATTTCCGCTCGATATCCTCGGGTAGCAGAAATTCCGTTTCGAGTTTGTCGATCATCGGATAGCCCATCAGGTCGGTAATATCGTCGATGCCCACCAGCAGATCGGGCCGGTCGTGCACCGTGCCGTTCTGCGCGCCGTCGCGAAACAGTTCGAGCGCGCGCATCATGCCCATGATCGCGGCCGCCGGCAACATCCGCGCGACGGTGACGCGTTTTACGCCGAGCTCCTGCAAACGACGCACGGGGATCAGCGGCGTGGTGGGCCGCGAGCGAATGCCGAAGCCCATGTTGATGCTGACGGGCGCGTTGACGCCGTCGACGAATTTTTTGATCTGCTCTTCCGATGCGATCGCGTCGGGATAGACCATGTCCGCGCCGGCGGCCACATACAGTTTCGCGCGTTCGATCGCGGCATCGATACCTTCGACGGCGATCGCATCCGTGCGCGCATTGATCACGAAGCCGGAATCGGATTTCGCCTTCACGGCGGCTTCGATCTTCTTGGCCATTTCCCGCGCGTCGATCACTTCCTTGCCGCGCATGTGGCCGCAACGCTTCGGGCTGACCTGATCCTCGATATTCACGCCGACCACGCCGGCTTCCTCGAACAACTGCACGGTGTGATACACCGACACTGGATTGCCGTAACCGGTATCCGCATCGGCCATCAGCGGCAGCGAGACGGAACGCGCCAGCCAGTGGCATGCATCGACATTTTCCGTGAGCGTCATGATGCCGATGTCTGGCTGGCTCAGGCGCGAGTTGGCCAGCCCCGCGCCGGTCGTCGAGGCCGCCTTGAAACCCATCTTCTCGATCACTCTCGCGCTGTAGCCGTCGTAGACGCCCGGTGAAATGATGATCTCACCGGAATTCAGAAGCGCTCGCATCTGCTGGATTTTCGTGCTGCCCATATGCCACTCTCCACGTTTGGAAACGCGCGGCTATACGGCTATTCGAAGCCGTATAGCCGCGCGGGATTGATGCCGAGAATCATGTCGCGGGTGCCGCCCTCGGGCGCCCACTCGCCGACGACGCCGAGCAGTACGCCCATGTTGGGCATCACGCCGTGATAGGACGAGTGCGGCCAGTCGCTGCCCCACACCAGCCGGTCAGGCCGCGCTGCCACGAGTGCTTTGGCGTACGGCAGCACGGCGGCATAGGGGGAAATGTCGTCGCCGAGGCGAAACGGCGCGGATAGTTTGACCCAGCACCGGCCGCTTTCCATGAGCGTCAGCAGCGCTTTGAAACCCGGCTGATCGAGGCCGTCCTGAACGACGATGCGCGCGAAATGATCGAGCACGACAGGCACCGGCAAACGCGCGAGGCGAGGGCCGATCTCCGGGAGGTCACGCGCATCGAGATGCAATTGCACGTGCCAGCCGAGCGGCGCCACGCGCCTTGCCATTGCGTCCAGATCGTCGAGACCCGAGCGCGTATGCAGACGCACGCCGCGGAATCCGGCAGCGTCGAGACGCCGCAACTCCGCGTCGCTCACGTCCGGTTTCAATTGCGCAATGCCGCGCCATGCGCCGGACGATGTGTTGAGCACGTCGAGTGTGATCCGATTGTCGTCATAGACAGTCGGCTGGACGATCACCGCGCGCGTGACGCCGAGCTTCGCGAGCAGTGCGCGATATTCGTCGAGGCCGACAGGCGCGGGCGTATAGCGCCGCTTATCGCGGTACGGATACCGTTCAGGCGGCCCGTAGATGTGCGCATGACAATCGCATGCGCCCGGCGGCAAGACGAACGGTAGCGCAACCGGCGAGGCATCCGGCGACTGGCAGACCGGCGGTTCATCCGTTGATGCGTGGTGGCGATCTTTGGGCAAATCGGTCATGTCAAGCTCCGCGCCAGGGTTGGCAGTCACGGCCGTTTTTCGTACGCGGCATGCTCGTATTTCTGCTGATATTGTTCCGGTGTCAGATAGCGCTGTTCGATGCGTTCGAGCTCCGCGATCCCGACCAGATCGTTGAGTTCCTCGAACGACACGACGAGGTCGGGGCGCTCGATCACATCACCGCTCGCTACCGACTCCTTCAGCGTAGCAATCGCGTTCTTCATGCCCTGAATGGCCGCCGCCGTCAGCAAGCGCGGATAGACCACCACGGCCACGCCCAACTCCTGCAATCGCCGCGCGGAAATCAACGGCGTGGTGGAGCGCTGGCGAATGCCGAATCCCATGTTGACGCAAACCGGCTTGGAGACATTCTTGACGACCGTCGTAATATGATCCGTGGCCAGCAGCGCGTCGGCGAACAGCAGGTCCGCGCCGGCTTCGGCGTACATATTCAACCGCTTGATGACTTCGTCGATGCCATGCGTGGCGAGCGAGTCGGTCCGCGACATGATGAGGAGCTCCGGATCCAGCCGCGCTTCCGCTGCGGCGCGGATTTTTTCCGCGCCTTCCTCGGCGGAGATCACCTGTTTGCCTTTCATATGGCCGCAGCGTTTCGGCCAGACCTGATCTTCGATCATCACGCCAGCGAGGCCCGCGCCGTCGAACGCGCGAACCGTGAAATGCACGTTGACCGCGTTGCCGTAGCCGGTGTCGGCGTCGGCAATCAGCGGCTGCTCGCAACAGGAGGCGAGCGCGCGCGTGACGCGCAGGTTTTCCTCGAGTCCCATGATGCCCTGATCGGCCCAGCCGAGACTGGCTTCACTCACGCCGGCGCCGGTCACAAAGCCCGCGGCGAATCCGGATGCGCCGAGCAGTCTCGTGCTGTAACCATCGAACACGCCCGGCATCACCAGGATTTCAGGGGCGGCAATCAATTCACGCAGCTTGCTTCTCTTGCTCATCGTTTCCTCCAGGCAATACGAACTGGCAATGGCTGCTCAGCTGCGCGTCACTTCGTAATGAAAAGCTCTTTGCGCCAGCGGTCCTTGTGAATGCCGATCACGTCTATCTGATCGACGTAGTACAGAATCTTGCCTTCGAGCGTGGCGGGGAATTTCGGCGCCTGTGGCGAATGCGTCAGCAGCACGTGCACGATTTCATCGGGAATGCCGTTGCGCAAGGCCAGATGCGCGGCCCAGAAGGCGTGCGGATACTGTTTGCCGATATCGGTCGCGACGACCTTGCCTTCCGCGTCCGGTGCGAACTCGACCACTTTGCTCGCGTCCTGCAACACGGCCGCTGCGATCAGATAATCGCGATTCACCTTGATGCCGTGGTGGCGTTCGAACAGATCGGCGACTGACATCGCCATCTCCAGCACACACTGGTTATGGGGCAGAGTCGGATAAGGAATTTCAGTCGATGTCGGAACCTCCGCGATCCGCTTCCAGGGGCTCATCTCCCACAGCGTCTCCCATGTGGCAATGACGGCCTTGCGCAGCGTCGCGTCGCTAATGTCGGCGACCTGGGGAAACATCGCCACGACATCGATCGGTTCTTTCGATTGACTCATTGTGTGCTCCATTGCGTCCTCTTCTGTTTGACACATATCTGGCCTACCGTACGGCGCCTCGGCTTGCTCGAGCAGGAACCGTGCTATCGGAATTGCCTCGCGCTGCACAGCAGCATGCGTGACCGATGCACTGGGTGAACGCGAGGCCGGTCGCGGCATGATTGACCGGGCGTTGCGAGAGACGCTGCAGTTCTTGCCGGCGCGATGAAGTGACTGTCACGCAATGCCGATGTAAGGCTGTGGCGCGCGTGACGTGCGAGGGGGTCTCCGTTTAGTGGTTCGCCGTCTTGCGTTTGAGGCGGCTGCGTTGTGTTGCAACCAATATAGAGCAAGCGCCCGCAACGCGGAAATACCAAAACGATGACACGGACATAGCCCAATCCTATGGTTCGCTCACGCTACTGCGGCAGCGAGAGACCATATTGATCGTGCTGCTCGATAAGCTTTGTAAACAGTGCTTTGATCGCCAGTTCCACAATGCGGATGCCGTGTGTGACCGGACGGTGAACCGCGGTCGCGAGCACGAGCCGCGTGTGCAATTGCGGCCTCGCGAGCGCCCGCGCGTGCAGCGTAGCCGCAGCCAGTTCGCTGAGCACGGCGGGTTTCGCGAGTACCGTGCAGGCGAGGCCGGCGACCACCATTTCCTTGAGCAGTTCGAGCGTGTCGACTTCGTACTGCACGTCGAGCGTCACGCCTTCCTTGCCGGCCGCGTATTCGAGCGTGCGGCGCAGACCGTGGTTGCGCGTCGGCAAAACCAGCGGTATTTGCGCAACGCCCGCGAGCGTCGTCTCGTCAGGTATCGCGAAGTTCGTGGCGGCAGCCGGCGTGACGAGGAACAACTCCGCGGCCGCCAAAGGATCGACCGCGACGGTGGACGAGCGGCGGGCGTCGTGCAGAATCGCCATGTCGAGGCGGCCGTCGATCAGCCACTCGTGCACATAGCCGCTATAGCCCGATACCACGTTCACCTGTAGATTGGGATGTGTCTCGCGCAAACCGGCGATCAAGCGCATGCCGATCAGATTGCACACGGTCGGCGTCAAGCCGACGGTAACGAGTCCATGCGGCGAGTCGCGTTCCGACTGGAGATCCGCTGGAATCGCAGCCAACTGGCGCACGAGCGGACTCGCGCGTTCGATCAGTGCGAGGCCTTCCGGCGTCAGCGAAATGCCGCGGCCGTGGCGGTAGAGTAGACGCAGTCCGCATTCCTCTTCGAGCTTCTGGATCTGCCGGCCCAACGCAGGTTGCGCGATGCCCAGCACAGTGGCGGCTTTCGAAAAACTGCCGAATGCGGACACCTGCATCAGCAATTCGAGTCGTCTCAGATCCATTCTGACGCTCCTGCTTTTTTGCGGCATAGCTGCTATGCCCGATAAATCGATTGTGAGGCGCGCACAAAGTTTTGATAATAGTGCTCTACCCGGGCATCCGGCGGCATTGCTCGCGAGCATGTCGCCGTGTATTGCCGTTGTATTGCCGTGTCTGGAACACACAGAAGGAGTTGCACGATGAGTTCAAGCAAATCATCCCCCATTCCCGCGACATTGATACCGGGCGACGGCATCGGCCCGGAAATCACCGCTGCCACAGTCAAGGTACTCGACGCATTAGGCGCGCCCTTTGCGTGGGACATTCAGCACGCGGGCATGGCCGGAATCGAACGCGGCGGCGAACCGTTGCCGGAGACGACGCTCGACAGCATTCGCCGCACGAGGCTCGCGTTGAAAGGGCCGTTGACCACACCCGTAGGCGGAGGATTCCGCTCCGTCAATGTGCGGCTGCGCGAGGCGTTTTCGCTCTACGCCAATCTCCGGCCGGTGCGCACCATCGTGCCGGGGCGCTATGACGATATCGATATCGTGCTGGTGCGCGAGAACATCGGGGGGCTTTATGTGGCGCACGAACATTACATTCCGATAGGTGACGATCCGCATGGCGTCGCCGTTCTGACGGGAATGAACACGCGCGAAGGTTGCCGGCGCATCGCGCAATACGCGTTCGATTACGCGGTCGAGCATGGACGCAAAAAAATCACCGTGGTTCACAAGGCGAACGTGCTGAAGGCGCTGACCGGTCTTTTCCTCGAGACGGCGCGAGAGGTTGCGCGCGACTACGAGGGCAGGGTGGCCGTCGACGATCGCATCGTCGACGCCTGTGCGATGCAGCTCGTGTTGAATCCGTGGCAGTTCGACATGCTGCTGTGCACGAATCTGTTCGGCGATATTCTCTCGGACGAACTCGCGGGACTGGTCGGCGGACTCGGCCTCGCGCCCGGCGCGAATATCGGCGCCGACGCCGCCATTTTCGAAGCCGTGCACGGCTCGGCGCCGGATATCGCCGGGCGCGGCATTGCCAATCCTGTCTCGCAGATGCTGGCCGCGGGCCTGATGCTCGAACACGTCGGCGCGGGCGATCTCGCGCAGCGGCTCAATCAGGCGATCAGACAGACGCTCAACGACGACAACGTGCGCACGCCCGATCTGGGCGGGCATGCATCGACGGCGGTATTTACGGACGCACTGATTGCACGGCTCGGCTGAGTGGGCCGCGAGGATATCGCTGCCGCTTCCATTGCGACGGGCGTTGCCGCCCGGCGCAGGAACCGGCAGCGATCGGCGCGTCAATGCTTCACTTCGAGATCTTCCAGACTGATGTTGGTCGTATCCACGGCGACGATCGCGGCAACGAGCGCACAGGCAAACCACGCCGCGGCGCCGATGCCGATCAACCAGCTATGCCCCGCACCGATCCCCAGCAGGAACGACGCGACGAGCGGCGCGAAAAAACCGCCCAACCGGCTGAGCGCGAAGCTGATGCCGGCGCCGCGCGCCCGGATGCCCGTCGGATAGATTTCAGCCTCATACGTATGCAGCAACGGGCCGTTGATGAAAATCATGGCCTCGGTGAGAAAGCCGAACAGCACGATCATGTAGGTCGAGTCGGCCAGCAGAAAACACAGGCCGAAGATCATATTCAGCACATACGCGAACGCCATGCCCCATTTGCGCTGGATCTTGTCCGTAATGTAGACGGAGACCAGACAGCCAACCGGGTACGCGATCTGGATGACGGCGGTGTAGGTCAGCGCGTGCACGATCGAATAGCCGCGCGAGTAAAGGAAGAACGGCACGAACGTGGCAAAGCCGTATGCACCGAATCCCTGTAGCAGTTCGATTCCCCACGCACTCATGGTTCTGCGGAGATAGGCGCGCGACAGCAGCAGGCTGATCGGCGATACGCCGCTCTCGATTTCGTATTCCGTTTTCGGCGGGGGCGGCAGCATCACGAGGTTCTTTTCGCGCATGACGCGGCGCTCGATTTTATCCATCACGTCGTCGGCTTCGTTGCGCCGGCCCATGCGTTCCAGCCAGCGCGGCGACTCGGGCAAGCCCATGCGCAGCAGAAGCGATGAAAAGCCGCCGAGCGCCGCGAGCAGCAATGCGATGCGAAATCCTGGTAGCGGCAAGTCATTCAGCGGCACGAGCAGCATCGAGGCGAAACCGCCCACCGTGCCGCCGAGAAAACCAATCGTCAGCGCGAAGCTCGACATTTTGCCGCGCGCTCGCGCGGGCGACAGTTCCTGCACGTAGGTCGTCGACAACGGCAATTCCGCGCCGGTGCCGATGCCCGCAATAAATAGCGCGATCAGCAATACCGTGGCATTCGGTGAGAACGCGGCGAGCAGCGCGCCGGTCGCGAGAATGCAGAGATCGAGCGTGAAGGCGCCGCGCCGGCCGATCTTGTCGGCCACCGTGCTCAAGCCGACCGCGCCCACGAACGTGCCGAAAAAAAGCGCCAGCGGCAATTCGGTGGCGAGATGCGGTTGCCCGAGGTAAGCGAAGAAATGCGCGGAAATGGGCCCAACTGAAAATAGCATGTACGAATCCCAGAACGTGCCAAGCGAAATCAGCAGAATCGATAAGCGCAGGTAGTTCGATTCGGGAAGGCGCTCGATTCGCGCGGCGATGGGAATGCGCAGGTTGGTTGTCATGGTGCATCCTTGTGTCCGTTGGGACTGCGCACGTTCATTGCGCGCGGGCGTCACGCGCAAACGTGGGAGAAAGCGGCTGGGGTCGGCGGCTCGGACCGCGTGCGGAGTGAGTTTCATCAGAACTTGTGGCGAAAGCCGAGCGACACGACGGTCTGGTTATTGCTGTTCGACGCGGTGACCTGATTGATCGCCGCGACCGCCGGCTTGCCGGTCGAGTCTACCCCTGAGGCGTGTTGATAAACGCCGACCAGATACAAATCGGTTCGCTTCGAAAGAAAGTAGTCCACGCCGAGCGTGCCCTGGTGGTACTGGGCCGCATCTGCACCGTTCACCGAACTGCCGCGCGTGTAGTCGTATTCGAGCCCGACCAGCAGACTGGCCAGCACCTGGTACTTGAAACTGAGTTCGACGTTATTGAATGTCACTTCACCGCCGAGGTGGCGTGGATTCGGGCCGCTTTGCGCGGTATTGCCGAGTCCCATGAATTTGGTGTTCGAATAGGTCGCGCCGAGCGTGGCGGCGCCGATCGTGTAATTGCCGCCGGCGCCGATCACCTGATAGGTATTCGCCGACGCGTAGCCGCTGTACACAGGGCTCGTGATCGAATTGGCCGCTGGCGTGGCCGTGCCCGTCGTGCTGTTGCCGAAGAAACTGACGTTCGGATTTCGCACGTTGAGATACGCGGCGCCGAGCGCGAGCGGTCCGTTCGTATAGCCGGCGCCGAGCGACCACACCTGATTCTGCGTGACGTTGCCCGCCACGCCGCCCAGACTGTACAGACCGCCGAACGTGATGCCGTCGTAGTTCGCGCTCGCGTATTTGACCGAGTTGTTGGTGCGTTGGCTATTGTCGAAGTTATCGAGGTCGCCGGGGTGCGAACCGATCGTGCCGCCCCACTGATCGCCCACCGTCAGCGGCCCGATATAGTCGACCACCGAATCATATTGACGTCCCAGCGTGACGGAGCCGAAGCGCGTGGACGCCAACCCGACGTAGGCCTGCCGGCCGAACATCAGGCCGCCCTGGCCCAGTTTGCCGGTGCCGAGATCGAAGCCGTTCTCCAACCTGAAGATGGCGCTCAGGCCGCCGCCGAGATCTTCCGAGCCACGAAACCCCCAACGGCTGCCACCCTGCGCGGCCGTGGTCAGGTTGTACAGGTGCTTGCCTCCTGCGTTGCTGTTGTATTCGGGCCCTTCGTCGATCATTCCGTACAGCGTGAGGCTCGACTGGGCGAAAGCGGATGGCGCGGTTGCGGCAATGATTGCCAGCAGTCCCGCCGTGGACATCATCTTCATGTTGTCTCCTTGCGTGTCTCTAGTTGTAGGGTGATAACCGCAATCAGGGCTCCTGGTTGAGCGCCATCGACGGCACGCTCGAAAGTGGCTGAACGGATTCGATGCTCGACATGACTTCGATGAAATAGGGCCGCTGTGCCGCGAGGCCGCGTTTGACGGCTGCGTCGATTTCGTCTGAAGCCGTGACGCGCTCGGCGTCGATGCCGAACGCGCCGGCAATCAGGGTGAAATCCGGATTGGTCAGTGTGGTGCCGATATGCCGTCCCGGATAGGTACGATCCTGGTGAACGCGGATCGATCCGTAGCAGTTGTTGTTGGAGAGAATGAAGAGGATCGGCAAGCGGCGCGCCACTGCGGCAATCATCTCGTTGCCGGTCATCGCAAAGCCGCCGTCGCCGACGAGGCAGATCGTTTTTTGCGCCGGCAAGCGGAGCTGCGTCGCAATGGCGGCCGGCGTGCCGTAACCCATTGCGCCGGACAGCGGTGACATCAGGCGTTGCGGATAGCGAAAAGGAAAATGGCGGTACACGGGCGCGGCGAACGTGCCGGCGTCGACGCAGATCACGGCATCCACGGGGGCATGCTCCGCCAGTGAGCGAACGACGTCGACGAATCGCACGCCAGCGCCAGTGTCGCCGTTGCTGTCGCCAGGTTCGACGGTGCGGTGCGGCCATTCGGCGATGTGCGTGGCGATGCCTCGCAAGCGCATAGACCATCGTTGCGAACGCGCTGGTGAACGATGCACACCAACGAGCGCATCGGCAAGCGCCACGGGATCGCACACGATACCGATATCCGGCGCCACATGCAGGCCGACGGGGTGGCCGTCCGCGTGGCAATGCACGAATGTCTGCGCCGCGCGCGGCGGCTTCGGGAAGCGATAACCCTGTGTCGTGATATCGCCGAGTCGCGTGCCGAGTGCGAGCACGAAGTCGCTCGACTCGAAGGCTTCGATCTGCTCCGCCGGATTGGCCAATCCCAGATCGCCCGCATACAGCGGATGCCGGTTGGGGAAAATGTCCTGTCGTCGAAACGACACCGCGACCGGAACGTCGTACGTTTGCGCGAACCTCAGCAGCGAGTCGCGCCCGCGCGGCGCTTCGAACGCGCCACCGGCGATGATGAGCGGCCGCTGCGCCTGTTCGAGCAGACGGGCGATACGTTCGAGCGTTGCGTCGGAGGGGATTGTCGCTACGGCAGGCGGCACCTGCCATGCATCCGACTCGACCTGCTGCTGTTGAATATCTTCGGGTACGACCAGCACGACGGCGCCGGGCGTGTCGGCCATTGCAATACGCAGCGCCTTGAACGCGGCGGTCGCCAACTGTTCCGGCGCCGTGACTTCCAAGACCCTTTTGGCGATCGACCCATACATGCTTTGATAGTCGATCTCCTGAAATGCTTCCTTGCGCAAATCCGCTTTGGGGATCTGTCCGACGATCAACAGCAGAGGAATGCCGTCCTGTTGCGCGGTATGCAAAGCAATCGACGCGTTGCTCGCGCCGGGTCCACGGCTGACCATGACGACGCCGGGACGGCGCGTCAGGCGTCCGTCCGCGCATGCCATGAAACCGGCGCCCGCTTCGTGGCGGCACGTCACCACGTCGATTTGCGGAAAGTCCGCGAGCGCATCGAGAATCCCCAGATAACTTTCACCGGGCACGAGAAAAACGCGATCGATTCCGTTTGCGGCGAGCACGGAAAGCAGGGCGTGGGATGAAGTCGTTGCGGTTGCAGGATTCATGAGCCGTAAATAGAAGTGGGCGAAAGGGGAGTCGACGAGTCCATTGTTGTTTTGATCGCCGTGCAGCATCAATTGGATCGACGGCATATCAGCTATGCCGCTATCGATGCTTTCTCTCTCGCGAAGAACGGTCTGCATTTCCTGTCGGGCGCCAGCGTGTCGGCGCGCTTGTGTGATGCCAATTGAAAGACTGTAGAAGAAGTGCGGTTTGCGTGGAAATACCAATTGAATGAGTCCATCATAGGCATAACCTCTGACCGTTAAACTCAGGATCACGAATCATGGATACCCGTCAGCTTCGGTACTTCGTTGCGATCGTCGATTGCGGCAGCATGGGCAAGGCCGCCGAGAAGCTGTATGTCGCGCAGCCTTCGCTGAGCCAGCAGATGAGCCGCCTCGAGGAGGAACTCGAAACGAAGCTGTTGATCAGAAGCCGGCAAGGCGTGGCGCCGACCGCCGCGGGCCAGTCGCTCTATCGTCATAGCCGGCTGGTATTGCGGCAAATGGAGGAGCTCAAGCAGGAAGTGCGGGAGGGTGGAAATGCCGAAAGCGGCACCGTCGCCGTGGGTTTTCCGACCACCATGGCGTCGATTCTCGCCATGCCGCTATTCGCGCGCATTCAGGAGCGCTTTCCTCGCATCCGTTTGCAGTTCTTTGAAAGCATGAGTGGCTTTATCAGCGAACTACTCGCGAACGAACGCATCGATCTGGCCATTCTGTTTCGCGATGCGGACACGCTGGGCGTGACCGCGCTGCCGGTTCTCGAAGAACAGCTGTACGTATTCGGCGAGCCGGGCGGAACAGTGGGTGCGCTTGCACAAACCTGCACCCTCGCGCAACTCAGCGGGGTGAAACTCGTCGCGCCCGGCATCTCGAACGGTTTGCGCCTGTTGCTCGAACGGGTGTTCGCGCGCGAGAACGTCGAGCTGAATATCGTCGCCGATATCGACTCGCTTCCCACGCTCATCTCCGTTGCGCAATCGGGCGCGGCGTGCACGATCCTGCCGGTGTCGGCATTGGCGCAACGCGATCCGGCACGGCGCCCGCGCGTGCGCAGAATTGTCGACCCCGCGTTGAAGCGTCCGGCGAGCGTCTGCTGGTCCAGCGCGACGCCGATGAATTCCGCGACCTCCGTGGTGTGTCAGACTATCGTCGATCTGATTCACGAGCTTTCCGCGCAGGGCGAGTGGTCCGGCATCACGCTGCTCGACCCCGCCATGAATCATGCACGCGTCACCTCGCATCGCAGCGAAGAGGCGAATGTGTTTCGCCGGTTCGCTCATATGCGGTGAACGCCTCGCGCGACGTCGTCCATGAAGCCGCGCGTGCAAACTCCTATCACTTATCTTCAGGACGCCGGCGACTTCGCATGCTTATGATCCGCGCTCAAGTCCACGCCCGCGAGAATTTCCCGCTCGACATCTTCGAGCGTTTTGCGGCGCGTTTCCGGACCGACCGCGAGCACCAGCAGGCACAACAGCAGCAGCACGCTTGCCAGCATCACGAACACGGCGAACGAGCCAAAGCCATTCAGCACGAACAACACGAAATACGGCATGATCGCGGCCGACACTCGCCCAACTGCGGTGGACGCGCCAAAGCCCGTGCCACGGATATCGGTCGGAAAGAGTTCAGGCAGGTAGACGGCGAGCACCGTATTCGCGGTGATCTGCACGAATAGCACTTCGAGAAAGCCGGTGGTGACGAGCAGCCAGGCCGGCGCATCGAGTGCGAATGCATAGCCGATGCCGACCGCGGCCGCCAGAAACGACGCCGTCGCCACCACGGTCCGGCGCCCCAGCCGGTCGACGAGAAAGATCGGAATCAGCATGCCGATCGGCGCGCCCATTGCCATCACCGCGGAGTAGGTCAGCGAGTGCACGATCGACTGGCCACGATGCAGCAGCAGCGTCGGCACCCAGCCGATGAAACCGTACTGGCTCGCAAGGATCAGCGACACGATCGCAAAACAGAACAGCGTGCGCCCGAGCCGATGGCGGCCGAACAGCGCGGTCCACGGCAACTCGTTGCGCTCCGGCAGGAAGCTCGCCGGCGCGGCGCGCGGCGCGTGCGCGTCGCCGGTATTTTCGAGCCACAGGGCGTCGAGCACCTCATGCATTTCCGCGGTGCGGCCCTGACGTTCGAGCCAGCGCGGCGATTCCGGCAGCGCCCGGCGCAGATACCAGACGATCAGTGCCGGCACCGCGCCCACCACGAACATTGCGCGCCAGCCGACAGCCGGCAGAAACCATGCGCCGACGAATGCCGACAGTGGCTGCGCGCAATTCACCAGCAGTCCGAGCGTCACGCCCCAGCGCCCGCGGCAATGCGCGGGCGTCATCTCGGCCATGATCGCGTAGCCCACCACCAACTCGCCGCCCAGTCCGATCCCGGCGATGAAGCGCAGGATCACGACCAGCGTGAACGAGGGCGCCGCCGCGGTCGCGAGCGTCGCGAGGCTGAACAGCAGCAGATTGAACTGATAGAGCGATTTGCGTCCGAAGCGATCGGCGAGCGTGCCGCTCATGACCGAACCGATCGCGAGCCCGAAGAAGGTGGCGAAGATGAATTGCGCCACGCCGCCGGTGCCGGTGAAGTTCGTGTGCACCATCGAAGCCACCACGCCCGATTGCATGAACAACTCGAACGCATCAATCAGCATGCCCGCGCCGAGCAGCCAGAACATCCGGCGGTGCGCCGCGCCGACAGGCATCTGTTCGATAGTTGCCTCTGCGATCGACATGGTGTCTTCCTCCAGAATTACGCGTCTCGTTCCCGAGTGTTTGAGGCTCCTCGCGGATCTACACCGGCCGGGTGCCGCGCAACTGGACGCGATGCATCAGGCGCCGCTGGCCGGGATAATCGTCGAGCGCGAGATGCTGGCAACAGCGGTTGTCCCAGAACGCAATCGAACCGGGAGCCCAGCGGAAGCGGCAGGTGAATTCGGGTCGCGTCGAGTGTTCGAACAGGAAGCGCAGCAACGGTGCGCTTTCGGCCACCGTCATATCCTCAAAACGTTCCGTATGCAGCGAATTGACGAACAGCGCTTTCCTGCCGGTCTCGGGGTGCGTCCTGATGACCGGATGCACCGCGGACAGCGTTGTATGGCTGCCGTAACCCTGGCCCTGCGCGAGTACATCTTCGGCTTCGAGCGACGCGAGAATGTGGCCGTTCGCATGCACGGCGCGCAGACCGGCCAGCATGGTCTTCATGCCGTCGGAGAGGGTGTCGTACGCCATGTACTGATTGGCGAACAACGTGTCGCCGCCAACTGGCGGCAGAATCCGCGCGGCAAGCACCGAACCGAGCGGCGGAATCTCCAGATGCGTGGTGTCGGAATGCCATTCCCAGCCGAACACGAGCGCGTCTTCCGGCTTCTTGTCGATGATCAGCAGTTCGGGCAGCGAGCCCGGATGCTGCCGGTGTGGCGGCAACACCGCAAGCTCACCGAAATAACGGGCAAAGTGAGCAAGATCGTTATCCGATGCATCCTGCTCGCGGAAAAAGATCACGAGGTACTCATGAAACGCGCGCCGGATCTGTGCGACCGTTGAAGGATCCAGTTCGCCGGACAGATTGACGCCGAACACTTCGGCGCCCAGGGAACCGGCCAGCGGTCTGACGATGATGCTCGATGCCATGCGAGTCTCCTCCGCGATACACGTGACGAGCGCCTGTCAGCACGGCCGAGGCGCAGTCTCCCACGCTCGGCGCCGCCCGTTCAGAAAATTTCTTGCGTTCATATATGTGAACGTCTATGCTTATCCATGAACTCAGAATAGGCGATGTGCAAACGCTGCGCAAGCGCGTTTGCCTTCCGTCCATGCGTGAATTCGGGTTTTCCTTAGGCTTTCTCGGGGGCGCAATGACGGTCGCGAACGATTCGGATGTCAAAAGCGCGCGGCGCGTAGTCGAGATTTTTCAATTGTTCGCGGAACTCAAGCAGGCGGTGCCGCTCGCGTTGATCAGCAAGCGTTTGGAGTTCCCCAAGTCGAGCTGCCTCGCGCTGCTCAAGACGCTCGAATCGAACGGCTATCTGTATCGCGTGCACGATTCGGCGGACTACTATCCCACGCGCCGTATCTTCGACGAGGCGCGCGTCATCATCGACAACGATCCGCTGCTATCGCACGTGCGGCCGGTGTTGCAGGAGCTCTGCAACGAAACCGGCGAGACGGTGTTCCTCGCCACGCGAACCGGCCATCAGTCGCACTACCTCGAAGTCGTGCAGTCGGGTCAAACGCTGCGCTACGCGGCAACGGTCGGAGAAAAGCGGCCGCTGCATATCGGCGCCGCCGGGCAGGCGCTGCTCGGCGCGATGACCGACGACGCGCGCAACGCGTTGATCGAGGAACTCGAGTTCGAGCAATACGCGCCGAATACCGTGACCAGCAAGACGCGCTACAAGCGTCTGATCGAGCAGGGCAAGGAGCGCGGCTGGTTCGTGTCGATCGGCGGATATCAGTCGGAGATCGCCTCGATCGGGCATTACGTGTGGATCAATGGCGAGGCGTATGCGATCGTCGTCGGCGCGCCGACGCAGCGGGTCAAGGGCAACGAGATATCCATCGGCCGGGCGGTCGCCAAGTACTGCAAGAAGATTTCGAGCCGGACGTAGCGGCCTGCAAGATCCGTCGAGCGCGCGGTAGGGGCACTTGCGGCGCAGGGTTCAGCCTCCGCGAAGCACGGCCCACAGGTCGCTGCTTTGCAGTTCATCGAGCGCAAGCACCGCATCGCGAACCTGTTCGGCGCGCGCGTGACTGACGGCCCAACACGCGTTCTCGAAGTACTTTGCGACGATCGCCTCATTGGAGAGCGCGCGCTCGCCGGCGCCTTTGTTGATGCGGTAATAGCGGCGATGTTGCCGGCCGTCGTCCGTATCGACGATCATGCCGCCCGAGTAGTAGGCGGGGAACGCGCTATCGGGGTCCGCGACGCATTCCACTCGCGCGGACAGCGCGAGGATGCGCTCATCGGCGAGCGTATCGGATTCCAGTTCAGCCAGTCCGAAGCGTCCACGCACGAGCGAAGCCGCCGCCACATACTGCGCGCTGAACTTCGCTTCATAGTTCGTGGTGGGCCGCCTTTTCGCTTCGAGCGGCTCGGTAACGATCGGCATGACCGGTTTGGGCAGCAGCGCCTGAATGCGGCTGATCCGGCTCACATCGATCTCGCCGCTGTGCGCCAGATCGGCGCCGGCCTCCGCGATCGAATGCAGAAAATGGCACACAGGGTAGGGTTTGATCGCCATCTGTTCCGTTTCCCAGATTTCGCCGAGACCCGCGCTCGCCATGACGTAATCGACTTCGCCCGCGTGTTGCTGCAGGTGCGAATCGAAAAGCCCGTAACGCCCTTCATACGGGCGCGACGGCGCAACAATACCGGCCTGAGCAAGCCGTGCCGCCGTGATGCCGCCAACGCAGCCCCAGCCCGGATGCAAGCGCTTGGACCACGTGCCTTCTTCGAGAAACACTTGCACGCCCGAAGCGGTGCTCGCGGCAATGCCTTGCGCCGCGGCCAGTTGCGCGGTATCCAGTCCATAGAGGCGGCCGGCGATCAACGCGGCCGAGAAGTGCGACAGCACACCGGTCGGGTGATAGCCGGCATGATGAAAGCCGCCTTTCGCCGCCGCGCCCAGACGCGTGGCGACTTCCATACCCACCAGATACGCGGCGAGCGCAGCGCGCCCGCTGGCGCCGGTTTCGTTGCCGACACACAGCGCCGCCGGCGCGCAGAAGGCGGTTGCATGCACGATGCCTTTCATATGCGTGTCGTCGTAATCGAGTCCATGCATCAGCGCCGCGTTGAGCAGCACCGCATTGCGCACGGTGTGCGTTTCGCTGCTGCCGATCACCGGACTGACTCCGCTTTCGCCGAGCGCCCTGATGCCGCGCAAGATCACGTCGGCGAATTCGTTGCGATGGGACGCGAACGCAATGCCGAGCGCGTCGAGGATCAGATGCTTGGCGCGCGTGCGTACGTGGCGCGGCACTTCGTCGAGGTTCAGCGAGTGAGCAAACGCGGCGAACGTTTGCGAAAGCGTGCGGTTGCCGGCCGGTGTGCTTGCCATCGTGAGCTCCATCGCATGTCGAAATTCGAGGCCCGAAATCGCGGGCCAACAGGATTCACGTTATAGATCGACCTGCGTGACAAGCAAGCTGTTTCGCGAAAAACACCGTGCACATCCGCGATAACCCGGATCTTCGTCCACGCTTAAATCGACGTTCAGCATATCGAAATTCCGTATGCGGCGATTATCGGCGATGCTCGGTAAAGCCCGCGACGCAGCGCGTCCGTGAGCGGCACGGGAAATACCATAAGACGATTGGAGACACAAATGCTACGAGCCCCGATGCGAACCTGGATCGGCGTATTGGCGGTGCTGCTTGCACTCTTGCCAATGGTCTCGCGCACGGCCTTCGCGAGCGATCCCGCGCTGATCGAGCAGGCGAAGAAAGAGGGCGGCCTCGTGGTCTACGGATGCGACCCGCCGCAAACGCCGGTGTATCTCGACGCATTCAAGAAGCGCTATCCGCAGATCAAGGTCAGTTCTTACGTCGCGGGCTGCTGGCAGATTTACAACCGCCATATCGCCGAGCGCAATGCAGGCAAGCAGGCGGCGGACGCGTTCTTCTCGCTGGAAGACGTCTTCACGCGGATGCAGAACGAGCAACTGCTCGACCCGTATCACTCGCCGGAGTTGAAGAACTTTCCCGCTGATGCCGCGCCCGCCGGAAAGGACTTCGAACGTGTGAAGACGTTGATTCTCGGCGTCGGTGCAAACAAACAGTATCTGAACGGCATGCAACCGCCGCAAGACTGGATGGATTTCGCCAACCCGAAGAAGGAGTGGCAAAACCAGATCACGTTTTACGACCCGCGTACGTCGTCGGCGGCTTTCTCGCTGCTTGCGACGCTGTACCAGAACTTCGGCGAACAGCGCACGGTGGCGATCTACCAGGGGCTCATCAAGTCTGGTGCTGAACTGACACCGACCACGCCGGCCGGCTTGTCGAAGATGCTGTCCGGCGAAAAGCCGCTTATGTTCTACGTGGTCAACAACCACTATAGCGGTGCGGTCGCCAAGGGCGCGCCGCTCGAATTCATCGTGCCGAAATCCGGCACCGTGTCGACGCCGTTTTCGGTCGCGGCGCTCAAGGGCGCGCCGCATCCCGCGGCGGCGAAGCTGTTCGTCGACTTCATGATGAGCGACGCGCAGACGATCATCCAGAAAGCGAACGAGTACGCATTGCGCAACGGCTCGGCGCCGCCGCAAGGCATGCCGAAGCTCGCGACGGTGAAGGTGCTGCCGCTCGACATCGACGCCGCGCTCAGGCAGCAGGCGCAGTTGATCGAGCTCTGGCAGAAAGCAACCGGAATCAGGTGAGGCCACGTATGTCGATCATCATTCGCCGCCTGCAAAAATCCTATGGCGCGCAACCGGTGCTGAAGTCGGTCAGCGAGAGTTTCGCCGAGGCGCAGATTTCGGTGCTGCTCGGCGCGAGCGGTTGCGGCAAGACCACGACGTTGCGCTGTATCGCGGGACTGGAGCGGCCTTCGGATGGCGAAATCGTGATCGCGGGACGTACCGTGTATCAGGCTACGCCCGCGCTCTGGGTGCCGCCCGAACGCCGTCATGTGTCGATGGTGTTCCAGTCGTACGCAATCTGGCCGCATATGAGCGTATTCGAAAACGTCGGCCTGCCGCTGCGGGCGGCAGGAGTGAGCGGCGCCAAGGCACGCGACGCGGTGATGGCGACGCTGCGGCTCGTCGGGCTCGACACGTTCGCCGAGCGCAGCGCGACGCAGTTATCAGGCGGTCAGCAGCAGCGCGTGGCGCTCGCGCGCGCCATCGTGTCCGAGGCGCCCGTCATTCTGATGGACGAGCCGCTCAGCAATCTCGACGCGAAACTGCGCGTGGAGATGCGCATCGAAATCCGTGAATTGCAGCGGCGTCTCGGCCGCACCATTCTGTTCGTCACGCATGATCAGGAAGAAGCGATGTCGATAGCGGACACCGTCTACCTGTATCACGCCGGCACGGTGATCCAGAAAGGCGCGCCGAAGGATCTCTACGATCGTCCCGCCACGCGTCACGCAGCGGAGTTTCTGGGGCGGGCGAACATCATCGCGGACTACGAATGGCAAATGGGCGCGAACGGCGCGGTGTTCGCGATGCCCGGCGGCCTGACGTTGCCCGCCGCGCTCGCGCAACCGCCGCGGCCCGGCGAGCTGTTGTGCATTCGTCCGGAGAAGTGGCGCGTGCTTCAGGCGGGTACACCCGGCTCGATCGCCGGGCGCGTCGCCGAGGCGAGTTTCGTCGGCAATCGCACCGAGTACCGGATCGATACCGCGTTCGGCCAGATGAGCGTCGTGCAGATCGACGCCGGTCCACGCCGGCCGGGCGACGCGGTCAGTATCGAAGTGGCGGCGGACGATATACGCGTGATAGGAGCGTGACCTTGGCCGACCTGCCTCTTTCGGAGCGTCACGCCGTGCAGCGCCACCGGTTCATGCAGCAGTTGCCGGCGATCATGGCGATCGTGCTGATCTGCTGCGCCGTCGCCGTCCTCGTGATCGCGCCGCTATGCGCCGTGCTATATCGCGCCGTATTCGACGCGGACGCGGGCACGCCGTCGGTGACGGGCCGTTACTTTGCCGAAGTGCTGGGCAAGCGGATTTACTGGGACGCGTTGGGCAACACGCTGTTCGTGTCGGGCGGCGCTGCGATGATCGCCACGCTGCTCGGCGTATCGTTCGCGTGGATTTTCGAGCGCACCGATACGTGGATGCGTGGCGTATTGCAATGGATCAGCCAGTTGCCGATCTTCATTCCGCCGTTCGTCGGCGCGGTCGCGTGGGCGCTGCTCGCCGCGCCCCGCAGCGGCATCATGAACCGGCTCCTCGCGGTGCTCGGTTTGCCGGGCGTGCTGGACGTCTACAGCCGCTGGGGCATGCTGATCGTGATCGGCCTGTATCTCGCGCCGTACGTGATGATGATCGTCGCGGCGGCACTACGCAGCATGGACCCGAGCCTCGAGGAAGCGGCGCAGGTGTGCGGCCTCACGCCCTTGCAGACCATGCGCCGCATCACCATTCCGCTACTCACGCCGGCCGTGCTGTCCGGCGCTGTCCTTGCATTCACGATAGCGATCGGCCTGTTCGGCACGCCGGTGGTACTCGGCTGGTCGCGACAGATTCTCATGCTGACCTCGCGCATCTGGATCGGCTCGCAGGAAGTGCCGCCCAACTATGGCGTGATGGCCGTCCTGTCGATCTATCTGCTTGCGTTGTCGAGCTTCACGACGTGGCTGCAACGCGTGCTGATCGGCAAGCGGGTCTATACGACCATCAGCGGCAAGGGGTTCCGGCCGCGGCTCGTCGAACTCGGCGCATGGCGCTGGGCCACCGGCGCGCTTGCCGCGCTCTATGTCGTGTCCACGATCCTCGCACCGATCGCAATTCTGATCGCCGCGGCGCTGTCACGCTACACCTGGTCCGGCGAGTACTCGTTCACCACGGCGATCGGCTATCTGCAATCGGACGACGTGTGGTTCACGCTGCAAAACAGCGTGCTCATCTCGGTGGTTTCCGCGACCACGGCGACGCTCGCGGGCATCGTGATCGCGTGGATCGTCGTGCGCACCCGGCTGCGCGGCAAGGGCCTGCTCGAATACGTGATCCTGCTGCCCATTTCGATGCCGGGCATCGCGTTCGGCGTCGGCATGCTGCTGTTCTGGATCAACGTGCCGCTCTCTGTCTACGGCACTACGTGGATCATCGTCTTTGCGTTCGTCGGCCGGTTTACCGCCTATGCGGTGCGGTCGGTGTCGGCCAGCCTGATCCAGGTGCATCTCGAGCTCGAAGAGAGCGCGCGCGTGTGCGGCTATGGACCGTTGCGCACGTTCACGCACATCACGTTGCCGCTCATTCGCGCCAGCGTGATCGCAGCGTGGCTGCTGCTCTTCAGCTTCTTCATGACCGAGCTCTCGATGGTCGTGATTCTCTACACCGCGGCGGACCGCACGTTCTCCGTGCTCGCATTCGAAGCGTGGAATGTCGGCGATTTCTCGCGGCTCGCGAGTTACTCGCTGTTGCAGATGGCGGTCGGCATCGTCTTCATGGCGATTTTGAAGACCTGCTTTCGCAGCTGGAGCGCGCCGCGTTCCATGCAACCGGTCACACCGAACTGAAGCAGACAGCCGTCTGCGTAATCTGCCCGTTGCCGGGCGTCTGGAGGAGCAGGGTATGAAACCGAAGAACATGCTGATGGACACGATGAAGTCGGGCCGCACCGCACTCGGCGTGTGGGCGAACGATCCCGAAACCGCGGAACTGTGCGCGCATCTCGGCTTCGACTGGATCATGATCGACATGATGTTTACCGGCATGGACTTCCATGACGTGCAGAACATGATCCGCACCTGCGAGGCGGCCGGCATTACGCCGGTCGTGCGCATGCAGACGAATCCGTGGCATGGCTACGATGCGCGCATTGGCGTCGATCTGTCGCGCTTGCAAGGCCTCGGCGCGGAATACGTGCTGATCTCGCATTCGGGCCTGCAGGAAATCAACGAAGCGCTCGAAATTGCGCGCGACTGGCACCGGCGCGCGCTCTGGATTCATCCGTTCAATAATCGCGAATGGGAGCAGCGCACCGACGAGATGGCGCAGGCCACGTACATCATTCCGCACGTGGAGAGCCAGGGCGGCATCGACGACTTCGACAAGGTACTCGATCATCCCGATCTGAAGATGTTCTTCTTCGCGATGACCGATCTGTCGAAAGTGCTGGGCGGCAATGCGAAGAAACCGGACTTCAATAGCCCGGATCTGTGGAAGCTGGTGGACCGTGGTGTGAAGAAAGCGCAACAGCGCGGCATCATGGTCGGCGCTAATACGAGCTACGCCTATACGTTGGAGGAAATGCGCCAGCGGGTCAAACGGCTGCACGACGCCGGTATGAACTTCATCATGATCCAGGGCGCGCAGTTCCTGTTTCAGGTCGCGATGATGGAGTTTTTGCCGAACGTGCGCAAAGACCTGGGCCTGGTCTGAATGCGCGGTTGCGAACATCGCCATGATGATGCGGCACGCCGGAGGAGGTAACATAAGCCACGCGCGAGCTCACGTGCAAAGCGTGACACCCGCGCCCCGGTTTGCCGCTGAGGAGACAATCCACGTTATGGCGACGCATTTCGATCTGACCGACATGCAGTTGATGGTGAACATTGGCGAATCATTGAGTCTCACGCGGGCGGCCGAGAAATCGCACCTGTCGGCGCCCGCGGCCAGCATGCGGATCAAGAACCTCGAAGACTATTTCCGCACACCTTTGCTGTACCGCACCAATCAGGGCGTGACGCTCACGCGTTCCGGCGAGGAACTGATGCGGCATGCGCGCATTCTGATCGCGCAGGTCGAGCAGTTGCACGGCGATATGCAGGAATTCGCGCGAGGCGTCAAAGGGCGGCTGCGCGTGCTCGGCAATACCACGGCGATGATGGAGGTGATGCCGAACATCCTGAGCCGTTTTCTCGCCTCGCATCCGGATGTCGACCTCGAACTGCGCGAGAGCGGCAGTCAGGCGATTGCAAGGGCGGTCGCCGACGGTGCCGCCGATCTCGGCATTGTCGCGGGCTGTCCGCCTGCGGAAAACCTGCGCTATCTGCCTTGCCGCGACGACCGTCTCGTGCTGATCGTGCCGAGCGGTCACGTGCTCGAGGGACGTGACGCGGTGGCGTTCGCCGAGACGCTCGCGTTCGATTACGTCGGCTTGTCGGAATGGAGTGCGATTCACGCGTTCCTCGTGCGGGCGGCTGCCGAGGCGGGGCGGCCGTTCCGCTTTCGCGCGGAGATGGGCAATTTCGATGCGGTGTGCCGGATGATCGAGGCGACCGTCGGCATTGGCGTGATTCCCGACTCCGTGGCGCGCAGGCTCGTGCCGACCATGCGCATCACCGCGATCGCGTTGACCGATAGTTGGGCGTTGCGCCGGCTGCATGTCTGCGTGCGCGACTTCGACGCGCTGCCGCTCTTCGCCCGTGAACTGGTCGATATGTTCGCAGCCGAAGCGCATGTCGGAAAAGAAGACACGCTGACGGCCGGCACGGCGACGCCCTAGCGAACCTCGAAGATAGCCTCCACCTCCACGGACGCCGCGGCGGGCAGGGTGGCGACGCCGACCGCCGTCCGTGCATGCCGGCCGCGCTCGCCGAACACCTCGAAGAAGAGATCGGACGCCCCGTTGATCACTTTCGGCACGTCCGGATAACCCGGCGTCGCGTACACGAAGCCACCGACGCGGTGGCAACAGAGCACGCGGTCCAGGTCGCCGTCCAGCGCGAGGTGCAACGCCGCCAACAGGTTCAGCGCGCAGATCTGCGCGGCTTGCTGTCCGGCTTGAAGGTCATGGACCTCGCCGACCGGACCACTGAATCGCACTTCGCCTTCCCATTCACAGATTTGTCCGGAGAGGAAGATCAACTGGCCCGAGCGTGAAAACGGTTTGAACGCGCCGCGCGGTGCGGGCACGTTCGGCAAGGCGAGGCCAAGGGCGTTCAGACGGGCGAGGGCCGTACCAGGGGAAGCATTCGATGTGGGCGTGGTCATGGCGGTGTTGAAGGTTTCCATTGAGGTGAAAGCCGGCGGGCGATCGGAGCTGGTCAGGCGTTGGTCGATGCGAAGCGATCCGGTAGGCAAATCATGACACGACCGGGCGCTGGTGAGAAACGTGTGAAGCATGCTCGACGCTTCCATGCGAGCTAACGGCAACGATATACACCCGCGCGGGCGTATGATTTCGCAACCTCTGCCAAACAGGAGCCGCCCCATGCAACCGCGTGTCCATCTTCTCTTCATTACCGTATTGGCCGGTGCATTGAGTGCCTGCGCGCAGACCGGCCCCGTCGAATTCTCCGCCTCGGGCGCCGACGCGCCGATGCTCAATCAGGCAAGCGATATGGACTTCGGTCCGATGGACAGGACGATCGCGCAATGCAAAACGGTGTCGCGCAACGCGGGGCCGGGCCAATGCACGAAAGTTCGCGCCTACGAATCGTGCATGAAGAGCAAAGGCTACATCACCGTGCTCGGGCCGGAAAACCCGCAAGGCTGCGGCGACCCGGAATGGGAGAAGGATGTGCGGAAGTGGCTTCAGTGAGGGGTTCATTGCGCAAGCCCTGTCAGCACGCATGAGATCCCGGCTGCTAACATGACGCTCCCCCTGCTTGCGCGAGAGAACGACATGCGACTGAAAGACCGGGTTGCCTTGATTACGGGTGCTCAACGGGGCATCGGACACGCGATAGCGGCAAGATTCGTCGCCGAGGGAGCAAAGGTGGTGCTCGCCGATGTAACGGACGCGACCGCGGAAGCAGATGCGCTTTGCGCCTCAGGTGGCGAAGCCTGCTACGTCCGCGCGGACGTGTCGCTCGAATCCGACGTCAGCGAGATGTTTCGCCAGGCTGAAGCCCGTTTCGGACAGGTAGACATTCTGGTCAATAACGCAGGCATCGAATTCGCGAAGACCGTTCTCGACACGACCGTTGCGGAATGGGACCGTCTGATGGCGGTCAACCTGAAAGGCGTTTTCCTATGTTCGAGAGCGGTCATCCCGTCGATGCAAATGCGCGGTGAGGGCGTCATCATTAACATTGCGTCCGAGTTGGGACTGGTGGGCGAGGCCAATGTCGCCGCCTACTGTGCGTCGAAAGGCGGAGTCGTCATGTTGACCAAGGCGATGGCGGTCGATCATGGCCGCAGCGGTATTCGTGTGAATTGCCTGTGTCCCGGCCCCGTCGCGACGCAATTGCTGGAGGATGTGTTTACCAGCAGCGTCGATCCGGCCGGTTTGCGACGCTCATTCGAAGCCGCGACGGTGTTGGGCCGAATCGGTACGCCTGGCGAAGTCGCCAGCGCCGCCGCTTTTCTGGCGAGCGACGACTCGGCCTTCATGTCGGGCGCAAATCTGGTCGTTGACGGAGGATGGACGGCGCGTTGAATCACACGGGAGATCGAGGCGGCGCGGCCGGCCAACCGGAGCGTGTGCGGATCAGCAACGATCTGGGCCCCGAAGCAGATGCCGAAGCGCACACGCGCCAGGCTACCTAACTCGCGCAAAGCGCCACGATCTCCGCCGCCGACGCCTCTTCACGCGCCAGGGTTCGCCGGTCCATCCACTCGAAGCGGCCCGACGCGAGTGCTTTGCCGCTGACCACCACGCGTTGCCGGCATGCGATCAACTCGGCGTCGGCGAGCTTTTTTCCGGCTTGCGCCAGACGATCGTCGACCAGCACGCTCAATCCTTTTGCTTGCAGTTCGCGTTGCAGCGCCTGGGCGGCCTCCTGCCGTTCCTGACGCTCCCAGTCGATGACGGTGAGCACGACGTCGAAGGTGTTGAACGACTCGCTGCCCCAAAAGCCGCGCTCGTCGCGCTGCCGGCTGAGCAGCAGCATGGCGAGGCGCGAAACGCCCACGCCGAAGCAGCCCATTCTGACGAATTCGCCTTTGGCGTTCACCAGGCCCATAGCCTTGGAGTAACGATCGCCCAGGTCGAAAATGTGCGCACATTCGAGTGATTTCTGACCGTCGGTCTCGTCCTCGCCGAGTTCGCTGAGGACATGAAACTCCTCCGAGCTTTGGCCGCCGATTTCCCCGTTGTCGCTGGACTTGACGATGGCGGCGAGCCCCAGTCGCCTGAAGATGCGCTGATAGGCTTCGCGAACGGCCTCATACGCTGCGCGTGCACCGTCTTCCGTGGCATTGAAGGCGTAGCCGTCTTTCATGATGAACTCCTTGGCACGCGCGAGGCCGCCGCGCGTCCTCAGTTCGTCGCGGTATTTGTTGCCGAACTGATAGAGGCCCAGACTCATGTCCGTCCTGTTGTAGTGCGTCTTGACCATGTTGGTGGCCAATTCCTCGCACGTGGCGCCGAGGCAAAAGAGCCGGCCGGAGCGGCTCGTGAGCCGCATCAACTCGTCGCCATACACGTCCAGTCGCCCGGTTTGCCGCCACAGATCGGCGTCCTGCAACAGGCTCATCTGAATTTCGCAAAAGCCGGCGCGCTCCATCTCCTCGCGCACGATGCTCTCGACGCGCCGCTGCGCTCTCAGTCCGAGCGACATCCAGGAGTAAAGTCCCGCGGCGTCCTGATGGACGAGGCATGCCTTGCGGGCGAGGTCGGTCAGTTCCAGCCGGGTGTTGTCCTGCTCGAAGAAACTGTTGGCGAAAAATTGCTGTGAGAATTTCATGAGTGCTCCGGATTCAGAATTCAGCGTAAAAACAGGCCTGAAATGAAAAAACGCCCGCAAGGGGCGTCCGGATCATCGATTCTCACGCGAGGCGCAGGCGCTTAGCCTCCCTGTCGCGCATATTGAGTTCTCGAGCAGACTCCGGCCGCCATAGCGGGCACCGGAGGTCGTTGCGGGAGAATGCTCAAAAAGTCCATGATGTTCTGCTGCTCGTGCTGTACTCGTTTCTATTCAATGGCGGGAGATGCTGCGCCGACATGATCGAGCGGATCGCGGGTTGGCTTCGCTTCCTCGTCTTTCATTAGTTGCTACTCTGCACGAAACGCGGCGCGGCTGCAACCCCGCCTCGCCAATGTCCGGGGCATAGGGGCACTGTCTGTGCTATTACCCAGGTTCGCCCAGCGTGCGTCTCAATGCCGTGAAGAACAGTTCCGACTGCGCCCGCTCGCTTTGCACCTGATTTGCCACGCGAGCCGCGAGGGCAGGGTCCACCGGCTTCAGTGGCCGCCCCGTGGAAAGCGCCAACACCTGGCTTTGGCAAGCCCGCTCCAGATAGTAAAGATCATCGTACGCGTAGTCGATGCGCTCGCCGCACACCACCACGCCGTGGTTGCCGAGGAACACGATGTCGCTGCCATTCATCGCATGCGCGATCCGTTCGCCTTCTCCGGCGTCCAGTGCCAGGCCGTTGTACTCGCGGTCCAGCGCGATGCGGCCGTGAAAGCGCATTGCGTTTTGCGACAGCGTGGTATCGAGGCCGCAGTCTTCGGTCAGCGTCAATGCGGTCGCATAGGGCATATGCGTATGCAGCACGCAACGCTTGCCCGCGATGTTATGGACCGCCGCGTGGATGAACATGGCGGTGGGCTCGATCTCGTGCCGGCCGGCGACGCGATTGCCGAGACCGTCCACGATGACGATGTCGTCCGCCGTAATTTCGCTCCACATCAGGCCGCGCGGATTCAGCAGGAAGAGCCCGCGGTTGCCGGGCAGTGCGATGCTGAAGTGATTGCATACCCCTTCGCCGAGACCGTGATGCGCGGCGGCACGCAGTGCCAACGCAAGATTCTGCCGCAGGGCGACGACTTCCGGGGCGTGAAAGATGGCGTCTTCAACAACCGGGGTAGCTTTCATGGCGGTGTCCGCGTTCGTAATGATGTGGAGGAGGCGGCCCTTATCGCCCGACTCTCGACAAACATTGACGAGCTTATCAGCGGCTTCGGGCGAGAGGTAGTGCGAGCCTTGCTATTTCCGCGAAGTATCGCGCACCGGTTAGCAAAATATCATCATTGAAGTCATAGGTTGAATTATGCAACGGCACGCCGCCCGTCTTGCCCGTATCCCCGTTGCCGATGAAAGCAAAGTTGCCCGGCACGACCTGCAGGAAGGCGCCGAAGTCCTCGGAGATCATCATGGGCTGCACGTTGGCTTCGACGTTTTCGGCGCCGACGATATGACGGGCCGCCGAGACGGCAAGCTCCACATAATCCCCCGAGTTCACGGTCGGTGCAAATTCGTGCGTGTATTCGAACGAGCACTGCGCCCCGTGCGCGTGGCAGATCCCTTCGCTGATTTCTCGCATGCGGGTGGCGAGCATGTGCTGCACCTCCGGCGCGTAGCTGCGCGTGTCGCCTTTGATCGTCACATTCGAGGGGATGACGTTGCGAATGCCGTCCGTGATGAACTCGGTGCAGGAAATCACCGCCTGTAAGCCCGGATCCAGGTTGCGCGAAACGATGGTCTGAAGCGCCAGCACGATTTGCGACGCGATCACGATGGGATCCACGCCCATGTGCGGCCGCGCCGCGTGCGTGCCGCGCGCCTTGATATGGATGACGAAGTTATCCTCGCTCGCCATGATTCCGCCGGCTCGGGTCGCGAATGTGCCGGCCCGCTGGCCCGGCATATTGTGCGCACCGAAAATTGCGTCGACAGGGAAGCGCTCGAAGAGTCCGTCGCTCATCATCGCTTTTGCGCCGCGGCCGTGTTCCTCCGCCGGCTGGAAGATAAACCGCACCGTACCGTTGAAGTCTCGCCGCTCGCAAAGCAGGCGCGCCGCGCCGAGGATCATGGACATATGGCCGTCGTGACCACACGCGTGCATCTTGCCGTGCGTACCCGACGCGTGCGAACGGTCAGGCGCGTTTTCGAGGATATTGAGCGCATCCATATCGGCACGCAGTCCGATCACGCCTTTTCCCGACCCAACGGTGAGATTGGCGACGAGTCCGGTACCGCCGATTCCACGGTGAACCTCGAGGCCGAGCGTTTGCAGAATGTTCGCCACGTAATCGGCGGTCGCGACTTCCTCGAAGCCGGTTTCCGGATGCTGGTGCAGATGCTGACGCCAGCTTTTCAACTGCGATTGCAGGGACGTTTCCATGGTTTCAGATCCTGTTCGAATTCAATGCATGTCGACGCGTCATGCCATATCCGCCGATGAGTGAGCGAGATGGCCGAGCCAATCGGCCTGGCGCTCCAGCACCGACGCAGCGGTTTCGCCCACGCATTGCGCGTAGACGGAGGGCGCGGTCGCACCTTCCGTGCTGATGACGAGCACGCGCGAATTCGCATTCAGTCCGACCGCTCGCGCCAGGTTCGCGTCGCTCATTAACGCGGCCAGGCCTGCGAAACCCGCAGCGCCCGACTCGCCAGCCACTAGCGGCACATCGCGCGCGGAGCCGGCGGCCAATGCGCGCATGGCAATGATCGCGTCGTCGTCCTGGATGGTCATGAAGTGATCGATGCAAGGCTGCAGGATTTTCCACGCGAGCGGCGATGTCTCGCCGCAAGCCAGCCCGGCCATAAGAGAATCGATCGCTCCGCTAGCTCTCGTCGCGCGGCCCTCGAGCGCGCTTTGATACAGGCAATCGGCCTGCTGCGGCTCGACCACCACGAAGTGCGGCCGATCCGCGCCATAGGTCTCCCAAAGAAAGCTCGCGATACCCGCGGCAAGGCCGCCCACGCCGCCTTGCAGAAAGACGTGAGTGAATGCCGGGACGTGCTGATCGCTGGCGCTTTGCTCGATGATTTCGGCGACCACGGTTCCGTATCCCTGCATCACGTCGCGAGGAATGTCCTCATAGCCTTCGTACGAGGTATCCGACACGACATGCCAGCCGTTTGCAGCAGCAAGGCGGGCTGCCTCTTCGACCGACTCGTCGTAGTTGCCCGCGATGCGGATGATCTTCGCGCCGTATGCAGCAATCGCCTGCTCGCGTTCGACGCTCACATTGGCATGCAACACGATCACGCATTCACAGCCGACCGTTTGCGCGGCTGCCGCCAACGCCTTGCCGTGGTTACCGTCCGTCGCGCTGATCACCGTCAGATGGGTGAGCATGTCCTTGCAGCGTCCCTCGATCACGGCAACCGCGTCGAGGTCGTGCATCGGCCAAAGGCGCAGGATCAGCCGGACCAGTGCGATGGGCGCGCCCAGCGCCTTGAAGCTGCCGAGTGGGGAACGCACGGATTCGTCTTTCACGCATAGCTTCGCGACGCCGAGTCGCGCCGCGGCATCGGGTAAATCCCGAAGCGGCGTTGCCTTTGGATTGAGGTGATCCCAATGTGACAGCCATGCACGGCTTTGCTGGGCCGCCGCAACGTTCAGGATCCGCGTCAGGTCATTGGGGTAGCAGGTACGCGACGCATGCTTGTTGGCGATGAGCATTGCAATTCGACTCCGGAAAGACGGTTGGACAAAGTGACTTCGGTCGGGGAAAAGGGCGGGCAGCCGTCCTCGACATGTCACCATCCAACAGAATAATATTGCTTGATCCGCGCCGATATGACGCAGAATGCAGGCTGTTTATGAAAAAAAATCTCATTTAATCGGGTTGAAGCACGACTATGGCCACGACTCTCGATACCTTCGACAGAAAGCTGCTGCGCGAAGTACAGGAAGACGCGCAGATCCCGCAGAACGAGCTTGGGTCACGCGTCAGTCTGTCCACTGCCGCCGTGAACCGGCGCCTGCGCCGTCTTGCCGACGAGGGCGTGATCGAACGGTATGCCGCAATCGTTTCGCCGGAGAAGGTGGGTTCGCCTCTCACGATCATCACGTCCATCGAGGTCGAGAGCGAACAGATCGACCTGTTGGACGCGATGAAGCGGACGTTCTCACAGTGTCCGCAAGTTCAGCAGTGCTATTACGTCGCCGGCGAGTGGGACTTCGTGCTCGTCATGACGGTGCGGCATATGGAGCAGTACAACGAGTTGACCCGGCAACTCTTCTTTGCGAATAACAACGTCAAGCGCTTCAAAACGCTGGTCAGCATGAGCCGCGTCAAGGTCGGCTTGACGGTGCCGGTCGATCTCGACGAATAGCCCGCTCGCTACCTGACGACGCTGCGATCGTGCCAGTCGCCTTGCCCGAACTGGCGAACGGTGATCGCGCCATTGCGGATGTCGCCATTGGCATCGAACTGGATGGGGCCGGTCACGCCATCTATTTTCAAAGTCTGGAGCTTGGCGAGGTAGACCTTCGGGTCGGTGGAGTCGGCTGCCTGCATCGCGCCCGCCATGGCCATCACGGCGTCGTATGCATACGGCGCGTAGAGCTGCACAGGCGTGCCGAAGCGCTGCTGGAAGCGTTTGAAGAAGGCGTCGCCCTGCGGCATCTTCGCAGGCGGCACGCCTGCGAGCGTGCAGTACATGTTGTCCGTCATGGCCGATCCGGCCAGCTTGATGAACTGCGGCGTGCACGCTTCATCGCCTGCAATCAGTTTCGCCTTCAGGCCGAGTTTCTGCGCCTGTTGCGCGAACGAGGCTGCCTGCGTATCGCCACCCGTGAACACGATGCCGGTCGGAACATGACTCTTGATCGTGGTCAGCACGGCCATCCAGTTGGTCGTTTTGTCCGTTCCGTATTCTCGAACCACGACGGTGCCACCCGCCGCCTTGACGGCCTTCTCGACTTCGTCGGCGAGGCCCTGGCCGTATGCCGTGCGGTCATCGACGATGGCGACCCTGGACGCCTTCAGGTCCTTGACGAGGTAGGTGCCGATAACCGTTCCCTGTCTGACGTCATTGGCAACCATTCGAAACACTGACTTGTAGCCTTGCGCCGTCAGCTTCGGGTTGGTCGCGGACTCCGTGATCATCGGAATGCCGGCGTCGGAATAGATCTTGGATGCGGGAATGGAGGTGCCGGAATTCGCATGTCCCACGACGCCCGCCACCTTGTCATCGATGAGTTTTTGCGCCACGGTCACTGCCGTCTTGGGATCGGCGGCGTCATCCTGGGAGTCGAGCGCGAACGTCACGGTCTGTCCGCCGATCCGCAGTTTCTTGCTGTTCAGATCCTCGATTGCGAGCCTGACGCCGTTCTCGTCATCTTTGCCGATGTGCGAGAGTTCGCCGGTTAGCGGCGACACCTGGCCGATTTTCACGGTGACGTCCGCGCGAGCCGACAACGGCGACGTCGCTAATGCCAGAGCAAACATGGCGGTGGTGCACTTCAGTGTTTTCACGATCGGATACTCGCAGAATTGGAGACGGGGCTGATGCATAGGAGGCACGGCTCGGGGCCTTTTGCTTGTCGCGAAGGCTGATGGAAATCGTACGGTGCCCGCGTGGTAGCCAAAATCGCGTGAGGTGTCGCTCGTGAAATTGCTGATCGAAAACAGCCTGCGGATCGATAATTTTTCTCGGCGGTGTTGGCGCACCGGCGAGGCGTCGGGTCGACGTGACAACGGCCGTTCGCTATTTCCGACAAAAGGAGCGCTTCCGCTTAAGCCACTCAATAGGTGTAAGAGGCGATCACGCGTTTAATCTTTTCCAACGACTCCCGGAGCGTGGTCAATTCAACAGAACCAAGCGCCACGCGAATCGCATGCGGTACATGTTCCGAAGTCGAGAAAGGCTCGGCAGTCGAGACTGAAATTCCCTCGCGCACGAGCGCCATCGCAACCACGTCCGCGCGAACCTCCTCTGCGAGAGGAAGCCAGAGGAAGTAGGACACGGGATGACAAACGCGTCGCAGTCCGGCGAGGACCTCGGCGGCCATCGATTGCCGGACCCTCGCATCCTCGCGCTTCTCTATCTCCAGACGTGTGACGGTGCCATCGTCGAGCCAGCCGCAGGCAATGGCGGTCATCACCGCGGCCGTGTTCCAGGTGGTGGCCCGGATCGCACGCTCGATCGGCGCGACCCAGCGATCGGGGGCGGCAACGAAACCGACTCGCAAGCCGGTGGCGATGCTTTTCGACAACCCCGAGACGTACACCGTCGTCTCAGGTGCGAGCGCTGCCAACGGGGGCGGCGGGTCTTCCGCGAGGAAGGCATACGCGGCGTCCTCGATGATGAGCAATCCGTGCTTTCGGGCAAGCGCCACCAACTCGTGCCGACAATGCGCGTTCATGACCCCGCCTAGCGGGTTATGGAGTGTCGGCATCGTGTAGATGGCACGCACTTTTCTGCTTCGGCACAAGCGTTCGAGCGCGTTCAGGTCGGGGCCCTGGTCGGAAACCGGAATCGGCGCCAGTTCGAGCCGGATCGTTTCGGCTAGCACCTTGAACCCCGGATAGGTCAACGCGTCGACCGCGACCACATCGCCGGGCTTCAGGAGCGCTAGAACGGTTGCTGTCAAACCATGCTGCGCGCCGTTCACGATCACGACCTGATCGCCTTGGACAGCGAGCCCCCGACACGCCAGGTGACGCGCGACGATCTCCCGTTCATGCGTCCGGCCGCCGTGCGGCTGATAGCGCAATAGCGCATCCAGGTCGCCGGAGGACGCGAGCTGGCGCAGGGCGCTTCTGAGAAGTTCGGCCTGACCGGGGAGGGACGGATTGTTGAAATTGAGGTCCGTCAAACCCGCGTCGCCGGCATGCTGGTCGACGCCCAGGCGCGGAGGCAGGGATATTTCTCGCACGAAGGTGCCGCGGCCGGTTTCGCCGCTGACCAATCCCATCGCCCCGAGTTCGGCATAGACCCGCGATGCGGTGACCAGCGCAAGTCCCTCCTTGGCGGCGAGCTGCCGGTGAGTCGGCAAGCGCGTGCCGGGCGCGAGGCGTCCCGTCCGAATCTCGGTCGCCATTCTGTCGACCAGCAATTTGTACCGCGAGGTGGGCATGCGCAAATGTATCCATGACAATTATTTGATTGTATTGATTCTCGGCCATACGATGTCACATCGCAACTCTGTTTGCGCCGTCGTGGGACTCGCCGGCTTTGGTTGGCGTGGCCTGTTGAATCGGCGGCCAACAGTCAGCGCCCCTTTGGCTCATGGACGACAACATCATGCACATCGCCATCCTTACCTTCGAAGGCTTCAACGAACTCGACTCGCTTATCGCGCTCGGCGTCCTCAATCGCGTCAAGAAGCCAGGCTGGCGTGTGTCGATCGCTTGTCCGACCGCGCGGGTCAAGTCGATGAATGGCGTGGTCATCGAAGCCCAGGCTTCATTGCAAGAGGCCTGTACTGCCGATGCGGTGATCGTGGGCAGCGGCAGACAGACGCGTGAAGTCGTCGCCGATAGTGCGTTGATGGCGCAGTTGCAGCTCGACCCGTCAAAACAGCTGCTGGCCGCGCAGTGTTCCGGCACGCTTATTCTCGCCAGGTTGGGCCTGCTCGATGGCGTGCCGGCATGTACCGATCTCACCACCAGGCCGTGGGTTCAGGAAGCGGGTATCGACGTGTTGAATCAGCCCATTTTCGCCAGCGGCAACGTGGCGACCGCCGGGGGCTGTCTGGCTTCGGCTTACCTCGCCGCCTGGATCATCGCCCGTCTGGAGGGGATCGACGCGGCGCAGAGCGCACTGCATTACGTCGCTCCCGTCGGAGAGAAAGAGGCCTACGTGTCCCGCGCGATGGCCAATATCATGCCGTTCCTGGAAGCGAACCTGACGACGGTGTAAGCGAACAAACTAAAACGCCAGCGCGGCCTATTGACTATTCCTCTTAGAAAATCGGTCATTTGAGTGAGGTCGCCTGGCGCATCGCGGCGGTCCGATCCTCCGCGATACGACCGGCTTCGATCGGTCGAAACCGCAGTCGCTACCACGGCAAAAACTGAAGGCATCGCCGATGCCTTCAACCCACGCTAAACGTCATTCCCAGTCAAGCGCTTTCTGCGTTCTCTCCTTTTCCCCGCCGCTTCAACTGCGCAAAAACCAACACTTACCCGGCGACAACGTTTGCGCCGATTCAATCCGTCGGGGTCGGTGAGTTTGGCTATTTACAGAACGGGAGGCTACCCAAATACTCCCGCCACAACTTGAAAGTCGAGTGTCAACGAGAAGTCATGCCAGTCCGTTTAACACGGACGTCAGCCGTCATCGGCTGACGCAACTTCACATTCGCTTCCCCCCATGAACATTGCGTTTGCCCTAAGGTCGCAGCGGTCCGGGGTAAATATTACCAACGATTACAAACCGGGTCGTCGTACACAGGAAGGGTCCGGGGAGACTGTCAGCGCATGAAAGCATTAAGTGTTCTCCATAGTGAGTCGTCACGGGGATGGGGAGGCCAGGAGGTTCGCACGCTCAAGGAAATGATCGCGTTGCGAGCGCTGGGTCATAACGTCGAACTCGTTTGTCCGGAAGACGCGTGCCTTGGGATTCGCGCGCACGCTGAAGGCTTTCAGGTGCATTACGCGCGCATGCGGGCGGGCGCGGATCTGCGCTCCATGCTCACGATCCGGTCGCTGCTCGAGCGTCGTCGCTTCAATGTGCTGAATACGCACAGCGGCCATGACAGCCTCGTCGCCGGCATGGCGGGGCGGCTCGCGCGGACGCCGTTCATCGTGCGCACGCGGCATCTGGCGTTGCCGATCACATCGCTTGCCACGTACAACTGGATTCCTCATCGCGTCGTCGCGGTCAGCCATCATGTGCGAAAGTACCTGATCTCCGCGGGCGTGCAGGAACACCGCGTCGAGACGATTTACGACGGCATCCTGAAGCCGGAAGCGGGGACCTGCTCCACGTTGCGCGATGAACTCGGACTGGACGCCGACACGGTTGTCGCCGGCATGGTGGCGATCGTCCGCGAGAAGAAAGGCCACGAAGACCTGATCGCGGCGGTCAGGCCGATGCTGGCCGAGCGTCCCAATCTGCATGTCGTGATGGCGGGCGACGGCGTGTGGTTCGAGAAGATCAAGACGATTGTCGATAACATGGGCTTGTCCCAGCGTATCCATCTGCTCGGCTTTCGCACGGACATTACCAATGTGCTGCGCGGCTGCGATCTGTTCGTTTTGCCGACGCATCAGGAAGCGCTCGGACAATCGTTTATCGAAGCGATGGCGGTGGGTTTGCCGGTGATCGGCACGCGCGTCGATGGCGTGCCCGAGTTGATCGACGACGGCGTGAATGGCCTGCTCGTGCCGGCGCACGACATCGATGCATTGAGGAGCGCGCTGGCGCGTCTGATCGACGATGCGCCGCTGCGCGAGCGCCTGGGGCTTGCCGCGCGTCTGAAGACCGATAACCGCTTCACGGTGGACGCCATGGCGAACGAGACCATCGACTGCTATATGCGCGGCATCTACGCCCGGCGCGCTTACTACGGCGAACGGCGGGCGGCGGCATGACGAAGTTCGCACGCGCGGTGCCCGTGCTGATGTATCACCACATCAGCACCTCGCCAGGCATGATCACGGTGTCGCCGGAACACTTTGCCGCGCAAATGGCGTATCTGGCCGAGGCGGGGTACACGACCGTCGGCAGCGCGCAACTGTCGACCTATCTGGCGGGCGAGCCATTGCCGAAGAAGTCCGTCGTGCTGACTTTCGACGACGGCTACCTCGACAACTGGGTGCATGCGCACCCGGTCCTACAGGCACATGGATTGACCGCGTTGTGCTTTCTGGTGACGAGCTGGATCGGCGAAGGACCGGTGCGTGCGCACGCGCGTTCGGGCGACGCGCTGCCTGCATTGCTCAATCACCGCGATGGCGAGGTGGCGATCGAAAACGGTGAAGCCGATCGCGCCATTCTTCGATGGTCGGAGATCGACGCGATGCGTGAAGCCGGCACGTTCGAATTTCACAGTCATACGCATAGCCATGTGCGGTGGGATCGAGTCTCCGCCAACGCAGAGGAGAAGTGCGCCGGGCTGACACGCGATCTCGCCAGCGCGCGCGCCATGCTGGAGCAAAGACTGGGCGCCGTATCGGATCATCTGTGCTGGCCACAGGGATACCACGACGACGACTATCGGCGCATTGCGGCTCAGGCCGGCTTCCGTCACTTTTACACGTGCGAGACGGGTTCGAACTATGCTGGACGTCATGACGGCGCGGCTCGCTCGATCACTCGCCTGGAAGTGCGTGACCGGCCGGCCTCGTGGCTCGCCTCGCGGTTATGGGTGCATACGCGGCCCGCGATCAGCCGGGCGTATTTGAGGATCAAACGGTAACGCGCTGGCGTCTGACTTTTCGCAGGCGCAACCTTCCCACCTCTGCGCCGTCGCTATGGCGCCCACAGCCGGGCCGCTTCATCACAACTGCGACTCGATCGGCAACAAACCGAGGAACCAGATGCCGACGCGCTTCATGCTGGACACGCCGGGTTCGTCGAGTTCGCTGACCTTGCCATCCGGCGCGGTGTCGATCCATACGATCCGGCTCGTGCCATTCGCATCCGTGCGGGTTTCGAGCCGCCACGCGATCTGATCGAGCTTCGGCTCGACCCCATCCGCGACTTGTGCGGCGAGTGGGGCACTTTCGCAGTACACGCCGATTTCCGTATTGAGCGTGATCGAACGAGGATCGAGATTCATCGAGCCGATGAAGATGCTGGTTCTGTCGAACACATAGGTCTTCGCATGCAGCGAGGCCTTTGAAGAGCCCAGGATCGATTTCTTTTTCTGGCCGGCGTCTTCGCCGGCGTTCTTGTCGACAACGGGCTTCAATTCATACAGATGCACGCCGGCGTCGAGCAGATCCTTGCGATAGCGTTGATATCCCGCGTGAACCGCCGCGACGTCGGTCGCGGCGAGCGAGTTCGTCAGCACGGTCACGCGCACGCCGCGCCGCGTTTGCGCGCGCATCCATTCCACGCCCTTTTTGCCGGGGACGAAGTACGGCGAGATGATCAGCACTTCTTTCGCGGGCTCGATACTCAACGCATTGAACTGCGACAGCAGATGTCCCTGTGGATCGTCGGGCGAGCGTGTGATTTTGGCGGGATCGTCGTACAGGAGGGTCGCCTTGCCCCAGGAGAAGTCGGTGTCGCGCGCGTTCAGCGTTTCGCCAAGGCGTGCCTTGACCTGCGTGACGTACGGCGAATCGCGCTCGGAGGCAATGAACGCCGTGAGCTTGGCACGATAAGCCGGCAGCGAGTCCGGCTCGGCTGGATGTCCGGTCAGGCTGGCGATCGGATAGGCAGCATCCGAGTTCCAGAATTCGTCGAAAGCATTGGAGACCTTGTGGACGACGGGCCCGAAAGTCAGCACGTCGAGGTCGCCAAAGTCGACCTCGCTGGATGCGCCGAAGTACTCGTCGCCGATATTGCGGCCGCCGAGAATGGCGGCCTGATTGTCCGCGATCAATGCCTTGTTGTGCATGCGCCGATTGATCCGTCTGAACTCGAGCGCCATGCCCAGCTTCTTGAAGGACCGATTGGCGATCGGATTGAAGAGCCGTATTTCGATGTTGGGGTGCGAGCTGAGGGCGAGCAGAACCTTGTCGTCGCCGGCCGTGCCCAGATCGTCCAGCAGAACGCGAACCCTGACGCCGCGATCGGCGGCTTTGAGCACCGCGTCGGCCAGATGACGGCCCGTCAGATCGTCGTGCCAGATGTAGTACTGCAGGTCGAGCGTGCGCTCGGCGGCCTCAGTCAGCACGATGCGGGCGAGCAGGGCATCGACCCCGTTGGGCAGCAGATGGAACGCGCTGTTGTCGGGATGCTTGCGTTCCTGCGGGATGAAGGCGACGGCGAGGCGCGTGCTGTCCGTGTCCGTCAATGCGTGCGTCGCGGTACGGCCGGTCTGCGGCGGCAGGCTCGCGCAGGCGGACAGCAGCGTGATCAGCAAGACTGCAACGAGACCGCGGAACGTCGCCATGGTTGTACCCTTCGAACGTGCGTGTCCGTAAGATAGCGGCAAGCGTGAGGCGCGTCGAGTGCGGCGTCAGTTGCGCCGCCATCCGGAACGCGTCCATCCCGGGTTGCATCCGGCTTCGCGCCGTTCAGACGGGTCGCCGCGACAAATGAATGCCCCCCAGCATGCAGCGGACCGAGCCCCCGGCCATTTCGATGGTGGGCACGCGCAATGGCAGCAGTCGGGCAGAGCGTTCGATCAGCGCCTTCTGCCTGGCCGTCAGGCATGACGCGGCCCGCTCCGAAAGCGCGAGCACGCGTCCGCCGCTGCCGGATAGTTCAAGCGCGTTCGCGGCAAAGTTGGCGATCTGCGCGGCGTCGAGATCGATCACGACGCGTCCGCTTTCCATCAGACGCGCCCTCACTTCGGCGCGCCGACGTTCATCGGCGATCAGGTCGAGCCCGATCAACGCGAACTCTGTTGCGACGCTCATCATGACGTTGGTGTGATACACCGCGAGACCTGCCGAGTCGACCGCGTCGAAGCATACCGGCTCGAAGTTGAAGTTCGTGCAGAACCGTTCGAGCGCCACCGGATCCGCGCGGCGCGAGCGCACGGCATACGCGATGCGCGCGATGTGGTCCAGCACCATGGCTCCCGTGCCTTCGAGAAACACGTCGTCGTATTCGAGTCCCGAATAGTCGATGACGTCCTGCACGCGATAATGTGCCTTGAACATCTCGATCACATCGCTTCTGCGCTCACGCCGGCGGTTGACGCAGTGCATCGGATACAACGCGACGTGCCCGCCGGGGTGCGTCGAGAACCAGTTGTTCGGGAACACGGAATCGGGCGTGCCCCGTGTTCCGTGGTCCTCGAAGAGATGAACGCGCACGCCCGCGGCTTCCAACGCCGCCGCAGCGGCCGTCACTTCGTCATAGGCGGCGGCCGCTAGCGATCCCGCTTCATTGGGATCTGTGAAGCCGCCGGTGCGCTGAAACGCGTTGTCGCTTGCCGTCTCGGGGTTGGGATAAAAACAGTGCGGGCGGATCACGACGACAGCGGACGGCGCCTGAATCGACAGAAGGCTCATGGATAGGGATCGCGGAAGTAAGAGAACGTGCGCGTCGATAGCGGGCTGCGCGTCAGACCGGCGCCAATACGTGGTCGACACTCGCCCGCTCGATGGCTGCCAGTGCGAGTTCGCCGAACAAGTCCTTCGGATCCGCGGCAGGCGGAATCAGCGCGACTTCGATTCCGACTTTGTGTGTCCGCGCGAGCTCATGCAAATAGCGCAGTGCCGAATAGTCTTCGAGCGCGAAGCCGGCGGAGTCGAATACGGTGACCTGCTGTGCATTTTCGCGTCCGGCGATTTCGCCGCGCAACACGCGCCACAGTTCGATCACGGGCGAGTCGGCGGCCAATTGCTGAATCTCGCCTTCAATGCGGGTCTGCGGTTCGTACTCCACGATCACGCGGCTCATGTTCAGCACATCGGCATGCAGTTCGGTCTTGCCCGGACAGTCGCCGCCCACGGCGTTCAGATGCATGCCCGGTTCGATCATGTCCGGCGTGATGATCGTCGCGTAGGCCTTGTCGGCGGTCACGGTTGTGACGATATCGGCGCCGCGCACGGCCTGCGCAACCGACGTCGCGCGGACGATGCGCAATTGCGGCCACGCCGCGAGATTGCGAATGAGTTTGTCCGTGGCGCGGTTGTCGACGTCGAACACGCGAAGCTCGTCGATGCCCACAAGTGTATGGAACGCAATGGCCTGAAACTCGCTTTGCGCGCCATTGCCTATCAAGGCCATGCGTCGCGAATCGGGCCGCGCCAGTGCTTTCGCCGCCAGCGCGGAAGTCGCCGCGGTACGCAGCGCCGTGGTCAAGGTGAGTTCGGAAAGAAACAGCGGGTAACCGGTATCCACCGAGGCCAGTGCGCCAAACGCCATGACGGTTTGCATGCCGCGCTCGGCATTGATGGGATGACCGTTCACATACTTGAAGGCAAACAGCTCAGCGTCGGCCACAGGCATCAACTCGATGACGCCGAGTCGCGAATGGCAGGCGACACGCGGCGACTTGTCGAACTCGCTCCAGCGCAGATAGTCGGCACGGATGATCTGGGCAAGTTCGTCGAGAAAGCGCGGTACGCCGATATCGGCGACGAGCCGGTACGTTGCGGGTACGTCGAGGAAGCGGGTCATGGTGATGTCTCCGTTGTTGTTGCAGGCTCCGAACCGGAGCGATAGCGAAATTATTCCGTGCCTCCACGCCAACAAAAAGACAACAAACATTGCAGTTTGGTGCTCGGAAGTGTCAAGATGCGCACTCCGAATGCGCGTTTTGTACTGTCCGCACTTCTATCTGACCCAGGTTTGCTCGACGCAGCCTGAACGGAACCCGGCCGGAAACCGGTGTAGGCACAAAAAATGATCGATCTCGACGACATCGACAGGCAGCTGATTGCCTTACTGCGCGATGACGCGCGCATGTCCGTTGTGACGCTGGCGAAGCACTTGCGGGTCGCTCGCGCCACGGTGCAGAACCGGCTGACGCGGCTGGAAAAGAGCGGCGTGATCGTGGGCTATACCGTGCGCCTGAAACCCGCGGCGGAGGCGCACCGGATCCGGGCGTTGATGTCGATTGCGGTTGAGGGCAACCGCGCGGCCGATGTGCTCAAAGTGCTTCGTGGCCACCCCAACGTCGCGACGATCCACAGCACCAATGGGCGTTGGGACCTGATCGCGGAGCTGCGGGCGGATTCGCTGGAAAACTTCGATCGGGTGCTTGGCGCGATCCGTCTGATCGACGGCATCGCCAGCACTGAAACGAGTATTCTGCTGTCGACTCACAAGATATAAGGGCGTTTTATTGCGGCCACTCAATTCCGTGAGCCCGCACGTCCGCCAAGGGAAAGCCGCTCACATCCGCACCATGACCGACCTCTTTGCCACTCAACCTCGCGCGCCGCTCGCCGAGCAGCTCCGGCCCGAATCGCTCGACGATGTCGTCGGGCAGTCTCACCTGCTGGGCCCGGGTAAGCCGCTGCGGCTCGCACTCGACTCCCAACGACTGCACTCGTTCATTCTGTGGGGGCCGCCCGGCGTCGGCAAGACGACGATTGCGCGGCTTGCCGCGCGGGCTTTCGACTACGAGTTCATCGCCGAGTCGGCCGTCGCCGCCGGCGTCAAGGAACTGAGGGAGGCCGCCGCGCGTGCCCAGCAGATGCTCGACCACCGGGGCCGCTCGACCGTCCTGTTCCTCGATGAAATTCACCGGCTCAACAAGAGTCAGCAAGACGCCTTGCTGCCGCACGTGGAAACGGGCCGGCTGACGCTCATCGGCGCGACCACGGAGAATCCCAGCTTCGAGGTCAACAGCGCGCTGCTGTCGCGGGCGCAGGTGTACGTGCTCAAGCCGCTATCCGACGAGGAATTGCGGCAGCTCTTCCGGCGAGCGCAGGCGGTGTTGGGCGAACTCGAGTTCGAGCCATCCGCGCTCGATGCCGTCATCGGCTTTGCCGACGGCGACGGCCGCAAGTTTCTGAACCTCGTCGAGCAGCTCGCCAATGCCGCTACCGCAGCCGGGCTCACACGCATCGACGCGAGCTTCGTCAGCACCGCGTCCGCGACAACGACGCGGCGTTTCGACAAAGGGGGCGAGGAGTTCTACGACCAGATTTCCGCGCTGATCAAATCCGCCCGCGGCTCCGATCCGGATGCGGCGTTGTACTGGATGGCGCGAATGATCGACGGCGGTGTCGACGTGCGTTATCTCGCGCGCCGCATCATCATCCTGGCGAGCGAGGAGGTGGGTAATGCGGATCCGCGAGCGTTGCAGGTCGCAGTGAACGCGGCCGAGGCCTATGAACGGCTCGGTTCGCCCGAAGGCGAACTGGCGCTCGCCCAGGCCCTCGTGTATATCGCCGTCGCGCCGAAGTCGAATGCGCTCAGCATGGCGTGGCATCAGGCGCTGTCATTCGTGCGCGGTGACCGCACGCGGGCGGTGCCGCTGCATCTTCGGAATGCGCCGACGCAACTCATGAAGGATCTCGGCTACAAAAAGGACTACCGCTACGCGCATGACGAACCGGATGCGTACGCGGCGGGCGAACACTACTTTCCAGAAGACGTCGCCGAACAACGCTGGTATCAGCCGGTGCCGCGCGGACTGGAATCAAAAATCGGCGACAAGCTCGCTCATCTGCGCGAACTCGACGCGCAGGCACGCGGGAAACTGAAGCGGTAGGCGCTGTCGATCTGATCGACAGCGCGGGTCAGGGTGGCGATATCTTTTTGCTGCGCCCGCTGCCGGTTTTCCGCTCGCGGAGCCTTCGTCCTCAGTTCAACGCAACCGCCGCCGCGGCGCTCACCGGCGAGCCTTCTATCGCCACCGACTGCGTGCCGTCCGGGCCAACGGGCACGTCGCCGACGAGTGTCGTGCGATACAGTTGGCGGTCGAAGTCGAGATCGAAAATGTCCGTGGGCGCGAGGTGGGCCGTCGCCCGGTTGTCCCAGAACGCGATGCTGCCGGCCTCCCATTTGAAGCGCACGGTGAACTCCGGCCGCGTCACATGTTCCCAGAGCAGTTCGAGCAACACCTGGCTTTCACGCGGGCCCACGCCGACGATCGACTTCAGGAAGCTCGGGCTGACATAGAGCGCCCGCTCGCCCGTTTCCGGATGAACTCTGACAAGCGGATGTTCGGTGACGAGCGTGCGTTGCTCGACGGCTTTGTTGAACGCCTCCGTGCCGCTCGCGCCGGCCGGCGGCGTGAAACGGTGCAGCCCGCGCAGACCATCGACGAACGCACGCAGCGGTGCGGACAGCTTCTGATAGGCGGCCACCAGGTTGGTCCACTGTGTGTCGCCGCCGTAAGGCGGAATCGTCACGCCACGCAGGATCGACGCCCAGGGCGGATTGAGCGCGGCCGTCACGTCCGTATGCCAGCCGGTCCACGGGCGTTGCAGCGTTTGCCCCTCGAAACGCGTCGCTTTGCGGTACTTCGAAATCGAGTAGATCTCCGGATGACCGTCCACGTGGCCGAACACCGGATGCCCCAAGGTCAGTTCGCCGAACTGCGCCGAGAACGCGACGTGCTGTTCGTGCGTGAGAAACTGCTCGCGAAAGAAGACGACGCGCCACTTCAGAAGCGCCGCGCGAATCTCCGCGATCTGGCGCGCATCCAGCTTTTGCGTAAGATCGACACCATGAATTTCCGCGCCGATATGGGCGGAAAGCGGCGTGACCTGAATCGACTGTACGTCCTGCACTGCGGCTGCACTCATGAAAAGCTCCTGATGTCCTGATGAAGAGAACGTGTCCGGCGGCGCGAAAGCCGCCGCTTGATCAGCTTGCCAGGGCGGCGACTTGCTGCGTCGCTGAGGCATGGCGATTCACGGGGCGCGGCAGCCCGAGGTTGTCGCGCAGCGTGCTGCCCTCGTATTCCGTGCGGAACAGTCCACGCCGTTGCAACTCCGGCACGACCTGGTCGGCGAATTCCGTCAAGCCGCCCGGCAACCACGGCGACATGATGTTGAACCCATCCGCGCCTTCTTCTTCGAACCACTGTTGCAACTGGTCCGCAATGCTCGTCGGCGTGCCGACCACCTGTCGATGGCCGCGCGCGCCCGCGATGCGCAGATACAGATCGCGGATCGTCAGGTTCTCGCGCCGCGCGAGATCGAACAGCAGCCGTTGACGGCTCTTGCCGCCATTGGTTTCCGGCAATTCGGGCAGCGGCCCGTCGACGGGATACTGGGAGAGGTCCACGCCGCCCGACATGTTCGACAGCAGCGAGAGACCCACGGTCGGATGAATCAGGTCCTGCAGCTTGGCGAATTTCTCCTCGGCTTCCTCCTGCGTGCGGCCGACAATCGGGAAAATGCCCGGCATGATCTTCAGATGATCCGGCGCGCGCCCATACTTCGCCAGACGCCCTTTGACGTCGCGATAGAACGACTGCGCTTCGTCGAGCGTCTGATGCGCGACGAAGATCACCTCCGCGGTCTGCGCGGCGAGTTCGCGCCCGGCCTCGGACGCGCCGGCCTGCACGACGACCGGCCAGCCCTGCGGCGAACGCGCGACGTTCAGCGGCCCGCGCACCTTGAAGTGCTTGCCCGCATGGCCGAGCACGTGCAGCTTGGCTGGGTCGAAGTAGACGCCGCTCTCCTTGTCGCGGATAAACGCATCGTCTTCCCAGCTATCCCACAGGCCCGCGACCACGTCGTAGAACTCGCGAGCGCGCTCGTAGCGGACCGCGTGATCCGGATGCCGATCGAAACTGAAATTGAGCGCTTCGGATTCCGTGCTCGACGTGACGAGATTCCAACCCGAGCGGCCGCCGCTCAGATGATCGAGCGATGCGAATTTGCGCGCGAGGTTGTACGGTTCGTTGAATGTCGTGGAGACCGTCGCGATCAGGCCGACGTGTTTCGTGACAACCGAGAGTGCCGATAGCAAGGTCAGCGGTTCGAAATGATCGGCGCGCGCGGTGCGAGACAGTGAAGGCAGATTCGTGTCGCGTACGCTCACGCTGTCGGCGAAAAAAATCGCGTCGAATTTGGCGCGCTCGGCGATCTGCGCGAGTTCCGCGTAGTGTGCGAAGTCGAGTCCACCCGTCGCATGCGCATCGGGGTGTCGCCATGCGGCAATGTGATGGCCCGTCTCCATCAGGAAGGCCCCCAGTTTGATCTGCCGCTTCCGCTGTGTTTCGCCGCTCATCGTCTGCTCCATGAAGGTTTGTTGTTTGGGGAGAACGCGTGCGTCACCATGCAAGCCGCCATTCCGTGATCGGGGGACTTGCTACTGGAACGCGCGTGCCTCCGTTCGGCCTGTCATCATCGCGGTCCTCTTGCGGTTCGCGTCGCGTGCCATCCTGCTCGGCGAAGTCGGCCAGCACTTCGTCGCGCAAACGGATGAAGCGCGGATTGTTGCGCTCGCGTGGCCGCGGCAATGCGACGTCGACGATCCGCTTGATGCGGCCCGGCCGCGGCGCCATCGTGACGACGCGGTCGCCGAGGTAAAGCGCTTCGTCGACATCGTGCGTGACGAGGATCATCGTGATGCGCTCGTGTTCCCAGATGCGCTGCAACTCGTTCTGCAAACGGCCGCGCGTGAGCGCGTCGAGTGCGCCGAACGGCTCGTCGAGCAGCAGCACGCGCGGACGATTGACGAGGCCGCGCGCGATCGCCACGCGCTGCGCCATGCCGCCCGACAATTGATGCGGGTAAGCATTTTCAAAACCCTTGAGTCCGACCAGCGCGATATGTTCGGCCACGGCTTCGCGTTTCTCGCGTGCGGAAAGCGGCGCGTTACGCAGCGCGGCGAGAATGTTTTGCGACGCCGTGAGCCACGGAAAGAGCCGGTGGTCCTGGAACACGATGCCGCGTTCGAGCGACGTATCGCGGACCTTGTCGCCGGCGACGACGATGTCGCCGCTATAGTCGGTGTCGAGTCCCGCGATCAGCCGCAGCAACGTTGATTTGCCGCAGCCGCTCGAGCCGAGCACGCTGACGAACTCGCCCGCGCGCACGCGCAGGCTGATGTCGTCGAGCACCGCGAGCGGCGCGCCGCCTTGCTGCGCGTAGCGCTTGCTGACGTGAAGAATGTCGATGCTTTCGGAGAGCGTGGAAACAGTCATGGGCGGTCCAGTGTGTGAGAGTTCAGGTGCGGGGTCAGCGCGTGGCCGACTGGAACCGGCGCGCAAAGATCGCCCGCTCGACGGCCCGCGCCAGCGCATTCAACGCCCAGCCCGTCACCCCGACCACGATCACGCCGAACAGCACCAGGTCCATACGGAATTGCTCGCTGCCGTCGATCAAGGTGTTGCCGATGCCGCTGCCGGCCACCAGCAGATACTCGGCGCCGAGCGTGGCGAGCCACGAATAGATCAGCGCGAGGTAGATGCCGGTAAAGATCGACGGCAGCGCGGCCGGCAGAATCACCGCGCGGATGAGCTGCCATCGCGAGTAGCGGAAAGCGCGCGCGACTTCGATATAGGCGCGCGGCACGGCGTGGATGCCGTCGCAGGTATGCGCGGTGACGGGCAAGAGCGCGGCGAGCGAGAGGAACACGACTTTCGCGGCATCGCCGAGACCGAACCACACGGAGATCAACGGGATCCATGCAAACAGCGAGATCTGTTTGAAGGTGTCGAAGCTCGGTCCGACCATGCGTGTGGCGAGCCGCGAAAAGCCGAGCGCGCCGCCGAGCAGCAAACCGCCCAGCGTGCCGATCACGAAGCCGCTCGCTTCGCGCGCGAGCGATGCCGAGAGCGCCTTCAGCAGCGCACCGCTCTCGATCTGCTGCCATGCGGTGGCGAGGACTTGCGCGGGACTCACGAGCAAGCCGCTTTTGACCACGTGCGCTTCCGAGACGGCCCACCAGATCACGATTGCGATGACGGGCAAGACGGCGCCGCGCCAGTCGACGCGTGTCAGCAGCGGGCGGCGCGGTTGGGCGGCGAGCCGGAAGGAAGCGGGCGCGCCGCAATCGCAGGACGCGTCGGCGGACTGTTGCGACTGACTGGAACGCTTGAAGAGGGCGAGACTCATCGTAGTTACCTCACGTGTAGCGTCATGGATGCGATTGATGCGATCACTCGCGAAACGCCGACGGCTGTCCGCGCCGCAAACGCGCTTCGAGCGCATCGAGCGCACGGTTCACCGCATAGCCAATCGCGCCGACCACGACCACCGACGCCATCACCAGATCGAGCTGAAAAAGTTGCCGCCCGTAGACGATCAGATAGCCGAGCCCTTCGGAAGACGCCACCAGTTCGACGACCACCAGCGCGAGCCAGGCTTTGGTGAACGCGAGCCGCACGCCCGTGGCGAGCGTCGGTACAGCCGCGGGCAGTATGAGATAGACAATCCGCTGCCAGCCGCTGTATTCGAATACGCGCGCGACTTCATCGAGCGCGGCGGGTGTCTGGCGGAATCCCTGCAGCGTGCTCAACGTGACAGGCACGAGCGCCGCATGCGCGATCAGGATGTATTTGAGCGGCTCGCCCACGCCCACGAGCAACAGCAGGAACGGCAGCCAGCCGAGCACCGGAATCTGCACCAGCGCATTGAAGCTCGGCAGCACGTAAGCCTCGAGCGTGCGCGACAACCCCAGCGCCGCGCCGAGCGCGAAGCCGAGCAGCGTGCCCGCGCCGAAACCGAGCAGCACGCGTTGCAGGCTGACCAGCGTATTGCGCGCGAGGTCGCCGCTCTTTGCCAGTTCGAGCAGCGTCCCGAACACGCGCTCGGGTGGCGGCAGAATCTGCGGCGCGATCCAGCCGCGTTCGCAACCCACGGCCCACAGCGCGAACAGCAGCGCGGGCAAGACCCACGGCGCGAGCCGCCACGCGAGCGCGCGCAGGCGCGGCTCGCGAAACAGCGGAACGTGAGGCGCGTGCGGCGTGGTGGACGACGCGAGCCGTTCGCGTTCGACCTGGATTGCGGTGTCGCTCATCGTGATCGCTCCGGTGGATTAGCTGAGCGGTTTGCCCGCAGCGTCGTAACGCGTCCAGTAGTGGTCGAGCTTTTGCGTGCGCAGCGCATTGTCGAGATATTTCGTTTCGAACCAGCCATCGACCTCGACCGGCTGGCGGATCAGTTTGAGGTTCAGCGCATCCGTCGCGACGGCTTTGTAGCGACCCACGATGAACGGATCGATCAACGGTGAGTTGCGATCCTTCAGCTTCTGATTGGCGAACTCGGCCTGCCACGACGAATAGGGCACGCCGCTTTTGGCCCATAGCTTGAAGAGGGCATCGCGGTTCGCTTCGTCGGAGGACCATTGCGCGCCTTGCACGAACACGTTGACGACACGCTGCACGATGTCCGGATGCGCATGATCGAAGTCATCGACCACAAGCAGGTGCGACTGCCGCGTGAATTGCGGACCGTCGTTCTGCGATTCGTAGACCACCTTCGCAAGGCCCTGATCGCGCAGCTTGTAGACGTGGTAATCGTTGACCGACGCGTCGATGCCCTTGGAGGCGAGCGCCGCGAGCGAACTGGCGGTGTCGAGATTGATCACGCGCAGGTCGCGCTCGTTTAGCTGATTCGCGGCGAGCGCGTTGTCGGCGACGAGCTGCAGATTGGTGCCGCGAAAGATCGACACGCGCCGGCCCTTCAGGTCCTTGATCGAACGCACATCCGAATCGGCAGGCACCGCGACCTTGATGCCGGTGCGCACGCCCGAGGCGAGCAGCAAGTGCGTTTTCAGGCCATTGGCGCGGGCGAGCACCGCCGGGAGATCGCCCTGGAAAGCGAAGTCGAGCGATTTGTCGGCGATCGCTTCATTGACCGCCGGGCCCGCGCCCTTGAAGAACAGCCACTCGACCTTGATGCCGTCGGCGGCGAATTCCTTTTCGAGTGACTGCTGCAATTGCACGGTCGCCGCCGGCGAGCCGCCGAAGGAGGGCGGATCGCCCGTGCCTTGCTGCGCGACGCCGATGCGGATCACCGCGGGCTTGTCGGCATAGGCGTGAGCCGCGGCAAGCGAGAGGGTCGCCACGGCGACGAAAGACTTCAGCAGACGGAAATAGCGCATGCGCAAATACCAATCGAGGAGTGGGAGCGAGTGTAAAAGCTCGGGTTGGCGGATAACCGGCGCGCCGGTCGCCGGAACTACACGTTAGATTCGCGTGCGCTCGAATCCAACCAATCATTGCAGATAAGAAAATCTGCAGAAGTGCGAACCGTGCGACGGGCAGCGCCACTGCGTGGCGCGCCATGAAGCCAGCGCGGAAATCCCGATTTGCATAGTTGAATTCGTCGTTTTGCCGGCGTGAATCGCATGGCTACCATGCAACGCTTCAGCCATTCATGTGAAGCCCGGATCATGTCCACTGTTGCTTTTCCGTCGACCGCCGTCGACGCTCAAACGCCCGCCGACAGCGCGGCGCGGCCCGCTATCATCCGTAGCGCGCAAGACGTTTCGCGCATCGTCAATGCCGGCGCCGCGAAGGGCAGCAATGCGCGCATCGTGATTGCCATCGCGCTCGGCGGTGTCTTTCTGGATGCTTACGATCTGACCTCGCTTGCTTATGGGATCAAGGACATCGCGCGTCAGTTCTCGCTGTCGCCGGTGCAGGTGGGTTTCGTTTCATCGGCCATTACCTTCGGCGCGATTCTCGGCGCGCTGTTCGGCGGTTATCTGACGGATCGCATCGGCCGCTATCGTGTGTTCATGGCCGACATGCTGTTCTTCGTGGTCGCCGCGATCGCGGCCGGTCTCGCGCCGAATGCGTGGGTGCTCGGCGGCGCGCGGTTTCTGATGGGTTTCGGCGTCGGTCTCGATCTGCCGGTGGCGATGGCGTTTCTCGCGGAGTTCTCGCGCGTGGCGGGCAAGGGCAACAAGGCGGCCAGCGTCGCCGCGTGGTGCCCGGCGTGGTATGCGGCCACGAGCACCTGCTATTTGCTGATCCTCGGCCTCTACGCGATTCTGCCCGACCATCAGCTTGGCTGGCTGTGGCGTCTGACGCTGGCCTTTGGCGCCGTGCCCGCCATCGCGATCATTCTCGTGCGCAGCAGTTATATCAGCGAATCGCCGGTGTGGGCCGCGAATCAGGGCAATCTCGACGAAGCCGCCCGCATCCTGAAACGCTCGTATGGCGTGGATGCTGTGGTCGAGAAAAGCGACACGCCGGTTAAAACGCCGCGTGCCGCTTCATGGCGCAACTACGGTGTGCTCTTCAACGCAACGTATCGCCGCCGCACGATTCTCGCCGCGGTGATCGGCAGTGCTTCCTCATTCGGCTACAACGCGATCATCTTCGGCTTGCCGGTGATCATCACCAGCTTCTTCCAGCAGGGGCCGCTCACGACGATCATCGCCGCGCTGGCGCTGAATCTGGCGTTCGCATTCGTCGGCGGCCTGATCGGCGTGCGCACCGCGCCGACGGTCGGCGCATGGAAAATGACGGTGCTCGGACACGCGCTGCAGTTCGCCGCGCTGATCGGCCTCGCGCTGATCGGCAAACCGGGCAGCGGCGCGCTCGTCGTGGTGGCGATCCTGCTGCTCGGCGGCTATCTGTTCGGGCAAGGTTTCGGACCGGGCTCTCATTCGATGACGTATGCGTCGCTGAGCTATCCCACCTCATTGCGCGGGATCGGCGTGGGTTTCAACCAGACGCTGGTGCGCTCCGCCTCGACGGTCTCGCTGTTTCTCTTTCCAGTGCTGGCCGCCGCGCTCGGCACGAAGGTGTTCTGGCTGATCGCGATCGCGCCGCTGAGTTCGCTGCTCACGTTGCTGGTAATTCGGTGGGAGCCGTCGGGCTATGACATCGACGGCGAGGATTACGCGGAGCCAGCCGTGACGGGAACGCGATAATGCCTGCGCGTATCGCTCAACCGGATACGCCGCCGTCGCGCGGTCGCCGTCGCGTGCTTGGCCGTTTGGCACTCGGCAGCCTCGTTGCTTCGCAAGCCGCGGCAGCGAGCGAATTGCTCAAGCCGCTCGAGGTCGCGCAGTCGAGCCGCGTGCCTGGCGCGCCCATACTCGAGCATCCGTACGGCGTGCCGTCGCCGCATGAGGCGGATGTCGTGCGGCGCAGCGCACGCGCATGGCCGCTGCCCGGCGCGGCTTCGTCGATGACCCCGCTCGCCGATTTGCACGGCACGCTCACGCCCAACGGTCTCGTCTACGAACGTCATCACGGCGGCGTGCCCGATATCGATCCCGATCAGCACAGGCTGGCGATTCACGGACTCGTGCGGACGCCGAAACTGTTCACGATGGACGACCTGCTGCGCCTGCCATCCGAATCGCGGATTCATTTTCTCGAATGTTCCGGGAATACCGGCAATGAATGGAACGGGCCCAGCGGCATGCCCGTGCAACTCACACACGGTCTGCTGTCGTGTTGCGAATGGACCGGCGTGCGCCTTTCCACCTTGCTGGAAGAGGTCGGCGGTGTATCGGTGTCCGGCAACGGAACACAGGGCGGCTGGTTACTCGCGGAAGGCGCCGACGCCTCTGCAATGACCCGCAGTTTGCCGCTCGAACGGATACTCGATCGCGCGCTCGTGGTGTACGCGCAAAACGGTGAACGCTTGCGTCCGGAGAATGGTTATCCGTTGCGTCTGATCGTCCCCGGATTCGAGGGCAATACCAACGTCAAGTGGCTGCGTCGGCTGAGGGTGGTCGACGCGCCGCTGCAAACGCGCGAGGAAACCTCGAAGTACACCAGCCTGCTCGCGAACGGCACCGCGCGTCAGTTTGCGTTCGAGATGGACGCGAAGTCGGTGATCACGCGGCCGTCACCGGGGCATCGGCTCACCACGCACGGTTATTACCCGATCACCGGTCTGGCCTGGTCCGGGCGCGGCACGGTCCGCAAGGTCGAGGTCTCGACCGATGGCGGGACGACGTGGCGCGCCGCGCGTCTCGTCGGCGCGATCCATGATCGCGCGTTGACGCGCTTCGAGGCGGACTGGCGGTGGGACGGCGGCGCCGCCGCGATTCTGTCGCGCGCCACGGATTCGACCGGTTATGTGCAGCCGACGCGTGCCGAACTCGTCGCCGCGCGCGGGCTGAATTCTCAGTACCACTACAACGCGATTCAGCAGTGGCGCGTGGACGCAAGCGGCGAGGTGCGTAATGCGTGAGAGGCTTTCGCGATACACGCTTGCTCGTGCGGCGCTGGCCGTGCTGCTGGCGCTGACGGCGCTGACGTCGTGTTCATCGGTGACGCCGGGCGCGCGCAGCGCTGATGCGAGTCACGACATCGGCACGCCGCTTACCGGGCAAGACCTCGCCGCATGGAACATCGACATCGCGCCGAATGGCCGCGGCCTGCCGGCGGGCAGCGGCGACGTCGCCACAGGCGCGCACATCTTTGCCGCGAAATGCGCGGCCTGTCACGGCGCGCAGGGCCAAGGCGGTCTCGGCGATCAGCTTATAGGCGGGCAGGGCACGTTGACGAGCGCAAAGCCGAAGCGCACGGTGGGCAGCTATTGGCCGTACGCGACCACGCTGTTCGACTATATCCGCCGCGCGATGCCCTACAACGCGCCCGAATCGCTTTCCGCCGACGAGGTGTACGCGGTGAGCGCATTCCTGCTCAACCAGAACGGCATCGTGCCGGCGAATACGCGGCTCGACGCGGCGTCGCTGCCGCGTGTGGTCATGCCCAATCGCGATGGTTTCGTCGCCGATCCACGTCCTGGGCGACTTTAAAGGCTCGGTGTATGGATGCATCCAGAGGCGATCAACCGCCCGGAACGCGTTAAAGCATCGGGTTTATCACTCCAGCAGATAACAGTATCGGATTTGCTTCGTTGTCGGCGCGCGCCCGCGCCGGTAAATTCGTCTGACTGCGCCCTAGCCGGCGTTTCCGAACAGATTCGACGAAGAGTTTCCTGTGACGACTGCCTTTGCACCTACCGCCGCCAGCGAGACTGGCCGCGTTCATCAAGCCCAGCCCATCGAAATTCGCGCTTTCGACGGCCCTGTCGGTGCCGAAGTGCTGGGCCTCGATCTCGGCCAGCCGCTGAGCGACGACGATTTCCGCCGCATTCACCGCGCGCATCTGGATCATCACGTGCTGGTGTTTCGCGACCAACGCATCACACCGGATCAGCAGATCGCCTTCAGCCGCCGCTTCGGTCCGCTGCAGATTCATGTGCTGCATCAGTTCCAGCTGATTGGCTATCCGGAGGTGCTGGTCGTCTCGAACATCGTCGAGAACGGCCAGCCGATCGGTCTCGGCGATGCCGGTCACTACTGGCATTCCGACCTGTCGTACAAGGAGAAGCCGAGCCTCGGCTCGCTGCTGCACGCGCAGGAACTGCCGGCAGAAGGCGGCGACACGCTGTTCGCCAACATGCATCTGGCGTACGAGACGCTGCCCGCGCATTTGCGCGCCGCGGTGGAAGGGCGTTCGGCGGAGCACACGTATCTCGCGAAATACGCCGAGCTGCAAAAGCGCAGCCCGTGGCGCCCGAATCTCTCCGCCGAGCAGATCGCGCAGGTGAAGCCGGTCGTGCATCCGATCGTGCGCACGCATCCGGAGACCGGACGCAAGGCGCTCTTTGTCGGCGAGCATTTCACGACCCGCGTGATCGGCTTGCCCGAAGACGAGAGCAAGCAGTTGCTCGACGAAATATTCGCGCATAGCGTGCGCCCCGAGCATCTGTACCGCCATCAGTGGGCCGAACACGACATGGTGTTCTGGGACAACCGCTCATTGATGCATCTCGCGGCCGGCACGCCGGATCATCTGCGCCGCAAACTGTATCGCACGACGATTGAAGGCGACGTGCCGTTCTGACGGCCACGTGGCCCGCTTTGGCCACTGCTTTTACCAAAACTACACGCTCACACGCTGACCGGAGTTCCGATGCTCGCCATGTTTCGCCCGACCGCCGCGCGGTCGTCTTTCGCTCGCCGTTTGACCGCGACGCTGCTGACTCTGTCGACGGCTGCGGCCGGTCTCGGCGCAGCCATGCCCGCGCATGCCGAAGGGCAGATTCGCGTGGCCGAGCAGTTCGGCATCGTCTATCTGCTGCTGAACGTGGCGCGCGATCAGCAGTTCGTCGAGAAGGAAGGGCGTAAGCAGGGGCTCGATATCAAGGTCGACTGGGTGAAGCTCTCGGGTGGCGCCGCCGTCAACGACGCGCTGCTCTCCGGCGCGGTGGATATCGCCGGCGCGGGCGTGGGCCCGTTGCTCACGATCTGGGATCGTACGCATGGCAAGCAGAACGTGAAGGGCGTGGCGTCGCTCGGTAATCTGCCGTATTACCTCATCAGCAACAATCCTGACGTCAAGACGATTGCCGACTTCAGCGAGAAGGACCGCATCGCGGTGCCGGCCGTCAACGTGTCGGTGCAATCGCGCGTGCTGCAATATGCGGCGGCGAAACGTTGGGGCGACAAGGATTACAACCGCCTAGACAAGTTCACGCAGGCTTTGCCGCATCCCGACGCGGCCGCGGCGATCATCGCGGGCGGCACGGAAATCACCGGACACTTCGGCAATCCGCCGTTTCAGGAGCAGGAACTGGCGGGCAATCCGAAGGCGCACATCGTGCTGAATTCATACGACGTGCTGGGCGGCCCGAGTTCGGCGACCGTCCTGTACGCAACGGAAAAATTCCGCGACAACAATCCGAAGACGTACCGCGCATTCGTCGACGCGCTCGCCGACGCGGCGCGCTTCATCACGGCGAATCCCGATGCCGCGGCCGATATCTATATCCGCACGAATCAGTCGAAGATCGACCGCAATCTGCTGCTGAAAGTCATCAAGGATCCGCAAGTGCAGTTCAAGGTCGCACCGCAGAACACGTTCGGACTCGCGCAGTTCATGCATCGCGTCGGTGTGATCAGGAACGAACCGAAGTCCTGGAAGGACTATTTCTTCGACGACCCGGCGACCGCCACCGGAAGCTGAACATGAGTGCATATGCGAGCATCGCTGGATATCTATCGGCCCGAGTGGTCGGCTTACAGGGAGCGATCTGATGGTGGCCAATCCTACTGTGCTGTTTCCGAACCGCGCCGAAGCAACCGCGCCGGCGACCAGCGAAAAATTGCTTGCGGTCGAAAACGTCAACCTCGAATACCGCACACGTGAGCGGATCGTGCGCGCGACCCATGACGTGAGTTTCGACGTCTACGGCGGCGACCGTTTCGTGCTGCTGGGACCGTCCGGTTGCGGCAAATCGACTCTGCTCAAGGCGGTGGCCGGCTTTATCGAGCCGACATCCGGCAGCATCTCGCTCGACGGTGAGACTATCCGAGGCCCCGGCGCCGATCGCATTGTCGTGTTTCAGGAATTCGACCAGTTGCCGCCGTGGAAGACCGTATTGCAGAACGTGGCCTTTCCGCTGCGTGTCGCGAAGAAGCTCTCGCGTGCGGAGGCCAACGAGCGGGCGCTGCATTATCTGGAGAAGGTCGGGCTTGCGTCGTTTGCCAATGCTTATCCGCATACGTTGTCGGGCGGCATGAAGCAGCGCGTTGCGATTGCTCGCGCGTTGGCGATGCAGCCGCGCGTGCTGCTGATGGACGAACCCTTCGCCGCGCTCGACGCGCTGACTCGCCGCAAGATGCAGGAAGAGCTATTGCGTCTGTGGGAAGAGGTGAACTTCACACTGCTGTTCGTCACGCATTCGATCGAAGAAGCGCTGGTGGTGGGCAACCGCATTCTGCTGTTGTCGCCGCATCCGGGCCGCGTGCGTGCGGAGCTCAACAGCCATCAATTTTCGCAGGACAGTTTTGGGCGCAGCGATTTTCAGCGCAGCGTCGCGCGTATTCATCACCTGTTGTTCGAAGAGGCGGAGGCCGTGCAATGAGTTCTCCCGCCACCTTGCTGCCGCCGGTTCGCGAGGAGTACGAGCGTCCGCTCGAACCGCTCGGCGAGCTCGTGCTCGAAGCCCCGCTGCCGCTCGGCAAGCGCCTCTTCGCGCAGAGCTGGTTGCGCAAGACGCTGATTGCGCTGGTGTTGATCGGTATCTGGGAAATCGCCGCGCGCGCGATCGACAACGATCTGCTGTTGCCGACGTTCGGCGCGACGTTCAGTGCGTTCGTACAAGGCGTGTGGTCGGGCGAACTGCTGCAAAAAACGGCGGTGTCGATGTCCGTGCTGCTGCGCGGCTATCTGCTGGGCGCGGCGCTCGCCTTCGTGCTGACGTCGCTCGCCGTGTCGACGCGTCTGGGCCGCGATGTCCTGTCGATGCTGACCGCGATGTTCAACCCGCTGCCGTCTATCGCGCTGTTGCCGCTCGCGTTGCTCTGGTTCGGCCTCGGTACCGGGAGCCTGTTGTTCGTGCTGGTCCATTCGGTGCTTTGGCCGCTGGCGCTGAACACCTATTCCGGTTTTCAGTCGGTGCCGGCGACGCTGCGCATGACCGGCCGCAACTACGGGCTCACCGGCATGCGCCATGTGCTGTTGATTCTGGTGCCGGCGGCGTTGCCGGCGATTCTGGCGGGCTTGCGGGTAGGTTGGGCGTTTGCCTGGCGTACGCTGATTGCGGCCGAACTCGTGTTCGGCGCGAGTTCCGGCAGCGGCGGTCTCGGCTGGTACATCTTCCAGAATCGCAACGAACTGTACACCGACCGCGTTTTCGCGGGCCTCGCCGCGGTAATCGTAATCGGCCTGCTGATCGAGCATCTGGTGTTCGATACGCTCGAACGCGTGACCGTACGGCGCTGGGGCGTGCAGCACTGACGGCCGCAATCATGGCGCCACCTGCGCGCGCCGCAAGAACTGAACGGTTGCGCAACGATCCTGTCGAACTATCTGGTGCTGGCGACTACTCTAGTGTAGAAGGCGCCTAAGTATGACGAAAGGTGCGCTGCACAAAACCTGACGAAACTCCCGGTTGCTGTCGCTGCCGCCGTGAACTACAAATCTAAGGGTGCGCCACGGTTCGCCACCATCGGGCCGTGCTTCTCATTGACACACGATGTTTCGTAACAAGGCAAGCGGGCCGTCCGTGACGGTGAATACGCAAAAGCCCTGGCCCCGAATCAGATAGACAAGGAGACTCCCGCCATGGGTATGCGCCCAGATCCCACGTTCCATGCATCACCGAAACTCGCGATGGATGCGCCCGCGGAGGAGTACGCCTACACCGTGCTTCTCAGCCCCGATTTCTCGCAGCCCGACGCGCTCGCCGTCATCGACGTGAAGCCCGGTTCGCCCACTTACAGCCAGGTGGTTCACACCGTGCCGGTGCCGTACAAGGGGGACGAATTCCATCATTTCGGCTGGAATGCCTGTTCGTCGTCGCTCTCGCCGCTGACCGGCCACGCATTCCTCGAGCGACGCTATCTGATCATTCCGGGCATGCGTTCTTCACGCATTTACATCGTCGACACCCATCCGCATCCGACCCAGGCGAAGATTCACAAGATCATCGAGCCCGAGGAGATTTTCCGCAAAACGGGCTACTCGCGCCCGCACACGGTTCACTGCGGGCCGGAAGGGATTTACGTCAGCACGCTCGGCGGCGCAGGGAAAGATGGCACCGACGGGCCGCCGGGCATCTTCATCATGGACTGCGAAACGTTCGAGGTCCTGGGCCGCTGGGAGATCGACCGCGGGATGCAGGAGAAGCACTACGATTTCTGGTGGAACCTGCCGCGCGACTATATGGTGTCGAGCGAATGGGCGTTGCCGCCGCAATTCGAGAACGGCATCGTCCCCGAGGATCTGCTGTCGAACAAATACGGGCACCGCATCCACTTCTGGGACTTGCGGGGCCGGCGCAACGTGCAGACGCTTGACCTCGGCGCGAACCATCAGATGGCGCTAGAAGTGCGGCCCGCGCACGATCCGAGCCGGGAGTACGGCTTCATCGGCGTCGTGGTCGATACGACGAACCTGGAAGGGTCGATCTGGACGTGGTGGCGCGAAGGGGGCGAGTTTCACATCGAGAAGACCGCCACCATTCCGCCCGAACCCGCGGCCACCGAACAGTTGCCGCCGCTGCTGCAGGGTTTCGGCGCGGTGCCGCCGCTCGTCACCGACATCGATCTCTCCATCGACGACAAATTCCTCTATGTCGCCTGTTGGGGCACCGGTGAGATGCGCCAGTACGACGTGACGGAGCCGCGCAAGCCGAAGCTCACGGGATCGGTTCACATCGGCGGGATCGTGCGGCGCACGCCGCATCCGAACGGCAAGACTTTCGCGGGTGGCCCGCAGATGGTGGAGATCAGCCGCGACGGCAAGCGGGTCTACTGGACCAACTCCCTCTATTCGACGTGGGACAACCAGTTCTATCCGGACGGCGTGCCGGGTGCGCAGGTCATGGCGCGGGCCGAGCCCGGTGGGGGGCTCGCGTTGGCCGATGACTATTGGGTGTCGTTCCCAGACGGATACCGGGCCCACCAGATCCGGCTCGAAGGCGGAGACTGCTCGACCGATTCGTTCTGTTACCCGTCGGTGGGCGTTTGATCGGGGGAGGCTGGTCGCAGACCGGCCTGTGGTTGGCCATTCTGGCGAGCGGTCTCTATCACGGGATCAACCCGGCGATGGGATGGCCGCTGGCCGTGTCGAGCGGCTTGATGGAGCGGCGCGCGCGAGCGCTGTTCAGCGCGCTCGTCTATCTCGCGGTGGGGCACGTGCTGGCCGTGTTATTGGTGATGCTGCCGTTCGCCATGCTGACCATCCTGCTTGCCTGGCAGCGCGAGATCCAGATCGGCGCCAGCGTGCTCGTGATCGGCTTCGGCGTTGTCCTGCTGATCCGGCGACGCCATCCGCGTGTCCTCGTGCGGATTCCGCCGTCACGGCTCGCGCTGTGGTCGTTCGCCGTTGCCATTGCGCACGGTGCGGGACTGATGCTCGTACCGATTTACCTCGGACTGTGCAGCGCTTACGACATGGATCGAGGACATCGGGCCGCGCAGACTCTGATCGAAGCGAATCTGGGGATGGCGCTGCTTGTCTCGGGTGTGCATGCGTGCGCGATGATGGTTGCCGGTGGGCTTCTGGCCTGGCTGGTCTACCGCTACCTGGGGTTGAAGTTCGTGTCGCGGAGCTGGTTCAATCTGGATGCGGTCTGGGCGTTGAGTCTTGTCCTGGTTGGCGCGCTCTCGTTGGCGCTTAATGCCGCGGTGGTCAGCGGCGAGGTGTGATAGGGCACGCGTGCGTTTCGCGAGGCCGGCTCTTGCCGCCGGTTGCCGCTGTGCATTCGCGTGCGGCGGCAACCGGCGGGACATCATTGATATTGCCGCAGCGGTCTGAACGCCGCGCGAAGCTCCTCGGTGAAGAGTTGCGGCTGTTCCCATGCAGCGAAGTGTCCGCCCTTGTTCACCTCATGGAAATAAGTGAGCTTGGGATAGGCGCGCTCGGTCCAGCTTCGCGGCGCCCGATAGATCTCGCCGGGAAAGACCGTGACGGCAACCGGAACCGATATCTCAGCGGTACGCTGTTCCACCGCGTTGAAGTTGTTATTGTTGTTCTCCCAGTAAAGCCGCGCCGATGAGGTCGACGTGTTCGTGACCCAGTACAGCGTAATGTCGTCGAGCATCTCGTCCTTGGTGAGCGAGCGCTCGGGATCGCCGCCGCTATAGGTCCACGCCGCGAATTTGTCGTACATCCAGGCGGCCTGGCCCGCGGGCGAATCAGCCAGGCCGTAGCCCTCGGTTTGCGGGCGCGTGACCATCATGGCGGCATACCCGCCACCCTTTTTGTACAAGTTGGCGAGCGATTGGTACGCCGCCTTCTCCCCATTCGACAGCCCGGCCGGCGCCGGCTCGCCGCTGTTGAGTGCCTTCGCGACATCCGGCGGCACCGTCGCGGGCATGTTGACGTGAATGCCGAGCAGGCCGGCGGGAGCCTGACGCCCCATCGCATCGGCGATCACGGAACCCCAGTCGCCGCCTTGAGACACGTACTGCTTGTAGCCGAGGCGCTTCATCAGGACGTCCCACGCCCGCGCGATGTGATCGGGACCCCAGCCGACGCCCGTGGGTTTGCCGGAAAAGCCGTAGCCCGGCATTGAGGGAATGACGACATCGAAGGCGTCCTCCGCGCGGCCGCCGTGAGCGGTTGGATCGGTCAGCGGACCGATGGCCTTTTCGATCTCTAGCGGCGAGCCTGGCCAGCCGTGGGTGATGATCAACGGCAGCGCGTGCGGATTGCGCGATTTCACGTGGATGAACTGGATATCCACGCCGTCGATCGTGGTCACGAACATCGGCAAGGCATTCAGCCTGGCCTCCGCCTTGCGCCAGTCGTAGTTCGTCCCCCAGTGCTGCACCAGCGCCTGAATTCTGGCTTCCTGCACGCCTTGCGATTGATCGACAACCGTCTCCTTGTCGGGCCACCGCGTCGCCGCAATGCGGTGGCGGAGGTCGACGAGCGTGTCGTCCGGGACATGGATGTGGAACGGGCGGATCGAGTCGTCTTCAGCCGCGACGCGCGGGCTCGCGGAAGGCTGATCCGCGGCCGAAGCCGGCTCGGTGTAGCTGAAGGCCGCGGCCACGGAAAGCGCGAGGGCGGCGGCTGAAGTGGCGAACGAGCCGCGCCGGATTGGCGCCGTCGAAACCATGGGCATGGGGATGTCTCCTTGAATAAAAGTGCGCAATTTGCAACTGTGCACAATGTGCATAAGACGATTGTGGTACGGATTGACGGTGGCTCAAATGACGGATAGGGTCATGATTAAGGACATCGAATTCATCGGATGTTTGACTTGACGAAGCGCGGAGGCCGCCATGCACCGGATCGGATATTTGTTGGGCGATCGTTTTCAGGTGATGGCGCTCGCGTCGCAGTCGGTTTTCGAGTACGCGAACATTGCGGCGGGCGAAACCTTCTACAGCATCGAGAACTTTTCGGTAGCGGGTGGCGAGGTGCGTTCGTCGCTCGGCATGGCGGTGGGCACGCGGCCGCTTGGCGGGCGCATGGCGATCGACACGTGGATCGCCGCGGGCGTCAACAACCCGCTCACCGCGCCGCCGTCCGCCGAAGTACTCAAGTTCCTGCGCAAGGCCGCGATGCGCGCGCGGCGCATCGCGGGCATCTGCACAGGTGGTTTCGTACTGGCCGAAGCAGGGCTGCTCGCGAACCGGCGCGCGACCACGCATTGGGCGTATGCCCGCGAGATGATGGGCCGGTTTCCGGACATCCAGCTCGACGAAGATCGCATCTACGTGGTCGATGGCCCGATCTGGACCTCGGCCGGCATGACTGCTGGACTCGATCTCGCACTCGGGATGGTCGAGAAGGACCTCGGCGCCGATATCGCGCGTTCAGTCGCGCACAAGCTGGTGATGCATCAGCGGCGCTCGGGTGGCCAGTCGCAGCATTCGGAAATGCTCGATCTCGCACCCAAGTCCGACCGCATCCAGGACGCGCTCAACTATGCGCGCAAGCATCTCAGCCGGCCGCTCACCGTCGAGGAACTCGCGAGTCAGGCGCACCTAAGCCCGCGGCAGTTCAGCCGGGTGTTCACCCTGGAGACGGGACAGTCGCCTGCCAAGGCGATCGAGGGGCTGCGGCTCGAAGCCGCGCGGTTGATGATCGAAAAGAGCCGGCACTCGCTGGAGGTGATCGCCAAAGAGACGGGGTTTCGCGATCGCCGGCATATGCGCGAAGTGTTCATGCGCGGGTTTGGCGTGCCGCCGCGGGAGATGCGGCGTGAGGCCCGGCCGGGTGAGCGATAAGACGACCACTCTGTAGACGGTGCCGAGCATGTCGGCTTACTGCGACGCTTCCAGTTGCACCCGTTCAAGCTCCGCATGCGCCTCATCGACCTTGCGTTGCCGCTCGGCGATTTTCTTCGCGCTCTTGCCGTTGGCCTTCGCTTCCTGCAGGTCGTGCTCGCGTTCAGCCAGTTTCTTTTGCGACGCGGCCACCTTGCGTTGCGCCTCGCTGCGCAGCACGGCATCCGTGCAGTTCGCATTCATTTGGGCGAGGGCGGTTTCCAGACCATCGACGCGCTTCGCATTGCCGTGCGTTTGCGCGTAGGCGATTTCTTTCTCTATCGAACTGCGCTTCGCATCGCAGCCGTTTGCTTGAGCAGAACAGACCATCGGATAGACAACCATGCCGAGCAGGAATACCTTGACCGCCGTTTTCATGAGAGACCTCACAATCGTGGTTTGTTGTTCTTCCATCGTGCGTTTTGCAGCGATGCTGGAGCTTTCGTCTCCGGAATTGATCAATGCAAGTCTGATCGGCGAGAGCGTGCAATTCAAAATGCATTGCTGGTTCTTCGACGTTTCAGCTTGAGCAGTGACTTTTCGGCCGACCAGTTTATCCTTCTTGCACGGCTCATGGGTTTGCTTGTTGCCGGTGGCAGACTTTAGCTGGTTGATCGGACTTTGATTGCGTTACGGCGCAGTCAATCGAAGCAAAGGTCAACGTCGTCGCGTTGAATGACTGCGCCGCAAACTCAAGGTTGACATTCACGGTCGACGCCCGTTATCGGCACACGGCGACGTCGAGAGATACCGGCAGCGCCGCGTCTTCGATCACACTGGCTTGATGAGTCCGAGTTGCTGCAGGGCGGTGACGCCATCGTCCAGGCCGATTTCTTCAACGATCCTGCCGTCCTTGAGCCGCAACACGGTCGTGCCGGTGAAGCGCATGGTCCGGCCGGTCGCCGCAGGCAACGAGCCGACGAGGAAATCGCGGAATGCCGGACCGGTATGCGTGCCGCCACCCTCCCAACGGCCCACGACATAGTCCCCTTCGGCGATGAGATCGGCCGCGCCCCAGAAGTTGAGGTCCGGGAACGCTTCGCGGAAACCGGTCATGAAGGCCTTGATGTCTTCGCGGCCACGGCGCGGCTCGTGCAGCGAGTATTGAAGAAGCATGTCAGGAGCGGCGAGTTCGTCGACGATGCCGAGGTTGCAGGTCTTGCCCCAGAAATCCGTAAACCAGCGGCCCACGACGGCCTTGTTGTCATCTTCTTTGGACATGGTGAATTCCTCATTGACTGTGGTTGAACGAGGAAAACGCAATCGCTTCCCTCTGCCTGAACAATATGGGCGCAAGCAGTCGGCCGCCTTCCGTTTCTTGCTGCAATACTCGCGTTGCGCGCAATTCCAGTTGAGCATTGGACAGGGGATAACGGATGCGCCCATCCATCGACACGCGTGCCGGCCGCAGTCGAAACGGGCGCCCTCCGACCGTCGTAATTTTTTCGTAGGGAATCGACCATTTTTCAATGGTCATTCTCGCTTTCATCGCATCTCCGGCTGGCGGTTTCTTCACGTGCAAGGAACAGCCGGGCAACGCAAGTTATTCTGCCGGCAGCCGCGCGCGGAGATTTCAAAGCGGCGTGGAATAGATCGCAATGACGAGGTGTTGTGTCAGCAGACCGGGTGAACTGGTCGCCCACACAACAACAGGCTCAAACATGCTCAACTCCTTCATTTCCCGGCGGCGTCTGATGGCGGCGGGGTCCATGGCCTCATTCGGCGTGCTGTTCTCGAAGCTTGCGTCCGGCGCGACCACTCCCGACGCCGAGCCCGCCGCAAGCATGGCGACGAGTGTCGTTCCGGCATTTCTCGGCTCGTCGCCGCAAACGCTGCCGGCCCTGCCATGGGCCGACAATGCGCTCGAACCGACCATTTCGGCGCGCACCATCGGCATTCATCACGGCAAGCACCACCGGGCGTATTTCGACAATCTGCACAAGCTCCTTGCCGGCACGCCGCTCGAACAGGCATCGCTCGAGCAGGTCATCATGCAGTCGCATGACCAGCCCGCGCTCGCCGACGTCTTCAACAACGCCGCGCAAGCATGGAACCACAACTTCTACTGGAACTCGCTGAGCCCGGCGCCGAGCGCGCCGAGCGCGAAGCTTCAGGCGGCGATCGTGCGCAAGTTCGGTTCCGTCGATGCGCTCGGCAAGACGCTCGTTGCGACTTCGGCCTCGCAGTTCGGCAGTGGCTGGGGGTGGCTCGTGCTCGATCGCGGAGAACTCGCGGTCGTCAAGACGAGCAACGCGGAGACGCCGTTCACGCGCGGACTCGTGCCGCTGCTCACCGTCGATGTATGGGAGCACGCGTACTACCTGGACTACCAGAACCGCCGGCCGGACTATCTCGTTGCAACGGTCTCGCGCCACCTGAACTGGGCGTTCGCCTCGGCCAATCTCGACCGCGTCTGACGAGGGGCGGTTGCAGGCTTTCATCATATCGGGTCAACAAGGAGCATCGCCATGATTCGCTTGTCACGCAGAACGCGCCATTCGATCAGCGCCGTATGGTTGTTGGCGGTAGTCGGCACGTCAGCCGGCGCCGCGCCGATCGACCCACCCGATGCGCGAGCGCTCCTGAGCGCGACCGCATCCGGCGTGCAGATTTACTCGTGTGAATACGATGCGAAGCACACGCTCGGCTGGGTGTTCCGCAGTCCGCGCGCCACGTTGTTTGACTCCAGCGGGGCCGCGGTGATCGAGCATTCGGCGGGACCGTCCTGGGAAGCCCGCGACGGCAGCCGGATCGTGGGCCATGTTCTCGCGCAGATGCCGAGCGACACGCCGAACGGCGTACCGCAGCTCCTGCTGGAAACACGTTCGACGGGCGCGCAGGGCATGTTGAGCGAGGTGCGCTACGTGCAACGCACGATGACCGCAGGCGGCGCGGCGCCAACAGCGCCTTGCACCGTCGAACACGCGGCGGGCAACTCGCCGTACATCGCCACTTATACTTTTTTCAAGTAGCAAGCGGCGGAAGACGTTGGCCTCTCGCGCATGGTGACCGGTCAAATTAATTCGGATTACTACAGTTTAAAAGTCGATGGAATAGAGGGGCCGTTCGCGTGTTTTATGAAGCAAGAGGCAAATGAACGGACCGCCTGGTTTCAACGCACAACGCAGACCATGAAAACTGAATTCATCGCTCATCAAGATTGGACGGAATGGCTGGACAGGCTGTCGGATGAAGCGCCGTGCGGCCCTGATCTCGAATACGACCCGCGATTCCGCGAACTCGAGGAAGCCGTCGGCGGACGTCCTGAAGTGGAATATGGCGCCACGCTCGTCGCCGCCGTACCGCCCGACTGGGCGGCGACGGACGCCTTGTGCGTCGAGTTGATGGCGCGCACGCGAGACCTGCGTGTGGTCGCGTGGCTTGCGCGAGCGCGGCTTGCTCACGAGGGTATTGCCGGTCTCGCGGATGGCCTCACGCTTGCCGCGGCGCTTCTCGATCGCAACTGGGATCACGTCCATCCGCAACTCGACGCGAGCGACGGCAACGATCCCACCGTGCGGATCAACGCACTCGCCGCATTCGTGGATGCAGCCGGTCTGCTCGCCGAGCTCATGGATTGCCGGCTCGTGCCGCATGACGTGCCTGTCACCTTGCGCGAGTGGTCGTATGCGAATGGCGAGACCGTTGCCCCCGACGGCCGTGGGGTCATGAGCCTTGCGGAGATCGAAGCCGCCACGGCCTCGTCGCCGGAAGCGGCGCTGCGCGCGAAGACCGCATCCGACATGGCGCTCGCCAACGCCGAGGCGCTCGAACGCGTGTTGACGGAGCGCGTGGGCGTGACGCAGGCGCTCGAACTGCACGCGCTCAAGACCTTGCTTCGCCGGGCGGGAGCACTGCTGGGCGGATGCCTGAAGGAGCAGGGCATTGCGGCGGAGCCAGCCGCGCCGGCGGACGATCGCGCAACCGAAACGAGGTCCGCGGCGGTCGGTGACGTTATCTCGAGCCGCGCCGACGTCGCGGCGACGCTGGATCGCCTGTGCACGTATTACGCCAGGCACGAGCCCGCGAGCCCGGTGCCGCTCCTGCTCGCACGTGCGCGCGGCCTGATCGACAAGTCGTTCGTCGATCTGCTCAAGGAACTCGCGCCGGAAGGGCTCGCGCAATTGACTCAGGTGATTGGAACGGCGGCCGCCGATTTGCCGGCCACCTGATTCGAATCGCGTCGCATCACATTGTTTTCACTGAGGAGGATCACAGGATGGCCAAGGAAAGCAGTCAGAAGTTCATTGCGCGCAATCGTGCGCCGCGCGTGCAGATCGAATACGACGTCGAAGTCTATGGCTCGGAGAAGAAGGTCAATCTGCCTTTCGTGATGGGCGTGCTGTCGGACCTGTCGGGTCAGACGCAAGAGCCGCTGCCGCCGGTTACCGAGCGCAAGTTCGTCGAGATCGATATCGATAACTTCGACGAGCGACTGCGCTCGATGAAGCCGCGCGTCGCGATGCACGTCGACAACACGCTGACGGGCGAAGGAAAGATCGGCGTGGACATGACCTTCGAGAGCATGGACGACTTCTCGCCGGCTGCGATCGCCCGCAAGGTCGAGCCGCTCGCGAAGCTGCTCGAGGCGCGCAGCCAGCTGCAGAACCTGCTCACCTACATGGATGGCAAGACCGACGCCGAAAAACTCGTCGGCCAGTTGCTCGAAGACCCGGCGCTGTTGAGCGCGCTCGCCGCCGCGCCCAAGCCGCAAACGAGCCAAACCGACGATTCGGAATAAAGGAGCCACCATGGCAGATACCAACCTGGAGCAATCCACGAGCACGCAGCAGCCGGCCGAGCAGCAGGTCGACGACACCAGTTCATCCGGCGAGTTTCAGAAGCTGCTGCAAAAGGCGTTTCGCCCGCGCACCGACAAGGCCCGCGAGGCCGTCGAGAACGCGGTGCGCACGCTGGCGGAGCAGGCATTGCTCGACACCCAGCGCGTGTCGGACGATGCGCTTGCGAGTATCGAATCGTTGATTGCGAAAATCGATGAAAAGCTCAGCGCGCAGATCAACGTGATCCTGCACACCGATCAATTCCAGAAGCTGGAGAGCGCATGGCGCGGTCTGCACTATCTGGTCACGAATACGGAAAGCGACGAAAGCCTGAAGCTGCGGGTAATGAACATCTCGAAGTCCGATCTGCATCGCTCGTTGCGCAAATACAAAGGCGTCGCGTGGGATCAGAGCCCGCTCTTCAAGAAGCTCTACGAAGAGGAGTACGGCCAGTTCGGCGGCGAGCCATACGGCGCGCTGGTCGCTGACTACTACTTCGACAATAGCAGCCCCGATGTCGATTTTCTGACCCAGATGGGCAAGATTTCCGCGGCGGCGCATGCACCGTTCATCGCGGGCGCTGACCCTGCGGTGATGCTGATGGATTCCTGGCAGGAGCTGGCGAATCCGCGCGATCTGACGAAGATATTCCAGACGCCCGAGCACGCCGCGTGGCGCTCGCTGCGCGACTCCGAAGATTCGCGCTATATCGGCCTCGCCATGCCGCGCTTTCTTGCGCGCCTGCCGTATGGGGCCAAGACGAGCCCGGTCGAGGAATTCGACTTCGAGGAAGACACTGCCGGCACCGATGCGTCCCGGTACGCGTGGTCGAACGCCGCGTACGCGATGGCGGTCAATATCAATCGCTCTTTCAAGACCTATGGCTGGTGCTCGCGCATTCGCGGCATCGAGTCGGGCGGCGCGGTGGAGAACTTGCCGGTGCATGCGTTTCCCACCGATGACGGCGGCGTCGACATGAAATGCCCGACCGAAATAGCAATCAGCGACCGGCGTGAAGCGGAGTTGGCGAAGAACGGCTTCATGCCGCTGGTTCACAAGAAGAACTCGGATTTTGCGGCCTTTATCGGCGCGCAGTCGCTGAACAAGCCGATCGAATATGAAGATCCGGATGCGACCGCCAACGCGAATCTGGCCGCGCGGCTGCCTTACCTGTTCGCATGCAGCCGTTTCGCGCATTACCTCAAGTGCATCGCGCGCGACAAGGTCGGCAGCTTCAAGGAAAAGGACGATATGCAGCGCTGGCTGCAGGACTGGATTCTTCAGTACGTCGACGGCGACCCCGCGAACTCGTCCGAAGAGACCAAGGCCCGTCGTCCGCTCGCGGCGGCGGAAGTCGTGGTCGAGGAAGTCGAGGGCAATCCGGGTTATTACACGTCGAAATTCTTTCTGCGTCCGCACTATCAGCTTGAAGGGCTGACCGTGTCGCTGCGGCTCGTCTCGAAGCTGCCGTCGGCCAAGGCCGCCTGACGCACACGAGCACACGATTCTTTTCACCGCAGTCATCTACATAGGGATACACCATGGCAGTCGATATTTTTCTGGATCTGGGCACCGTCAAGGGCGAATCGCTCGATTCCACGCATAAGGACGAAATCGATGTGCTCTCGTGGAGCTGGGGTCTCTCCCAGTCCGGCACGATGCACCTCGGCACGGGCGGCGGAGGCGGCAAGGTGGCGGTCCACGATCTGTCGGTCACCAAGTACACCGACCGGGCCACGCCGTCGATCATCACGGCCTGTTCGACCGGCAAGCATTTCCCCACCGGCAAGCTCACCGTGCGCAAGGCCGGCGGCACGAAGCCGCTCGAGTACTACACGATCGAAATGGAGAAGGTGCTGGTGACGAACTACTCGACCGGCGGCTCGGATGGCGAGGACCGCTTCACCGAAACCGTGACGCTCAACTTCGAGAAGTTCCACGTGACCTATCAGCAGCAGGACCCGACCTCGGGCTCGGCGCTCGGCGGGGTCGTCGAGAGCAAGTGGAACATCCCGGCGAACGCGACGGCGTAAGCGGCTATGCGCCTGAAAAACGCCGAACGTGTGCAGCCTTCGCTGCTGGAGAGGCTGACCGATCACGAGCCCGATGCGACGCGCGAAGTGCGTGAGCATCGGTCGAGTTCGGCGCGCTCGCTGCGCCGCAGCGTCATGCGCGACCTCGGTTGGCTGCTCAATGCGCAGGGTATCGCGTCGTCGCAGGACGTCGCCCGCTATCCGGGCGTCGCGGAGTCGGTGCTGAATTTCGGCTTTTCCGACCTCGCGGGCAAGAGCGCGTCGAATGTCGATGTCGCGCGGATCGAACGCCTGATGGCCGATGCGATCCGCGCATTCGAGCCACGCATCCTGCCGGGCACGCTGCGCGTTCGCGCGATCCAGACGGGCGAAACGAGTGGCCAGCACAACGCGATTGCGTTCATCGTCGAAGGCGATCTTCACGCGCATCCCGTGCCGGAGCGCCTCTATCTGCGCACGGAACTCGACCTCGAAGCGGGCAAGGTCGACGTCTCGGAAGGGACGCGCGCGTGACCCCGCCGGCGCGTCGTTGCATCGAAGCCATACCAGGAAATCCCACGCCATGAACCCGGACCTGATTCAGTACTACAGCGAGGAGCTTCAGCACGTCCGCGAGATGGGCGGCGAGTTCGCGAAGGCGTTTCCGAAGATCGCGAGCCGGCTCGGGCTGGAAGGCTTCGAGTGCGCCGATCCGTACGTGGAGCGGCTGCTGGAAGGCTTCGGCTTTCTCGCCGCGCGCGTGCAGATGAAGATCGCCGCCGAGTTCCCGCGTTTCACGGAGCATCTGGCCGAGCTGGTGTACCCGCATTACCTCGCGCCCACGCCGGCAATGACGATCGTCGAAATGCAGCCCGACATGACGCATCCCGCGCTTGCCGACGGCGTGGTGATTCCGCGCGGCACGGCGCTGTTCGGCAGGCTCGACGGCGAGCGCTCCACGCGTTGCGAATTCCGCACCGCGCACGCGCTCACGCTGTCTCCAATCGAACTCGTCGAGGCGCGCCTCTTTACGCACAGCGGCACGCTGCCCGGCGTCGATGCAAGGCTGCCGCAGGGCGTGAAGGCCGGCCTGCGCCTCAAGCTGCGCGCGCTGAACAAGCTGAAATTCAGCGACCTTGCATTCGATCATCTGCCGATTCATCTGCGCGGCGGCGACGGTCTGGCCGCGCGGCTATATGAATTGCTGCTGGGCTCGGCGCTCGGCGTGGCGCTGCCCGATGCGGTATTGCCGCCCTCGGCCCTGCGCCCCCTCGGCTTCTCCGACGATGAAGCCTTGTTGCCCGTGAGCGAGCAGTCGTTTCCCGGCTATCGCTTGCTGCAGGAGTATTTTGCGTTCGCGCAACGCTTCATGTTCATCGGCATCGACGGCTTGCGCCTGCATTTCCAGCGCTGCGAACGCGATGAAATCGAGTTGATCGTGCTGCTGTCGAAGATCGACCCGGCGCTCGAACAGATCGTCGACGAGGCCAATTTCGCGCTGCATTGCACGCCCGCGATCAATCTGTTCGCGCGCCGCACCGATCGCATTCCGGTCACGGGTGAACAATTCGAGCACCACGTCGTGGTGGATCGCACGCGCCCGCGGGACTTCGAGGTGTACCGGGTGGAAAGCGTCACCGGCTATCGGTCGGGCGGCGGCGGGCCGATCGAGTTTCAGCCGTTCTATCGTGCACGCGATCTGGGAAGCGACGAGCCGGGACACGCCTTCTATCAGGTACGGCGCGAAAAGCGGCTGCTTCCGGCGCAGCGGGACGAGCGTGGCGCCCGCTCGTCCTATACCGGCAGCGAAACCTGGCTCGCGCTGGTCGATACGCGCGAGGCGCCGTATCCGGCGGACCTCCAGCAACTGGGTGTGAGCGTGCTGTGCACGAATCGCGACCTGACGCTGAGCATGCCGCGCGGGCAGGGCGAGACGGACTTCACGCTCGAACTCGAGGCGCCCGTGTCGAGCGTGCGATGCATCGGCGGTCCCAGCCGTCCGCTGCCGTCGTATGCGGAAGGGCCGGTTGCGTGGCGTCTGCTGAGTCATCTGTCGCTCAACTATGCGTCGCTCGTGGACGATGCCGACGGCAGCGGCGCGCGCGCCATGCGCGATCTCCTCGGGCTGTACGCGCCCACCGGCGACAGCGCCGCGGCACGGCAGATCGACGGCTTGCGCTCCATCCGCTCGGCGCCGGTCACGCGGCGCTTGCCTTCGCGAGGGCCGATCGTGTTCGGCCGCGGCCTCGCGATCGAGGTGCTGCTCGACGAAAGCGGCTTTGAAGGCGCGGGCGCATTCCTGTTCGGCGCAGTGCTCGCGCGGTTTTTCACGCAGTACGTGTCGATGAACTCGTTCACCGAAACGATCGTGTCCAGTGTGACGCGCGGTGAACTCATGCGCTGGGCGCCAGGGAGCGGGCAATGCCGGACGCTCTGACCTTGCTCGATCGTTTCTCCGCCGATGCGAACCGCTTCGACTTCTTTCAGGCGGTACGTCTCGTCGAATGTGCGTATCCGGGCTTGCCGCGCGTCGGTTCGTCGCTGCGTCCGCGCGAAGATGCCGTGCGCTTCGGACAGGAGCCCGAGCTGATTTTCTTCCCGACCACGCTGCGCCATTTCGCGACCGCGGGCGAGGCTGCGCCGAAACTCGTCGTGAATTTCCTGGGCTTGCTCGGACCGAATGGCCCGATGCCGACGCACCTGACCGAATACGTGCGTGACCGCGCGCGCAATGCCGGCGATCCTACTTTCGCGCGCTTTCTCGACGTGTTTCATCATCGGATCGCGTCGTTGTTCTATCGCGCGTGGGCGGTGGCGCAGCCGGTAGTGAGCCTCGATCGCGACAACGGCGACCGTTTTTCCGCTTATGTGGGCACGACCTTCGGTCTCGGCGAGCCCGCGCTGCGCAAGCGCGACAGCGTGCCCGATTTCGCCAAGCTGCACTTCGCCGGACTGCTTGCCGGCGGCACGCGGCACGCCGCGGGTTTGCGGCTCGTCCTGGCGCGTTTCTTCGGTCTGCCGGTCGACGTGCTCGAAAACGTCGGCCACTGGATGAATTTGCCCGCGCATTCGATGAGCCGTCTGGGCACGCGCGACGAGAGCGCACGACTGGGTGTCGGCACGATGCTCGGCGCGCGCATCTTCGACCGGCAACACAAGTTTCGCGTGGTGCTCGGGCCGCTCTCCATGCGCGACTATCAGCGCTTCCTTCCGGGTGGCGCGAGCCTCGTGCGCCTGACCGACTGGGTGCGTCTCTACGTGCGCGATCCGCTCGACTGGGACGTCAATCTCCAGTTGCGTCAATCCGAAGTGCCGCGCCTCGCGCTCGGCCGTCGTCAGCGTCTGGGCTACACCACCTGGCTGCATGCTCGCGCGGCGACCGCCGACGCAAGGCAACTGATGCTCAAACCACCCACCTCACACTCCACTTCACATCGCGCAAAGGAATAGTTCAATGGCAGACATCAGCCGCGCCGTCATGTTCGGCAAACTCGACACGCTCAGCTTTCGCGCAATGGAAAGCGCGACCACGTTCTGCCGGCTGCGCGGCAATCCGTATGTGGAGTTCGTGCACTGGCTGCATCAGTTGTTGCAGTTGCCGGATTCGGACCTGCATCGCGTGATCCGGCATTTCGGTATCGAGACCGCCGTGCTCGCGCGCGACTTGACCGATGCGCTCGATCGTCTGCCGCGCGGCTCGACGTCGATCACGGATATCTCGTCGCAGATGGAGGAGGCCGTCGAGCGCGGCTGGGTCTACGGCTCGCTGCTGTTCGACGCGCAAAAGGTCCGCAGCGCGCATGTGCTGATCGGGGCCCTGCAGACGCCCGCATTGCGTAACGCGCTGCGCGGCATTTCGCGCGAATTCGATCGTGTGAAGGTCGACGAACTCGCCGACGATTTCGCCAGCGTGCTCGACGGTTCGCCCGAAGCGGCACTGGAGCCCGCCGTGACGCGCACGTTGGACACGTCACCCGGCACGCAGGACGCCTTGCAGCGCTTCACGCTCGACCTGACGGAACAGGCGCGCGCCGGCAAGCTCGATCCGATCGTCGGCCGCGACGACGAGATTCGTCAGGTGATCGACATTCTCATGCGCCGCCGGCAGAACAATCCGCTGCTGGCGGGCGAGGCCGGTGTGGGCAAGACGGCGGTGGTGGAAGGTCTCGCGCATCGCATCGTGGCGGGCGACGTGCCGCCCGCGCTGCGCGACGTGACGCTGCGCACGCTCGATGTCGCACTGCTCCAGGCCGGCGCGGGCATGAAGGGCGAGTTCGAGGCGCGCTTGCGCCAGGTGCTGGAGGAAGTGCAGTCGGCCGAGCGAGCGGTGATTCTCTTCATCGACGAAGCCCACACGTTGATCGGCGCGGGCGGCGCGGCCGGCACGGGCGACGCCGCGAACCTGCTGAAGCCGGCGCTCGCGCGCGGCAGCGTGCGCACGATCGCGGCGACGACGTGGTCGGAGTATCGGCGGCACATCGAAAAGGATCCGGCGCTCACGCGGCGCTTCCAGGTCGTGCAGGTCCGCGAGCCCGACGAGACGCGCGCGGTCACGATGATGCGCGGCATCGCGCATGCGCTGGAGGCGCATCACGGTGTGCAGATTCTCGACGAGGCCGTCGAGGCGGCCGTGCGGCTTTCGCATCGGTATCTTCCGGCGCGGCAGTTGCCCGACAAGTCCGTGAGCCTGCTCGATACAGCATGCGCCCGCGTCGCGGTCAGCCAGCACGCCACGCCGCCGGAAGTGGACGACGCCCGCAAGCGCATCGACGCGCTGAACACGGAACTGGAAGTGATCGCGCGCGAAAGTGCGATTGGTATCGACACGACGGCGCGTCATGAGGCGGCATCGGCTGCGTTGCAGCGCGAAACGGAGCGCCTCGCCGAACTCGACGCGCGCTGGCGCATCGAGCGCGAGATGGTGAAGGACATTCTCGCGCGCCGCGCCCAGCTTCGCGATGGCGCGCCCGAGGCCGATCTCGCCGCGCTGCGGGAGCAGCAGGCGCGCCTCGCGCAGCATCAAGGCGACGCGCCGCTGATTCTGCCGGGCGTCGATCGTCACGCGGTCGCGGCGGTCGTGCAGGACTGGACGGGCGTGCCCGTGCTGAACATGCTGAAGAACGAAATAGGCAACGTGTTGCGGCTGAACGAACTGCTCGACGGCCGCATCATCGGCCAGCAGCATGCGACGCAGATGATCGCCCGGCGCGTGCAGACCTCCCGCGCGGGGTTGGACAATCCGGACAAGCCCGTGGGCGTATTCCTGCTCGCCGGCACGTCCGGCGTCGGCAAGACCGAGACCGCGCTGGCGCTGGCCGAGGTGTTGTACGGCGGCGAACAGAATCTGATCACGATCAACATGAGCGAGTACCAGGAGGCGCACACGGTCTCGCTGTTGAAGGGCGCGCCGCCCGGCTATGTCGGTTTCGGCGAAGGCGGCGTGCTCACCGAAGCCGTGCGCCGCCGCCCGCATAGCGTCGTGTTGCTCGATGAAGTCGAGAAGGCGCATCCCGACGTCCACGAGCTGTTCTTTCAGGTTTTCGACAAAGGCCGGATGGAGGACAGCGAAGGCCGCTCCATCGACTTTCGCAACACGCTGATCCTGTTGACCACCAATGCGGGCACCGACTGCATTGCCGAACTGTGCCGCGATCCGAACGATTGGCCGCCGCTGGACGTCATCGAACAGGAACTGCACGCGCAATTGCTGCACACGTTCCCGCCCGCGTTGCTCGGGCGCATGGTGACGATCCCGTATTACCCGCTCTCCGACGACATGCTGCGCGCGATCATCCGCCTGCAACTCGGACGCGTGGCCGACCGCGTAACGCGCACGCACCAGGTGCCGTTCACCTACGACGAAGCGGTCGTCGCCCAGATTGCGCTGCGGTGCACGCGCCTCGAAAGCGGCGGCCGCATGATCGACGCGATTCTCACCAACAGTGTGCTGCCGCGCATCAGCACGGAGTTCCTGACACGCGTGATGGACGGCCGCTCGCTCGCGCGCGTGCACGTCGGCGTCGAGCAAGAGGAGTTCACCTATGCCTTCGACTAGCACGCGCCACGTGCGCATGCAGTGCGCGCCGCTCGGCGACGAGGCCATCTTCCTGCGGATGTCCGCGAGCGAAGCCCTGGGCCGCCTGAGCCGTTTCGAGCTGGTGTTCCTGAGCACGCGCAACGATATCGACCCCGGCACGGTGCTGGGCGAGAACCTGTCCGTCACGCTCGACTATCCGGCCGGCGGCGAGCGCCAGTTCAACGGCATCGTGACGACACTGCGTCTGATCGCGCCAGGCGACACCACCCACAACCGCATGGCGCGCTACGACGCCGTCGTGCACCCGCGGCTATGGCTGCTCACGCAGGCGTCGCACCGGCGGTTCTTCTACCAGCGCACGGTCCCGCAGATCGTCACGCAGGTGCTGGAGTCGTTCGACATCGACTTTCGCAATGCCTGCACGGCGAGCTATCCGGCGCTCGAGCATTGCGTGCAGTACCGGGAGACCGATTTCGATTTCGTCAGCCGGCTTCTGGAACGCGAAGGCATCCACTATTTCTTCGAGCATGCGGGCGGCAAGCACACACTCGTACTCACGGATTCGAGCGCCGAGCATCGGCCGATCGCGCACTACGAGTCGATTCCGTTTCAGGCCTGGGATACGCCCGAGCAGGATGAAGAATGCGTGTACCGCTGGATGTCGGGCGCGACGCTGCAGACCGGCCGCTACGAAGTGAACGACTACGACTTCGAGAAGGCCTCGGTCAGCAACAGCGAAGGGATGGTCGCGCGCGCGACGCGCAGCGCGCCCTTCGATCCGCCGCGCTATCTGATGCAGGAGCACCTGACGGGGCACGTCAAGGCAGGCGATGGAGAACGGCTTGCCCGCGTCAACGTCGAGATTCACCAGGCGCAGAACGATGCCATCGAAGGGCGCTCCACGTCGCGCGGCATGGCGGCGGGCGGACTGTTCCGGCTTCGGGATCATCCGGGCGGCGCGCAGAACCGGCAGTACCTCGTGATCGAGAATCGCGCGGAAATCGTCTCCGACGCGTATGTGTCGACAAGCGATTCCACGCTGCCCATCTTCGATTGCAGCTTCCGCGCGATTCGCAGCGACAACACGTTCCGCACGCCGAAGACCACGCCGGTTCCGCGCGTGGGCGGCCCGCAGACTGCTGTCGTGATCGGTCCGCCGGGCGAGGAGATTCTCACGGACCAGTACGGCCGTGTGAAGGTGCAGTTTCACTGGGAGCAGCTCACGCAGCCGGACGGCGCGAACCGGCTCGACCGGTGCTGGGTGCGCGTCGCGCAAAGCTGGGCGAACCGGCGCTGGGGCGCGATGTTCCTGCCGCGCGTCGGGCAGGAGGTGCTGGTCGAGTTTATCGAGGGCGATCCGGACCGGCCGGTCATCACGGGCGCGGTCTACAACTCGACGAACATGCCGCCCTACGAGTTGCCGGCCGGGAGCGCGGTATCGACGATGAAGAGCCAGTCCACCAAGGGCGGCAATGGCTACAACGAGGTGCGCTTCGACGACCGCAAGGGCGACGAACAGTTGTTCTTCCACGCCGAGCGCGATCACGAGACCTGGGTCCGGCACGACGCGCTGATGAACGTATCCGGCGAGCGCCACGTGCGCATCGATGGCAACGAATTCCGCGAGACGCGCGGCACGCGCAACGACGCGGTGCGCGGCAGCAGCAAGTCCAGCGTGCTCGGCAGCGTGTCGGCCGCGACCATGACCACGCACAACCAGTTCGTCGGCGAAGCCTATGCGCTCAACGCGGGCGTGGCGGTGCAGATCAAGGCGGGCGTGGCGGTCGAGATCGAGTCGAGCGCGACCATCGCGCTGCGAGCCGGGGCGTCGTACATCCTCATCGGTCCCGAAACGATCGAGATGTCGAGCTTCCCGATTCCGCTCGGTCCGGGCGTGCCCCCCGTGCCGTTGACGACACCGCCGCCGCCGCCCACGCCGCCGCGCGACGCTGACGACGGCACGCGCAAGGTCCGCAAATAGGAGAACCCAATGAGAATGACATTGACGGTGCAAAGCGGCGAAGGCGCGTCGCCACGCGCGATCGAGATCGAAGGCGAGGGCGCCACGATCGGCCGCGCGCCGGATTGCACGATGGTGCTGAGCGACGGGCAGCGCGGCATCTCGCGCATCCAGGCGCGCATCGAACGGCGTGAGAACGCGTATGTGCTCATCGATGCGGGCAGCAATCCGACGCTGCTCAACGATCGCGCGCTGGACGGCACGCACGAGGCGCCGCTGAAGGAGGGCGATTGCCTGAGGATCGGCGCGTACACGCTCGTTGTCTCGGCAACCGGCGACACAACCGGCGAAGCAGGCAGCGGCTTCGTGGTCGACCAGACCATCATGACGCAGTCGTGGCCCGACGCACTGCCGTCGTCGAGCGTGCAGGGCATGCCGGGTACGCCGGAGTTCGAAGCGCCGCCGCCCGCCCCCCTGATCCCCGACGACTGGAACGGGCCGCACGATGCGGCACCGGTTGATGGCGCGCACGCGCTGTTCCTGCCCGACCCGCTGGCCGCGACGCCGCTTCTGCGCGAGCCCGGCCACTTCCGCGGCGACGCCGATCAGGCGCTGATCGACGCGCTCAGTCCCGGCGATCCGCTGCGCGATATCGGCGCGCGTGCGGTGGCGAAGCCCGTGCCGTTGTCGCGCAGCTTCGAGCATGTGTCGCCGGAACAGGCTTTCTCGGTGATGCCCGCGGTGCCGGAGCCGCCTTCGCTGGCGCGAGATGACGATATGCCCGGCCTGCCTCTGCCGAATCCCGAATTCACGTCGATGCCAACGCGCTTGCCGGTTCATGAAGCGCGCGAGCGCCGCGAGCCGCATGTCAACCAGCACGCCAACCAGCACGCCAACCCGCACGCCAACCCGCACGCCAACCCGCACGCCAAACCCCACGCCAAACCGCACGCCGATCACGCCTCGTTGCTCGACGCGCTGATCGAAGGACTCGGCATCGAGCCCGCCGCCGTGAGCCACGTCGAGCCCGCGGAGCTTGCGCGCCTCGCGGGCACGATGCTGCGCGAAGCGACTCAAGGCGCCATGACGGCCTTGCGCTCGCGCGCCATGACCAAGCGCGAGACACGCATGGCGATCACGATGATCGAAGAGCGCGACAACAACCCGCTCAAGTTCTTCCCCGATGCGGACCGGGCCCTCGCGCAAATGCTCGGCGCGCGCGGCAACGGCTATCTGCCGCCGCAGGAAGCCATGCGTGCGGCGTTCCGCGATATCCAGGCGCACGAACTCGCGATGGTCGCCGGCATGCGCGCCGCGCTCGCTCACGCGATGGAGCGCATCGATCCGAGCGCCATCGAACGTTCGCTCGACGCGCCGAGCGGTCTCGACGCGCTCATCGGCAACCGCCGCGCGCGCTTGTGGCAACGCTTCGTCGAGACCTGGGAGCACGTGGCGCGCGACGCGGGCGACGACCTCCAGCGCAGCTTCGGCGAACCGTTCGGCCGTGCCTATCAGGCGCAGCTCGACGCACTGAAATCCTCAAAAAACTGACGCCATGTACTGGAACAATAAGGTTATCTGGTCGGAAGGCATGTTCCTTCAGCCGCAGCATCTGCAGCAGCACGACCGGCACATCGAGACGCAACTCGAAGGCCGCGCGGGAGGTCTGCGCGCGTATGGCTGGGGCTTCACGAAGCTGGAGCTCGACGAGGCGCTCCTGAAGCTCGGCAAGCTCGCGCTGCGCTCGGCTGCCGGCGTGTTGCCCGATGGCACGCCGTTCAACCTGCCTGCCGACGGCGATTTGCCGGTGCCGCTCGATATTCCGGAAGGCACCTCGAACCAGCTGGTCGTGCTGGCGTTGCCGGTGCGCCGGCCGGGCGCGCCGGAGTCCGGCGGCGCCGACAGCGCGGAGAATCTGGCCCGCTACGGCGCCGGCGATTTCGAGGTTCACGACAGCAACGACCCGGACGCGCTCGCCACGCTGTTGCAGATCGGCAAGCTGCGCCTGCGTCTCGCGCTCGAACCCGACGTCGCGCACGCGCACGCATATGCGGGCGTCGCGCGGGTGACCGAACGCCTGAGCGACTCGCGCATTCTGCTCGACGGCGACTATTGCCCGCCGTGCCTCGACTATCGCGTCGCGGACGGGCTCGGGCGCTTCGCGGCGGAACTGAGCGGGCTCTTGCAGCAACGCGGCGAAGCGCTCGCGGGCAGGCTTGCGCAGCCCGACGGCGCGGGCATGGCGGAGATTTCGGATTTTCTGCTGCTGCAGATCGTCAACCGCGCGCAACCGCTCGTCGCGCATTTCGGCGCGATGACCGGCTTGCATCCCGAAACGCTGTATCAGGCGTGCGTGGCGCTCGCCGGCGAGCTCGCGACCTTCAGCCAGCGCGAGCGGCGGCCGCCGCTGTTTCCGGCGTATCGTCACGAGCGCCTGAAGGAGACCTTCGCGCCGGTGATCGACGCGTTGCGGCTTGCGTTGAGCCGCGTGGCGGACCCGCAGGTCGTGTCGATCCCGCTCGAGGAGCGCAAATACGGTTTGCGGGTGGCGCAGGTCGCGGATCGGTCGCTCTTCACGAGCGCGACGTTCGTGCTCGCCGTGCGCGCACAAGTGCCCACCGAGACGCTGCTCTCGGCGTTCGGCAGCCAGGTGAAGATCGGCAGCATCGAGAAGATCCGCGATCTCGTCAATCTGCAGTTGCCCGGCATTGGCTTGCGCGCGCTGCCTGTAGCGCCGCGTCAGTTGCCGTTTCACGCGGGCTACACCTATTTCGAGCTCGACGACAAGAGCGATGCGTGGGCTTCGCTCGGCTCATCGGCCGGCATGGCGCTGCACGTGGCGGGGGAATTCCCCGGACTCGCAATGGAATGCTGGGCCATCCGCCGCTGACCATGCCGACGACGCCACGCCCATGACGCCACGCCAATCGAAGGCGCCGAAACAAGGACTCTTCCATGACCGACAACACCGATCCGACGCTTGACGACGCGGAGTTTCTCGACGCCGCGCGCACCATCAGAATGCCGACGCCGGGCCGCGGGCGCGAGTCCGCCAGGCCAGAGGCGAAACAGCAGGGAAAGCCGGACGCGCTCGCGCTTGCACCGCTCGATGCCTCGCTCGCCGGGCGCAATCCGCTCTTGCGGGCGGCCAATCCGCTCCTTGAACTGGCGCTGCCGCTGCGGAGGCTCGCGAGTCATCCGGACCTCGACGCCTTGCGCACGCAACTGATCCAGATGATGCGCCGCTTCGAAGCCGACGGCCGTTCCTTCGGCGTGCCGGATGCGCAACTCGGCCCCGCGCGCTATTGCCTGTGCACGTTCATCGACGAGGCGATCGCGGCGACGCCCTGGGGTGCGGGCGTGTGGGGCCGGCGCAGCCTGCTCGTGACGTTTCATAACGAAGCGTCGGGCGGCGAACGGCTCTTCGTGATTTTGCAGCGCCTCGTGCAGACCCCGGCGGTCGACATCGACATGCTCGAGCTGATCTACGTGATGCTCGCGCTCGGCTTCGACGGACGCTACCGGCTGATCGAAGGCGGCAAGACGCAGCTCGACGTGATCCGCGAACGGCTCGAGCAGATGATTCGCACGCAGCGCGGCACGATCGAACGGGCGCTCTCGCCGCACTGGCAGCCCGCGGCGCGCGAGCGCAAGCGGCTGCTGCAGTTCGTGCCGCTGTGGGTCGCGCTGGCGCTCGCCGGGCTGGTTCTGATGGCGACGAGCCTCGTGCTCGCCATTCGCATCAACGACTTCTCCGATCCGGTGTTCGCCTCCATGCGCGCGATCCGCGTCGCGCCGGCGCCGGTGCTGGCGGCGAAGACGAGCGCCGCGCCGAGGCTCTCGGCGGCGCTCGCCGGATTCCTCGCGCCGGAGATCGCGCAAGGCCTCGTCTCGGTCGGCGAGTCCGCCGACCGGACCACCGTGACGATCAACAACGCCGCCGAAGGCACGCAGCTGTTCGCCTCGGGCAGCGCGGAGCTCGACGCGCATTTCGCGCCGTTGATGCTGCGCATCGCGCTGGCCTTGCGGGACAAGCCCGGCAACATCGTCGTGATCGGGCACACGGACAACCAGCGCATCGTGTCGGCGCAGTTCCCCTCCAACGTCGCGCTGTCGCAGGCGCGTGCGGACACGGTGCGGGCCATCATCGCCGCGAAGCTCGACACGCCTTCGCGCGTCACCGCCGAAGGCCGCGGCGACACCGAGCCGGTCGCATCGAACGACACCCCGGCCGGACGCGCGCGGAACCGGCGCGTGACCATCGACATTCTTTCGCCAGGAGCGGCGCCATGAAGTGGTTGAACGGATTGAGGAGACCGGCAGCCGTATCGTTTGCCGGCGTGCTGGCGCTGTCGGCGCTCGTGTGGTTCGAAGGCCCATTGTTCGCATTCGACGGCCACGCGCCGCTCGAAAGCGAGTCGCGCCGCTGGCTGGCCGTCGCGTTCATCTTCGCGTGCTGGGCGCTCTGGTGGGGAGTCCGCTTCGTGAAGACGCGCATCGCGAGCTCGAATTTCGTGCGCGGGATCGTCGCCGATGCGCTCGATCCGGCGAATCGCGAACCGAGTCCGGCGCGCAAGGCCGCGGCTGCCGACCTCGCTGTCTTACGCACGCGTTTCGAAGAGGCCATCAAAACGCTGCGGCATGTGCAGGGCCCGTCGGAAGGCAAGGGCCCAGGCCAAGGCAAAATGCGCGGCGTTCTTGCATGGCTGAACTTGCGCCGCCGCACGCTCTACGACTTGCCCTGGTACATGTTCGTCGGCGCGCCGGGCGCGGGCAAGACGACCGCGCTCGTGCACTCGGGGCTGCGCTTTCCGCTCGCGGACCGGCTCGGCGCGCAGGCGATCGGCGGCGTGGGCGGCACGCGCCACTGCGACTGGTGGTTCGCCGACGACGCCGTGCTGCTCGACACCGCGGGCCGCTTCACGACCCAGGACAGTCACGAGGAGGCCGATCGCGGCGCATGGCTCGGCTTTCTCGCCTTGCTGCGCAAGTACCGGCCGCGCCGTCCGCTGAACGGTGTGATGACCGTCGTGTCGGCCACCGATCTGCTGCAGCAGACCGATGCGGCGCGCGCGAAGCATGCCGCGTCCGTGCGCGAACGCCTCGCCGAATTGAACCGGCAACTGGGCGTGCAATTGCCGGTCTATGTCGTCGTCACGAAAAGCGATCTGCTCGCCGGCTTCGCCGAATTCTTCGACGACTTGGGCCGCGACGAGCGCGAGCAGGTCTGGGGCGTGACGTTCCCGCTCGCGGAGCGCGACGACGCGGCAAACGCTGACTCTCCGCTGCAGCGTTTTCCCGATGAATTCCATTTGCTGCACCGGCAGTTGCAGGATCGCGTGCTGCAGCGCATGCAGCAGGAGACCGACGTTCGGCGGCGCGCGCTGATCTATGCCTTTCCGCAGCAGTTCGCGGGCATCGAAAGCGCGTTGCAGCGCTTCCTCGACGACGCGTTCGGCGAGTCGCGCTTCGCCCGCGCCGCGATGCTTCGCGGCGTCTACTTCACGAGCGGGACGCAGACCGGCAGGCCGCTCGACCGGATGATGAGTTCAATGGCGGCGTCGCTCGGACTTCAGCGCGAGGTGTTGCTGACGGATTCATCGAGCGGGCGCGCTTACTTCGTTAAGCGCCTGCTTCGCGATGTGATCTTCGAGGAAGCGGGCATTGCCGGCAGCAATCCGCGCGTGGAGCGCCGCCGTGCGCGTTTTCAGCGGGTCGCGATCGGTGTGATCGGCGTGTTGCTGGTGGCGGGGCTGATCGGCCTTTTCGCGGCCGACCGGGCGAACCGCCGCTTCGTCGACGAAAGCCGCCAGCAGATCGCCGCGCTGACCCAGCGCGCGCAGCAGACGACGGCCGGCGACGATCCGCTGGCGGTATTGCCGCTGCTCGACGCCGCGCGCAATCTGCCCGGCGGCGAGGCCGAGCGCGCGGCGGGCCATGACGCGTGGTGGGAGAAACTCGGCCTCGACCAGCGGCAGAAGCTCGGGCTGGAAGCGCAGCGCGTGTATCAGCGCCTGTTGCGCCAGACGTTGCTGCCGATCGTCGTGCAGCGCATGGAGGAGCAACTGCGCCGCGGCGACGCCGACAACGCCGCCACGCAATACGAAGCGCTGCGAGCGTATTTGATGCTCGGCGATCCGACGCACTTCGATCCGGCCGCGCTGCGCGTCTGGGCGATGCACGCCTGGCAGCGCGGCGCGCTCCAGAATGCGACGGATGCGCAGCGCGCCAGCATCGACGGGCATCTGGAAGCCTTGTTCCGCCGTGGGCAATTCGATGCGAACCTGCCGCTCGACCAGAACCTGATCGCGCAGGCGCGGGCCACGCTGAATCGCGTGCCGCTCGCGCAGCGTCTGGATGGACGCATCGAGCAACAACTGGCGCAGCTTCGCCTGCCGGACTTCACGATCGCGAAAGCGGCCGGACCGAGCGGTCTGTTGGTGTTCGTGAGGAAGAGCGGAGCGCCGCTCACGCAAGGCATCGATGGAGCGTACACGCGCGCAGGCTTCGATGCGTTCGTGCGTCTGCGTGAAGCCGCGCTCGCCGACTTGTCGAAGGACGACTGGGTGCTCGGCCGCGGGGAGGCGCGTCCCGATCCCGCCGGCACGGATGCGCTGCGCGCCGCGCTGACGCGGCTCTACTGCGAGGCGACGATTCGCCAATGGGACGGCCTGCTCGCCGATGTGGGCGTCGTGCCGTTTGCGGCGCCGGATCAGGGCGCGCGCATCGCGAATCTGCTGGGGTCGCCCGCCTCGCCGTTGCGCGGCCTGATTCAGGCCGCCGCGCGCGAGACGACGTTCACCCCGGCGCCCGCGCCGCCGGGCAAGCTGGACGCGCTCAAGCAGAACCTCGGCAAGGCGCTGGTGACGGGAGCGGGAGCAGGGGAAGCGCCGGCGCCCACGCTCGTCGATACGCATTTTCAGCCGCTGCACGACCTGGCCGGTCCGGCACTCGATGAATCCATCGGCGCGTTCAAGGATGCCGCCGCCACGCTGCAGGCCGACGACACCGCGCGCAAGCAGTCGTTGCCGCTGCCCGCGACCGGCCCGCTCGATCGCCTGAAGCTGCTTTCACAGAACGCGCCCGCGCCGCTCGCGGCGGTGCTGCAAGGCGTGGCCGCCAATGCCGACACCGTGCAACTGCAGAGTCAGCGCGCGCAACTGAGTGCGCTGTGGGCGGCGAGTGTGGCTCCCGCTTGCAGGCAGGCGCTCGACGGGCGCTATCCGCTCGTGAAGACATCGACGCGCGACGCCGCGCCGGACGACTTCGCGCGCATCCTGGCGCCGGGCGGTCTCATCGACGACTTCTTCCAGAAGAATTTGCAGAATCGTGTGGATACCTCGGGCGCCGTGTGGAAATGGCGGCCGGAAGCAAAATCGCTTGGTATTCCGGACGATGTGCCGGTTCAATTCCAGAACGCGGCCATGCTGCGCGACGCATTGTTCCGCGACGGCGGCCGGGATGTCTCGGTGCGTTTCACGGTGAAGATCGCGTCGCTCGATCCGTCGCTCAAGCGCTTCGTGCTCGATATCGACGGACAGCAACTCACCGCGACCAGCGACGCGCCGAACGCCACCGCCGCGTTCCAGTGGCCGAGCGGAAAAGGCACGGCGCAGGCGCACGTCGAACTCGACCCGGCGCAAGGCACGCCGCCGCACGCGGACGGACCGTGGGCGCTGTTTCATCTCTTCGATGCCGCGCGCGTCCAGCAGTCCGGTCAGGCCGATCACTTCAACGTGTCCTTCGATGGAGGCCGCGTGTCGCTCGCACTCGTCGCGAACAGCGCGGACAATCCGTTTCGCGCGGGCGTGCTCGACCGCTTTCGTTGCCCCGCCTCGCTATGAAACCTGACGATCGGATGGACGCGGGCTTCTACGGCAAAGTCCGCACGCACGGCGATTTCGTCAGGCGGGGCTTGTCGGCCGGATTCGTCGCGCAATGGGATGCATGGCTGCAGCGCGGCCTCGTGGCCGCGCGCGCGCGCTATGCCGACAACTGGCTGTGCCGGTATCTCGCCATGCCCGTGTGGTGCTTCGCTGTGCGGCGCGGCGTGATCGCCGAGGAAGCGCACACCGGCGTGCTGATGCCGGGCATCGATGCGGTGGGACGCTACTTCCCGTTCGTGATCGCGCGGCCGGTCGACGGCGACGCATGCGTGTCGGCTTCATCGTGGCATACCGATGCCGCGGCACTCGCGCTCTCCACCCTCAAGCCGGCCTTTTCGCTGACCGAGTTGGAGGCGTCATTGACCGGCTTGCGGGCGCAGTTATCCGGCACCGCGTCGCGCGCGGCAGACAGCGTCTGGTGGTCGGATGTGGGTGAGGTCGTGCATCATGACGGGCCGTTCGATGCCGCTTTGTTCCTGCGCCTGCTCGATGCCGATTAATCGCGTTCCGTATCCCACTCGCGACGTAGCGCGTCGCGGTCTTTCTGTTGCGGCACGGCGTCGAGCAGACGCGCATGGAACGTTTGCAGATCGGGCGCACTCGCAGCCGCACGCCGCGCGATGACGCGTGCGATCGGGCCCAGATAGGTCGTGAGATGACGCGCGGCGTCGCTCACCTGCTCGACGCTGATCTTTTGCGCCGGTAGCGCGCGTGATGAGCCGGCCTCCAGTTGCGACAAAAGCGAATCGAACTCGCGGCGCGCGGCGCCGTCGGGCAGGTACGTGACGAGCCGCTCGCGTAGCGCGTCGACGTCCGCGGCGCTCGCCGACGCGCGCCGCAGCAGCAAGGTCGCCACCGGGCCCACGTGACTGGCGAGCCGTTCCTCCAGTTGCGCGATCAATTCGGGCGGCCAATTCCTCGTTGCCTTCGACGCCTTCGACGTCTCTGACGCGGGCGCCATATCGAGCGTGGCGGCGGGACTCGCGTAGGCGAGCACGGTACGCTCCGGGTCCTCGGCGTTCTCGTTATAGGTGGCGAGTTCGGCAAGCAGCGTGTCGCGCCATTCGCGCGCGGAAGCGAAACGGTCTTGCGTACGCTTCGACAATGCTTTCATCAGCATGGCGTCGATATAGCCGGGCAATTCCGGCGCGATGGTGCTCGGGGCCGGCGGCGTGTCGTTGAGGACTTTTTGCATGACCACGCTCGGCGTTCCTGTGAAGGGGCACACACAGGTCAGCATTTCGTACAGCACGACTGCGGCGGAAAACAGGTCGGCGCGCGCGTCGATGGGTTCCCCGGTGAATTGCTCCGGCGACATATAGCTCGGCGTGCCGAGCATCGTGCCGGATTGCGTCAGGTACGAGGTGTCGAGATGCGCAATGCCGAAGTCCGCGATCTTGCATTCGCCACGTTGCGCGATGAGCAGATTGGCCGGCTTGATGTCGCGATGAACGACGCCCGCGCCGTGCGCGTAGTCGAGCGCATCGAGCAGCTGCACGAACCATCGCAACGCACGCGGCGCCCCCATGCGCGAACCGGCGCGCACGTGCTGCGCGAGACGCGCCGCGAGGCTCTCGCCGCGCACGTATTCCATCGTGATGAAGGCGGTGTCGTCGGCTTCGCCGTAGTCGTACACCGCCACGATGTTCGGATGAACGAGACGGCCCGCCGCCCGCGCTTCGTTCAGAAAACGGGCGGTGAGATCGTGCGTGGAGTCGTCCGGCGTTTCACCCGGCGTCAGCTCCCGCCGGATGGTTTTCAGCGCCACCTCGCGCTCGATATGCGGATCGAAGGCCAGATACACGACGCCCATCGCACCGCGTCCGAGTATCCGTTCGATGACGTAGCGGCCGAGCCGCGCGGGGAAGTCGGCCGGGGAGGGCATGGCTTAGGCCTCTTCTTCGTCGAGGATCCTGAACGCCTCGACGAGACTCGTCTGCATGCGTCCGAACGATACGGCAAGCGAGGCGATCTCGTCCGATCCGCTCGTCGGCAAGGGCGTCGCGCCGAGTTTGCCGAGGCTCATTTCATCGGCGGCGCGCGAGAGCGACTGGATTGGCCGCGTGATCAGCAGATGCATCATCACGTTCATCACGATCAGGACGACTGCGAACACGCCACCGAGCGACAGCATGAACGCGCGCCAGATCGCGCGGCCGCGTTCGATCGGCTGCGCCATCGGAACCGACACGAATTCCGCGCCGATCACTTCGTTCATCGGCCAGTTGAAGCCGTTCGCGGAACCGTACTTGTCCAGCATGGTGGCGGGCGCCGCGCTTGGGGTGCTGTGGCATTGCATGCAGGCGGAATCGGTGATGCGGCTCGGCCGCGCGAGAAAGAGGGTGCGGCCGCCGGGCGAATCGCGCTGGCCGGTAAGCTCCTTGAGTTCGGGCCGGTCATGCAGATGGCTGATCACATCGGCTTCCCAATCGGTGGGCCGGTCGCGCGGATTGGTCGGATTGACCATCGTCGACCTGTACGAAAAGTTCGGGAAATCCTTCTGCAGCAGATTGAGCATTTCGATCGCCGAGAAGGCGGGGATGGATTCCGGCACGAAGCGATATTTGATCTGCGTGGCGAGGAGCGGCGTGATGTGCGCGGCCGTATAGTTCTGCATCGACCCCGCCGCGCTGATGAGTACGTTGGCGTCGTGGACGGTTTCTTCGAGCGCCTGCTTTTGCAGAAGGCGATCCGCCACGATGCCGGCGGCGACGAGCCCGATCGAAAAGATGAGCAGGAACACGAGGTTGAATTTGACGCTGAGCGAAAGCTTGAGTTTCATGGCGTACTGTTAGCGGTTTTGGCGCGACGTTTCATGGATAGCGGACTTTGCTGCGAGCGGCGTGCGCGGGCGGGTAGAGGAACACGCGCCAGTCGGGCAGCGCGTTCAGATGACTCTCGATCGATGCGCGAAACGCGCTGTCGGCGAGCCGTGTATGAAAGCGCGCAGCGAAGCGTTTGCGCGCGGGCAGCGTGCTCGTGAGCCACGGCGCGAGGTCGTCGTAGGTCGCTGGGCGCAACGGCTTCGGGGCGGCGTCGCTGGCAGGCGTGGCGTTGATGGCGAGCGGCTGCAACGCGTCGCGAAACGCGACCGGCATGGCTGCAAGGAACGCGCTCGATGGACGCGGCAAAACGTGGGCGGGCGCGTTCCCGGAAATCTCGGCGAAGCTCCCGGCGTCGATCGTCAGTGGCGGTTTGAGGGCGAGCGTTTGCACGCCGCTTTCGCTGAACACGGCGATCTCGCCTGCGTCGCCGGGCGTGGCGACGATGGCCGCCGCGCTCGCATTCGTGCTCAGGCGAATGGCACCGCGCTCCGTCTCCACGATCCGCTGCGAACACGGTGCAGCCTTGCAGGCAGGGGCGATCTTCATCCAGCCGCCAAGCAAGCCGATGCGTTCATCTGACTGCAGCATCACGCGCGACTGCGCACCGAGTGCGACGAGCGTGCCGTTGTCGTCCTGAATCTGCACGACGCCTTGTCGCGGCGACAGAATCAGATCGTCGGCACGCAAGGACTTGCCCGCGCCCAATTCGAACACGTTGGCCGCGCGCACTACGGTGACGGGAGAATCCGCACTGACAAGCGTCCAGGCCGCGCGTGCCGGCGAGGACAGCGCGGCCAGCAAGACGATACCCAGGGTCCATGCCCGCAGTCGATAAACCATGTGCTTTGCTCGCAAGTTGACGATGCCGGACAGACAACGCCGGTCTCTTCAACACAACAGCGAAGCGGCGAAATTATTCCGTGGCGGGAAGAAGCGGCGTGTCGAGGGCGGCAAGCGGAATGGGCGCGGGCAGCGAACCGAACAGCGGCGCGGCGCGGTGGCTGGAAATGCTATTGCTCAGCGCATTCATATCGATGCCTTCGCGCGGGCCGATCAATGCGTAACCGAGTTCGGACTGACGCCAGGTGACGACCGTCATCGACGCAACCTGCTGCGTTGCCGTGCGCGCGTCGGGCTTGGCCTCCTTCATCACGCACAACGCGACAGGCGCACCCCGTTCGGGCAGATAGACGATCTGAACCAGCGGCTTGTTGTTGAAGCGCAGGCGCTGCACGCGCTTGAACGTGAGGCCGTAAGCGCTCAGATCCGGAATGCGAACGGCGAGGCCATCGTCGTCGTGAATCTGCGCGGTGGTTTTCGCCACCAGCGCGGGATCGGCTTCGATGTTGGCGAGCGTGTCGCGAGAATAGAGCTGCTGATAGCTGGCGGCGGCCGCGACCCAGGGCGACACCCCCGTTCCCACCGACGCCAACGATGCGCCTGCCGTCGACGCGGGCCCCACGCCGCTGCCGAGGCGCAGCACGAAGCCGCAGGCGAACGCCCCCGCGACGAATGCGACGGCAAGCCACGCGGGCGCGATACGCAAGCGCGAGCGGATCGGCGCTGACGCCGCGGCGCCGTCAGGATGCGGCATGACGGCGTCGTTGGCACTCGCATCGCGCCCGACCGGCGCGGCCGCGCCTTGCGGGCTCGGCGGCTCGCTCCACGCGAAATCCTGCGCAGGCTTTTTCGCCGCGCGCGCCATGTCGCCGATCCGCACGCTGAGGCTTTCGGGCACCGGCGGCAGAGTCTGCTGCGCGAACGCTTGCGCGTACGGCAGGCGCGACCTCATGAGCCACGCGACGCGTCGCGTGGCCTCGGGAGAGCCACTCAGCGCGCGCTCCACGGCTACGCACTCGCGGGCCGGCAGTGTGCCGTCCACGTAGCCCATCAATTCGATGTCGTCCAGATTCATAAGGCCTGTCTTCGCTCTTGGCGGGAATGGGACACCCCTCCCAAACCTGCATGACGCCATAAGGGCTAATGACATAACACCCGTGGCTCGACATTATTCCGTCGGGCCTTGAAGATTTTTTCGGGCCGACGCGAGCGCCTTCGCCGTTGAGCGGCGGGGTGCGCGGCTGTGTATTGGCGGCGCTTGAGGATGCCGTCTAACGCGTGGCGATGCGCGGTAAAGGCTTACCGCGCATCGCCACGCCACGGCCCGATGCGTCACTGTCGCGTGACGCGCTCGGGCATGCCGTTATCCGGACACGGGACGCGCGATCGGCGAGGCATCGCTGAAAAGCGGCGCCATGTCGAGATTGGAGATGCGCTTGCCGAGCGCGGCGAGATTGACGTTGCCCGACTGCCCGATGAGTGCATAGCTCAACTCCGCTTGCCGCCACGTTGCGACGTCCATGGCATCGACCGTCTTCGTCGCGACCGGCTGGTCCGGCTTCGAGTCTTTCATCACGCACAGCGCAATCGGCGGGCCATTTTGCGGCAGATAGACGATCTGCACGAGCGGCTTGTTGTTAAAGCGCAGCCGTTGCACCGACTTGAACGTCAGCCCGGCGCTCGTCAGGTCCGGCACGCGCAGGGCGAGCTTGTCGTCGCTGCGGATGTCCCTGACGATCTTCGCCGCGGCCGCCGGATCTTCCTCCGTGTACGCGAGGGTGTCGCGCGTGTACAGCTTCTGATACCCGACCGCCGCCGCCACCCACGGCGATACGTCGGCGTTGGCGGCCATCTGCATGCCGCCGCCCGCAAGCGGGCCGACCCGCACGAACAGGCCGCAGGCGAAAGCGCCGGCGACGCAGGCCGCCGCAAGCCAGACCGGCATGCCGCGCAGGCGCGAGCGCACGGGTTCGGAGGGTGCTTTTTCGCTGGCGGGCAGGACCGGGTCGTTCGATTCCCGGGCGCGCTGCGCGCGGACCATCTCGTCGATCTTGAGCTTCAATGAATCGGGCACTGGCGGGAGGCTCTGTTGCGCGAAGGCGTCCGCGAAATCGAGCCGCGAAGCGCGCAACAGTGCGACCTTTTGCCTTGCTTCGGCGGACTCGCGCAGTCGCGCTTCGACCGCGCTGCGATCCTCGGGCGACAGGCCGCCATCCACGTAAGCGAGCAGTTGAGCGTCGTCAGCCATCATGCGATTGAATCCTTTTGTGTCTTCGCGGGCCGGGCTTTCGGCGTCTCGCCGCCAAGCAGCGCGCCGACCGCCTGGCGGGCGCGCGACAGGCGGCTCATGACCGTGCCGATGGGCACCTCGAGCACGTCGGCGGCCTGCTGATAGCTCAGGCCTTCCACGGCGACGAGCAGCATCACGACGCGCTGCGCCTCCGGCAAGCGTTCGACTGCGTCGATGATCTGCCCGTGCATCAATTGCGTTTCGGGACCCCGGTCGACGGGGTCGGGAAGATTTTCGAGGAAGTCGTCATCCCAATCGAAACTGGACCGTCGTCGCACGCTGCGGGCGCGCAGCTCGTTGATCCAGGTCGAATGGACAATCGAGAACATCCAGCTCAAAGGAGCCGTGTCGGGCTGAAGCTGATGGGCGCGTTCGAGCCCGCGCAGGCAGGCGCGTTGCACGAGATCCTCGGCGTCATGCTGGTCCCCCGACAGGCGAAGCGCGAACGCCCACAGGCGCGGCAGCATTTCGGGAAGCATGCCAGGTAAATCTACACCGTTCATTGAACGAAAATCTCCCATGTTCCCCGAGACGGGTTCGACAGCATTGCGAACCCGTCGACCTCGCACAAAAAATTGCACTGTCGTTCGCCACCGTTTTTTTTTGCTACGAAGTTCGAACGGTGTAGTTTAACTTGAGACCGCACAACGTGTGAAAGCCGTCTTTATTCCATCGAGGAGATCTCGATGCCGCCCTTTCTAGCGGCGGTGCGTGCCAATTCCCGCCTCTTCGCGCGTGCGCCGGTTGAAAGAAACCGCGTAGACCGCCGAGCGCGCGGCGAGTAGCGGATCGTCCGAGGGCGCGATGCCATAGGGAAGGATCAACGGATCGAAATTGATGTCCCGGCAGGCGCCGTCGATCTGGCTTTCGGCGCGCTCGATCACGATCGTGCCGGCGTCCACCCGATGCAATTCGCGCTCGGGCGGCCATGCGCGCGTCGCGTCGTCGACCGGATCCCCCGGGCCTGCCGGCGTGAGCATGAGGTGCCAGGAGACGGGGCCGGCCTGCAAGCGCAGATAGAGATCGTGTGCCAGAAAGTCGGGATCGCGCGCCGGGTTCGTGCGTTCGGTCGACGGCGCATAGGGCGTGTCGGGAACCACACTCCAGCGGACGAAACGTGTGTTGCCATCGGCATCGACGAAACGGAACGCGTCGATGCTGAAGTAGCTCGCGTTATAGAAAGCCGTGGAAGGCGGATGGGTGTCGACCCACTGGTGAAAGGCCATTGTTTCGGGGTGCTGCGCAAGAAACGCGTTCAGTTTCGCGGGATCCGGCCGGCCGGTCCGCGCATCCGGGCGCAGCGCCACCAGTTGTTCGTACAACGCCTGTGGCGTGGCGACCTGGAAGATCGGCACGGAGTTCATTGCGGTGCGCCATTGCTCTGCGTTGCGCACCGAGAACAGCAATGCAAAGCTGCGCACGGATGCGTCGGCGTCGTCCTGGGCGGGATTGCCGCCCGGTGCGGAGAGGCGGCCGATCACAGGGGTGCGGCCGCGCTCGAACACGCTCGCGCGCGAAAGCGCGGCGCCGTTTCCGTTGCTGTCGAAATAGCCGCGCACGCACACGCCCTTGGCATGATTGCGGCGAAAGCCGGGGTGCCTGCCCATGCTGTTCTGGAAGGCGTCGATCATCCGGGCGGGCGTCAATGCGGGCTCGCTGCCCGGCCAGCGAATCCAGCCGGCGACCCACGCGAACGCTCCCGCGACAGCCGCAATGACGATCACGATGAAGGCGTAGCGAAGCAGAAGCGCTGATGGCTGGGGTCGGGACATGATGCAGCGTGAAAGCGAACGCGCCGATCCAAAAAGCTGACGAGTATAGAGCAGGGTACGTTTCGGTGCAGGGCCGCGTAATGAAATCCATTCGCGGCGAAACGCGTGTTTCGCTATCTCGCGGCGGAATAAAAAGGCTTATGGGGTGTTATGCGAAGCCGCACGGACGGACGTTCTTGCCGTGCAACTGACCGGGCAACGGCAACAGGCGCTGGACTATGAGGGGGGAAAAAACGCCGGCGCACTCGATTACCACCCGCACCAGAATTTGCTTCAGCCCGATCGCGCGGCCGACGCGCGGACTCTCGCGTCGTTCGTAGTGGAGGGGCTGTTCACCGGACATGGGTGGCACCGGGTTTGGCTTGCGTGGTCAGAGTCGGCGTCCGCGGCGCATGCGGATCCTGAGAGCGTCCTGGGTAGGCGCCGCTCGCGCCGCGTCCGCCGCGTCCGCCGGGTCATTACTGGGCGACGTCGAGCCGGCCGTAGACGCCGGTCGTCGGTGTCGGGCCGGCGGCGAAGAACAGGGTATTGAGCGGTTGATTGGCAGCGTTGTTGCCGAACGAGATGCCCCAGATACCCGGCTGTTTGAAAGTCGATCCGTCGGCCTGTGTCACTGCACCGATGAACGCCCCGGAATTGGGATCGAACGCGTCGAGCGTGCCGTCGCCGAAATTTCCGACCAGCAGATCATTGCTAAGTGCACCGAAATTCGCCGGCGCCACCGCAAGACCCCAAGGCGAATTCAGCGATCCGCCCACGGCAATGCGCTTCGTGAGGTGCCCCGCTGTATCGAACGCGTCGACCGCGCCGTTGCCCGGGCCGTTCACCTGTGTGTGTCCATCGGGACCGAGCTTCGCAAACGTCACATAGACGGTCGTACCGACTACACGAATGCCGAAAGGGGACAAGCCGGCAGGCAAGTTGGGATCCTTGAATTGCCCGTCGAGTTGGATCTTGTTGAACGACTTGTCGAACACATCGACCTTGCCGTTATGAAAGTCCGCCGTGTAGAGCAGGTTCTGACCGGCGTTCGTGCCGATGGCAAGGCCCTTGTAAACGGCGCCGCCGGTGCCGTCGTCGTGCGCGTTGACCGCTTGCGTCGGCAGTACTTTCGGTGACCAGCCGGCGATCGTGCCGGCGTCGGTGGCCCAGAGGAAGACCGCGTTGCTCGTGAGGCCGTTTGCGCTAATGCCGAAGTCGGTGCTGGTATTGAACACGATGCCCGTCGGCCCGGCAGCCTGTCCACTCGCCGCGGGCGGGATCGTCACGACGAGCGACTGCACCACGCCATTGCCGTCATAAAGCGTCGACTTTTTCGTATTGTTGTCGGACACCCACATGACGCCGGTCGGGTTGAAGGCGATACCCCAGCCGTTCTTGAGATTGGCGTCCGTGTTCGGTGCGCTTACGCTGCCATCGGAAACCAGCACGGTGGCTTTGAAAGGACCGGTGGCCGGGGCCGGTGGTGTGGAATTGTCGCTGCCGCCGCCACATGCGGTGAGCGTTGCCGTGCAAGCGGCGAATGACCAGGCAAGCACTGCCTTTTGACGCAGTTTCATTTCGCGATTCCTTTTATGTTCGGAGTAGCGCCCGCCGCAATCGTCTTGTATCTGCGATGCACGCGAACGAACGATCCCTGAGTGCGCAAAGGAATGGGCGTGCAATCAGCGAACAGTGAGTCCGCGGATTGAACTGCCCGATCTCTTTGGCGCTGAATCGTCCTCCTCCGAACGCCTGGTGTTTCGGTTTTATTCCGTGACGGCAAAGAGCCGCGAGCGAAAAGAAGCGTTGCGCTTTTCTGGAATACCTCGTCGGCCACGGGTGTTATGGGGATGACGCAACCGCCGCCACTCCCTACGTCGCACGATTCGAGGATCCCATGCCCGACCACTACAACCTGCTCGTCTACTACGATGGATCGCCTGAATCCAGATCGGCATTACTGCGCGCGACCCGTTTGGGATATGCGTTGACCGCTACTGTTCATGTACTGTCGGTAGTGGATATCGGCTCGGCTGTGGGCAGCAGTCTTGGATACTTATCGGACGTCGCGTGTTCACAGATGGAAGGCACGGCGAAGCAGACCTTGAAGGAGGCGCTGGATCATTTGAGAGAGAGCGGAACGGTTGCGCGCGGCTATGTCGCAGTGGGGAACGTGGTCGATAGCATGGCTAATTATGCGGGCCTGCTCAACGCGGATCTGCTCGTGCTGGGTCACCGGAATCCGCGTGGACTGGCAAGATGGTTAGGCCAGCCATCCAATCACGCGGAGCTGGTGAAACGCGCGGCAGGGCGTGCTGTTATTACCGTACCGCTGGACTAGATGACGGCGCCATGGCTCGACTTGTCGTTGTCATTGACGCGGGAAGAGGAGTTGTTTCAACACAGGCGCCGGAATAATCTGCGAGCGTTGTCTGTTGTGAGGGCAGACCTGTCATCGACAGCCAATCGACCCTTGGAGCAACCACCATGTCTTGTCCCGGAACACGCCCGCAACCCATGCAGGTACCGCAACTCGCTACTGTGCACGAACGCCTGTTCGATTCTGCGGCAGCCCGCCCGCATGCCATTGCGCTGATCGCCGGAGATGACACATGGACCTACGATCGCCTGACACGGTATATCAGAAGGCTTTCGCGAGGTCTGCTCGCTCACGGTCTGAAACCCGGCGATCGCATTGCGCTGCACATGACGAACAAACCGGAAACCGTCGCCGCGTATTACGCGTGCATGCTGACAGGCATGATTGCCGTGCCGCTGAACAACCGGCTCACACGCGCGGAACTCGAGCCGCAACTGCGACGGTTGCAGGTTTCGTTGTATCTGGGCCAGCTGGATCTATACGGTGCGATTGCCGGCATGGATGCTTCGATTCTCGTTGCGGACAAGCGCTTTCTTGTCGACGGCTCGGCGCAAGGCGCGGGCGGCAGAGCATGGAGTGAGTTGATCGAGCACGAGGCAGACGAGGTGCGGCTCGAGCCGGTGCGCGTCGATGAACCGGCGCTTCTGCTGTCGACGTCCGGCACGACGGGAGAACCGAAGTTCGTCACGCACACCCCGCGCACTGCGTGCGCGATGATGCAAGCTTACCAGGCCATTGCGTCGAGACCATACGACGTCACGCTGATCGCCACGCCCATGATGCATGCTGCAGGGCTCTTCACTGCGCTCGCGACGCTCGCCACAGACGGCACCTGCGTCCTGATGGACCGATTCGAGCCGGCGGCCGCGCTTGACCTGATAGAACGGCACCGTTGCACGATGATGATGTGGTTGCCGTTCATGTATTCGGCGGCGATCGTCGAGCAGATCGCGCAGCCACGCAACGTCGCGTCACTGGGCACCTGCCTCGTCGGAGGCGACGCGACGCCGCCGAGTCTGCAGGAGGAGTTTTTGCGGGTGTTCGGCGTCAGAATGCGCAATTTCCTCGGCATGAGCGAAAGCGCAGGCACCTTCACCTATGGATTCGATAGCGGGCCCGTGTGCCGCGCGGTCGACGCGGACCGCGTTCGTCTCGCCGACACAGAAGGCAACACGGTCGGGCGCGGCGAAGCGGGCGAACTGATGCTGCGCGGACCGAACCTGTTCGTCGGCTATTGGCTCGGCCCCGGGCGCATCGACGACGCACGCAAGGACGGCTGGTGGCCCACCGGCGACGTGATGCGCCAGGACGAGGCCGGCGACTTCTGGTACGTCGCCAGAAAGAAAAACCTGATCATTCGCGGCGGGTCGAACATCTCGCCGACCGAAATCGAGCATGCGCTCACGGTCCATCGCGGCGTGCGCGAGGCGGCGATAGTCGGCGTGCGGGACGCCGTCCTCGGTCAGCGCGTGATCGGTTTCGTTGAACTGACCGAAACCGCGACGCAGGTCGAGGACGTGTTGCGTGATCTGTCCACCAGGGTTGCGAACTACAAGATGCCGGAGCGGCTCATCGTGGTTGACCAGTTGCCGCGCAATTCGTTAGGCAAACTGGACCGGGCCAAGCTGGAAGCAATCGGCGAGCGACTGGACGATTGGCGCGCCGCGTGAGCGGGCAATATACGTGCGCCGGCGGTGGAACACGTATCTGCGCGATACGGGCCGTGGACATTCAGATGGCCATCGCACCGGTTGCTCGTCTTTGGTGTGTCCAGCGCGTTAGTTCTGACTCACGAGCGCATTGCTTTCGAACGACGTGCGCTCTCAGGAGGAATCAGCCGCCAGGTCAGCAACACCACCAGACCGAAAGCGACGTACAGAAGCGTGAAGACCCAGCCCGGCAAATCGTAGTAGAGCAGGCGGCTCACCCAGCGCTGGATGAAGCCTTGCGTGAATCCTTGCGTATCCAGCGAACCCGTACGCAGCCAGTCCTCCAGCGTCGTCAACGGGCACGCGATACCCAGCAGCGACAACGTGGCCACGATAACGATCGCTGACAGATGAACGAGCCGGAAGAAACGCTGGCGTATCCACTTCCAGCGGAGGCCGGCGCCCGCCCAGATCGCGACGAATCCGCACACGATGAACAACGCAAGCAGCGCGTGCGCGACAAGCACCGCATTGGCTAGCCAGTTCATGATCGGCTTTCTCGTGACCTGCTCGCTGCGGGTCCGCTTGAATCAATCAGGTCCGCAAGACTGCGCGCAATATCCGCATAAGCCACTTGATGCCGTGACTATCGACGCATCCGGCAGCGCGCCTTCAGCGCCTGTGGCGCATCACTTCCCAGCAATCGTGATGGTTCATTCGTCTGAGCTGCCGACGCCTGATCATCTCGAGCCAATAATGTCCGGCGACCAACAGCATGGCGACACTCAGACCACACAGACCCACGACGATTCCCGCCCCCGATTCGGCCATGCAACACTCCTTGACTGTGCAACTGATCAAGCGATACGTGTCATTCGTCGTTCAGGATACGAGCGGCGGCCTTCAGAAAAATTTGTCCGTCCTCGGTAATGAGAGGGCGTTGTTGCCCGGAAGCGAGCTCTTCCAGCGTGACGAGTTGGCGCTCCAGAAGCGCTTCCAGATCGGCACCGTCCAGACTCGGTAGATCCGGTGCATCCTTGAGCAACATGAGGGTCGCAAATTCGTGTGGACTGAGCATCGTCGTCTCCTGGCTGAGCTTGCTGCCTGGCTGGGAACCTGATCCATTGGCCTCGCTTCGCGAGCAGGATCAATTCGGTGTGGTGGCCGCTGCGGGATGTCACCTTGCGTTTGGGTGGCATGTCGCGCGCCGAGGTGCCCATCTTAATGCGGACAGCTGCAATAGATCAACATGTGGGAAAAGCTTTTTTTGGATCCGCTTTGCGGCATGTGTTGGTCAGCGCCATACTTGATACATGCGGGATTTATCCTGATGAATATCCTGGCAGCGCTTCCATACGCCAGCCTCCATACTCGAAGCGAGGCCCGTATGCCCGGCGCTGCGGTCGAAACCTGAAGGAGATAACACTTGACCAGCTTTCTCTTACGTAACGGCGCGCTTCTCGATCCCACCCGTCCTGATCTGCTGGAAGGCTTCGAAATTCTCATCGAGGACGGCTTCGTCCGCGAAGTGTCCGATAAGCCGATCAAGAGCAGCAACGCGCACGTGATCGACGTCAAAGGCAAAACGATCATGCCGGGGCTGATCGATCTGCATGTGCATGTCGTTGCAATCGAGTTCAATCTGCCGCGCGTGGCGACACTCCCCAACGTGCTCGTCACGCTGCGCGCCGTGCCGATCATGCGCGCGATGCTGCGCCGCGGCTTCACCACCGTGCGCGACGCGGGCGGGGCAGGGTATCCATTCAAGCAGGCGGTCGAATCGGGGCTCATTGAAGGTCCGCGCCTCTTTGTATCCGGCCGCGCGTTGAGCCAGACGGGCGGTCATGCCGATCCGCGCGCCCGCTCCGACTACATGCCACCCGATTCACCGTGCGGATGCTGCGTGCGCGTGGGCGCGCTCGGCCGCGTGGCGGACGGCGTCGATGAAGTGCGCCGGGCCGTGCGCGAGGAACTGCAAATGGGCGCCGACCAGATCAAGATCATGGCTTCGGGCGGGGTTGCTTCACCCACCGATCCGGTCGGCGCATTCGGTTACTCCGAAGACGAGATCCGCGCCATCGTCGCCGAAGCTCAGGGGCGTGGCACGTATGTACTGGCGCATGCCTATACGCCCGCGGCGATCGCGCGCGCCGTGCGTTGCGGCGTGCGCACGATCGAGCACGGCAATCTGATCGACGAGGAGACCGCACGTCTCGTGGCGGAACACGGCGCGTATGTCGTGCCGACCCTCGTCACTTACGACGCCCTTGCAAGCGAAGGCGAGAAATATGGACTGCCGCCGGCCAGCATCGCCAAGGTCGCGGACGTGCATGGCGCGGGACTGCACTCGATTGAAATCATGAAGCGCGCCGGCGTGAAGATGGGCTTCGGCACGGACCTGCTCGGCGAGGCACAGCGGCTGCAAAGCGATGAGTTCCGGATTCTGGCCGACGTCATGTCGCCGGCCGAGGTGATCGCGAGCGCGACCGTCGTTGGCGCGGAAGTGCTCGGTATGCAGGACAAGCTCGGCAGAATCATGCCGGGCGCGCATGCCGATGTACTGGTGGTCGATGGCAATCCGTTGAAGTCCGTCGATTGCCTGTTAGGCCAGGGCGAGCATATTCCGCTCGTAATGAAGGATGGCCGGATCTTCGTCAACGAACTCGAAAGCGCTTGACCTTATGAGCCCGCCCGCGTTCGCGGCGCCCCAATGTCCCAATCGGAGCTTGTCCATGTCGATGATTGCCGCTCGCATCGAGCGATTGCCGTTTTCAGGTTTTCACCGCCGTCTGTTGTTGATGGGCGGCCTCGGCTACACCTTCGATGCGATGGACGCCGCCGTGCTCGCATTCCTGCTGCCGGTGCTGCGCACGCAATGGGGGTTGACGAGCGTGCAGACCGGCGTGCTGGGAAGCGGTACGTTCATGGGCTATTTCGTCGGCGCGATGCTCGCGGGCATGCTCGGCGACATCATCGGCCGACGCAAGGTCATGATGTATGCGCTCGTGATTTACTGTGTCGCGTCCCTTGCCAGCGCGCTCGCGAACGACTGGGGATTTTTTCTGGCGACGCGCATTGTCGCCGGCCTGGGGACGGGGGCGGAAAGCGCCATCGTCGCGCCGTTTCTCTCCGAGTTCGTGGCACGGCGATATCGCGGCAGTTTCACCGGCAGCCTCGCGGGATTTTTCTCGTTTGGCTTCGTGGCGGCCGCACTGCTGGGCTATCTGGTGATTCCGCTCGCCCCCAATGCATGGCGCGCGGTCATGGTGATCACGGCGCTGCCCATTGTGATGCTGCTCTGGTGGCGCCGCGCGTTGCCCGAGTCGCCGCGCTGGCTCGAGGCACGCAACCGGCACGCGGAAGCCGATGTGATCGTGTCGCGAATGGAAGCGGAGGTGATGAAAGCCGGCATACAGTTGGAGCCGCTGTCTCCCGCGCGCGAGGGATCCGTTCCGCTCGCGGCCGGGCGGGCCTCGATCATCGCCAACGTCAAGGCGCTGTGGGCGGCGAAGCTCGCGCGCATCACGGCCATGACGTGGCTGATGTGGCTATCCATCACGTTCAGCTACTACGCGTTTTTCACGTGGATTCCCGGCTTGCTGGTTCAGAACGGGATGACGATCACGCGGAGCTTTTCGTATTCGCTCGTGATTTACATCGCGCAGATTCCCGGATACTTTTCGGGCGCGTGGCTCAACGAGAAGATCGGCCGCCAGGCGACGATTGCGTCGTACATGATATTGGGCGGCATCTCGGCGCTCGGGCTTGCGTTGACGGGTACGGATACCGGCATCATGGTGTCGGGCATCCTGCTTTCGTTCTTCATGAACGGCACCTATGCCGGCGTTTATGCCTACACCCCGGAGGTTTTTCCCACCGACGTGCGCGCGACGGGCACCGGGCTCGCTTCGTCGATTGGCCGGCTGGGCGCGATTGCCGCGCCTATCCTCGTCGGGTACGTCTATCCGCTGCTGGGCTTTGCCGGCGTGTTCGGGGCGACGACGCTTGTGCTGCTGATCGGCGCGTTGGCGGTGTTGCTCATGGGCGTGCCGACCCGCGGAAGATCGCTAGAGGACATTGCGGCAGGGCAGATCAACCAGTGAGAAAAACAAACCCGGCTATCGCGACGAACCGTCCGCCTGCGGGATGCAGCGCATGCTAATGCTTGGCTCTGCCTCGTGGAGCTGAACGCGGGTCACCGCGTCCAGCTCCACGAAGAAGCCTTAAGCGCGGGTCGTCACGATGGCCGTACGTGGCCGCAGCGTCGCCATGATCAGATAGGTGCCGCCACCAATCAGCACGCCGAAGAACCAGCCATAAGTGTTCCACCAGACCGGCAGCAGGTTGGTGAAGTTCGGCAGAAAGGTCGAAAACACGCTGCCGATCGCCGCCGCGATCAACGCGTTGACGTTCCAGCCGCCTTCGTAACGGTACTCGCCGTGCTCCTGATAGAGCGCCGCGACGTTGATGTTGCCCTTGGCCACCAGATAGTAGTCCACCAGAATGATCCCCAACAACGGGCCCATCGTCGCGCCGATGGCGTTGACGAAGTGCGCGGCGTTGCCTTCCCACGGCGCGAACGGGTAGAGCACCAGCGCGATGGCCGCGGCAATATAGCCGCCTTTCTTGAAGCTGATCTGCTTGGGGAACACATTGGAGATGTCGAACGCCGCCGAGACGAAATTGGCGACCACGTTGATGCCGAGCGTGGCGACCGCGAAGGTCAGCGCAGCGATGAGCGCCAGTACCCAGCTGTCGAACTTGGCTGAGATCTGCTCGGGGTGCAGCAGGACTTCGCCATACACCTTGAAGGCGGCGATGGTGGTGATGCCCGCGACCAGCGAGAACGCGATCAGGTTGACCGGCAGGCCCCACAGATTGCCTTTCTTCACGGCTTCGCGATTCTTTGCGTAGCGCGAGAAGTCACAAAAGTTCAGGTACAGCGCCGCGAAGTAGGTGATCCAGGTCGCGCCCACTGCCATCAGCGCCCAGAACGATCCCGGCTCGCCGCTGACACCGGCGTCTTTGGTTTTGTCGAGCAGCACGTCCATCGGAATGCCGTGCGAGAACGAGAAGCCGCCGGCCTTCACGCACAGGCCGATCGCGAGTATCAGCATCGCGACCCACACCGCCGGGCCGGCCCAGTCCTGAAACTTGCGCACCGTCTCCATGCCCTTCTGGATGATGAGCAACTGCAGCGCCCAGATCACCACGTAGCAGATCACCTCCAACCCCGAGTGGCCGAGGAAGTGCGTGCCCTTGTAGAACGTCATCATGCTGTCGTTGCGGATAAGCAGAGCGACCAGCGCGCCCGCTGCCGCGGCCGTCTGCGCGCCGTACCAGAAGCAGGCCACCACGGCGCGCACCAGCGCCGCGAGGTTGGCGCCCCACACGCCGAAGGAGGCGCGCGCCAGCACCGGGTAGGGCACACCGGTCTTCTCGCCGGCGTAGCCGATCAGGTTCATCAGCGCGAAGATCACCAGCGAGCCGATTCCGATCGCCAGCACGAAGTTGGTAAACGTGCCGCACAGCAGGAACAGGCTGGCTGCGAGGTAGTAGCCCCAGAGGCTGTGCACGTCCGAAGTCCAGACATTGAAGATGCTGAAGGCACCCCAGTTGCGCACCCTTGAAGGGGCGAGATCTTCGTTGTAGAGGCCGGGGGAAGGGTTGCGGATTTCCATCTGTCTTCTCCTTTGAGTTCGTGGAACTGAGGAAACACCGCCGGAAGTCCTGGGCGGCAATCCCCCCGCGTCTGAAGCAAGCTCGTATGCAAGAACTGTATGCACTTTGATGCGCAGTTCTGAATGGGTTAACCCTTAATCGAACGGCGCGGCGACGCAAACACGCTGCCAATCAAGCGTCTCGTGGCGATATGCGCGGAAGCGCACAGAGTCACCCAGGGGCGCGGCGCTAGTCTGATGGATGCCGTAGAAAAGCCTCCGCGGCTTCCAGGCCCCGTATTTCTGCAAGTCTTTCGCAAGCCCCAGCTCTGCGAGCGGTCAGGCAATGATTGCTCACACACCAGGTCGACATCAGGGAGCCGCGCTGTCCCGCGGAATGCAGCGTTTACGCCGTCAGGTGCCACCGATGCGTCTCCAAGCCGCTCAGTATGCGTTGCTTCTAGCCTGCGGATGCATGGCTGTCGCGGATGCACTTGCCGACGATGCTGCCGGCGTCGTCAAGACCGTCAAGGGCACGGTGCAGATCGAGCGGTCCGGAGCAAGTTCGGGCGCGGCCATTGGCAGCGAGGTGTATGGCAAGGATCGTATCGTGACCGGCCCGCAGTCCTCCGTCGGCATCACGCTGCGTGACACCACCCAGCTCTCGGCCGGCGCCGATACCATCCTCGACCTCAACAAATTCGCATTCAATACCACGACCCATGACGGCGTGCTCGACGCCTCCGTCAAACGCGGCTCACTGGCCGTGATTTCCGGAAAACTGGCGAAGGCGAATCCGGATGCCGTCCGTTTCAGCACACCGACTACCACGCTTGGCGTGCGCGGCACTGAGTTCATCATCGAAGTCGGGGATAAAGGGGAGGGCGCACATTGAAGGCTGCAATCCGACGTCGCGGGCTGGCATGGGCAGCGGCATTCGTCATGCTGGCCTTGCTGGCCGCGTGCAGCACTCCGGACAAAATCATTCTATTGCCGGATCCCGACGGCAAGGTCGGCGCGGTCGTTGTCCACAGTGCGACCGGAGAGCAGACCATAGACAAGGCCTATGCCGGAGTCGACGTCACGAAGGGCGGCGCCATCGAAAAAACGCTGGATAGCCAGTCCACTGTGCAGGCACGATATGGTGAACTGCTCGCGGCCCGGCCGCCGCGCCCCATGACCTTCACGATCTTTTTTCTCTTCGATTCCGCCACCGAATTGGCCCCGGAGTCGGCCGCCACGGTTAAGAAACTGAAGGCCGTCCTCGCGACCTGGCCTGCGCCCCAACTCGTGGTGGTCGGTCATACCGATCTCGCCGGCTCGCAGGACTTCAATGACAAACTGTCCATGCAGCGGGCGCAGACGGTGGCGACATTCCTGATCAAGCAAGGCATTCCTGCCCAACAGATTGAGATCGCCGCCCGGGGCAAGCGCGAACCACTGGTCCCCACGGCGGATGGCGTTCCCCATCGCATGAACCGGCGCGCGGTCATCACCGTCCAATGACCCGCGCCAGTCATCGGCGCTGAGTGGCCTTCCGTCGATGAAACGCTATTTCGACCCATGGATTGCCCGGACCAGGCATCTGCTGAAGGCCGCCCAAGGGCGTCCGGTGGCGCTGGCGTTGTTGTTCGGCCTGAGCCTGCTCAATCTGACCAGCGAATGGCCGAGCGACATACCGCGTCCGGCTTTCGTCGACGCGCTCGACGCGGCGCTGCCTGATTCCTTCAAAACCGCCCGGCAAATTCTGTTCGATCAGTATCAACGTCACTTCCCGCGGGTTCCGACCGCACAGCCCGTGACCATCGTGGAGATCGACGAGGAGACGCTGGCGACCGTCGGTCAATGGCCGTGGCCGCGAAATCGACTCGCGAGCCTGGTCGATGCCATCGACGCACTGAAACCGCTGGCCATCGGTCTCGACATCTACATGCCCGAACCGGATCAGACCTCGCCCGACAAGGTGGCCGCCAATCTGCCGAAATCGGCTGCGGCTCTGGCGGCCGGCTTGCGGGCGCTGCCCAGTCACGAGGCCATTCTCGAGCGATCGTTGCGCGCCGCGCCGACCATCCTGGGCGCCGCGCCGCTCGATCACGCAACCTCCGCCGCCAGCACCGATCTGCGCAGTGCGCCGATCCTCGTGCATGGCGCCGACCCACTCGACTCTGTGCAACGGTTCGACTATGTGCTCGCCAGCTTGCCCGAATTGCAGGCGGCGGCTCACGGTCAGGCGATGCTGAGCGTGGCACTCGAACAAGGCGTGGTCCGGCATATTCCGTTGATCATGGGTTTGCGGGAGAAGCTGGTCCCCAGTCTGCCGATGGAAATGCTCCGCCTCGCCACCGGATCATCGGCGATCGACGTGTTTGCCGACACATCGGGCGTGCAGGCGGTGGGCGTCGCGGATGTGCAGGTGCCCACGCAACCCGGCGGCGACATCTGGTTGCATTTCGCATCCATTCGCTCGACGCTGAGCCGCTACGTGTCGGCGCGCGACGTCCTGCAGGGCACAGTCGACCCCGACCGGATCCGCAACAAGCTGGTGCTGGTCGGCCTGACCGGCGCGGGCGTCACCGACATGCGGACGACCGCGCTGGGGGAACTGGTGCCGGGTATCGAGATTCAGGCGCAAGTGATCGAGACGATCGTCGAGGGGCGTTTCCTGCGTCGGCCCACCTGGCTGAAATGGGCGGAAAGCGCCTTCATCATGACGTTCGGGCTGCTGATCATCTGGTACGTGCCGCGCCGGCAATCGCGGCTTGCGGTCTTCATCCGCGCCGTCCCAAAGGGTTCCACCGTTCTGGGCTTACTCCTGCATCTGCTGAATGTCTTGTGCTGCTTCCTGATTTTTATTCGTTTCGGGCTGCTGGTCGATGCGGCCTCGATATTTATTATCCTGTCCGCCGTGATGGGCTGCTTTCTTACGCCCGCATTGCTTCATGCCGACGAACCAGGCAGAACAGAAACCGCGCACGCGCAGGGGCGTGAAGAAGCCGACGGTCGCACCGGCAAGGCGCCGGGACCCTGAGGGAAACGCTGATCATGGGGTGCGTCGGTCAGCGACGAAAGCTCGATGCAGGTGTAGCGCGCCCGCCTGAATGATGTCGGCTTGCAGCGCATCCGGCTGCAATTCTACGAGTCATCCAGGCGAGCACGAAACGTCATTATTCCATCGAATCATGGCGTCTGGGTGACCGCGCACGTTAAAGAGCTGCGGATGAATTTCACACTGGGCACGCATGGCAAACGCGGCCGTTACTCGTTGACGGGACGACTCGAACTGCGGATTTGCTGCGCTGCGTAAACGCCGGTAATCGGCACATCCTCCACGTCCGCGACTCATGCCGCCAAATAACCGTATATACTGTTTATACCGTTAATTTTTGCATGGAGATCCTGATGAGTGAGCCGAGCCTCAAGAAAGCAACGAAGAAGACTTTTCATTTCCCGAAGGGTGCTGGCGCCGCCCCCGAAACTGAGAGCGACGTTGCCGAGCCAACCGCGAGCGTCGCGGTAAAAAAGAAGAGCGCAAGCGCGAAGAAAGTGCCGAAGGAAAAGACGGTTGCCGCTGACAGGGCCGCGCCTGTCAAAGCAACTGTGGCGGTCAAAGACAAGCGCGCGAAGAAAGAGAAAGTCGTGCGTGACAGCTTCACAATGCCGAAGTCCGACTACGACAAAATTGCTGCGCTGAAACAGAAATGCCTGGAGGCTGGTGTGTCCGTGAAGAAGAGCGAAATTCTGCGCGCTGGATTGGTTCTGCTCGAATCCGCGGCACTGAAGCGTCTCCTTGCAGCCGTGTCCGCTGTGGAGCAGGTCAAGACGGGGCGCCCGGCAAAGTCGTAGGCCTCGACGAGCTTTGATTCGCTGTAGATGCCGCCCATTCAGGTCGTGATGGCTATGCTGGCCGGGGCGGTTTGATCAGCGAGAGAATTGGGCTCCGATATCGGCTGCCTGGTCATGGTCGCTGGGCAGTCTTGACGCACCGTTGGACGCCATGGCCAGCACTTCAACGATTCCCTTCGTAGAAGTACTGACCGGCAGATTGGCTACCTCCGTGACCTTTGCCCAGGTACAACGCGTAATTTCGTTGCTGGGCACGGGCTGCTCGCCATCGGCAATCGTCGCAACGAATACATGATGACAGGTGTGGATGCCGGTGAAGCCGAACATGTACCGCATGTCCATTGCATGAAGACGCGTTTCCTCCATTAATTCGCGCATCGCGGTTTCACGAAGATCTTCCCCTGTCACGGGCTTGCCGCCAGGTAGCGACCAACGGGTGCCTTCCCGGCTGACCAGGAGAATTCGCCTGCCAAGCTGGCAGACAACAGTCGCTCGTTGCTTCACGGTGTCTCTCATGTTTTTCGCCGCGTTGTGTAGAGCACGTCGCATGCCTAGGATCTGGCGAAGCGGTGCGACACTGCGGTCACTATCGTCGGGACAGCGACAGAATTTCTGCGCCGTGCCGGCCGTCCGGGCCAGGGACGGTGCAACCACCGATCGTCGTTTCAAAGTGTGACAATAGTGTGGCGACGGCGCAGCGGCGAATTTCATATGCGGCGTGGCGCGGGCGATCGAGGCTCGTCCGAAGCGCGTCTTTTCCCCGCAAGCCTTCCTGGTCGCCGACGCGACCATCGATCTCAAGGTGATTCAAGGAAGTGCCGCGCGGCGCGGCTCGATCGTCGCCGCGGGCGATTGAACTCACGCGACGTCGGTAGTGAGCCGGTCGCGCGCACCGTTATTTGCCAGGCTTTCTAACGCCTGGCTTCCGTCCGTGCGAGCGGCGTCCTCGACCGCGAAGGTTCGTTCGCTGAAGGCGATCAGTTTGAATCCGCTTCCCTTCGCGCGCGGGACCGTGATGCCCCAATGCCAGCCTCCGGCTTGCTCGAAGACATGCAATACAGGGACGGTTGGAGTGTGTGAAGACTGAGAAGTCGTCATGGCGCATTCTCCCGTCATATTGCGACCGTGGGTGCCCAATTGCAGTTGCCCCGTCCTCAGTCTACAGGTATTTGCTGCGCTGCAATATGGCGACCGTGGTAAAAATGTCAAATGACGACCCGTCACAATTTTGAAAAGATTCACCGCCCGCTGAGATGTGCGACCATGAATTGACGAATTTTCGATCCGACATGATCTACGGGGGCTCCATGGGTAGCCATTCGCTCATTTGGGCAGCGGTGCCGCACAACAGTGACGGCGTCGTCTTTCAGATTCGCATCGTCCACGGACTTCAACGTTTCTACGTCTCGCGACGCGTGCTCGAAGATGTGTTCGACCTCGAACCACGAGCTTCGGACGCGAAACAACTGCAGCACTTCTATTCGCATCTGGCGCGCATCCTGGCCCGAGCCAGCGTGAAGCGGTCGTTCTCCGGTCCAGATACGGTTCCACTTCAGGCCGCCGATTTCATCTCGACGAGCAGAGAGCAGTTCACATCGAGTCGGCATGCAGTGGCATGAAGCGCGGCTTGAGCGACGGCATTGACGAGGCTGCGTCTACAACCAGCGCCAGATGCCCGCCGCCCAGCCGGTGAGCGGGATATGAGCCCAGGTCGCCGCAAGCCAGACGACCAGCCCGCCCAGCAGCGCGTGCATGCCGAACCCGCTCAGCCGCGCGCGACCGGCGGCGATCGCCGCGAACGGCAGGTAGCTGGTCTTCGCTTCCCATGCGGGCCAGAGATCGGGTTGGAGTTGCTGCTTCTTGCGGTCCTGCAGCGCGGCGCCGACGAGCGCGAGGATCACCATGGCCGCTGCAAGAATAATGTTCTTGGCCACGGGGAACACGGCGATGTGGCACAGGCCCCAAAGCGCGAACGACCACATCATCGGGTGACGCGTGATCGCGAATACGCCGCGGGCCGCGTCGGGAAACGAGCCGGGCCGGCCGCCGGTGGGCAGCGCCGGATTGCGGATCAGGGAACCCATCAGCATGATCGACGCGATCAGCATGATCACGGTCGCAATCGCCCAGAGCCCGTCGCCTACCGGCCATAGCGGTGCGGAGAGGGGCGCCTTTCCGTAGGCCACGATCAGCCAGCCGAGCGTCAGGAACGCAACCAGCGAATAGACGCCCTGGAACGCCGTTTCGCCAATTGCGCGAACCAACGGTCCGCGCAGTGGATGGGATAAGAGAAAGTGGCTGCCCAGGAACGCGACTGCCGCTGCCGCAACTGCACTGGTGCTTCCCATTGATCCGGCTCCTCAAGTCGTTGACCGTATCGCCGTCATTGTCGATGACGCGGTGCGCGGGCTCTTGATCTTGAAACAGGATTTCGCCCATCCGCCACTCTCGCACACTCCCACGTCGTTTCGCGCAAAAACAAACGGTGCGGCTCCGATACAGCGGGGCTCGCACCGTTGGTTTAACCTGGCAGTTTATCTTTCGCCCGGCGGGGCAACGTTCCGTCAGGGCGGCAACCCTGACGGAATCGCGGCGCCCGCTCAGGCGAGATCGAACCGGTCGAGGTTCATCACCTTGACCCACGCGGCAACGAAGTCGTTGACGAATTTCTCCTTCCCGTCCTCGCTTGCATAGACTTCGGACAGCGCCCGCAACTGCGCGTGCGAACCGAACACCAGATCGACGCGGCTGCCGGTCCACTTCAACTCGCCGGTTTTGCGGTCACGTCCCTCGAACACGTCCTGGGCCGACGAGGCCGGCTTCCATTCCGTGCCCATGTCGAGCAGGTTGCGGAAGAAGTCGTTGGTCAGGGTCTCCGGCTTGCTGGTAAAGGTGGCTTGCGGATTCTGCCCGGTTCCTACCTTCAGGGCGCGCAAGCCGCCGATCAGCACCGTCATTTCCGGCGCGGTCAACGTCAGCAATTGCGCCTTGTCGATCAGTAGAGCCTCAGCCGGAACGCCGACTTTGCCCTTCAGATAGTTGCGGAAACCATCGGCGAATGGTTCGAGCGCGCCGACGGACTCGACGTCAGTCTGCTCCTGCGAGGCGTCCATGCGTCCCGGTGCGAACGGCACCGTCACCTGATGGCCGGCGCTCTTTGCCGCCTGTTCGATGCCGGCGTTACCCGCCAGCACGATCAGATCCGCCAGCGAGATTTTCTTGCCGCCGGACTGCGCGCCGTTGAACTCGCTCTGGATGCCTTCGAGGACCTTCAGCACCTTCGCCAGTTGCTCGGGCTGGTTGACGGCCCAGTCTTTCTGCGGCGCGAGGCGAATGCGCGCGCCGTTGGCGCCGCCACGCTTGTCCGAGCCGCGGAAGGTCGACGCCGACGCCCAGGCCGTCGACACCAGTTGCGAGACGGGCAGCCCCGACGCCAGGATCTTCTGCTTGAGCGAGGCAACGTCCTGGTCATTGACGAGCGGGTGGTCGACTGCCGGAATGGGGTCCTGCCAGATCAGTTCTTCAGCAGGCACTTCCGGCCCGAGGTAGCGGGCACGCGGTCCCATGTCGCGGTGAGTCAGCTTGAACCATGCACGGGCGAAGGCATCGGCGAGCTGGTCGGGATTGTCCAGAAAGCGTCGCGAAATCTTCTCGTAGACGGGGTCCATGCGCAGCGAGATGTCGGTGGTGAGCATCGTCGGCCGGCGCTTTTTCGACGGATCGTAAGCGTGCGGGATCGTCTCGTCGGCGCCCTTGGCGACCCATTGGTTGGCACCGGCCGGGCTCTTGGTCAGTTCCCATTCGTACTTGAACAGGTTCTCGAAGAAGCCGTTGCCCCATTTCGTCGGCGTGGTGGTCCAGGTGACTTCCAGACCGCTGGTGATGGCGTCGGCGCCCTTGCCGGTGCCGAAGCTGTTCTTCCAGCCGAGTCCCTGGTTCGCGAGATCGGCGGACTCGGGTTCGGGACCGACGTTGTCGGCCGGACCTGCGCCATGCGTCTTGCCGAAGGTGTGGCCGCCGGCGATCAGCGCGACCGTTTCCTCGTCGTTCATGGCCATGCGAGCGAAAGTTTCGCGGATGTCCTGTGCGGCGGCGATTGGGTCCGGATTACCGTCGGGACCTTCCGGGTTGACATAGATCAGGCCCATCTGCACGGCGCCCAGCGGATTTTCCAGGTTGCGCCCGTTGTCGTCGCGGCTGACCTCTTCGCCGTGCTTCTGTTCGTCCGCGACGATCACGCCGCCGTCGTCGTTATCGCCCGCGGCTCCCTTGCCATAACGGACGTCACCGCCCAGCCACGTCTTTTCGTTGCCCCAGTAGACGTCCAGGTCCGGCTCCCAGGTGTCGGGGCGACCACCGCCGAAGCCGAAGGTCTTGAAGCCCATGGTTTCGAGCGCGACGTTGCCGGTGAGGATCAGCAGATCAGCCCAGGAAATTTTCTGGCCGTACTTTTGTTTGATCGGCCAGAGCAGGCGGCGCGCCTTGTCTAGGCTGACGTTGTCCGGCCAGCTGTTGAGCGGCGCGAAACGCTGCTGGCCGCGCCCGGCGCCGCCGCGGCCGTCGCCGATGCGGTACGTGCCGGCACTGTGCCAGGCCATGCGGATGAAGAGCGGACCGTAGTGGCCGAAGTCCGCTGGCCACCAATCCTGCGAATCGGTCATCAGCGCGGCGAGGTCCTTTTTCACCGCCGCCAGATCGAGGCTCTTGAAAGCCTCCGCGTAATTGAAGCCGCCGTCCAGCGGGTCCGACCTGCTGGAGTGCTGGCTTAGCAGGTCCAGTCGCAGCTGCTTCGGCCACCAGTCACGGTTCGTCGTGCCGCCGCCGGCAGTATGGTTGAACGGGCACTTTGCTTCGGTTGACATGCGCTATCTCCTTGAGAGGACGTACCCACTATTTGTTCTGTTACGGTGTCTGTCTTCTGTGGCGCATTGCACGATCCCGCGCCGAGGGGGCTGCCGGAACATTACCTGGTGGGCTCTTGTGGGGGTACTGGGTGTACCACTGCGATTACCCGACGCACATGCTCTCCATCCGATACGGATATCGTGGCATGCATTGGACGAGCATAGCTCGCGTCGGCAGGCCTGCTGCTGCAACTCAAAATATAGGTGAGAGTCACCATCAATAGAATGAGATTAAGGCAATGCCGTCGATAGTACACGCCTATGAAATGCCGCGGGTTTTCGGTGTCATAGGCGGCAATGGCCGGCGCCATTGCCAGGGCGGCCGAAGGCGGCGACGTTGCGGCAAATGGACGAAACCCACTGACGGCGTTCGGGCGAACACCGGCGGAAAAAGGGGATGCGACCGGCTGGACCCAGCCGATTCATTTGACTGAAAGCGTTGTGTTTGCTCGTTGCCGGGCGGTCCGCCAAACAAGGCCAACCGGCTACCGACGCGTGTCGGCTAGCCGTTCAGTTCGGCAACGAGCCGGGACAGACGGGCAATGCGATAGCCGAACAGAGGCGCGTGTGGACAATTTTTCAGATGCTCGACGCGGTCGCGCCAATAGGTGGGCGGAAAGGGCTCTCGCGACGCGCAGGCGATTACGCGTTCCAGATGAAGGAGTTCGCTTTCGAAAATGTGGTGATGCATTGTTTGAAACCCCGTAAATGGCCAGTGTGGTCGACTCGCGAGGTCTAACAGTCTGACGCCGCGTAGGGTTGCCAATAGCAGATTCTGTTCCACGCCTGGAGCCGCGTTTTCACCGCGGTCGGCGCAGACTGATTAGAAAGAACGAGCCGCCGCTGCTTGTCCCCGGAAGGGAGGGCAACGACGGCCGAACCCCGTAGCAGCTCGCCTGGTGCATAGCCAGACGGTTTCCGCCATTTCGCAGTCGCGCATCGCAACGAACTTCTCTATGGAAGCATTCGGTCGCGATGCGCTGACACACGACAGTCACAACTACAACAACTGCACAGCCCTCTCTCGGTCTGTTGCCAACGACTCGACATCGTTGGACTCGATCGGCGCGTCAATTATTGTTCGGATCACTAACCGAATGGCCTCGCTGAATAGCGGCGGCCCGGGTGTCGGCGGCGCCGGCGATTCGGCAGCAATCTGCACGTCGCCGGACGTCGGTGTGTCGAACGCTTTGCAGCGCGTGATCTTGTTGGTCTCTCAGGTTCCCCCGGTTTGTCGGACGGATTTGCTGCGTGTTCCGGAAACCGCCTGTCCAGGGTGTTTTTTAAGGCGGCATCTTGTCTCATTATTTAAGCAATGACTGTGCCAGGCATCGAAACTGCGTCGGAGCGGGCGTGCCGGAAAATTTCACGCGCGAAATTGGTCAGTCTCGTCCATGCATACCCAGAAGATTGGACGATTTCGTCCAATTGACCGTATCCGGCAGGGCGAGAGGGCGCTTTCGTCCACATGGGGACGAAAGGCGATTGAGAGGCAGGGGAAAAAGGCGGAACTGGAAGGCGAGAGCATCCGGCGCGGCAAGCGCGCCGCGCCGGACGAGCACGGAGAGAAGTGAAGTGTCCCGCTTACGACTGGAGACTGACCTTGCTGTAAGTCAACCGGCTCGGGCGTACCTTCATCCGCACCAGCGAGACAAGGAAGCTGAAGCCGGCGTGATTCGGATCGATCACCGGCACATACGCGCCGAGCGCCTCGCCGAGCAGCGTGGAGACGCGGCTCGCGACGTCGACGAAACCCGTGCAGCCGAGCAGAATGGCTTGCGCGCCGTCGTCCTTGATGGCCTTCAGCGCCGCCTCGAAGGTGCGAACGACCACCACGTCGACGTTATCGAGATGCGCGACCGGGCAATCGATCGCGCGGATCGACGCAAACGTGTCCTGGATGCCATAGGTCTGCGGATGACCGCGCTGCATCGCCAGCGTGCTTTGCAGGATCGTGATGATCGAGAACCGCTGGCTGAGCATCAAAGCCGCGAAGGCCGAAGCGGGAAAACCGCCGATGATCGGAATGTCGATGACTTCGCGCGCGGCCTCGACGCCGCACATATCGAAGTCGGTCAGCCAGATGCCGTCGAAACCGTCGTTGGCAATGGACTGCGCGAGTTCGACCACCGGCATGCCGTTCTGCAGCCAGTTCGCGCGGCTCTCGATATCGGGATGCCCCTCGGTGATATTGCGAATTTCGACCTGCACGTCCGGCGGCACGACCGGCGCGATGGCTTTCATGATGCGGTCGTTGTAGGCCGATGTGGCGACGGGCACGAGCACGCAGATGCGCAGAGGTGAGTTCGAAGGCGAGGTCATGATGCGTCTGCCTTGCGCGCGGACTGCAGCGACTCGAGCGGCACATACGGCCCGAGATAGCCGAGCGAGTTCAGCAACTGCATGAAGCTGTCGAGAATCAGGCCGGGCTTGCGCAACTCGGCTTCCGCACGCCAGGCGATCAGCGTCACGGGGCGCTTGCCGATCACCGGGTTCAACGAACCGTCATCCTTGAGCAGGTCGCCGTTGCTGAAGATCGCCTGACCTTCGCCGCCAACGAAATACGCGACGCTGTCCGGCGCCAGCACGATCGGCTGCGGACATGCGCTGTCCCACGCGAGCAGCGACTCGTTCTGATACATCACCGTATAGGTGCGCTGTCCGGCCTGAATATGAACCTTGCCGACGTCGAAACCGCCGCTCGTATCGACTTCGGCGGAGACCAACTCGCCGGGCTCCGAGATGGCCCGCGCGGCGAGCCCGCAATGTTCGGCGAGATAGCCGATCATCTGCTGGGCGCTGCCGATCCGCCCGGCCTGCACCGCGCGCCCGAGCTCCAGTGCGCGCGTCAAGGTGCCATGAATCGGCGTCGCGCGACGGATGTCGGCCGGCTTCATCACCCACATCGCGAGGCCGCCGAACTGGCCGAACTCGGGATCGGCGACGACCGGACGCATCATCTGCTCGACGATCGCCGACACGTCGCGTTGATGGGTCGGGCCACCCTGGTTGCTGGCGCGCGGCGTCACGTCGAGTTCGACGCACAGGCCGCCCTGGCTCACGAGGAACGCCGGGCGCGGATCGATCTCGGCCGCCGCGAAGGTGAGCATCGGCAGCGAGGGTACGGCGCGGCCGGCGCCGTCGGCGTCGATCACCGCGAGGCCGAGTTTCGCCGCCACGAGCGCCGCCACCGTGAAGCCCAGCGCGCCGCTTTCCGGCGGCATCACGTAGGCGAGCTTCGTCGCTTGCGAGGCGAGGCGGGCCTGGACATTCTGCACGGCGGTCACGGGTCCGATCGGATAGATGGCGGAATTGATCGCTTCAGGCGCGCCGAGATAGGCGACCATGACGGCCGCGCCTTCGGTAGCCTCGTCGACCGACACCACCTTGACCGTGTCGGACGGGTAATAGTCGCCGTTGACGAAATGCTCGGCCAGATGCCGCGCGGATTCGATCGTGCCGCCGCCGCCGCTTCCGAAGAACGCTGCTCCCAATAGCAGCGGTTCCAGATCTTCCCGGCGTAATTCATATGCCATTTGCGATTCCTTTACTGTCGAGGTTGAAAGAAGCGTCCTGCTGAAGTTCGGCAAGCAAATTCGCGGCACTGGTGACGCGCGTGGTCGGATCCGTCGTCAGCGAGCGCAGACCGCGCTCGAGTGTGTCGATGGCTTCTGCGCCGCGGCCGATGGAGCGCAGCAGATCTGCGAGGTAGCGCGCGGCGTCCACGCGCGCCGGCACCGAACCGAAGGCGAGCGCGGTGGACAGCGCGGTGCGCAGACCGAGTTCGGCGGCGTTCACATCGCCGAGGGCCCACTGCGCGCGCGCCCGGGTGACCAGCAGTTCGCCCAGGTAGACACGTTCCTGACGGGCGAGGGTCTCGTCGATCGCGGTGGCGAGAATCGCCTCGCAGGCCTTCGCGCGGCCGGCGCGCAGCAGCAGTTCGCCGTGCTGCCACGTCTTGAAGGAATAGAACAGCGCGCCGCCATTGCAAACGACGTGATTGTCGTAGCCGTCGAGCATCACGGTTTCCGCTTCGTCGGAATGGCCGAGCGCGCTGAGGTGGCAGGCGCGGAGCACCTGGCCGACGCCGCGATAGAACGCGAAGCCGTTCGCGATCGACACCGATTCGAGTTCGCTCGCGAGACTGCCGAGCCGGTCGACGTCATCGAACAGGCAGGCGAGCCAGGCGGCGCCCTGCAGATTGACGGCGTGAGCGAGCGCGTGCGCGCCCGGTTCGGACGCGCGCAGGATCAACATCTCCATGGCACGCCGCGCCTGCCCGAATGCGCCGATCTGATAGGCGGCCAGCCCTTCGAAAGTCAACGCGAGGCTGGCCAGATCGATCCCTTGCGAGCCGGTACGGGTGTCGTTGCGCCCCACGCTGAGCAGGTTGCCGCGCGCGAGACAGGCCAGCGCTTCCTCGCTGTCGCCAAGCCAGAAAAGCGTGTTGGTCATCGCGACGTGAGCTTCGTCGAGTGAGACCCGGTCGCCGCCATTCTGTGCGCGCTCCAGCATGTTCTGCGCGGTCGCGCGCGCCTGCTTGAGCTGAAGCGTCGTCAACTGCGTGGTCCAGATGCCGAACTGGATCGCGGCGATTTCGGCGGGCTCGCAAACGCCTTCGCCGATCGTCAGCGCGGCGGCGTAGCAGGCGGTGGCCTCCGCATACAGCCAGCCGTGCACGCTGCGCAAGCTCATGCCGAGCAGCCGGTACGCGTCGAACTGCAGACGGCGCACCGCCTCCTGTTCGTGGGGCGTCTGCAACAAGTCGAGGCAGCGGCGCAACAGCGGAATGGCTTCGGCGAACTTCGACTCCTCGATCAGCGCGCTCGCATGTTCGAGACACTTGCGCGCTTCCCGGTGATGTTCCTCGCGTGACTTCAGACGCCGCTCGATGGTCTTGCGGCCCACGCCGAGCATGGTTGCGGCCGCACTCTTGTTGCCGCTGGTCCGCTCGAGCGCGCGGTCGATCAACAGGTCCTCGGCGGCCGCGAGCTTGTCGCGGCCTTCGAGTTGCAGCAGCATGTCGGCGAGGCTCGCGCGCGACACCGGTCCGCTGGTTTCGTTGGCGAGAAACGGTTCGAGCGAGTCGACATCGATGAGCGTGTTCTCGGCGAGCACGCTCAACTGGCTGATCAGATTGCGCAATTGCCGGATATGCCCCGGCCACGAATGCTGGCAAAGCCGCCGGATGGCAGCCGGCGAGAACTCGAGACGGCGCGCGTGCTGTGATGCGAAATGGGTGACCAGCGCCGGGATGTCCTCGATGCGCTGCTCGAGTCCGGGCACTGCCAGCACGAAAACCGCGAGCCGATAGAACAGGTCCTCGCGGAATAACCCTTCACGCGCGAGTTCACGCAGGTCGCGGTGGGTCGCGGCGACGACGCGCCCCGCGAAATGCAGACTGGTGGACGAACCGATCGGACGGAAGGTGCGCGTTTCAAGCACGCGCAACAGCTTGGGTTGCAACGCAAGCGGCAGTTCGCCGATTTCGTCGAGCAGCAGCGTACCCTTGCCGACCTGCTGGAAAAGTCCCTGGCGGTTTTCGCCCGCGCCGGTGAACGCGCCTTTGACATGCCCGAATAGTTCGGCTTCGACGAGGTTTTCAGGAATCGCGCCGCAGTTGACGTCGACGAACGGTTGGTCCTGGCGCTGGCTGTGGGCATGCACGCGGCGAGCGACCAGTTCCTTACCCGAACCGGTCGGGCCGAAGATGAGCAAAGGATGTTCGGTCGGGGCGACCCGATCGATCATGCGGACCAGTTGGCGAAATGCCGGGGCGCCGCCCACGAAGGCGCCCGAATCTGCCTTGTCGTGGGCGAACGGAACGACAGGGGTGTAACTCATTGCAAAGCACGCTCCACTTGAACCGCGCGTGGCGCTACGCGGAAATTGCCGTCGAAAGGACGGGACGGACGGTCATGCATCGAGCGCGTTTCCGGCGAAATCTTCCGGTTACGTTGTCGGGACCGTCCGCCGCAAGAAGAGACAGAGTATGACGGCTTGTTGCCGATCTTGTCCTTGTCGAAATTAATCCTGGCCGGAGGTTGATGAAAGCTGGCGGCGCTGCCGCCGATTCGGCGACAGGCATGGTATAGGGCGTGTAAGGGCAAGGCACGAATGGGTATTGGCCGCGACGGCGAAAGCGCGCCTGGCCGATTGACGATGCGTTACCCTGATAACGGCGTTTCAGCGATGATTCTTTAATGGAACCCGGACTTCCTATCAAGCCCTATCAGGCTGCCGCGCCTCGCAGATCCCTGATATGTTGATAGACCGTGGCACGCCCCATCCCGAGTACATTCGCCACATAATTCGCCGCGCTTTTCCCCTTGAATGCGCCCTCGGCCCACAGCGCTTCGACCAATTCGCGGCGGTGGTCGCGAGTCAGGGAGTTCAATGCCAACTGGCGCTCCTGAAGCCACGTGTGGAGAAACGTGTTGATGCGCTCCTGCCAGTCGTCCTTGAACAGTTCCTCGGGCTGCTTCACCACGCCGGCGCCGGAGATCACGCGGTCGATGACATGCTTCACGTCTTCGAATACCGCAATGTTGTAGTTCACGCACATCACGCCGATGGCGGCCTCGGCGTCGTCGAAGAGCACGGTGCTGACGCAGCGCATGCGCCTGCCATCCCAGTTGATCTTTTCATACGGGCCGATGGTGCCGGACTCGGCTGAATGGTCCATTTCTTCCAGCGCCGACTCGTCGCCCAGCTCGCGCTTGGACAGGTTGTTGGCTATGTAGGCCACGGTCTGGCTTTGCAAGTCATGGATGACAATTTCGACGTACGGGAAGAACAGCAGCGCGATGCCGTCGGCGACCCGGCTGTAGCGATCCAGAAGAAGCCGGCGCGCGGCTGTGGTCTTGGTCTTGCGCATAGGGATGGGTGAAGTTCCAGTTTTCGGAAAGTCCGCAGCGTGTTGCGTCATGGTGCTGCAAGTCCGTGTGTTATCCGCCATTTTGCCATGAGCGGGATCTCGATCCAGTTGCTCTCCCGGCGCTCGTCGCGCCGTGCTCGACCTGCTCATCGCACACCCTGTGTCACCGCAATGTCACGCATCCCGCTGCGTCAAATACCTGAAGAGTGCGAACGCGATGGCCACGTCTTCCAGTCCAAGTCCGATCGAGCGGAAAAACGCGTGTTTGTGATAGGACGGCTTTTGCGCGACGCCCGATACGAGTTCGGGCAAATCAGCCACGACGTTGTCGGCGGACCATCCGTGTCGCTGCGCGGCCAACTTCATTTCGCCCGCGCTGGCCGGCGTGGTTTGCCGGTAGTCGCAATAGACGTCCATGGTGGGAATCCATGAGGGTGGAATTTCGTGGGCGTTCACGACGTTGGTGCTGATCGACGTAATGAGCGCCGGCTTGCCGAGCATGCCTTCCTGCAGCACGGGCGTACCCGATGAGGTGCACAAGGCCACCACATCGGCTTCGCGCACGCAATCTTCAATCGTGTTGGACACGACGACGCGCTCGTCGAGGGCCGCGACCGCCGCGCGCTTCGCCGCGTTGTCCTTGAGATCGGGCGAAAACACCTGAATCGAGCGCCACGGACGCACCGACGCCAGGTGGCGTAGATGCGCCTGGCCCACCGCGCCCGAGCCGATGATCGCGAGTTTTCCCGCATCGGGCGCGGCGAGGTGCTCGACGGCAAGCGCCGTTGCACCGGCGGTGCGCTCGATCGTGAGCAAGCCGGCATCGCACCACATCAACGGCTGTCCCGTTTCCATCGACATCAGCGCGGTCCACGCGGTAATGACCGGCTTCGTTGGCGTGACGATGTACGGCGACAGTTTGGCGCCGAATACCTTGCCGCTCGCCATCACGCCGAGGTACGTAATGAAGTCTCCCGCGCTGCCTGGAAACAGAGTCAGCGTTTGGGCCGGCTGCACCGCGGCGTCGTTGCCGAGCGAGCGAAACATCTGCGTCAACGCATCGCGCACGTCGAGATGAGGTAGGGCTTCGCGAACGGTTTCCTGATCGACGATCAACGGAACGGCTTTTTCTATCTTGCTCATTGGATTGCTCTCCACGACGTTGCCGGCCTCCGGCGTGGAAGCAATTCTAAAGTCAAAAAGTCCAGTCTGGACTTTTATTTTGAAAATTGCTTGCTTTTGCCAGAGTCCAGAATAGACTGTTGATCCAGAGAGAGTGTGAGGCCGGCTTCGCGCGGCGCCCCATGCGCCGTCTCGAGGCTTTGCAGTTAGCCGTTGTCCGTGCCCTCAATTCGCGATGCCCAACTACCTAGGGAGCCACCATGCTTCAGAAGCTGTCACTTTCAATTTTCGTCGCTGCTGCGTTGCTCGGTTCGGTCGGCACCGTCAGCGCGGAGACTCAAAACACCTTGCGCTTCGGCATCGAGGCAGCGTATCCGCCGTTCGAAAGCAAATCGCCGACGGGGCAACTGGAGGGCTTCGACGTCGACGTCGGCAACGCTGTTTGCGCCAAGATGGGCGTGAAATGCGAGTGGGTGGAGAATGCATTCGACGGGCTGATTCCCGCCTTGCAGGCCCGCAAATTCGATGTGATCAATTCGGCCATGAACATCACCGCAAAGCGCAAGCAGACGATCGATTTCACGCGGCCGATCTATGTCGTGCCGATCGTGATGGTGGCCAAGCGCGGTTCGGGCTTGATGCCTGACGTGAAGAGTTTGCAGGGCAAACGCGTGGGCGTGCTGCAGGCGTCGTCGCAGGAAGATTTCCTGAAACGCCACTGGGCGAATGCCGGCGTGTCGATCGTCTCATACGCCGACCAGGATCAGGTGTACACCGACCTCGTGGCGGGGCGGCTCGATGCGGCCGTTCAGGAAGCGCAGACTGTTCAGGACGGTTTCCTGAACAAGCCCGCAGGCCATGACTATGCGATTGCCGGCCAACCGCTCAGCGATCCGGCAACGCTCGGCGAAGGGACCGGTTTCGGTTTGCGCAAGGGCGACAAGGCGCTGGCCGGGAAGATCGATGCCGCGCTCGACGCGCTGAAAAAAGACGGCACGCTCAGCGCGCTTTCGCAGAAGTACTTCAAACGCGACATCATTGCGAAGTAAGGCGTTTTCGAACTAGTGCGAACCGGTGCGAACCGGTGCGAACCGGTGCGAACGGATTCGCGCCGGACCCGCGTGCGAGTTGTCGCATGCGCGCTTCCGGTCCCGTCAGTGAAAGCAGAGCGAGCGTATGGATTTCGATGTAATCGTGCTGGGCGCCGGGATCGTCGGCGTGTCGTCCGCGCTGCACTTGCAGGATCGCGGCCAACGGGTGGCGCTGGTCGATCGGCGCGGTCCGGGTGAAGAAACCAGTTTCGGCAACGCCGGCCTGATCGAAAGTTCGTCGGTCGTTCCGTACGCTTTTCCGCGCAATCTCGGCACACTGCTGCGCTATGCGCGCAATCGCTCGACCGATCTTTACTGGGACTATCGGGCGCTGCCATCTTTTGCAGGCTGGCTCGCCCGTTTCTGGTGGGAGTCGTCCCCCGAGCGGCTGATGGCCGCGGCGCACGACATGCTGCCGCTGATCCGGCAAAGCGTTGCGGAGCACGATGCGCTGATCGAGCGTGCCGGCCTCGAGCAACTATCGAGTGACAAAGGCTGGATCGAGGCGTTTCGCACGCAGGCGGAATTCTCGCGGCAGGCGGCCGCCTCCGAAGTAACAGCAAGTACCTATGGACTGCATGTAGCGGCGCTCGATGCCGCGGCGTTGGCCGCGCGCGAACCCGGCGTCGCGACGGGATTTTGCGGAGCGTTGCATTGGCAGGATCCGAAAAGCATCGTCAACCCCGGCGCGTTGACGAAGGGCTACGCACGCCTGTTCGAGCAGGGCGGCGGCGCGTTGTTGATCGGCGAAGCGACGACGTTGAAGCCGGAAGGCGGCACGTGGACCGTTGAAACTTCATCGGGCAGGATCAGCGCGCGGGACGTCGTCGTGGCGCTGGGCCCGTGGTCGGATCAGGTGTTCGCGCCGCTCGGATATCGTATTCCACTGCGGGCCAAACGCGGCTATCACATGCACTACCAACCCACGAAGCCGATCCTCTCGATGCCGCTCGTAGACTCGCAGCAGGGTTACGTGGTGGCGCCGATGGAAGGGCGTCTTCGGCTGACCACGGGCGTCGAAATAGCCTGGCGCGATGCAAAGCCGACAGGGATCCAGCTGGAGCGCGCCGAGCGCACTGCCAGACCGACATTCGGTCTCGGTGCGCGGCTCGACGAGCGTCCGTGGCTCGGCTTGCGTCCGTGCACGCCCGACATGCGGCCGGTCATTGGGCCTGCGGCTCGCCATAAAGGGCTCTGGTTTGCGTTCGGCCACAACCACCACGGATTGACGCTCGGCCCGGTGACAGGCCGTTTGCTGGCGGAAATGATGACCGGCGCTCAGCCATTTATCGATGCGCGTCCATTCCGTCCCGAGCGGTTCGGCTAGCTGTTCATCAACGGATCGCCTGATTGAATAACAAAGGAGAGTGACATGAAGATCAAGGACTTCGGCGTCGAGCGGTGGATGGATCTGTACGAAACCAGGTGTACGTACAACCTGGCGGAAACCTGCGTGGAATCGCTGACCGTCGATCAGTTGCTGACGCTCGCCAACAAACAGGACAGCATTCTCGACGAGCTACGCGCGCTCAAGCTCACATACGGTGCAATCGAAGGTTCGACCCGGCTGCGTGAAGCGATCTCGGCAATGTACGCGCGCCAGTCGCCGGAGAATCTGATCGTCACGCACGGCGCTATCGGCGGCAACGCGCTGGTGTACGAAACCCTGGTCGAGCCTGGCGACACGGTGATTTCCGTTCTGCCGACCTATCAGCAGCACTATTCGATTCCCGAGAGCTACGGCGCCGACGTGCGAATCCTGAAGCTGCGCGAGGAGAACCGGTTTCTTCCCGATCTCGCCGAACTGCGCAATCTCGTCAACGATAAAACCCGACTCATCGCGATCAATAACCCGAACAATCCGACCGGCTCGCTGATGGACGAGGCGTTCCTCGCCGAGCTCAGCGAGATTGCGCGTTCGTGCGGTGCGTATGTGCTATGCGACGAGGTATATCGCGGTACGGATCAGGAAGGCAGTGGCTATACCACTTCGATTGCGGATGTGTACGAGCGCGGCATCAGTACCGGCAGCATGTCCAAAACATACTCGCTCGCGGGACTTCGGCTCGGCTGGATCGCCGGTCCGAAGGATCTGATCCGCGCCGTCGCGATTCATCGCGACTACAACACGATCAGCGTTGGCATGATCGACGATCATTTCGCCTCCATCGCGCTGGAGAACCGCAAGGCGATTCTAGCCCGCAGTCACGACATCGTGCGGACCAACCTGGCGATCGTGGACGCGTGGATTGCCAAAGAACCGGCTATGTCTTATATCAAGCCGAAGTCGGGAACCACGGCATTGTTGAAATACGACCTGCCGATGTCGTCGCTTGAATTCTGCGTGGAGCTGATCGAACAGACCGGCGTGATGCTGACGCCGGGCAGTGCGCTCGACATGGAAGGTTACGTGCGCCTTGGGTACGCCAACAACCGCGACGTACTCGAAACAGGGCTTGCGAAAGTTTCAGAATTTCTCGCGAAGCATCGAGCCTGATTCATCGTCGACCGGGACGTGAGGGCATTCACTCCTCGCACTTCACGTCCTGCCTACGCACGACGATGATCACCGGATAGGTCCCGTGTTCCAGTTCCACGCGCGCGACGACGGACATCGTCTCATTGTCGACATCGTCGTACACGCTGACCTTTTCATTCCGCAGGCTCGTGAGGCCGGTACAACCGGACGCGCGGCCCTCGTCGGAAACCTTGCATTGAATCGGGTTGTCCGCAAGGAAGCGATATCGGTCCCGGTTGGGGGTCGCCAGGTATTCACGAAAACTCTGCGCCGATCCGCCGATGCCGGTGACATACCCAATCGCGCACTGCAGCTTGGGTGTGTCGCTGCTTCCGGCTGTCTGGGCTGTCGCGGCCGTGCTTGCGGCCGCGATGAGCGCCGCGAATGTCGATGCAAGAAGGTATTTCATGGCGCGAATCACGATGGTCGGACGAAGTGCTGGATTGTAATGGCATCTTCGCAAGCATGCTCCGCTAGACATTGAACAGTTCGCTACGCGCCGCGTCCAGAATCATCGCGACAGCCGGATGACTGATGCGGCGCTCGATCGAGATCGCAAAGAATTCTTCGACGATGGAATTGATCTGGCCGACCGTCGTCAGCTTGTGTTCGGCCTGTAGCTGGCTTTCCAGCACGGTGGGCGCGAACAGCAAGCCGCGGCCTTCACGGGCGAACGCCATGGTCATGGCCCCGTCGTCGAACTCGCCGACGATGCGCGGCGAAATGGCATGGGACGCCAGCCAATGATCCAGCTTGCGGCGCACCGCCGATTCCGTACCGGGCAGCAACACCGGCAACTGACCGAGCGACAACGGGAAGCGCTTTCTGCCGCTCTGGATCAGCGCTTCCGCGCCGAAGCAACTGAGCGTCGAGCGGCCGAGCCGGTGATTGAACGCCTTGATGTTGACGTCGGCGGGAATGGGGGCGTCCGCGATGATCAGGTCGAGGCGGTGGAGGGCCAGTTGCGCGAGCAGCGCATGCAGCTTGCCCTCGTGGCAGATCATGCGCAGCGACACGGACGCGCTCAGCGCGGGTTCCAGCAGCCGGTACGCGATCGCCTTCGGCACCGAATCCGCGATTCCGACGCGAAACCGCGTTTGCGGGCCCGCTTCGTTCTCGCGCCGCACGGCGCTTTCGAGCTCAGAGCCTAGCGAGAATATTTCGTCGGCGTAATCGAGCGCCAGGCGGCCCGCGTCGGTGAGTTCGAGGGTGCGGCCGCTTTTCCTGAACAGCTTTTTATCCAGCGCCTCTTCGAGCAGCTTGATCTGCCCGCTGAGCGTTTGCGGCGAGATGTGCAACTGCTCGCCCGCCCGAACGATGCCGCCCGCGTGCGCCGCGACCCAGAAGTAATGCAGATGCTTGAAGTTCACGATCTCTCCGTCGATTACGCAATGCTACGGTTTTCTCGAAGTGTCAGCATTGAAAATACGCATTTTACGTTATCTCGCGTTCAGGTAGATTGAGGTCTCGCCCATGAGTTCATGCGGGGCGGCTAACGGTACCTGACGGAGGTGGCAGATGGCATCGGTTGCGCAATTCCTGCGTTCAAAGGCATCCCAGACAGTATGGTCGACCCAGGCATCCGCCGCGGTTTACGACGCGATCGCGATCATGGCTTACCGGCAGGTGGGCGCGCTCATCGTCGTCCATGAAGGACGCGTGGCCGGCATCGTCACGGAGCGCGATTACGCGCGAAAAATCGTGCTGATGGACCGCTCGTCAAGGAATACGCCGGTGCGCGACATCATGTCGGCGGCCGTGCGCTATGTCAGCCCGGAGCAGACCACCGAGGAATGCATGGCGCTCATGACGGAGCTCCGGATCCGTTATCTGCCTGTGATCACCGCGGGGCAGGTGGTCGGCATGGTGTCAATCGGCGACCTGATCAAGAATCAGATTGCCGAGCAGGAAGACACGATCCGGCAGTTGGAGCACTACATTCACGGCAACAGTCTTCAGGTTGCTCAACATGGCTTTCAGGCGCAATCACCAGCAAGTTTGACCACTCAATAATATTACTGTTCGTAATGTTTTCAGCGCGATGAAGAAAGGCGCGCGAAGCGGGCAGTCCCCTGACTCACCAAAGAGGTTTTTATGTACACGCAGATCATCAATCAACTTCGACGGGTTGCCGGCTCGGTGACGCGCGGGACGGCGGCGCTCGGACTGGCGGGGCTCCTTGCTCTCGGCGCCGTGGCTTCGAACGATGCCGAAGCGAAGCGCGTGGGCGGGAGCCAAAGCATCGGGCGTCAGTCGCAAACGGCGTCGCCGTCCGGGCAAACACAACGGAGCCAGCAAGCTCAACCGGCGCAGGCCGCACAGACGCCGGCCGCCGCCGCGGGCAACCGCTGGATGGGTCCGCTCGCGGGGCTCGCCGCCGGGCTTGGCATTGCAGCGCTGTTGTCGTCGTTTGGTCTTGGCGAGGGGCTCGCGCAAATGCTGTCGAATGCGCTGCTGATCGGAGCGGTGATTCTCGCGGGCGTGCTGCTGTTCCGCTTTATCGCCAACCGGCGCCGTCCGGATCTTGCTTATGGACACGGTGCCGCGAACCGGCAGCAAACGGGCGGTTCAACATTCCTGAACCAGATGGGGCAATCGCGGCCTGAAGCGACTTTTCGGGGCTGGCCGCGCGCAGCGATGGGTTCGACCGGAGCAGCGAACGGCATGAAGACGCCTGAGCTTTCGCTCGGGCCAGATCAGGCGGCATTTCTCGTCTCGGCGAAGGCGATGTTCATGCGTCTCCAAGGTGCGTGGGACAGGAACGAGCAGGGGGATCTGTTCGAGTTGACCACGCCGGAGATGTTCGCGCGGCTCAAGCAGGATCTGGAAGCGCGGGGTCGCGAGCCGAGCCATACGGACGTGCCGCAGCTCGATGCCGAGGTACTGGGCACCGAAAGCAATGCGGATGAAACGCTCGTCAGCGTTCGTTTTTACGGTCAGATCCGGGAAGACGATGCACAGACCGCGCAGCCGTTCCAGGAAATCTGGAACCTGGTCAAACAGACGCAGGGCGACCAGGCGTGGCGGCTGGCCGGTATCCAGCAGATCGACTGATAGACCGACCGATAGCGGCACGAATGAGGCCGGCGCGAAGCAGCGCCGGCCTTCGGCCGCTCATGCATTTGATGTCAAAGAACGGCAACGAGTCGCCCTGCGACCGTCATCATCCGGACACTGAGGTGCGGCTGCTGTCGATCGCCGCGACGCAATCGATCTCGATGTCGAAGTGTCCTGGCCACGCCGGCACATTGATGAAAATCCTCGCCGGCGGGTTCGGTCCGAAGAAGCGCGCATAGATCGCGTTGACGGCAGGAAACGCTTCAACCGATGTGCAATACACGTTGCACTTGAGCACCTGATCGAGCGATGAACCCGCCGTCTCGACGCACAGTTTCAGTTGTTCCAATACCCGTTCCGTCTGCAGCTCGATCGGTGCGTCCATTACTTCGCCGGTGCTCGGATCGAACGGCGGAAACCCGGACACGTAGATCGTGTCGCCATGGCGGGTGACAGCGGAAGTCGGCGCTTTCCAGCGCTCGAGCCAGCTCGAAAGCGGTTCGACACGAATGATTTCACGGCTCATGGTTCGCTCCATGTAGAGGGGTTATTCGATGAAGAAGACGCTACGCCACATCCTGAAACATATTGTTCAACCACGCGCCCGACGGCTCCTTCGGCAAGCGATCGAAGCGGCCGTCCGCAAGCGACTGAACGCTAGTCACCAGCCCGCCCCATGCCGCGCGTGCGAGTGCGCCGCCCACGCTCACGCGCCGCACGCCGAGCCTCGCCAGTTCGCTCAGCGTAAACGCGGAGGGTCCGCCGATCAACAGATTGACGGGCTTCGGGCTGACCGCGGCGAGCACCGCTTCGATCTGCTCGCGCGTCTGGATGCCCGGCGCGTACAGACAGTCGGCGCCGGCTTGTGCATAGGCTCGTAAGCGCGCAACTACGTCTTCGAGATCGGGCACGCCAACAAAGAAATTCTCAGCACGGCCGACGAGCAGCGTGTCACTGCCTGTATCGTCGATCGCGCGTCTTGCCGCCGCGAGACGTTTGACGGCGACATCGAGCGGAAACAGCGGCGACTTCGGATCACCCGTCGAGTCTTCGATCGACAGCCCCGCGATGCCGGTATCGACCGCCATCCGGACGCTATGCGCCACCTCGGTGGGATCGTCACCGAAGCCGTTCTCGAAGTCGGCGTTGACCGGCAGATCTGTAGCACCGACCATCTCGCGAAGGTGCGCGAGGATCGCATCGCGTGACACGCCGTTGTCCGGCCGGCCAGTCGACCACGCGAAGCCGGAGCTGGTCGTGGCAATCGCCTTGAAGCCGGCCGACGCCAGATAACGCGCGCTGCCCACGTCCCACGGATTCGGCAACACGAAGCATCCGTCTTTGTGCAACGCGCGAAACGCCGAGCGTTTTTCAGCAGTATGGCGAGACATGATCGATCTCCTTGTTTGAGGACGTGGCAGCGCGCAGTCGTTACACGACTTCGGTTTCGACGACCGGAAAATCGACCTCGGTATCGAAGGCGTTGTTGACGAAATTCGTCAGCATGAATTGCGCGGCGAGCGCGATGATTTCGACGATGTTCGCTTCGCTGAAGCCGGCTTCGCGCACGGCGTGCAGATCGTCTTCTGTGACTTTGCCGCGGGATTCCATCAGCGCCTTCGCGAACGCGACGGCCGCAGCGGTTTTGGGCGTATGCGATCTGCCGAGCCGGTTCAGGCGAATCTCTTCGTCGTCGATATGCGCCATGTTGCTCGCGACATAGCTATGCGCCGACAGACAGTACTGACAGCCGTTGACCTGGGACACTGCGAGCGCGATGCCGTCGCGCAGTTTCGCATCGAGCGTCTTCGCAAGCGCGCCTTGCAGGGCGGCCCAACCGTTCAGTGCGTTTGGGCTAAGGGCCATGATGCGAAAGAGGTTGGGCGTCATCTTCAGTTGCTTCGTCATTGCATCGATGACCGGCTGCGAAGCGGCCGGGATAGCGTCGTTGGCAGGGAGGGCGATGCGGGTCATGGTCGTGCTCCTGTTTCGGATGATCGGGAGAAGGGTGCGTCTGCATCGAAATATCGGCTTGCGTTCTCGGCTGCATTGATGAAAATTCTAGGCGTGCAGGTCGAACAAAAAATCCTGAGAACAGGCGCAAAAGTCCGTGGATGCACGTGAAGGCGCGATCGCTTTAAAAACGAAACCGGCGCCTTGCCTCGGCGTTGACATGCCGGTGCAAGGCGCCGGCCAGGGCGCAAGAGCGTGCGAGTCAGGAATGCAGGGTCCGGCAAACGACGCAAGAAATCCTGGCGATCAACCCTTTGCGGGTCCCTCACGGTATTCGGCGGGGCCCGTATCGAACACCTCGCGAAACGCGCGCACGAACGCGCCGCGGCTCGCATACCCGGCGTGCCGTGCCACCTGATCCAGCGACAGGTCGCCGGCGCGCAACTGGGCGGCCGCCTGGCGCATGCGGATGTCGCGCAGCACCTGCATCGGTGACTGGCCGAGCGCGGCCGAAAAGCGCGCCATGAACGCCGAGCGGCTGAGGATCGCTGCATCCGCAAGACTGGCGACGGTGTGCGGCGCACCCGGGCGGGCCACCATGTCGGCGAAGGCGCGCGCGATTTGCGGATCGCCGAGCAGCGCGAATCGCTCCATCCACAGTGCGTTGGATTTCAGCGACCGGCGCACGAGCGCGACGATCACCTGTTTGAGCAACGCGCCCGACATTGCGCCGGCGCCGATCTCCTGCGCGACGAGTTCATCGAACGCCGTGCGCAGATAAACGTCGAGCCGGTCGGAAGCTTCGAACTGCTCGACGATCGGCGTCGACAACGTCCCGAACAGATTGATCGACGCGCCGAAAGACGCCTTGAAATAGCCGCAGATCATGACGGTCATCGGTTCGGCATTCCCCGCGCGGAAGCGACTGATCGAATCGACGACCTGTTTGTGCTCGCGTCCAGGCACCACGGTCGGCGCGATACCGGCCTGGTTTGCCGGGACCTCGAGCTTCAGTGAATGACGCGGCGGCACGATCAGCAGCGTGTGAGGTTTGAGCGGTACGGTCTCGGCGCCTGCGATGTGCAGGCGCCCCACGCCCGAGAGGATGTAGTGGATGCCGGGCGCGTCGTGGCCATCCAGTTCCAGCATGAATCCCTGGCTGACCAGGCACTCGGAAAGCCCCAATACCTGAATGTCGAGCAGGGTGATCAGCTCGTTCAGATTGCTGGGTGATAGACGTGGCGACGAAATTGCTTGTGAAACAGGCATGGGTCATCCGCGGGAAGTGAGGCAATCAACAGATGTTTGAGCGTGGACGATGATTGTCGCAGGTTTCCGGTGAACGCAATCGTGTGCAGCAGGCGGCAGAGGCGCGCCTGCACTCGCCCGGCGGCGAGTGGAGTGAACGCACGGACGTCGGACTGAACCATACGGACACCCCCCAAGCGTGGCGTGAGAGGCTTTTCCAGAAGCCCGACTACACCCTGATTTACGTGTCTTTCTTGCTGAAGTGGGTGCCCGCTGCCTTCACACGGTGAAGAGGAGCGCAAATGGAAAACAAACTTCATACCACAGAGAGCCGGCTTTCCGGCCCACGTCTCGAACCGGAATTGATGCGTGCGAAAACGCGGCGGATACCTCGCGCGCCGCTATGCAAGGCTCGAGCGCTTCTGTTCGTGGCCTTGTCGTGCTTCCTGAGCACGGCGCTTCCGGCGCAAAAATCAGTATCCGCCGATGCCAGCCCGGCGAGCACGCCGAGCGCCAAGGCAGCTCAGCACAGCCATCTCGATCGCTCCGGCAAGTCCCGCAAGGGCAAGGCCTCGTATTACGGGCGGGAGTTCTATAAGAAGGAGATGGCCGACGGTACGCCGATGAATCCGCAATCCAATGCCGCCGCAAGCAAGACGCTACCGCTTGGCACCAAGGCCCGGGTCACGAATCTGAAAAACGGTAACAGCGAGGTGGTCGAAATCAGGGATCGCGGTCCCTATGTCAAGGGTCGAATCGTCGACCTGTCGCCCAAGACTGCGGATAAGCTCGGGTTGAAAAAAGATGGCGTGGCCCCCGTCGAGGTCAAGCCGGTGGAAGTTCCGCAGGCCGACGGTAGCGTGAAGCCGGGCGCAGGTGTACAGGAAAGCGAGCGCGGCAGGACGTCGGCAGAGTTGCAGGATAGCCATTCCTTGCGTTGAATCCTTGCATTGAATGGACTGCGCGATGACAACGGACGCTTCCCATCGTTCGGCTTGTCAGAAGGCTTCGTGAGCGGACGTTTGCCCGCATCGACGCAATGCCGGGAGATGGCGCGCGGTTGGTGCCGCGTTATGCGGGTGGGCAACTCATCGACTTAACATGCAAGCTCTGGCAGGGATACGATTGAGGCAGCTGCGGGATCCCCGCCGCACTCAGATTCGAATCGCCACCAGTCGCGGCGCAGCCGGCGAGCATCATCGCCAGACTCGATATGACCGCGACGTGACTCCACACAGTAGATCGCATACGTGCTCGACACAACAGGAACGGGTTGCGGTAGGGGATTTGCTTCGCGAACGCTACAGGCCTGCTGTCGATCTTCAAGGTCTGGTCACCGAAAGGTAAGCCGCGGCCTCTTCGATCTGCGTGTCGTTCAACGTCGCCGCGACGGCTGTCATTGTTCCCGGCGCCGGCGGTTTCCCCTTCGCGCGGGCCTGAAATTCGTGTAGACGCGCAACGACAAATGCCGCCGGTTCACCCGCGATGCCTGGAAAGCGCGCGCCATTGCCTTTACCGCCGGCCCCGTGACAGCTGAAACAGGCGGGAACGTTGGATCCCGCACCCATCTCGGCGAGCTGCTTTCCGGCGATCACCAGACTCTGCTGCGGCGGCGTGCCTTCGGCAAGGGGTGGATTCTGCCTGGAAAAAAAGTTGGCGAGTTCGTGTATTTCGCTATCGGAAAGATTGAGTGCGACCGTCTGCATGACAGAACTTGCACGGCTGCCCGCCTTGAACATTGACAATGCATGCGCGAGATAATCCGCATTCTTGCCGGCAAGCCGCGGCCCACCGGTGGCGGTTCCGGCACCCAAGGCGCCGTGGCACGCCACACACGTTGCGATGGAGGGCGCCGTCGCCCCCGCGGCCATACCTTGCGCATTCACTGCGGACTGTGCATGACAGGTGCCGGCGAAAGCGACGAGCGCGGCAATCGAAAGCGAACGCAAGCCGTTGCGCAGCATGTTGGTAGAACGTGAACTGATCATCATGGTCTTCCCGATATCCTCCGGACAAGCGTCCGGTGAACGACGCTGTGAGGCGATTCTGCGGAAATGATTCTGACCAGCGAGCGACGAAAGAATTACGGATTTGTTATCTAAGGCGATGGGCCTGTCTGCCGCCCTCACGCGTCGCTCGACTGCCCATAAAGCCAAACAGCCAGTGGCGCGCGATTCCATTGCATAGAATCAGGTTACGCGCAGAACGCTTTCGGGCAACACGACCGCAGTCGCGTTCGCGGTCGAGCTTGCGCGTATACAACGCGATTCGTACTAATCGTAAGGAGAATCGTCATGGCGACCTATGTGGTTCTTGCGCAATTCACCGATCAGGGCATACGCAACATCAAAAACAGCCCGCAACGGGCCGGTCAGGCGGCGGAGTTGGCCAAGACCTTTGGCTGTGAAATGAAAGAGATCTACTGGACGGTAGGCAAATACGACATCGTCACGCTCATCGACGCACCGGATGAGCAAAGCTTCGCGGCATTCGGCTACGCGTTGGGGTCGGCAGGCAATGTCCGCACGCAAACGCTGCGTGCGTTCACGAAGGACGAATGCAGCGCGATTATCGGCAAACTTCCATAAAACGAGCAGTCATCTGACACGTGAGCCGTTCTCTTTCCGCGACTCTTTCTCAGGAGATCACAATGAACGCAAAAGCAAACGACAGCGAAGACGTCCGTGCATTCGTTCAAACGGCCGAGCAGGCCGGCGAGTTTGTCTGGGTCATTACGCTGGTCGACTTCGGGGCACAAAAGGTCAAACGGTCGATGGTTTCGGACGACACATTCGCCATGCGCGCTGCGGCTCAGGACGCCGGCGAAGCCTATCTGAAGGGGCTGACGGAAGACCGGTAGCGAGGCGGGCAGGCGCCTTGTCTTCGCTCGCGGACAGACTAAAGTTGGACCAAAGGCAGAGGGCCGCGAGAGGAGGAAGCCAATGTCCACCACGCCACAAGCTGCGGCATCGCCTCCCACGGTGTCTGTCGAAGCAGGTCGCTTCCACGTCGATCGGCCAGCAAGCGCGAACGATGTGATCGACCTGGTGCGGCAAAAGAATATCCAGATCGTCGATTTGAAGTTCACCGACTTACCCGGACTCTGGCAGCACTTCTCGATCACGCTGCCTGAGGTTCACCCGGACCTGTTCGACGCCGGCATCGGCTTTGACGGCTCGTCGATCCGCGGCTTTCAGGAGATCCACGAATCGGACATGCTGCTCAGACCCGATCCGGCGACCGCTTTTGTCGATCCGGTTTATGACACGCCGACTCTGTCGATCATCTGCGACGTCGTCGACCCGATTTTGCAGCAGCCCTATTCACGCGATCCGCGCTTTGTGGCGAAAAAGGCGGAAAACTATCTACGCCAAACCGGCATTGCGACCACTTGCTATGTCGGACCCGAACTCGAGTTCTTCATCTTCGACTCGATCCGCTTCGGTCAGGACCAGCATTGCGGCTTTTACTATGTCGAGTCGTCCGAGGGCGACTGGAATACAGGTCGTGACGAGGGTGCGTATGGTGGCGGCAATCTCGGCTATAAACAGCGCTACAAGGAGGGCTATTTCCCGGTTCCGCCTCACGACACGCTGCAGGAAATCCGCTCGGAGATCGCGTTGACACTGCAGCAGGTCGGCGTGCAGATCGAAGTGCACCACCATGAGGTAGCGACTGCCGGCCAGAACGAAATCGACATGCGGTTTGCCACGCTCACGCGCATGGCCGACAACGTGATGATCTACAAGTACGTTTGCAAGAACGTCGCGCGCCGGCACGGAAAAGTGGCAACTTTCATGCCGAAGCCGCTGTTTGCCGACAACGCGAGCGGTATGCATTGCCACCAAAGCCTGTGGAAAGACGACATGAATCTCTTTTACGACGCGAACGGGTGGGCGCTGACTTCCGACCTGTGCCGCTGGTACATTGGCGGCTTGCTGCAACACGCGCCCGCGCTGATGGCTTTTTGCGCCCCGACCACCAATTCATACAAGCGTCTGGTGCCGGGCTACGAGGCGCCGGTCAATCTCGCGATGTCGCAGCGCAACCGTTCGGCAGCGGCGCGCATCCCGATGTACTCGGATTCGCCGAATGCGCGGCGCGTCGAGTTTCGCTGTCCGGACCCGTCGGCCAATGCGTACCTTGCTTTCGCGGCGATGCTGATGGCCGGTCTCGACGGGATTGAGAACAAGACTGATCCGGGCGACCCGCTCGACCGCAACATCTACGACCTTTCGCCCGAAGAAGCCCGCAACATACGCCAGGTTCCGGGCTCGCTCGACGCGGCGCTCGCAGCGCTGGAGGACGACACTGCGTTCCTGCGCAAAGGCGATGTTTTCACCGACGACGTGCTGCAGACCTGGATCGACTACAAGCGCAGACACGAGATCGAGCCGATCAAATTGCGTCCGCATCCCTGGGAGTTTTACCTCTATTTCGATATTTAAACTGAACATTCGGACCGGACATATCGAGGCGGGCAGGCTTCGTTTCGACGATACGCAGTGCCTGTGAGGCGAGGGTGACTATACTCAAAGAGGCCGCCTCTGATTCAGGTTCACCGGGTTCAGGTGGTAGAGGCGCCGCGCAGGATTTCAACGCGAGCCGGCCGGGTCGCGCGGGAGAAACGTATGTTCAAGCATCTGCTGGTGCCGACCGACGGCTCGACGCTTTCCGAGGCCGCCATTCAGATGACGGTCACGCTCGCCGTGGAAAGCGGAGCCAAAGTCACGGGCCTCCATGTCATTCCGGAGTTTCATGTCCTCGCTTATGGCACGGAGATGATCGCGGACAACGAGGATCGAATCATTCAGGCCGCGCGACAGCGTGCGGACGACTACCTGGAAGTTATCAAAAAAGCCGCTGCGCAAGCCGGTGTCGAGTGCAATATAGTTGCCACGAGCCGCGCCCATCCTTATGAGGCGATTATCAGCGTTGCAGCAGAGCAGAACTGCGATCTCATTGTCATGGCGTCGCACGGTCGAAGTGGCATGCGGGCATTTTTGCTCGGCAGCGAGACCCAGAAGGTCCTGACGCACAGTCAGATCCCGGTTCTCGTCGTCCGGCAGTCGACGCCAGCCGGCGCGCATCCAGGGCGGTAGTCCGGCTCGTAGCCGAACGGGTGCGTCGGCCCGGAAGTGTACGAATGAATTGAATCGGAATCCTTATATAGGATCCGGCATTCGCGTCACGGGAGCGGTTCTTAACTCGTGTGGCGCCGTACCGTCACCCCTTGCGGGCGGCGACTCGTTGTTGCCGTAAAATCCTCACAAAGTTCAATACAGTCGGGGACTTTTCGCGTTGCCGATGAATCAACGCGATACCCGTCGACAGCGGATTGCCCCGCAGCGCGTGATACGACACGCTTTCGACCTGGATCTGCCGGATCGATGCGGGAACCACCGCAACGCCGAATCCAGCCGCCACGAGATTGGCCGCCGATGAGATCTGCGGCGACTCCATGCCAATCGAAGGCGCGAAGCCGGCTTCGCGGCAGGCGCCGATGATCGAGTCATACAAATCCGGGCCAATGGGACGTGGAAAAAGGATGAACGGATCGTTTGCAAGATCCGCCAGATCGATGCGCCGTCGCCGGTTCAATCGATGATTCGCCGGCAACACCGCCAACATGTCTTCGTCGACGAGCGGTTCGACAATCAGCTCCCGGCAGTTCAGCGGCATGCGCACCAGGGCGGCATCGATCTGCCGCTCGGCGACTTTATCCAGCAGCAGCGAACTGTTGCTCTCCTCGCAACTGATCGACACGCGCTCATACGCATGCCGGTAGCGCTGCATGGTCATCGCGACCGCTGGATGAAACACCGTCGAACCCGCGAAACCGAGCGAAAGCCGCCCGGTCTCTCCGCGTCCGGCGTTCTGCACCTCGACGAACGCCTGCTGCGCGTCCTCGACGATGCGTCGCGCGCGTTCGCGAAAGAGTCGTCCTGCCTCAGTCAATTCGACGCGACGCGGATGACGGATAAACAGCGGCGTGCCGATTTCCCGTTCGAGCTTCAGGATCTGCTGGCTCAACGGTGTCTGGGCGATGCCCAGATGAGTCGCGGCATCGGTGAAATGCAGGTGTTCGGCGACCGCGAGGAAGTAACGCAATTGGCGAAATTCCATATGTTTTTCGTCTCCAAATAGCGACTTTAAGATATTGGACTAATGACTGGACTGATTTTAACCTTCGTGTCAATCCGATGCGCTCAAAGGTCGCAGCCGAATTCGCTGGACCCAGGCGACGCGCATCGCGCCCAACGCCTCACGAGGAGAAATCGATGTCAGCAGCGCACACACCATGGGTAGCCGCCCGGCCCGACGTGGCTCACACGTTGATCGCGGAGTTACGCAGCATCGTCGGCAAGAAACATACGTTGACCGATGACGCCGCAACCCGCCGCTTCCGGACCGGCTTTCGTTTTGGCAGGGGCACGGCGCTCGCGGTGGTCCGGCCAGGCACGATCGTCGAGCAATGGAAAGTACTGCAGGCATGTGTAGCGGCGAACATGATCGTGATCACGCAGGCGTCGAATACGGGCCTCACTGGCGGCTCGACGCCCGATGGCGACGACTATGATCGCGACATCGTGATCGTTAGCACGAGCCGTATGAAAAAGGTGTTTGTGATCGACGGTGGCAAGCAGGTCGTCTGCCTGCCCGGCGCTACGCTCGACCAGCTGGAAAAAACGCTGAAGCCTCTTGGCCGGGAGCCGCACTCGGTGATTGGCTCGAGTTGCATCGGAGCGTCGGTATTTGGTGGTGTCTGCAACAACTCGGGCGGTGCACTGGTGCAGCGTGGCCCGGCGTATACGGAAATGGCGGCATTTGCGCAGGTCGATGAAACGGGCAAGCTGCACTTCGTCAACCATCTCGGGATTCAGCTCGGTGAGACGCCCGAGGATATGCTTGGCCGGCTCGAGCACGGCGAGTTCTCGGATTCCGATGTCCGGCACAACGTGGGCGCCGGGTCGGATCACGGTTACGCGAGCCATGTGCGTGAGGTCGATGCCGACACGCCGGCGCGCTTCAATGCCGACCCGCAGCGTCTTTATGAAGCGTCAGGCTCGGCTGGCAAGCTGATGGTGTTCGCAGTGAGGCTCGACACGTTTCCGATCGAACAGAACGCCAAGGTGTTCTATATCGGCACAAACCATCCCGACGAACTCACCGAGATCCGCCGCCACGCGCTGCACGACTTCAAATTCTTGCCGATCTCGGGCGAATATCTCCATCGGGACGCTTTCGACGTCGCTGAAGAATACGGTAAGGATACTTTTCTGGCGATCAACTATCTCGGCACGTCGCGGCTCCCCGCGCTGTTCGGACTAAAGAGCCGTTTCGACGCGCTGTTCGATCGTCTCGGCTTTCTCCCTTCGCATTTCACCGATCGCGTCATGCAGGCCGCGAGCCGGCTGTTCCCGAGCCATTTGCCGCCGCGAATGAAACAGTACCGCGACAAGTACGAGCATCACCTCATGCTGAAGGTCGCCGCTGAGAGCGTCGACGAAACCCGCGCGTTCCTCTCCGGCTACTTTGCGAAGGCGACGGGTGGTTATTTCGAATGCACCGATGAGGAGGGCAGGAAAGCGTTCCTGCATCGCTTCGCCGCCGCCGGCGCCGCGGTTCGCTATCGTGCCGTGCACACCCGCGAGGTGGAAGACATCGTTGCGCTCGATATCGCACTGCGCCGCAACGATCGCGACTGGATCGAGACGCTGCCGCCCGACATCGAGGAATCGATCTCCATCAAGTTGTACTACGGCCACTTCCTGTGCCACGTGTTCCATCAGGATTACATCGTCAAGAAGGGCAACGACTGCGTCGACGTCGAACACAAGATGTGGACGCTGCTGGACCGCCGCGGCGCCGAATATCCGGCGGAACATAACGTCGGCCATCTTTACCGCGCGAAGCCCCAGCTTGCGGCGTTCTATCAGCAACTCGATCCTTGCAACTGCTTTAACCCAGGAATCGGACAGATGTCGAAGTTCCGGAATTATCGGGAAGCGGCGGTCTAGCGGAACACTGCCATTGCGGAGTGCCCGCGCGCTTCATTGCACGGCACGCTGATTTCGCAGGAGATGGCGGAAAGGCTGAAATTGTCGATGGGGCGCGCCACAGACCGCGCGCCTCGCCGCGCCATATCAAACGTGGTAATAGCCGTCGCCAGCAGAATTCTGCAGCACGCCGTCGACGTAAACGCCCACGGGATCCCCGTCGGCCGATGTCAATATTGCGCCGTTGGCATGTTGGCCGATGAGCTTCATGCGGCCTCCGTGAACTTCGGCCATCGCCTCGCGGTCCAGGTCAATGGACGTGGAAAGGTCCATGATCGTTAGTGCTTTCATGATGCGCTCCTTAGGTGAGTAGAGGATGAGGACTGGACGAGCGGCCGGACGCTTGCAAGAACAATGCATATGTCGTGCCATCGCGCGGGTTTGCGCTGGCTTGTCCATCCAACGGCATCGGAGTGAGGCGCGGTGGGCTAACGGCCGCCACCTGAAGTGATTTCAGTTGCCCGCACGCCAACACTGCAGTAGCGACGAGAGTCGAAACGTCGCGTGCGAGCGTTGGCAGGGGCGGCCCGCGGCCAGTACAACAGCGCGAGCAGGATGTAATGAATCTTTGGGTGTCTACTTCTTGACCGCCGGCTCCACGGATATCGCGAGGGCCTCGGTGTACAGGGCCTCCACCTGATCACCCTTTTTGATGTTGGCGAACTGTTCGGGGTCTTGCACTATCAGGTCTAGTGTGTTGCCCTTTGGACCTTTCAACGTGACGGTCTTGTTCTTTGGATTGACGGCGACGACATTAGCCACGATTTTCACTTCCCGGCCTACGGTGCCGCCGGGCTTGCCGCCAGCGGGTGCGCGCTCCATCGACGGGCGCTCTTCGACCGAACTAATGCCGTCGCCTCCTTTCTTCAGGTTCAGGCTAAGTGCTTCACGGTAAACGACTGTGACGATGTCGCCAACCTTGAGCTGGTCAAAGTTGCGTGCCTCGTCCCCGACTTCCACCTCGACGACCTTGCCGTTTTTGCCCTTTAGCAGGACAGTTCTTGTCTCGCGATCAATGTCCTGCACAGTGGCCGTCACGCTCCTCGTTCCCTTGATGGTGACCGAGCCAGGCGCTCTCGTCACTTGCGTGTCGGCTTCCTGCTGTGCCCATGCCGCGGGCGCCACGGCCACCAAGGCGGCGATGACGAGAAATTTTGCGTTCGTCATGAACTGCTCCTTTGAGACGCTAAGGCTTCGTTGGTAGCGGACCGGCCGTGCGCGGATCGCGTTGCGTGTGTGGATTACGCGCCCCCCGGGGAAGGCGCTCGCCTACACACGTGAATCGTCCTTGCGGCACAAATCATGTCCTGTGAGCTGGCATTGCATGTTGCGCGGCCTATAGGATCGCTCATTCATCAACTATCGTCGCGAGGCAGGCGCCTGGCAATAGGACCTTAGGCCAATGGTTTCTGCCCGGAAGATCTCGGCGGGACATCTCTCACGCGGCTCATGGTTGCTTTGAGGGATGGCCGGCAAGGCCTCAAAAGCGCAAGCCTACTCCGGCTTCGATCAGATCCGTGTCGCGGTCGTAGCGCGTGACGATGCGGTTCCATGTGATACGTGTGAGCCAGTGCTGGCCGAGCCGGTAACTCGCTGATACGGCTACGAGCGCCGAGACGCGGCCGTCGCCGGTGCGGTTTTGCGGAAGGTCATCGTTCTGTGTGATGGAGACATAGGGCCCAACGCCGATCGACAGCGTGAGTTCATCGTCGAAGAAAGCGCGGGTCGCCCAAAATTGCGCGGCAATACCGTCGCGGCGCGACTGGATTTTCCCTCCTTCGTGGATGTATGAGGCCGTCACATCCACATAGCGCCACAACCCGCGCCGGTATTCGAGACTTCCGGCATTGGCCGACTCGGAGTTGTCGCTGTTCAGGATCGTCTTGCCGAACATCGCGGTGACTTCGTTATTCGTCACGTTCGTTGTCCGTGGTATCGGGCGCTGTCGTGGACCGGGCTCGCCCTTGGCTTCGAGTTGATAGCCGATGCCGAACAGCAGCGCGGTCGTGTCTGGACCGCCAAACACCTGGACGTGATTCAACTGCGCCTGCGCAATCCACCGGCGATCGAAATAATATGCGGCGCGTACGCTCCACAAGAGACCCCAGCCGTGCGTGTTCGAATAGTCACCGCCGGATTGAGCCGCGGTTGTGTCGAAGTATCGGTACGGCCCGGTACCGGCCGATAACTCGAGCCGGTCGTTCCACAACGGCAGACGCCCCCAGGCTTGCACGGTCTGGCCGTCACGATGGTGCTGCGGAATGTGACCTTCGTTGATCCAGGAAAAGCTCCAGGCGGCGTAGCGGCCGAGGCCTTCGCGATAAGTGGCGTCCCACGAATAGGTGTTTGCACTGTCACTCACGAGAGGGCCGGCCAGCAGCGAGAATTCCTGTGCACTTACGGGTGAAGACAAGATGAGGAAGGTGCCGATCAGAAGTGTCGACAGGGCAGTAATGCGGTCCTTATCGCTTTGGATTGTGGACACTATCCTGCCCTTGGCAGACTGGGTATTGGAAAGATAGCTTCTCGGGACGGGTTACGCTACCCGAAGCGATATCCGCAGAAAGGAATGCAGTGAACAAGACGCACGACACGCGGAAATTACCGCACCGACATGCTCCAGTATGTGTGTTAGCGAACGTACCTGATCTACGTTGTGGCGCAGACGCGTTGCGTGCGAATGTATTCGTTATGCCTTGTAGCGAAACGCCAATACGTTGCCGCGAGGGCGGATTCAACCGGTGGATGCAATAGTTTGCCGGAATCGACGGTTGGACATGTTCATCAACCCTATCGCGATAGTGAGCGCTGACGCAACTTGGGTGTAGTCGAGACGTTGCATGTCACTGTCCATGTTGTTTAACAGGTGTGGTCAAGACGTGATCTTCGGTATCGACGACGATCGCGGCGAATCAGACGGTCTCGGTCTCGCGACGATGGGTCGTCGCGCGGTACTGTATGCACGGCGGTTTCATGCAATGATGCGCGGCTTCGGCGAACAGGAAAGCGATCGCAATCAGCGCGGCCGCAACCAGACTCAGGTACTGCCCGCCGATCGACTCGAGCACTGCACCGCCAAGCACGCCGGAGCAGGCAAGCCCGATGTATGTCGCGGTATTGTTGAGGGCCAGCAGCAGGGGTGCCACGCCCGGCGAGAGCTGAACGAGCCGATGTTGTTGCGGGACGATGAGCCCCCAGCCGCATATGCCCCAGATCGTGAGCGCAACTGCAGTGCTGAATGCATGCGCGGATGTCCACGGCAACGCACAAAAATTGATGATGGCAAGCCACAGCATCGCATTGATGATGTTGCGGCTCTTGAATCGGTCCACAAGGCGGCCGGATAAGAGGTTCCCGGCCGTCGCCGCCACGCCCCAGAGCAAAAACATCCCGGCGAGAATGCGTCCGTCGCCGTGCGTGACACGCTGCAGCACCACGCCCGCATACGTGTACACCATGAGGAACCCGCCAAAGGCGAATAGCGAAGTGAGCAAGGTGAGCGCGATCCGCACATCGCGGACCGGCGCAAGCCGTTCTCGCAACCTGACAGATGCAGGCCGGGGAACGGATGGCAGCATCGTCCAGACGCCGATCATCGCCACGACCCCGAGCAGGGTGACGAACCAGAGAGTCGTTCTCCAGCTTCCGAAACCGCCGATAAACGTGCCGATCGGCGAGCCGAGAGCTGTCGCTCCCGTCAAGCCGGCTGTGACCGCAGCCAACGCTCGGCCGCGTTTTTCGGGCGGGGCAAGCGCAGAAGCAACGCCCAATGCAGTAGGCGAGAACAAAGCTGCGCCGAATCCCGACAGAGCCCGGCTAAATAAAACCCAGTGCAAGTCCGTAGCGACCGCGCTGAGCATGTTGCCGGCGACGAAGATACCGAGCGCGGAAACCAGCAGAAGCTTGCGCGGCCAGCCGCCCGCCAAAGCCGCCATGACCGGGGCAGCCAACGCGTAAGTCAAGGCGTAAAAGGTGACCATCAGCCCGGCGAGGCTGACGGATGTATTCAGCGATGCAGCGACGCCTGGAAGAATACCGGCAACTACGAAGTTGTCGGTACCCATTGCGAACATGCCCACGGCCAGTATCAGTAGTCGACGGTCCATACGAAAGCTCTTGCGATAAGCGGTTTGAGGTTGAGTCCGAAGACGCGCGTCGCGCTTGGACTGGCACGCGATCACGGGGTCCATCCGGCCGGCTTTTTGCGCCGGAGCGGTATGGGTAGAGAATAAGCGTCGTTGACCATGTCTCAAATGTCATATATACAAGCGATTCAGGACATGACCTCGGCACGCTATGCACACGATCGGCTTCGTTGTATTCCCGAATTTCTATCTAATGGGCTTCGCGGCGGTCACCGCCTTTGAACTGGCGAACGTCGTGCTCGCAGAGCAGGCATACCAGGTGACGGTTCTGTCTGAAGAGGGCGGCCTTGTATTGTCCTCGGCAGGTATCCGTGTAGAAACGCAGCCATTCAGCGACGCCGCGTTCGACACCGTCATGTTTGGCTCCGGCGTCGAGATCGACATCGTCTCTGCCGCATTGACAGCCTTCGTCAGGCGCGCGCTGAGTACGTCGCGGCGCATCGCGGCACCCTGCACGGGCGCTTTTATCCTGGCTGAAGCAGGGGTGCTGGACGGTCGACGAGCGACGACACATTGGCGCTTCGCGCACGATCTGCAGTGCCGTTTTCCCGAGATAGCCGTCGAAGAGGACCAGATTTTCATCGTCGACGGACCGATCTGGACGTCGGCAGGCATGACAGCCACGATCGACATGGCGCTCGCCATGATCGAGAAGGATCATGGTCAGGACGTATCACGCGCCGTCGCCCGCAAGCTCGTCGTTTATCATCGCCGCGCCGGCGGGCAATCGCAGTTCTCCACGTTGCTCGACCTGGAGCCTAAATCCGACCGGATCCAGAAAGCGATCGACCATGCGAACGCCAATCTGCGCAATGCCTTGACCGTCGAGGAATTAGCCGACGTCGCGGGCCTCAGTCCACGCCAGTTCAGTCGGGCGTTCAGTGCTGAAACGGGCCAATCCCCCGCCAAAGCCGTTGAACATTTGCGAGTGGAAGCCGCCAGGCTATTGCTGGAAAAAGGGCGTTTATCTCTGGATGTGATCGCAGACGAAGTCGGCTTCTCGGATCGGGAGCGAATGAGGCGCGCGTTCCTGCGGACCATTGGACAACCGCCCCAAGCGGTCCGTCGCTCCGGCAGGGACACCCGTGGGCCGACTGCGCGCGACCATCAATAACCGTGCGCTCGTTGCCGTCAACCTCGCGTTTGTATGAGGCCACTCGGCACTCGGTCGCAGCTTCTGCGAAACGGCAAAACGATGCTTGTCCACGATGCTCTGATCTGTTTGCGCGTCGCAGCGATTATTTACAGCAAGTTAACGGCGATTTGGTTAACCTGATGACAGACAATGCACAGGAGCCGCCATGAGTCGCGCGCTGGTTGGTCTACGGACTCTTCTTGGACTCGGCAAAACTCAGCCCCATGACCGCTCGCGGTCCGCGCCAGGCCGCAATGTGATGATGCGGGTCACCCTGGACGCCCAGCACGCCACGCCATTGCGCCAGGCGCTGATCCGAGACTGCGGCGATCAGCAATGGACCATTCGTGTCGCGCCGCTGCACGGAACGGGCCGCGTGCGGTTATCGCTCTATCTACCCAAGGACGCAGTCAACGGAGCGATTCAACGGCTCGCGCATCTGGCGCCGGCCGCCGAGGTGGGGCGGCTGCTTGAAATCCCCGAGGCGCCGACGGACGCCTGGCGGGATTTGATGGATGGCGAGCCGCGCGCCGACTCGCCATCCAACGGCATCGAAGCGGTTGAAAAAGGGGACACCCTTGCGCAACTGCTTACACCGCATCATGTTCTGCTCGGCCTGGACGTGGCTGACCGGGAGACACTTTTCGCGCAGTTCGGCCGTTTCTTCGAACGGCACTATGGGTTACCGGCAACGGGCGTGGCTGCAGGGCTCACGGCACGTGAGGCGCTAGGCTCGACAGGCCTCGGCCAGGGCGTAGCCGTGCCGCACGGTCAAATACGATTGCTGCGCCAGGCCATGGCTTTTTACGTTCGTCCCGCGACGCCGATTCCGTTCGATGCCCCCGATGGCAAACCGGTGAGCGACGTGGTCGTCCTGCTCGTCCCGGAATGGGCAAACAGCACGCACCTGCGGCTGCTGGCCGATGTCGCGCAGCGCTTCTGTGACCATCGGTTCCGCGAACTGCTGCATGGCTGTCTCGATGCGGGAGCCGTGTGCCAGTTGTTCGCAAGCTACGAGGAGGCGGATCGTGCGGAGCGCGGCATTTCGCACGGCGATCCCGCCCGTCACGACGGTGCGGCGGGCAAACGGGTCCGCGCGCACGGCTAGCATCGTTCCCGGGTCTCTTCCGGGTTGCCGAACACCCGGTTGATTCCGGCGCGGTTTATGCCGTCGCCGTGTCCTGAACCGCGCCTTCGTCCTCGGACTGCAATCCATCAGATCAGGCCGGCGTATTGCGCCAGGCGATCCTCGTCTCGAAGGTCCTTTCCGGCTTGTCATGCGGTAGCGCGCCGACGCGATGTCTCTGATCACGCGAGCGGCGTCGATCTCCTTGTATTCGTTCACCAGCCGATAACACAGCGAATCTGATTGAGGTTGCAACGACCTCGGGGCATCGGACGCTAAAATAAAACGTAGCGCCGGTCTTTTGCGTGAAACCGATTGTCCGATCCCGATCTATCAACGGCAGGCAACCATGAACACTCACTATGCGTGTTTCGTTCGCCCGGCAGTGGCTGCAATTTGCGTGGCTTCGCTTGCAACGCTCGTCGCGTGCGGCGGAAATACCTGCATTAGCCTCGGCGGGTGTGTCAGCGGAAATAGCGTGCCCGACGTCACGCTATCCGGGACGGCCGCCACCGGCAAGGCGCTCGCCAGCGCGGCGGTCAGCGTCAGTTGTGCTCAGGGTTCGGGCTCCGCCCTGTCGGACGGCGGTGGGCACTACACCCTCACGTTCAACGCCGCGCTGCCCTGCATCCTTACCGTGACCTCCGGCGGCACGAGCCTGCATTCGCTCGCATTTGCCGGCGGCACCTTCAATACGACGCCAGAGACCGAGTTGATGCTGGTCTATCTCGCTTCTCAACTTGGCACCACCGAGAGCGCTCTGATTGCGGGCTTCCCGAGTAACGCACAGTTCCAGCAAGTGCTAGCGAATCAGGCCGATGTGCTTGCTGCGCAATCGGCGGTCGTCACCAATCTGCAACAGCGCTACGGTGTCACGCTGACGGCGCCGGCGTTTCTGACGACGCCGTTTAATGTTGGGCAAGCCGGCGTCGACAGCGATCTCGACGCGCTGGCGGCAGCGGGCGCGATCGACACCAACGGCATGCCCGATCAGGCCGCCGTCGCGCTCCTATCAGCGGCGGGGCTCGCCCATCCGCTCACAGCGGCGTCCTCATCTTCGTCCGGCGCCGGCAGCACAAGTACTGCCGCCGGCGGCATGATGTGACGTTTGGCAAGCCGCAGGCCATGGAATCAGCCTCAGTAAGAGCCATGCTTTCCACGATCCGTAGATAGCGGACAGGGAAGGTATCGAAGCCAAACCGGGTAAATTGTGCAGCCCGTTGCTGCACATGGATTCGACAGATGAAAGATGAAAGATTGCTCGAGATGCGCGTCTTCAAGGCGGTCGTGGAGGCCGGCGGCTTCACCGCGGCGGCGAATCTTCTGGGGGTCAGCCAGCCCTTTGTCAGTCAAAGCGTCAACAGTCTCGAGCGCAGGCTCGGCGTGCAACTGCTGCATCGTTCGACGCGCACGCAGCGGCTGACCCATGAGGGCGAGCGTTTTCTTTCGTCCTGCAACGACATTCTCGATAGCCTGGAGGAAGCGGAAGCGCAGGTCCGCTCCAGCGAGCCGACCGGCAACTTGCGCATCAGCGTGCCTCAAGCGTTTGGCATGGATCAACTGGTGCCCGCGTTGCCCGGTTTCCTGTCGTCCTACCCGAAGTTGTGCGTGCATTTTTCCCTGTCGGACTCCAACGTCAACCTGATCGAGGACAACTTCGATGTCGCGGTCCGCATGGGCCGGCTGCAGGATTCCACTTTGCGCAGCCGAAAGCTCTGCGACCTGCAACGAATCGTCGTCGCTTCGCCGGACTATCTCGCCGCGCACGGCACGCCCGTGACGCCGCTCGGCCTGTCCAGGCACGCCTGCCTGACCTGGGAGTCGCCACGCGAGCATCTGAACCAGTGGCCGTTCATGATCAACGGCAGGCTCGAACGCGTCGTGGTGCAGGGTAGTTTCCGCAGCACCGACGGCACGACCCTGTTCCAGCTGTGCGTGGCCGGCGTGGGCATCATGCGACTCGCCGCCCACCTTGCCTTGCCCGCGATCCGCCGAGGCGATCTGGTGCCGCTCCTCTCGGAGTACCAGGCGAAGGACGACACCGCGATCCATGTCGTCTATCTGCCCGAGCGCCAACTGGTGCCGCGCATCCGCGCTTTCATCGACTATTTCGTCGAAGTCTTCCGCGAGCCGCCCTGGCAAAAGCCCTAGGCGCCCGGCATTTATATATCGGCGTAATAAATCCTATTGCCCGGCGCGCCTAGATCGGCGCCGGGTGTTTCCTTATCGTTAGCGGCATGCGATCACCGTCAACACAGGAGACACCATGAGCACCGGCACTGGAAAAATCGATAGCAGCGCGCAGCAGGCCGAACTGCGCCGCACGATTTCGCATCCTTCGAACAATTCCATCTATCGGCCGAAGCAGGCAGGGCTGAAGTTCCCCGAGCTGCCCGACTTTTCGTCCTTCGCGCAGGAGCGCCAGCACCGCAAGGAACGCCTCGTGGCCGCATGCCGCGCCTTTGCGCTGCACCATCTCGATTACGGTTTCGCCGGCCACCTCACCGTGCGTGATCCCGAGTTCCCGGAGTTGTACTGGACCAATCCGATGGCCGTGCATTTCTCCCAGGTGAAGCTCTCCAACCTGATCCTGGCCGACCATACCGGCAAAGTCGTCGAAGGCAGGTACGCGCTCAACCGCGCCGGCTTCGTGCTGCATGCCGCGGTGCATGAAGCCAATCCCGACATCGTGGCGATGTGCCATGCGCACTCCGTCTACGGCACCGCGTTCGCGGCGCTCGGACGTCCGCTGGACCCGATCACCCAGGATGCCGCGGCCTTCTATGAAGACCATATCGTGATCAAGGACGAGGCCGGCGCAGTCGCGGTCGAGGAAGAGGCCGGGCTGTCGGTTGCCGACTACTTCAAAAACGTCAAGGCGGCGATTCACCAGAATCACGGGCTGCTGACGGTGAGCCGCCACAGCATCGAAGCCGCCGCGTTCTGGTTCATCGCGCTGGAGCGCTGCTGCCAGCAGCAGTTGCTGGTCGAGGCCACCGGCATCAAACCCGTCATGGTGCCGGAGCACAGCTCGCGCTATAGCCGCGAACATGTCGGCAGCGAATACATCGGCTGGCTGCATTTCCAGCCCATCTATGACCAGCTCGTGCAGACCAGCCCGGACATGTTCGACTGAACGGCCAGCATAGGCCGTCGCATACACAACAAGCCGCACTGGCGCGACAGTCAAGCGCGCCGGCGGCGATTCAAGGAGACAACGATGTTGAAATCCGCTTACGGCGATGTCGTCACGCCAGCCAACGCCGAGGACCGGACCTACGCCAAGGTGACGTGGCGGCTGATTCCTTTCCTCTTTATGTGTTACGTCTTCGCTTATCTGGACCGGGTCAACGTAGGCTTTGCCAAGCTGCAGATGCTGACCGACCTCAAGTTCAGCGAAACCATCTACGGCCTGGGCGCGGGTATTTTCTTTATCGGCTATTTCATCTTTGAAGTGCCGAGCAACATCGCGCTGCATCGTTTCGGCGCGCGCAAATGGATCGCCCGAATCATGCTCAGCTGGGGCGTGATTTCCGCCGCGATGATTTTCGTGAAGACGCCTACCGCCTTCTACGTGCTGCGCTTCCTGCTCGGCGTCGCTGAGGCCGGATTCTTTCCGGGCATCATCCTCTATCTGACCTACTGGTTTCCGTCCTCGCGCCGCGCAAAGATCACCGCGATGTTCATGACGGGGATTCCAATTGCCGGCGTCATTGGCGGTCCGCTGTCGGGCTGGATACTGAACACCTTCAACGGCACGGGCGGCATGGTGGGCTGGCGCTGGCTGTTCCTGCTCGAAGCGCTGCCTTCCATTATCGGCGGCATTGCCGTGCTGTTTTACCTCGACGACAAGATCAGCGCGGCGAAATGGCTGAGCGCTGAAGAAAAGTCGCAGCTCGAGAAGGGGCTCGCGAACGAGTCAGGGCACATCGAGGTGCATAGCGCAAGCGGCGCATTCACCAACAGGCGAGTGTGGGTGCTGTGCCTGTGCTACTTCGGCATCATCATGGGCCTGTACGGCATCAGCTTCTGGCTGCCCACGCTCATCAAGGCCTCGGGCGTGAACGACGCTTTCAACGTCGGCCTGCTGACGATGATCCCCTACGGCGCCGCGGCCATCGCGATGGTGCTGCTGGGACGCAGTTCGGACCGGAGCAAGGAGCGGCGCTGGCATGTGGCGCTGCCCGCCGTGATCGGCGCAATCGGCCTGGTGGCGAGCACGCTGATGCCCCACAGCGTCGCGCTGGCTGTCGTGTCCCTCACGTTCGCCACGATCGGCATCCTTGGTGCACTGTGCCAGTTCTGGGCGATCCCGCCTGCATTCCTCGGTGGCGTGGCGGCGGCCGCGGGCATTGCGCTGATCAATTCGGTCGGCAATCTGGCGGGCTTTGTCAGTCCCTATCTGGTCGGCTGGATCAAGGATATGACGCACAGCACCGACATGGGTCTGTATTGCGTGGCAGCCTCGTTGCTCGTGGCGGCCGCCATCGTGCTGACGATGCCGAGGAGCGTGGTCAACCGTTAAGGACAAGTTTGCGCGGCAGCAATGCCCGAGATGTCGATTGCAGCGGCGGCCACCAGCTTTCGTTCCGGCTGGTGGCCGCCGATTCTAGCGGCCCAAACGCTACCGGCCCATGGCCGGTGCGGTGTCTTCCACCAATGGCGCCTCCACCGACGCAACATCAGCCGCAACATGGGACAGCTTCATCATGCGCGGCTGCAAGAGCAGCGCCACGAGCCCGCTCCAGCCGGTCTGATGCGAAGCGCCGACGCCGCGTCCGTTGTCGCCGTGAAAGTACTCATGGAACAGGATGAGATCCCGCGACCGCGGGTCGGCTTGCAGCATCGGATAGGCCGCCATCGCCGGCCGCACGCCTTGTGCATCTTTGAGAAAGAGCGTGGTGACACGCCGTGCGAGGTCGTCGGCAATCTCACTCAGCGAAAAACGCTTGCCCGATCCGGTCGGGTACTCGACGCGAAACTCATTGCCGTAGTAGCGATGGAACTCATATAGCGATTCGATCAGCAGGTAGTTGACCGGTATCCAGACCGGCCCACGCCAGTTCGAATTGCCGCCGAATACGCGCGAGTCCGATTCGGCCGGCTGGTATTGAATGCAGACGTTCACGCCATCATGGTCGAAGACATAAGGTGCGTCGCGATGCACACGGGACAGCGCCCGCACGCCGTGCCCGGAGAGAAACTCGGCTTCATCGAGTGCGCGGCGCAGCAGCGCGGTCATCCGCTGTCCGCGCAACAACGACAGCAGCGTGGTGTTACCCGTGCCGGGTTCGGTCCAGCGCGACACCAGCCTGGCGAGATTCGGCCGATGATCGAGAAACCACGCCAGCCGTTCGCGCAATCCCGGCAGATGGCCGTACACGCGATCCTCGAGCACGTGTACGGCGAATAGCGGAATCAGCCCGACGATCGAACGAATGCGCATCGGCACACGGGTGCCGTCCGGCAGGTGGAGTACGTCGTAGAAGAATTCGTCTTGTGCGTCCCATAACCCTGTTCTGCACCCTTCGCCGCAACTGACCGCTTCCGCGATGTACAGAAAGTGCTCGAAGAACTTCACCGCGATTTCGACGTACGCGCTGTTCGTCATCGCCAGTTCGAGTCCGATCTGCATCAGGTCGAGCGCGTAGGAGGCCATCCATGCCGTGCCATCGGCCTGATCGATGCGGCCGCCGGTGGGCAGCGGCGAAGACCGGTCGAAGATGCCCACGTTGTCGAGCCCGAGAAAGCCGCCCTGAAAGATGTTGTGGTCCTCGGCGTCCTTGCGGTTGACCCACCACGAGAAGTTGAGCAGCAACTTGTGGAACATGACTTCGAGAAATTCGTGATCGCCGACGCCGGTCACCTCGCGGTCGAGTTCGTACACACGCCATGTGGCCCATGCATGAACTGGCGGATTCGCATCGCCGAACGCCCACTCGTAGGCCGGCAATTGCCCGTTCGGATGCATATAGCGTTCCTTCACGAGCAGCAGCAATTGCTTCTTCGCGAAGTCGGGATCGATCACGGCGAACGCGACCGCATGAAATGCAAGATCCCACGATGCGTACCACGGGTATTCCCACTTGTCGGGCATCGACACGATGTCGCCATTGCACATGTGCCGCCAGTCCGCGTTGCGGCCGTGCCTGCGTGCTCCCGGTGGATTCGGTTGCCCGGGGTCGCCGTCGTGCCAGCGCGTCACGTCGAACTGGTAGTACTGCTTCGTCCACAGCATGCCGGCGAGCGCCTGGCGCTGCACGAGCCGCGCATCCGCGTCGGGGATGTCGTGCTGAAGCGCAGCATAGAATTCGTCGGCTTCCGCCTGCCGGCGCGCGAAGAGCGCTTCCATGTCGAGCGGCACGGCATCCGCAGCCGATTCGGGACGCCAGCGCAGGTACAGCACCGAGCGCTCATGAGGCGCGAAGCGCAGGCACACATGCGCGGCGGCGCGGGTGCCCTTGTCGCGCCGGATTGCCAGCTCGTCGCCGTCGACGAGGTAGTCATTGAAGCCGTCCTTGAACGGCCCCGCGCCTTCGGCGCCGAAAATACGGCGCACATTTGTTTCGTTTTCGCAGAAGATCCACTCGAGCGGCTGTTGCGCCGACGCCGTCACGATCATCGTTCCGTGCGCGGGGCTGTGCGCGACGACGCGAGCGCCTTCCTTGGTGTTCGACTCAAGCGTGAGCGACGGCTTGCCGGGCTTGCCCGACCACGCCCATCTGTTGCGCGCCCAGAATTGCGGCAACACATGAAGCACCGCGCACTGATCCGCGCGGTTTTCGACGCTGACGCGCATCACGATGTCGTCGGGTGTGTGCTTCGCATACTCGACGCAGACGTCGAAGTAGCGGTTATCGTCGAACACGCCCGTATCGAGGATTTCATATTCGGGCTGATCGGCGCCGCGCCGCATGTTTTCGTCGATCAGATCCTGGTACGGGTACGCATCGTGAGGATACTTGTACAGCATCTTCATGTACGAATGCGTCGGTGTGCCGTCGAGATAGAAGTAAAGCTCCTTGACGTCCTCGCCGTGATTGCCCTGCTCATTCGTCAGCCCGAAGAGCCGTTCCTTGATGATCGGATCGCGCCCGTTCCAGAGCGCGAGCGACACGCACCAGTCGAGCGGGTCGTTGCCGAATCCGGCAATGCCGTCCTCACCCCAGCGGTACATTCGGCTGCGCGCATGATCGTGCGGAAAGTAGTCCCAGGCAGTGCCATATTCGCTGTAGTCTTCGCGAACAGTGCCCCATTGCCGCTCGCTCAGATAAGGCCCCCAACGGCGCCAGCGGTCGCGCTCCGGACCATGGAGCCGGACACCTTCCGTCGACTGGAGAAGATTGATTGCGCGTAGCGGTGGCATGGAACCTCCCGACCCGACATCGACCATCCGACATGTTCAGTACCGTAATGATAGGCGCCATCGCGCTGTAACGCGTGAACCGCGGACCAGCCCTGTGTTGCATACTTAAGCGAATCACACACTGCCGGAAACATCGACATGGTTGCGAACCTTGCACGCTCCTGGCTAACCTGCAGCGCACCCGTGGCCGCGGCACAGGCCGCTGGCCGCCCGCTCGTGGCGCTTGAATCGACCATCATCGCTCACGGCATGCCTTACCCGGAGAATGTCCGCACGGCACGCGAAGTGGAGGCCTCGATCCGTGACCTGGGCGCCGAGCCCGCCACGATCGCGCTGATCGATGGGCGAATCCGCATCGGCCTGTCGGACGACGAACTGGAACTGCTCGGCCGCGCGGACCACGTGCACAAAGTCAGCCGCCGCGACCTGCCGGCTGTGCTGGCCGGCGGCGGGCTCGGCGCCACGACAGTGGCCGGCACGATGATATGTGCCGCGCTGGCGGGCATCGAGGTCTTCGTCACCGGAGGCATTGGCGGCGTGCATCGGGGCGCGCCGGAAACCTTCGACATCTCGGCCGACCTGCAGGAACTGGCGAAGACCTCCGTGGCGGTGGTCTGTGCCGGTGCGAAGTCCATCCTGGACATCGGCCTCACATTGGAATACCTGGAGACGCACGGCGTGCCGGTGCTCAGTTGCGAGCAAGACAATTTTGCTGCGTTTTACACGCGGGACAGCGGCTTCCGCTCGGACTTCCGACTGGACGACCCGGCGCAGCAGGCACGCTTCATCCGCACCAAGTGGGACTTGGGCCTCGTGGGCGGCGTGATATTGAGCACGCCGGTGCCGGAAGCGGCAGCGATGAGGTTCGAAGAGATCGACGCGCTGACCCAGCAGGCGCTCGCCGAGGCCGCGGCGCAAGGAATCACCGGTAAGGCCGTGACACCGTTCCTGCTGGCTCGCATCAAGGCGCTGACGGGCGGGCGCAGTCTGGCGACAAACATCGCGCTCGTGAAACACAATGCCGAGGTGGGGGCAAGGCTGGCGCTGGCGTTGGCACACGCAGGGCGCGGGGCGGACGCGGCGTAGCCGCCTGAGCGTCTCGGCCATCGAACTTCCGCATCCGGCGAGCAACGGACCTGGGTCGTGGCCTCAACGCGCATCACTGAACGGGCCGCCCGTCGCTTATCGCCGAATGCCGAGGCAGCTACAGCGAACGCTCGATCGCCTGCCCGAGCAGTGCCAGGCCCAGGTCGATCTCATCCTCGTGGACGGTCAACGGAGGGGCGATCCGGAAGACACCGCCCATACCCGGCAACTGCACGATGTTCATGCTGAGCCCCAGGTTCATGCATTCGCGCGTGATCTTTGCGCCAAGCCCATCCGCCGGCTCCTTCGTGCGGCGGTCCTTGACGATCTCCATACCCAGAAGCAGCCCCCGGCCGCGAATGTCGCCGATGCACTCGAAGCGTTCCATCAGATCCAGCAGGCCGCGTTTGAGTCGCTCGCCCATCAGGTTCGCACGCGCGACCAGCCCCTCGCGCTCGACCACATCCAGCACCCGCAGACCGACGGCGGCGGGGAGGGGATCGGATACATGAGTCGTATAGAACAGGTAGCCCAATTCGTGGGCCCGCTCCTCTATCTGTGCGGAAGTTACGACGGCCGCGAGCGGCAGACCGGCGCCTAGCGTTTTCGACAGAGTAAGAATGTCGGGCGTGACGCCGTCGCGCTGGCACGCGAACATCGTGCCCGTGCGGCCGACCCCGGTTTGCGCTTCATCGAGAATCAGCAGCATGCCGCGCTCCTCGCATTTGCGCTTCAACGCGGCCATGTAGCCTTCCGGCAGTTCGATGATGCCGCCGGAACTGAGGATCGGCTCTGCAATGAAGGCGGCGAGATTGCCACTGGACTGACGATCGATGAGATCGAACGCATAGTCCAATTCCGCCAGGTAATCGTACTCACCGTGGCGCTCGAAACGCGGCCGGTACAGGAAGGGGGCAGGGATCGCAAAGGAGCCGACTGCTGCCGGACCGACGCCTTTGCGACCGGCGCTGTAGGTGGCGGAGGCTGCCGCCCCCGTCATGCCATGCCAGGACTGCGCAAAACCGACGATTTCATATTTGCCGGTGACCAGCTTCGCCATGCGAATCGCGGCCTCGTTCGATTCCGCGCCCGTGCTGAGCAACAGTGCCCGGTCGAGTCCGTCAGGCGTGATGTCGGCGAGGCGGGTCGCAAGATCGACCACCGGCCGCGAAAGCATCCCGCTGAAAAGATGGTCGAGCTTGCCGGCGTATTCGTTGATGACCGCGACGATTTCCGGATGGCTGTGCCCAAGCACCGCGCTCATCTGCCCGGAGGTGAAATCCAGAATCGCGCGGCCGTCCGCGTCATAGACGAAGCTGCCCTGGGCGCGCTCGATGATCATCGGCTCGAAGGTGCCGCCATAGCGGATCAGGTGCTGCCTGGCGTTGCGCCAGAAAACTGCATCATTGTTCAGGGACACCTTGCTTCTCCTTGGCGGGTAGCGGGAATAACTTGCAGTCTAGATGGCTCTCTGGTTTCATAGAATCGAATAGTTCTTATCGAAGCTAGAAGCGGACCTAATACCTTGAGTCTTTCACTCGAAATCGATCTGCTGCGATCATTTACTGTCGTCGCCGAAGTTCGCGCGCTCAGCCGGGCGGCGAACCGGATCGGCCGAACCCAGTCGGCGCTGAGTCAGCAGATGAAGCGCCTCGAAGAAATCGTCGACCAGCCGTTGTTCCAGCGCACGGGTCGTGGGGTGGTGCTGACCAATCCCGGCGAACGTCTGTTGATCCATGCCCAACGCATTCTGCGACTGCACGACGAGGCGATGGCCGATCTGTCCGGCAAAGGGCTGTCGGGGACGATCCGCTTCGGCTGCCCGGACGACTACGCCGCCGTTTTTCTGCCGCATTTACTGCGTCAGTTTTCGAGCCAGCATCCGCATGCGCTGGTCGAAGTGATCTGCGCTCCCACGCCGCGATTGCTCGAACAACTGGAGATGCATGCGCTGGACCTTGCCATGATCTCGTTGCCGGAAGACGCCTCGTACGACGACATCATTCGTCGCGAGCCGCTGGTCTGGGTCGGCTATCCGGGACTCGACTCGGCACACTTCGACCCGTTGCCGCTGGCGCTTTCCGATCCGGACACGCTCGACCACGTGGCGGCCTGCGAAGCGCTGCGACGTGCCGGCAGGGCCTACCGCATCGCCTATGCGAGCAGCAGTCTTGCCGGCCTCACGGCCCTGGTCCGCTCGGGGCAGGCCGTTGCCGTCCTCACACAGACTGCCGTCGCCCCGGATCTCCACATACTCAATGGCGATCCTGCACTTCCGCCTTTGCCGACCATAGGCATTACGCTGAAGTTCGAGCGAGAGCGGCCGGCTCATCTGGTCACGGTATTCGCGGAGCACATCAGACTGACGCTGCCGTTGCTGTGATCGAACGGGTTCAACGAGGTCGACGATCGTCGACTCGCAGTTGCTACGCTCTCGCAGCTGGCAAGCAGGGCGGCACTGGCTTTCGACGACGGTCAGCGAAAGATCACGCCCCTGGCGTCGGAACGATCGGCGCCCGCGACCGCAGTACCGCTCATGGTTTCATGCGCTCCTGCCAGTACACTACCGGTCTAAGCAAAATCCGGCTCGTCCGGTCCGCGCACATGCGCCGAAGTCTCGCGGGCAGAGCGTTGCGCGGGTCCGGTTTTGAAGTTCCCTGTAGAACGCTCGATTCGCGTCAGACATGCCATGGATTATTTTGCCGCGGTACGCGCCTTCGTTTGCGCAGCGGAACTGCAGAGCTTCAGCAAGACGGCCCATGAAATGGCAGTCAAGACCTCGACCATCTCGCGCTACGTGAGCGAACTGGAAAAGGATCTGGGCATTGCCCTGTTCAACCGGTCGACGCGGGGGCTCGTCCTGACCGAAGGCGGCAGGCTATTTCGTGAGCACGCCATGCTTGCCCTGCAGGCACTCGATGACGCGCGCCAGGTGACCTCGTCATTGAACCGCACACCGCAAGGCATGCTGCGCGTCACGATGCCGCCGGCATTCGGGCGCCGGCATATCGTGCCGCATCTGCCGGCGTTCATGACGCGCTACCCTGACATCGGCCTCGATATCGTGTCGACCGACGAAACGCTCAATATGATCGAAGCCGGCATCGACGTGGCGATCCGTATCGGCGTACTGCCCGATTCGTCATTGATGGCCAAACGCATGGCGCCGCATCGTCGTATCGTCTGCGGCAGCCCGGCGTATTTCGAGCGGAGCGGGATGCCTCGCGTCCCTGAAGATCTGGCCACGCACGATGTGCTTCGCTTGTCCCTGCTGCCGGACGACAAATGGTCGTTCACACGCATCGCGGATGCACAGGCATCGCCCGAGCAGGTGCTGGTGGCATTGCGAGGGCGCCTGCGCGCGGACGACTCCGAAGCCGTGCTGGAACTCGCCGTGGCCGGCTGCGGGCTTGCTCTCCTGCCGACGTGGCTCGCCTCTACGGCCCTACGCGACGGGCGCCTGCAGCACGCGCTGCCAGAATGGGAAGCGCGCACGGGGCGCGCCGAACCAGCGGTCTGGGCAGTCTACCCGCCGAAGAAAATCGTATCGTCGAAGGTGCGCGCGTTCGTGGACTTCTACGCCGAGGCGATTGGCGAGCCGCCGTACTGGGACGACGGACTCGCACCGGCGCTTCGGGCTTAACGGGCGAAGCGAATGTCGAGCGTGCGCAGCCAGGTCTGCAAGCCGGCATCCTGGATCGGAATCACATAAGCGTTCTCGTCCGTTTCATTGAAGTGCGCATGCCAGTATCCCGGCGGCGTCACGAACGCCATCCCGGCTTCCCAATCGACGCGGGTGGGATGCGCGATATTGCCGCTCTCATCCAGTTCGGTGCCGACCAGCGTATACACGCCCGGCTTGCCCCCGGCGATGAAGTCGAGTGCAATCGACTGATGGCGGTGCGGCTTTTGCATCGAGTTGGGCGGCACGATGCCGAACATGGCCCACAACACATGCGTGACCGTTCGCGTCTGCGGAAAGTTGGCGTTGCCCATCAGCACACTGATGCGGTTGCGGCGGCCCGCATTGGCTTCTTCTGAAACCCTGCGCAATTCCGCCTGCGCCTGAGCGGCCGGGTAGAGCGTCGGCGCAAAGCGCGCCGTGACGCCGGTCGTGCCGAGATAGGTGAGCAGCGGCGCGTCGTTGACGTAATAGAGCGTGGCCGTCGTGCCGGCGGATAGCACAGCGGCATCGCCGCCGGGCAAGGTGAAGAAATCGCCCTGCGCGAACGGGAAGTGGGTGTCGGCCTGCGTCACGCTGCCGGTCCCGCTGATGACGTAGCAAACCTGCGAGGTCGCGTTCGGGGCGAGCGTCAATGCGTCCCCCGCGTTGATGCGCAGAAAATTGGCGCTCAGGCCGGGACCGGTCGCGGGGCTAGGGCAACCCAACTCCGCGGAGAGGTCGAGCGGCACGATCCGGGTCACTCCGTCCGCGTATAGCGAAGGCGGGAAATTGCGGAAGGGCACCCGCGAGATGAGCTTCGCGCCGATCGGATTGGCGGACGACGTGTATTCGAAGTATTGCGCATCGAGGGTCGCGTCGGCGGGTTCGGCGAGAGGCGCCAGAGACGTACGGGTCAACATGGTCTGCTCCTTTGGATTGGGAAAACTTCGTGCGGATCCGTCACGAAGTTGGATTGGCGTCCGAAAGCTGAGCTGACTATAGGCGCGGGTAGCTGGCCTCAGAAGTACCGGATGTCGAAATCACCTTTGCGCAAATGGGCACGCCGCTCATTCATTGCCGTTATTCCGCGCAATGATAAGGTTTAGTTAAGGTGGTTTATAAAATAATTTAATGCTGATCAGATATTACAGATAAAAACATATTGCTCATAAGGGTATGTGCTGAAAGACTAAATTCAATTGTAATGGCTCTCATTACAGATAAAGCATGCAGCGACTGACCACCTGCAATCGTTCTGTGTTGAGGCACTGCGCCCATCTCCTCCTTGCGTCCCGCCATTGTTATCTTTGAAAGTAATTCGGCCTCTATTGAGATGATAGGAAAAAGAGATTGGCTAATCTAATAGCTGAGCAATAGGATTCCTCCGGCTTCTAACTGAACCCAGGAATACAACGTGAAAATACTGAAGACACAGATTGCAGCAAGCATTTTCTCAATCATCTCGGCAATCTCGATCGCTCAACCGGCGCATGCCGCGGATATGACCCAGGATAGCGGGTCGCCGGTCGGCGACAACCAGAATTCGCAGACGGCGGGCCCTGAAGGTCCAGTTCTTTTGCAGGACTCTCATCTCATTGAGAAGCTGCAACGCTTCGATCGCGAGCGCATACCCGAGCGCGTCGTTCATGCGCGCGGCACAGGTCTCTTCGGCGAGTTCGTGCCGACGACAGACCTTAGTTCGCTGACCACTGCCCAGGTGTTCACGCCGGGAACGAAGACTCCGGTCTTCGTTCGATTCTCGACGGTGATGGGCTATCGCGGGTCGCCCGAGCAGGCACGAGATCCGCGCGGTTTCGCTATCAAGTTCTACACGCAGCAAGGCAACTGGGACATGGTCGGCATCAATTGGCCGATCTTCTTCATTCGCGACGCCATCAAGTTTCCTGACTTCGTGCATGCGAACAAACCGTCGGCGGTGACGGGTGTGCAGGATCCGAATCTGGCGTTCGACTTTTTTGCTCACTCGCCCGAAGCGACGAACATGCTGACGCATCTCTACACGGACGAGGGCATGCCGGATTCGTATCGTCACATGGACGGTTTCGGTGTGCACGCATTCAAGTTCGTGAACGCGAAAGGGGAAGTTCACTACGTGAAGTTCCACTGGAAAAGCCGTCAGGGCGTCGCAGGCATTCGTCCCCAGGATATCCCGCATTCGATCGGCGCCGACTGGAACATGATGACCAACGACCTGTACAACTCGGTCAAGGCGCATTCCTATCCGCAATGGGATCTTTATATCCAGGTGCTCTCGCCGAAGGATCTGGACAAGTTCGATTTCGACCCGCTCGATGACACGAAGGTGTGGCCGTCCTCCATCCCGGAGCAGAAGGTGGGCACGATGACGCTCAACCGCATTCCGGATAACTATTTCGAGTCCACGGAAGAATCGGCATTCGCGCCTTCACGGCTCGTGCCGGGCATCGAGCCGTCCGAAGACCGGATGTTGCAGGGCCGCCTGTTCGCTTATGCCGACACGCAGATGTATCGCCTCGGCCCGAACTACAACCAGTTGCCGATCAATCGTCCGATCGTCCCGGTCTACAACAACAACCAGGACGGCTTGATGAACGAGGACGATCGAAAGGGCGAAGTGAACTACGAGCCATCCGGAGTCGCTGAAATCGCACAGCAGGATAAGTACAAGTCCGTGCAGACACCGCTGAAGGGGACAACCCAGCAGAGAGCGATTCACAAGACGCTCGACTTCCGTCAAGCCGGCGAGTACTACCGGACGCTGTCCGCGACCGACAAGACAGATCTGATTACGGCGCTGTCGGGCGACCTTGGCCGCGTGACCAACGACGCGAACAAGTACGCGATGCTCTCGTACTTCTATAAGGCTGATGCCGACTACGGCACCCGCCTCGCGCAGGCGACCCATGCGGATGTCACCCGAGTGAAGGATGCGGCAGCACACCTGAGCGATAACTGAAGCTTGCGCGGGAGGCCTGCGCAAGCAGGCTTCCCGAATGATTAGGCAGGCTTTCTCACGGAGGACGTAGTAATGCAATGCTCTTTCACCGCCCGGCGCCTTGCTCGGACCGTGGCGGCCGCCGCCCTGGCCGCACTGTTGACGGCCAGTTGTGCGCAACACGTGTATCAGCCGGGAACGTATTCGGCCGCGACGGACACGCCGCGTTACACCGAAGACTGGTTTGCCGCGGCGCGCGCGGGACGCACGGATATTGTTCAGGCGTTGATCGATGCCCATTTCCCGCTCGAGACGACGACGCCCGAGGGCTATACCGCGCTGATCCTTAGCGCGTATGACAATCATCCGGAGACATTGAAGGCTTTACTTTCCGCAGGCGCCAACGCCTGCGCCGCCGACCGGCATGGCAACACGGCGCTGATGGGCGCGCTCTTCAAAGGCGAGACGAATATTGCAATGACGCTGCTCGACACGCATTGCGCCATCGATCAAACCAACAACGCGGGGGAAACGGCATTGTCGTTCGCCGCGTTATTCGGCCGGCTCGATATGATTGCGGTGCTTGTCGCGCACGGCGCCGACGCGAATCATGTCGATGCGCGCGGCGGGACCGCGTTGCAAATGGCGATCGCACAACACAACCCGGCCGCGGAAGATGCATTGCGGCACGCCGGCGCGACACAGTGAGACGTGGCCGATGGAACGTCTCTTATGCCGTGTCGCCCGTCGGTAAATCAAGTGATCGCGAGACTCGCACAAGCTGCTGCTTCCGGCACTCAACCATTCGCCGATCACGTCCGCTTCAATAGCGCGGTATCCACCGGCAACGCCCGGATTCGCTTGCCCGTCGCATTGAAGATCGCGTTGCAGATCGCAGCCGATGTCGGCGGCACGCCCGGTTCGCCCACACCGCCGGGCGGAGCGGCGCTCGGCACGATGTACACGTGCGTGTCCGGCACGGAGTCGATACGGGCGACCCGATAGTCCGTGAAGTTCGACTGATCGGCGGCCCCGCTGCTGAAGGTCAGTTCGCTGTACAGCGTGTTGCCGAGCGCCATCACCACCGCGCCTTCGAACTGCGCGATCACACGATCGGGATTGACGATGCGTCCGCAGTCGACCGCCAGATCGACACGCGTTACACGCACCGAGCCATCGTCGGCAACCTGCACTTGCGCGACCGCCGCGACGTACGTCAGAAAGCTGCGATGAACGGCGATGCCGCGTCCATGGCGGGCGGGCAACGCGGCGGACCAGTTCGAACGCACCGCCGCCGCGCGGACCACGGCGGCATAGCGCGCGGTATCGATCGGATACTCGTCGATCGACGCGCCGTAGTTCGGATAGTCGACTCCCAGCGCATGCAGATCGACATGGCGCGGACTGCCCAGCAGCGCGAGCAGATGTCGCACCGGGTCCTGGCGCGCGGCAGCGGCGAGTTCGTCGGCGAATGAGCCCAGCGCGAAGCCGTGCGGAATGTTGTACACCGAGCGATACCAGCCGATGCGTGTATGCGCCGGCGCCGCGCCGTTTTCGCATTGCACATTGGCGACTTCATAAGGCATGTCGGTCACGCCCTGACCGAGTTCGCCCGCCGAGCCGTACACCACGTTCGGCGTGAACGTCGAACCGATCGACGGAAACACGCTGCGATGCAACCACGCAATCGTCGCGCCCTGGGCGTCGAGTCCGCCTTCCATGTGCTGCGCGCACACGGCGTGGAAATAGTCGTTACGTATGTCGTCTTCGCGTGTCCACGTCAGCTTGACGGGCGCGCCGGCTTCACGCGCCAGGAATGCGGCCTCGGCCACATAGTCCGGCTTCGACTTGCGGCCGAAGCCACCGCCGAGCAACGTGACATTGATCGTCACGGCCTGCTCCTGCACGCCGAGCATCTGTGCGACGGTGGTACGCGCCTGCTGCGGGTTTTGCGTCGCGGTCCAGACCTCGACCGCGCCGTTCGCAAACGATGCCGTCGCGGCCAGCGGCTCCATCGCCGCGTGCGCGAGGTGCGGCACGTAATAGTCGGCCGATACGTGTTGCGTGGCGTTCTTCAGCGCGCCCGATGTATCGCCGTTGTTGCGCACCACCTTCCCAGGCTGTTGCGCAGCGTCTTCAAGCGTCTTGCGATACGCGTGGCTATCGTACGTGCCGTTCGGCCCGAGGTCCCATTCGAGCTTCAGTTGCCGGCGTCCTTGCAGTGCGGCCCACGTGCTGGTCGCAATTACCGCGACGCCGCCCAGCGGCCGGAAGCCGGCGGGCAGCGGGGCGGCTGGAATACGCACCACGCGCAGCACGCCGGGCACCTTCAGCGCCTGACTCGAGTCGACGCTCTTGAGCGTTGCGCCATAAACGGGGGCACGTTCGACCGATGCGTACTTCATCCCCGGCAATACGACATCGATGCCGTACGTCGCCCGGCCATGAACGATGTCGTCGAGATCGACGATTGGCAGCGACTTGCCGATATAGCGCCACGTGTCCTCGCTTTTCAGGCGCAGCGTGGCGACGCCGGGCACCGGCTGACGTGCCGCGGCGACCGCCAACGCACCGTATGAAAGCCGCCGTCCGCTCGCCGCATGCACGACATGGCCGGGTTCAGTCCGACAGCTCGCCAGGCTCACGCGCCACTGCGCAGCGGCGGCTGCCACCAGCATCTGCCGCGCGGCGCCGCCTGCTTCACGCAGTGGCTGGAAGAACTGGCGAATGCTGCGCGAGCCATCGGTATTCTGGTCGCCGTACTTCGCATCGCCTTGCGCCTGCACGACTTCGACGGTGTTCCAGTCCGCATCGAGTTCGTCGGCGAGGATCATGGCGAGGCTGGTGCGGATGCCGGTGCCCATCTCGGAGCGATGCACGACCAGCACGATTTCGCCGGACGGCGCGACCGACACATAGACGTTCGGCGCAAATACGGTTTTGGCGCCGCTCGCCGAAGCGAGCGGGCTCGCTGCAAACGCCATGCGCGCGCCGCCGACATGCAGGCCCAGCACCATCCCGCCCGCCAACGTACCCTTCAGCGCCCGGCGCCGGCTCAGATTGACGATTTCACTCATGACGCCTGCTCCGCTGCTGCCTTGATGGCAATCTTGATGCGTTGATAGGTGCCGCAGCGGCAGACATTGCCGGACATCGCTTCGACGATCTGCTCGTCGCTCGGCTTCGGCGTCTGTTTCAGCAGCGACGCTGCCTGCATCATCTGGCCAGGCTGGCAGTAGCCGCACTGCGGCACATTGGCGGCTTTCCACGCTCGCTGCACGGGATGCTCGCCGCCTTTGCCCAAGCCTTCTATCGTCGTCACGGGCTTGCCCTGGACATCTGCCAGCGAGGTCACGCACGAACGCACCGCCACGCCATCCAGATGCACGGTGCATGCGCCGCATGCGCCCACGCCGCAGCCGAACTTGGTGCCATGCAATCCCAACAGGTCCCGCACCGCCCATAGCAGCGGCATATTCGCGTCGGCGTCGAGGTTGTGACGCACGCCATTCACAATCAGTTCCATCCGTCCACTCCTTGTTGTCGACGCACGCACCTGTCGACGCTGCATGGCATCGCCTTACCGGCGCGCACCGTTCATGTTCTTGCCTGATAGGCGTTGCACCATCCCGCGCCGTTCACCTGCTTCGGGCCGAACAGCGCACACAGCGCGCTGGCGTCGGCTGGCTTGCCCTGGAAGAACTGGCAGTTCGAGCAGCGCTGGTTGTCGCTGTAATGGGGGTATTTCGAGCGATCGACGTGAGTGGCGTCGGTCTTGTACCCGAGCGCCTGCGCAGCGGGATCGCTCTCCTGAAGTTGCGCGGGCGCGGCCCAGACAGCGCGTCCGGTGATCGCGAGCGCTGCGGCACCGATTGAACGGAGCATGAAGGTGCGTCGATGAGTTCGCATGATCGATGGCTCCTTCACGCAACGAGTACGCGTTCCGGCGGCGCCATGAATTCCGGCCCCACGGGATCCTTGACGAACTGCGCGAGAATCGCGTCGATCTGCGCGAACGCCTTCTCGTCGAGATGCCAGCCGAACACATCGTCGATCCCGTCCAGTTGCGCAGGACGGCGTGCACCCCACAGCGCGATCGTCGGACCGCGGTCGAGCACCCAGCGCACGGCCAGCGCGAGCACCGACTTGTCGAAGTTATCGCGCGCGAACACGTTCAGTGCTTTCACCGCCGCGACATACTGCTCGCGACGCGGCTCGCGAAACTTCGGATCGCGCTGGCGCAGATCGTCGCCCTCGAAACGCGTCTCGACGCCGATGCGCCCCGCCAGCAGTCCGCGGCACAATGCCCCATAGGCCAGCGCGACGAGCCCATGCTGTTTCGCATACGGCAGCACGTCACGCTCGATATCGCGCTCGAACAGGTTGTACGGCGGCTGCGTGGCCGACAGCGGCGCCACACGGCGGAACGCATCCATTTGCGCCGGCGAGAAGTTGCTCACGCCCAGCGCGCGCACCTTGCCTTCCTTGCGCAGAGCGTCGAGCACCGCGGCGGTCTCTTCGATCGGCACCAGCGGATCGGGCCAGTGGACCTGATACAGGTCGATGTAATCTGTCCGCAAGCGCCGAAGCGTATCCTCTACTTCCTGACGAATGCGCTCTGGCGACGAATTGCGAAACACTGCGCCGTCGTGCCATTCCAATGCGACCTTGGTCGCGATGACCGCCTTGTGCCGATACCCGTCGGCCAGCGCCTTGCCGACAATCTCCTCCGAAGCGCCGAAGCCATACACCGGTGCCGTGTCGATCAGATTGACACCGCTGTCGAGCGCCCGGCGGATCACCGCGATCGAGTCTTTCTCGTCGGTGCCGCCCCACATCCATCCGCCGATCGCCCAGGTGCCAAGGCCGATGCGTGAGACGGGGGTCGTTAAACCTTCAATTGCGATTGTTTCAATAGTCATGTGAAGCTCTTTAATCAAAGCACTGCGTAAAGCACCGCATACGGGTCGAATGCAATCTGACTAACGGCGACGTGCCCATCGAACGGGCAGGCGAGCCGATTATTTCAGCGGCATCCGGCGATCACAAGAAGGCACCTGACGGTTTCATACTTTCCCCATGGAAACTAATTGCTACGACGGCGCTTGCGCGCACGACAACCCGCAAAAAAAAACCGATGACCTCGCGCGCAACATCATCGAGCAGATCGCGGACAAGTGGACGATCCTCGTCATCGACGCGCTCGGCACGCACGGCGAGATGCGCTTTTCGCGGCTGCGCGAAGTGGTGGAGGGCGTGAGCCAGAAAATGCTCACCAAGACATTGCGGCAGCTGGAGCGTGACGGCCTCGTTACGCGCTACGTGCATCCGGTGATTCCGCCGCGAGTCGACTATCAGCTGACGCCATTGGGACGCAGCCTGCTCGACAAGATCTGCGGGATATGGGATTGGGTCGAAGCCCACATGAGTGAAATGGAATTGGCGCGCCGCGAGTTCGACCACGGCGAAAAGCGGATCGATCATCTACGTCCGCGTGATGTGCCCATCGCTTAGCGTAGTCGTAGCAAGAGGAGCTCGACGCTCAGCATGAGCGTCGAGCTGTCAGCAAGGTCGTGAGAAATTGCCCATAATTGCGCGCACTGTTCGAGCAACCGTTGGGACGTTTCATGAAAGCCGCTTCTGCCGCACCGCAATCCCCGATCGCATTTCTGGCTGTCGCGTTGGCGTTCGCGATCAACATGATGGGCACTACGCTACCAACGGCGATCTATCGGTACTACGAGCTGCAATATGGTTTTACCCCGACCATCATCACGGTGATCTATGCGTCGTATGCAATCGGGGTGCTGGGTGCGCTGCTGCTGGTCGGCAACTGGTCCGATCAGCTAGGCCGTCGTCGCATGCTGCTGGCGGGACTGTGTGCGTCGGCCGCGTCGGCGCTGACATTCCTGCTCAGCGACGGGCTGGCGCTTCTGATGCTCGGCCGCCTGCTGTCGGGTATCTCCGCCGGCATCTTCACAGGAACCGCCACCGTAGCCGTGATCGAACTCGCGCCGCCTGCGTGGCGCAGCAAAGCGATGCTCGCGGCTACCGCCTCCAATATGCTGGGGCTGGGTTGCGGCCCGTTGCTAAGCGGCATCCTCGTCGAACTGTTTCCCTTGCCGATGCGCTTGCCTTATGCGGCGCATCTCATGCTCGTCGGTGTCGCCGCACTGATCGTCCTTGGCGTGCCGGAGACCGCTGCGATTCCTTCGCGCGTGAAGCTCGGCGTCCAGAAAATTTCGCTTCCCGCCGAAGTACGCCCCGCGTTTATTCCTGCCGCGCTGGCAGGCTTTGCAGGCTTCGTCGTGGTGGGCTTCTTTGCGGCGGTCGCCCCTCAACTGATTCGCGGTGTACTCGGCTTTCAGAGCGGCATCGTGACCGGCGCGATCGTGTTCCTGCTGTTCGCGTGCTCCGCCCTCGGACAGATCGTGCAGACGTTCATTACTGCCCGATGGAGGCAAGCGGCCGGCTGCGTTGGACTCGTCGTGGGGCTGATGTGTGTCGGCCTGTGCGTGCCGGCGCAATCGCTCGGCGCGCTTTTGCTCGGCACGGCCCTGGCAGGCATCGGGCAGGGCATCAGCTTCCGCGCCGGGTTGGGCGAGATCGCGGCCGCGGCACCTGCGCAACGGCGAGCGGAAGTCACGTCCAGCTTTTTCGTCGTGCTTTATGTGGCGATCTCGCTACCCGTGATCGGCCTTGGTATCGCCGTGCAGATGTCCGACATTCAACGCGCGACGCTGCTCTTCGTCGGCTTGACGATAGTCCTCGTGCTTATCGCGTTGCTCCTGCTGATGCGTAAGCAAGCGGGCACGGAGCAAGATGCCAGAGCGATCGGTGATTGATAGGCCATTCGCTCCGCTCATCGAGACGAGCTCTGCCTACGGCGATTATTTTGTCGATCTCACCGGTGACGGCTTCGATTGCTCAATTCGCCCGGCTTGTCTTCCGGACGGAATTGCTGGCCGTCACCCGGCGCTCGTCTATCTGATCGCGTCAACTATCAATCGTTGAAGTCAGTCGATGCCGACAGGGCCTTCCAGGTTTCGGTTTCCTGCGCGACATAGGCATTCTTGTCAGCGATGGCCTTCAGCGTGTCGGTGCCAAGCGGCAGACGCAGCGGAGGCGTTTGCGCATCGACCAGTTCGATCATCGCCGCTGCGAGCTTGGCGGGATTCCCCGGTTGGTTGTGGTTCAGGTTGGCAGCGATCCGACGCACGTTGCCCGATGTCGCGTCATAGTCCGCAATGACCTCGCGTGCGACGACGAGCGAAGACGTGTCGAGGAAGTCAGTCCGGAAGTAACCTGGCTCGACGACCGTCGCGTGAATGCCGAGCGGCTTCAATTCGGCGTGCAATGCTTCGGTCAAGCCTTCGACCGCGAACTTTGTCGAACTGTACGCGCCGAATCCCGCGGCGGCCCGATAGCCGCCGATCGACGACATATTGATGACGTGGCCGGCGCGCTGCGAGCGCATCGCCGGCAGAACGGCGCGCGTGACGGTCAGCAGCCCGAACACGTTGGTGTCGTACATGCGGCGCACGTCCGCGTCGGTGGACTCCTCGATCGCGCCGAGCAAACCGAATCCCGCGTTGTTGATCAGAACGTCGATACGGCCGAATTTTTCGAGCGCGGCTTGAACGGCGGCTTTCGCCTGCGCTTCGTCCGTGACGTCCAGCGCCACGGGCAGCAATGCCGGCGAGTCGCCGAGGCGCTCGACGATCGCCGCAACATTGCGGCCGGCGGCGACCACCGCATTGCCGTCAGCCAGGGCCGCCTCGGCGATCAGCGCGCCCAGGCCGCGCGACGCGCCCGTGATGAACCAGACACGCTTGAAGCCGTTCTTCGTGAGTTCAACCATGATGCTTCTCCTACGTTTGGGGTGGGTGTGAACGGATCATAGGAGTATTGATTCGCACGAACTAGGCGTAGATTGCTAGACTGATAATCAACTTTTATTTGCTAATGGGGGTGGCGGTGAACGAAGTTCGTGCGATCACCATATTCGTCCGGGCGGCGGAACTCGGAAGCCTGCGCAAGGCGGCCGTGGATCAGGGCATTTCGCCGCAGGCCGCGAGCCACGCGGTGATGCAACTGGAGAAGGAGCTGGGCGTGCGGCTCTTCCATCGAACCACGCGCAAGCTGAGTTTGACCGAGGAGGGGCAGGGCCTGCTCGACAGCGTGAAGCCTGCTTTGGCCGTCCTCTCGTCCGCACTCGACGACGCGCGCCGATCGAAAGCCGAGATTGCGGGCCCGCTGCGGGTGAGCGCGCCAAGGGCGATAGGGCATCTGGTGCTGTGGCCTTACTTTCTGGAATTCGCTGAATTGCATCCGAACGTGCAGCTCGATGTGCAACTCGACGACCACTTCACCGACCTGATCAACGATCGCGCCGATGTGGGGTTTCGCGGCGGGTCTCCGCCGTCGGGCGGCACCATCGCGCGGCGGCTTTTGCCGATCCAGTTGATCGTCTGCGCGTCGCCCGCCTATATCGAGCGCCATGGCGCGCCGCGCACTATCGACGAACTCGACGCTCACCGCTGCACGGGATACCGGCGCGCGAACACGGGCAAGCAGGCCCCGTGGGAATTCCTGATCGGGGATGAAATCGTCTACCGCGACGTTGCCACCGCCCTATGCGTCAATGACACCGACGCCGAGACGGCGGCCGTGATCGCCGGACTCGGCATTGGTCAACTCGGCAGCTTTTCAGCCATCGCGCCGATCAGGAGCGGCCAACTGGTTCCGTTGCTGGTTCAGCATGTCACCCAGCGCGAGGCGGTCTATATCTACTATCGTCATCGAACCGAGCAGCCGCTGCGGGTGAGGACATTTATCGACTTCATGGTCGCGCGCCTGGCGGGGAACAGGAGTTTTTATTTCGAGCCGTCCGAACTTCGTGCGGCCCGTTGAATCTGCGAGGTTGCCGGCGTGCACATGCTCCGAGAACGGATGGTCAACAACGGCTCTGAAGCTGGGCGATGTCCGGGTCGCGGGTACGTGAGCGGAAAGCAATCGCGGAAAGAATGACCGGAAGCTGGGCCGGTTTGGCGAAATGGTGATCGAAACCGGACCTGAGCGATACGGCCCTCTCGGTCTGCGACGACAACCCGGACACCGCGACAAGCAATGGTATGGGCTTGCCCCTGAGACCCCTGATTTTCCTGGCCACCTCTCGACCGTCGAGTCGAGGCATCTGGACGTCAAGAATAACCACTGCGGGAAACCACCGGCAGTACTCGGATAACGCATCGGCTCCGTCTCGTGTGGCTCGAATCTCGTAGCCGTGAAGCTCGAAATACTGGACGTATGCGGCGAGCAGAGCAGGGTCGTCGTCTGCAATGAGTAAATGGTGAGAGCGGACAGGCTTCATCGCCGTTTCTCCGGATCGTGTAGCGGACGAACGCAATTGGCGGACCCGGACCGATCGCACGGCGGATTTCCGCGTAACATGGACGTGGCATCACCGCGCAGTTCAAGGTTTTGCCACTATTCGAGGCGCACATGCGATTGGCTGACTTCATCCTGCGGAACATGGAAGCGATCCTGGCGCAATGGGAGGCGTTCGCCGGCACCCTGTTGCCAGCCGCGGGGAATATGCAATCCCCGGCTTTACGCGACCACGCGCAACAGATTCTCGAGGCAGTGGCGAAGGATCTGTCGACCGCCCAGACGAAGGAAGCACAACTTGAAAAATCACAGGGGCGCGCGCCCCGAATGATCGATGCCCCGGAGACGGCGGCACAAACACATGCCATTCTTCGAGCACGAAGCGGTTTCGACATCCGGCAACTGACGGCCGAATACCGCGCTCTGCGCGCCAGCGTCCTGCGGCTATGGATGGACCAATGCCCGCGCGAGGAACTGGTCATGGACGACGTCATCCGCTTCAACGAAGCAATCGATCAGGCGCTCGCCGAATCGGTCAGCTTTTTCAGCGCGCAAGTGGAGCAGGCTCGCAACCTGTTGCTTGGAATGCTCGGGCACGACATGCGCAGCCCGCTTCAGACCATCCAGATGACAGCGTCGTATCTCGCCGCGTTGAATGCCGGGGAGAGGGTGGCGAGTGCTGCGAGCCGCCTGATCCGAAGCGGCTCGCGCATGCAGGCTCTGCTGGACGATCTGTGTGATTTCAACCGGACGAAGCTCGGTCTGGGTATTAACATCGTTCCGACCCACATTGATCTCGCGACCGTCTTTCGCGACGAACTGGACCAGCTTCGCACAATACATCCTGATCGCCAGTTCGATCTGGAGATGCGGGGCAAATCCGAGGGCGATTGGGACGGCAAACGTCTGCAACAATTGCTCGGCAATCTCGTTCTGAACGCAGTCAAGTACGGCGCGCCGAATACACCGGTGCATGTCATTGTGACCGGTGAGGCGGAGGATGTTCGTATCGTTGTCGCAAATAGCGGAACTTCAATTGAGCCGCTAGCCATGGAACAGATTTTTGAGCCTCTGAGGCGCGGCGTGGGTCCTGAGGAAGGCTACGAGGAGGACAGCCACCTCGGTCTCGGACTGTATATCGTGCGCGAAATTGCGAAGGCTCACGGGGGCGAGATCGAAGTGCGTTCCGGACAAGGCGAAACTGCGTTCGCCGTACGACTGCCGCGCACCAGGTAGCGATTCACTGTGCCGTTACCCAAATGCCTGGCGGCGAGCACGTAAATAACTCTTCTGTACTTGCGGGCGCGCCCGTCAATCGAACTCACGAGGCGTCGGCGCCACCTCGCTGATTTTTTCCGCAGAGCCATGGTGCTGGCCCCGCATGGCCAGTTGAGCAACGGTATTTGCACGATGGGCACAGCGCATGCTGAACAACGATCGGCAATGCGTTGCCATGCACGGCATTTCCGCCGTGCATCCGCCAGAGCGTCCGCTCTGAGAGCCGGACGCCCACCGTTGGGTGCGGGCAGCCATTCGGTTGCACCGCTGTCCGGGTTGATCCATGGTCGCATGCGATTCTGGACAGGTACAGGGACATAACAGGTCCACGTCTGCACCCGTACGGAGTTGCTTCGGCCAGTTACCGGAGAAACCTCATGTTCATCCATAACAAACGCCTCCAATACACCGTGCGCGTCGCCGCGCCGAATCCGGGTCTTGCGAATCTGCTGCTGGAGCAATTCGGTGGACCGCAGGGCGAACTCGGTGCCGCTTGCCGGTACTTCACCCAGGCGGTCGGCGAAGATGATCCTGGCCGAAAGGATCTGTTGTTCGATATCGCAACCGAAGAGCTGAGCCATCTGGAAATCGTTGGCTCGATCGTCGCGATGCTGAACAAAAGTGCCAAGGGCCAACTGGCCGAAGCCGTGGAAGCGGAGGCGGAGCTCTATCGTTCGATGACGGGGGGAGGAAACGACTCCCACACGACGGCGCTGCTGTACGGTGGTGGCCCGGCCCTGACCAATTCGGCCGGCGTGCCCTGGTGCGCCTCCTATGTCGACACGATCGGCGATCCGACGGCCGATCTGCGCTCGAACATCGCGGCAGAAGCTCGTGCGAAGATCGTCTATGAACGCCTGATCAATGTCACCGACGATCCGGGCATCAAGGAAACACTCGGCTTTCTGATGACACGAGAAATCGCCCACCAGAAATCGTTCGAGAAGGCGTTGCATTCGATCCAGCCAAACTTTCCGCAGGGCAAGCTCCCTGGCGTGCCGCAATACACGAGTGTGTACTACAACATGTCGCGAGGCGACGATGCGCCGCGTGGGCCATGGAACGAAGGCCCGGATTGGGAGTTCGTCGAGTCTCCGGAGCCGGCCGTGGATGGTGGTGACGGCATGGCCACCGTCAACGTATCGCAACGCGACGTGAAGGTGTTGCAGGCAATGGCATCGAGAACGGCGTCGGATGTGGCTTCGGATCCGACGACAGGTGCGGACCTCGGCGCGGGTCAGACTGTCTGACGTTGTCGGCGAAGGCGCAGCCGTCCTGACGGCTGCGCCTTCCATTCCCTGGACCTTGCCTCAGTCCGACGCCCGCTCATCTCGTCATGGAATGAAAAGGCGCGTCAGGAACTCGGCCGCCGGCCGGTGGCGTGTTGACATGCACCGCACGCATGAGTTGATTTTTTTAATGAATTGGTAAGACCGGACGAATTACGGTCGAATGGCGGGCGCTGCGCGCCGGATATGGCTCCGACAGCGGGGCCCGCCGCTCATTCGTTTAAAAAATCATGAAAGGAGAAACATGAAATACCTGCTTGCAAGCCTGACCATTGCGCTGCTGGCCATATCTTCCGGCAATGCGATCGCGAAGGAATGGTCGACCGTGCGGTTCGGTGTCGACGCGAGCTATCCGCCGTTCGAATCGAAATCCGCCGACGGCAAGCTCGTTGGCTTCGACATCGACCTGGGCAATGAGATCTGCCGTCGTCTGAACGCAAAATGCGTGTGGGTCGAAAACGCGTTCGACGGGATGATTCCGGCACTGAAGGGGCGCAAGTTCGACGGCGTGCTGTCGACAATGTCGATGACGCCGGCGCGTCAGGCGCAGATCGCGTTTTCGTCGAAGGTGTTCCGTATCCCGACACGCCTCGTCGCGAAGAAGGGCTCGGCGATCACGCCGACGCCGGAAACGCTGAAGGGCAAGCGAATTGGCGTCGAGCAGGGCTCGATCCAGGAAACCTATGCGAAGACTTACTGGGAGCCGGTCGGCGCGGTGATCGTCTCTTACCAGGATCAGGATCTGGTTTACTCCGACCTGATCGCTGACCGCATCGACGCATCGCTGCAGAACGCCGTGCAGGCTGATGTCGGTTTCCTGCGCACGGCGCGAGGCAAGGATTTTGCGTTTGCCGGCAATGCGCTTTACGATGCAAAGACGCTCGGAAGCGGCACCGCGATCGGTTTGCGCAAGGAAGACACCGACCTGAAGGCGAAGATCGACAAGGCGATCGCCGACACACGCGCGGACGGCACATACGACAGCATCGCGAAAAAATATTTCGACTTTGACGTCTATGGCCAGTGAACGCAGCCACAACGCGTGGACGCGGCGGATGAGCGCGTTCAATGTCCGCTTAGGGACAATGTCACCCTAGTTCCCGCAAAGCCCTCATCTGGCCGGGTTGCTGCGATCCCGGACATTTCGCTCCGGGTGCGCGGCAACCTTCGGCGAAGAACCTCCACTTCTGCCGCCACGCTGTCCCCACTTAAGCGCGCACCTGTCACGAAGTGTTGTCAACCGGTGCGGCACCGTACCGACGCCTCCTACGAATTCCGGCATGCTGAAGGTCTTGCACGCTGCGCGATACGACTGATCGGCAGCGAAACGTTCGGATCGGCGCTACGTTGCTGTAGAAAGAAGGCCAACTTGTTCAGTACTTCGCTCGCATTCCTCTCGGACGGCCTGCTTGCCTTTTCCGGGTGGCAGATCCTGCTGGCTACGCTGATATCGACGCACGTCACGATTGTCAGTGTGACGGTCTACCTGCACCGGTGCCAGGCTCACCGCGCACTCGACCTGCATCCTCTCGTCAGCCATTTTTTCCGGTTCTGGCTGTGGATGACGACCGGCATGGTGACAGGCAAGTGGGCTGCGGTGCACCGCAAGCACCACGCGAAGTGCGAGACACAAGAAGATCCTCACAGCCCACAAATCAAGGGCATCTGGGCAGTACTGCTTGGCGGTGCCGAACTCTATCGCACTGAAGTGAATAACGAGGAAACACTGCGCAGATTCGGCCACAGCACGCCGGTCGACTGGATTGAGCGCAACGTCTATGCGAAGTATCCGAACCTCGGCATCAGCCTGCTGATCGTGATCGATGTCGCGTTGTTTGGAGTCGTTGGTGTGTCGGTGTGGGCCGTCCAGATGATTTGGATTCCTTTCTGGGCTGGCGGCGTGGTCAACGGTCTGGGGCATTTCTGGGGTTACCGCAACTTCGGCACTCCTGATGCGAGCACGAACGTGATTCCCATCGGCGTCCTGATCGGCGGCGAAGAACTGCACAACAATCACCACGCCTATGCGACATCCGCAAAGTTGTCGAACCGATGGTACGAGTTCGACATCGGTTGGATGTACATTTGCGTCCTTTCCGCGCTTGGGCTGGCCACGGTCAGGAAAGTGGCGCTGCGGCCGCATCTGGTCAAAGGCAAAGCGGAGATCGACGACGACACGCTGCAAGCTGTACTTCGAAACCGTTTCGAGGTGATGGCAAGCTATGCCCGAACGGCTGAGCGTGCCTTCCGGCAGGAACTGGTGCATGTGAAATACACGAGCCGCCGCGAGAAAGCCCTGCTTATGCGTGGCGTCAGACACTGGTTTCGCGACGACGGGCAGGCAGGGCAAGCCAAGGCGTGTCAACCGGTGCCCAAAGGGGTATACGACCATGCCCCGACGCTTCGTGTCTACGTCGAATTGCGCGAGGATCTGTCGGCAATCTGGACGCGCTCGAATCTCTCTCGTGAACAGCTACTCTGCCAGTTGCAGGACTGGTGCCATCGTGCGGAACAAAGTCGCATCGACGCCCTGAGGCAATTTTCGCTACGTCTTCGTCTTTACGGTTGATACCTGGGTTTAGATCGATCGCGGCCTGGCCGGCGATCTCCGTAGCGAAGCGGATTTCCCAGACTGGTACGCCACCGTACCGACTTCTGGTCACTGCGCGTGCACCGTCATTGCAAGGTCCTGGCGTCGCGCAGCCACCGGAAACGAAGCAATCTCTCGTGTCACGATCTCCCTCACCGATTTCTATTGCCATGCCCGGTCATTGCGCCACGGCGGCGCGACGGCTTGCCGGAAAGCATTTTTCAAGCACGCGCAAAAGCGTGCGAGGAACACATGATGTCAACTACCGATTCGACTCTGGAGGAGCCACAGGCATTCCTCCCACACCCCAGTGTCGCGGCTTACGCCGAGATATCCGGCATGGATGCCTATCGCGCGCTGGTTGCCGAGGCGGAGCGCGATTACACCGGATTCTGGGCCCGTCTCGCACGCGAAACGCTGCAATGGAAAACGCCGTTTTCCTCGATTCTTGATGAATCCCGCGCGCCGTTCTATGAATGGTTTAAAGACGGGACCCTGAATGCCTCGTACAACTGTCTCGACCGCCATGTCGAAGCGGGTAACGGGGACCATGTCGCCGTGATTTTCGAAGCGGACGACGGTACTGTCACGCATGTCACCTATCGCGCGTTGCTCGAAAAGGTGAGCCGCTTTGCCAACGCGCTGCGAACCCGCGGTGTGAAAAAAGGCGACCGCGTGGTGATCTATATGCCGATGTCGATCGAAGGCATCGTGGCCATGCAGGCCTGCGCCCGGATCGGCGCGACGCATTCAGTCGTGTTCGGCGGATTTTCGTCGAAGTCGCTCAATGAACGGATTGTCAATGTGGGGGCGATTGCGCTCGTCACTTGCGATGAGCAGATGCGCGGCGGCAAGGCGTTGCCTCTGAAGAACATTGCAGATGAAGCCCTCGCGATGGGCGGCTGCGACGCGGTGAAGAGCGTGATCGTCTATCGGCGCACGGGCGGCAAGGTCGCGTGGCACGAAGGGCGCGACCTGTGGATGCATGATCTCACGCAAGCCGAGGCAGACGTTTGCGAGCCGGAATGGGTGGGCGCGGAGCATCCGCTCTTCATCCTTTATACCTCCGGTTCGACCGGCGTGCCGAAGGGCGTGCAGCACTCTACGGGTGGCTTCCTGATGTGGGCCGCGCAGACCATGAAGTGGACTTTCGACGCAAAACGTAGCGACGTGTTCTGGTGCACCGCCGACATTGGCTGGATCACCGGTCATAGCTATATTGCGTATGGTCCGATGGCAATCGGCGCAACCCAGGTCGTGTTCGAGGGCGTGCCGACGTGGCCGAACGCCGGCCGCTTCTGGGAGATGATCGCGAAACACCGGGTGACCGTGTTTTACACCGCACCGACCGCCATCCGCTCGCTGATCAAGCTGGCCGATTCCGATCCGAAGGTTCATCCGGACCGCTTCGACCTGTCGACGCTGCGTCTGCTCGGCACGGTCGGCGAGCCGATCAACCCGGCTGCGTGGACATGGTTCTATGAGCACGTCGGTCACGGCCATTGCCCCGTTATCGACACCTGGTGGCAAACCGAAACGGGTGGTCACATGATCGCGCCGATGCCGGGCGCCACGCCGCTCGTGCCGGGCTCATGCACGCTGCCGTTGCCGGGCATCATGGCCGCGGTGGTCGATGAGACCGGGCGCGATGTGCCGAACGGGCAGGGCGGCATCCTTGTCGTCAAACGTCCATGGCCTTCGATGCTGCGCAACGTATGGGGCGATCCGGACCGCTACACGAAGAGCTACTTTCCCGAAGAACTCGGCGGCAAGCTGTATCTCGCGGGTGACGGGGCGGTCCGTGACGAAGACACGGGCTACTTCACGATTACCGGTCGGATCGACGACGTGCTCAACGTATCGGGCCACCGGCTCGGCACCATGGAGATCGAATCGGCATTGGTCGCCAATCCGCTGGTTGCGGAGGCCGCTGTTGTCGGGCGCGCTGACGAGACTACCGGCGAAGTCGTCGTCGCGTTCGTGGTGTTGAAGGGCGAGCGGCCAACCGGTGACGTGGCGATCAGAATCGCGAATGAGTTGCGCAACTGGGTCGGCAAGGAGATCGGGCCGATTGCAAAGCCCAAGGAAATCCGCTTCGGCGAGAATCTGCCGAAAACCCGTTCAGGGAAGATCATGCGCCGTTTGCTGCGTTCGCTTGCGGCCGGCGAAGAAATCACCCAAGACATATCTACACTGGAAAATCCGGCGATTCTCGATCAACTCGGGTGATTCGTCGCGCAGGCCGCGGGATCGCCGGATTGAATTTTATCTTCAGGAGCAGGCCATGGCCAGCGCACCGAACCAAACACCACTCGCGAACCCCGCGCCACTGGGTCTCGCCGGCTTTGCATTGACGACGTGGCTGCTGAGCATGATCAACGCCGGCTGGTTCTCGGGCGAGTCGATGGGTCTCGTGCTCGCCTGCGCGCTTGCCTACGGCGGGACGGCGCAGGCGATTGCCGGCGTGATGGAGTTGCCGCGCGGCAACACCTTCGGCGCGACCGCCTTTCTAAGCTACGGGGCTTTCTGGTGGTCATTCGCGCTCTTCGTGCTGTTTCTGCACGATAAAGTGCCGGCCGCTTTCGTTGGCTGGTATCTGTTTCTGTGGGGCGTGTTTACGTTTTATATGTGGCTGGCCACGTTTCGTTCGCCCCGCGCGCTGCAGGCTATCTTTCTGGCGTTGTGGATCACGTTCGGCTTGCTGGCGGGTGGCGAGTGGACGGGTTCGGCTCTCTTGCGAATGGCTGGTGGTTACATGGGACTTGTCACGGCGGCGCTCGCGTTCTATCTGTCCGCAGCCGATGTGATCAACGAGGTGCACGGCCGGATAGTCATGCCGATTGGCGAGCCACGAGTCTTCAGCCGGCACGCCGTCGCGCTCTGACCGCTCGAACCGATGCTGAATCCGCAAGAGGCGAGAGTCAGCACCTCGCGCATGCAACCGGAGTTACCGAAAATGAAGGCACTGGTCTATCTCGGCCCAGGCAAGAAAGCGGTTGAAGACCGTCCTAAACCGGTCATCGACGCGGCCACCGACGCCATCGTCAGGATCAGCAAGACGACGATCTGCGGAACAGACCTGCACATTCTCAAGGGTGACGTCGCGACCTGCCAGCCGGGCCGGGTGCTCGGGCATGAAGGTACGGGCGTCATCGACGAGGTGGGGCCGGGCGTGACCACGTTCAAGCCGGGTGAGCGCGTTCTCATCTCATGCATTAGTGCTTGCGGCAAATGCGAGTATTGCCGCAAACAGATGTACTCCCATTGCGTGAGCGGCGGCTGGATTCTCGGCAACAAGATCGACGGCACGCAGGCCGAATTCGTCCGGATCCCGCATGCGGATACCAGTCTTTACCGCATTCCCGACAACGCCGACGAAGAAGCGCTCGTGATGCTGAGCGATATCCTGCCGACGGGATTCGAATGCGGCGTGCTCAATGGCAAGGTTGAACCGGGCAGTACGGTAGCCATCGTCGGTAGCGGGCCGATCGGACTCGCGGCGTTGCTCACGGCGCGCTTCTATTCGCCTGCCGAGATCATCATGGTCGATCTGGACGACAACCGGCTGGAGACCGCGAAGCGTTTCGGTGCAACCGTAGTGATCAACAGCGCGGACGGCAACGCAGTGAATGCGATCATGAAGCTCACGTCCGGGCGTGGCGTCGATACTGCCATCGAAGCGGTGGGCATACCCGCCACCTTCGAATTGTGCGAGGAGATCATCGCGCCGGGCGGCACGATTGCGAACGTCGGGGTGCATGGCGTGAAGGTGGACCTTCACATGGAGCACCTATGGGACCGGAATATCACCATCACCACGCGGCTGGTCGATACCGTGAGCACGCCGATGCTGCTGGAGACGTTGCGCTCCCGCAGGCTCGATCCCAAACTTCTGATCACCCATCGCTTCACATTCGAGCAGATCCTCGATGCGTATGAAACCTTTGCGCACGCGGCCGAAACCCGCGCGCTCAAGGTGATCATCGCCGCCTAGCGCGCCGCGATGCATCGGCCGCCATTAGCGCGGCAGTTCATACATTGCCGCAGCGACGTCGGTGTGTGCGGGACCGGCGGTCTGCGCGACCGTGGTTTGCGTTTGCCGGCTCGGGACCAGCAACACGGGCAGGCTTGCACTGCGCACGACGCGTTCGGCCACGCTGCCCAGGAACAGTCGCTTGAAACCTCGTCGCCCATGCGTGCCGAGCACCAGCAGGTCCGCATTGAATTCGTTGGCGGAAATGCGGATCCGTTCCGAAATGTCCTCGCCGATCGGCGCGACGTCGACGATCCGCGGTGTGCCGGCTACGTTCTCGTGCTTCATTCGCGCCAGTGCGTCGGCCAGCAGTTGCTCGCCCTCTTTAACAAAGGCATCGCGCAGGATTGTCGGGTCATAGCCGGAGGCGTCGTATGCCATCAATGGGTTGTCGACCACATAGAGTGGCTGCAACTGCGCGTCATTGGCGCGTGCGAGTTGCAGCGCGCTGTCGAACGCGTGTTCAGACGTCTCGCTACCGTCGATCGCTACCAGAATGCGTTTATACATGTCGGCCTCGAAGAATTCGTTCGTGTCCGTCGTATGTCGCGGTAGGGATAATCATTGTGGTGGGCTCCTTGACGAACGGTGTATTTCGCTGGGCTCGACTCGGATATCGACGGCGTGCCAGTCGACCGTAAACAGCACAGTGAATAGCCCACCTTGCGCTCAATAGCGGTGTAATGCAATGAACAGATCACCTGAATTGTCGCGATGCGGTACGGCAGCGTACCGACTTCGGTCGGTCCTGCGCGCACCGTGAAATGGAAGGGTTCGCATTGCCTCGACGGTGCCATTTCATCGGCTCCTTCGTCCCGCTGTGGTACCGCTGAAGTCAGCGCGCGCGGATTTTCTCAAAGGTCTTCGGTATGAAATACAAAGACTACTACGAAGTGCTGGGATTGCCGCGCAGTGCGACGCAGGACGACATCAAGCGTACGTATCGCAAGCTCGCCCGCAAGTATCATCCGGACTTGAGCAAACTCGACGATGCGGAGCCGCGCTTCAAGGAGGTAGGCGAGGCGTATGGCGTGCTCAAAGATACGGAGAAGCGCGCGGCCTACGACCGGCTGGGGGACCAGTGGCGCAACGGTCAGGACTTCGAGCCGCCGCCGCGGTGGGACGAAGGGTTCGAATTCAGCGGCGCGGACAACAGCGGTGCGGAGGATGCACGCTTCAGTGAATTTTTCGACGCGCTTTTTCGTGGCCAGGATGCCGGTGGTGATCGTAGGTCGACCAGGCAGGCGCGACATACTGCCGGCGCCGGTCACGCACGCGCGACGGACCAGGAGTTGGAAGATGCTTATGCCGGTGTCGGTTTCTCGGTTCCGGGTCAGGATCACCACGCCAAAGTGGTGATCGATCTGGAGGATACCTATCGTGGAGCGCAGCGCACGATTTCGCTGGAGACGCCGGTGCTCGAAGCAAGCGGACATGTCGTGCTGAAATCGCGCACGCTCGATGTCTCCATTCCGAAGGGCGTGCACGGTGGGCAGCATCTGCGGCTGGCCGGCCAAGGGGGCGCCGGTTTCGGAGAGGGGCGTGCCGGAGACCTGTACCTGGAAATCACGTTGCGCCAGCATGCACATTTCCGTGTCGACGGCCGCGATGTGACGATCATCGTGCCGGTTGCGCCCTGGGAAGCGGCACTGGGCGCACGCGTTACCGTGCCGACGCCTGACGGAGCCGTCGAAATAACCGTGCCCAAAGATTCTGGCGGCGGCCAACGCTTGCGCCTGAAAGGCAAGGGAATCCCCGCGAGCGGTCCGGCCGGTACATCGGGTGATCTCTATGCGCAATTGAACATCGTCCTGCCGTCGGCTGACAGTGAGCCGGCACGCGCGGCTTACGAGGCACTACGACAGGCCTGCGAATTCGACCCGCGCGCGCATTTCTCAGGTGATCCATCATGAACGAATCGCGCACGGCCTGGCTCGAATGCCTGATCGTCGAGGAAGAGATCGAGTTCACGCTACACGAATTGTGCCGGGTGTCCGGCGCTTCTGAGAATGAGATATTCGATTGGATCGAGCAAGGCGCGATCGAGCCGAAACGCGTCAGCGAGGACGACGGCCCGCACTTCGACGGCGCCTCGTTGCGACGTGCCCGCAAGGCCCGTCATCTTGCGCGGGATCTCGAGATCAACGCTGCGGGTATCGCGCTCGCACTCGATCTGCTGGATGAAATCGAAGCCTTGCGAGCGCAGTATACGAGGCGATAGAACGGCTCCCTCATGTGAACCAGGCGAGCCCCATCGCCACGACCGTAGCCGCCATCACGCCTGTCGCCACCCAGCCGAGGATGCGTAGAGCTGGCGGAAGCGTGAAGCCGGACATGATGCGGGTACGCATCGAGAGATGCATCATGACGATCGTCACGGGCACCGCGACAACACCGTTGAGGACGGCGCTCCAATAGAGCGCTTTGACCGGATCGATCGACGTGAAGTTCAGACCGGCGCCGACTGCCGTCGCGGCGGCAATCACGCCGTAGAACGCCTTCGCCTGCGAGGGCAGCCGCGCGAGGCCCACCCGCCACGCGAACAATTCTCCCACCGCATAGGCACCCGAGCCGGCCAGCACAGGCAGCGTCAACAAACCGGTGCCGATGATGCCGGCGGCGAACACAAAGAACGTGAATGGACCTGCTATGCCACGCAGCGCCTCAGCCGCCTGCGCCGAAGTCTGAATATCGAAGAGTCCGTGCGCGTGCAAGGTCGTCGCCGTCGTCACGACGATGAAGAACGCGATCACATTCGAAAGCGCCATGCCGAGGTACGTGTCGACGCGGATCCGCGCGAACTCGGCAGGCGCTTCCCACGGTGCGTGGGTCAACGGATGCGCGCCGGGTCGCTCCTTTTCGTCTTCGACTTCCTGCTCTGCCTGCCAGAAAAACAGATAGGGGCTGATCGTCGTACCCATGACAGCGACGATGGCGACGAGATAATCCGGTTTGATGGATAGCGACGGCAATAGTACGGCCCAGCCGACCTGATCCCACGGCACTTTAACGACAAAGGCGCAGATCACGTAGCTGAACAACGACAGGCACAGCCATTTCAGAACCGACACATAGCGTGCATAGCGCGTGAATACTTCCAGCACGACCGACAGCAGCCCGAAACCGCAAACGTAGAGCAGGACAGGACCGGAGATCAGCAGCTTGAGCGCAGCGCCCATCGCGCCCAGGTCCGCACCCAGGTTGATGGTGTTCGCGACGAGCAGCAATCCGACCAGGCTGGTCGACAACCAGCGCGGATAGTGCTCGCGCAGATTGCCGGCGATGCCGCTTCCGGTGATGCACCCGATGCGCGCGCTGATCTCCTGGATCGCGGCCATCAACGGATAGCTGAACAGGAGTGTCCAGGCGAGGCCATAGCCGAATTGCGCACCGACCTGGGAATACGTTGCGATACCGCTCGGATCGTCGTCCGATGCGCCGGTGATGAGGCCCGGGCCCATCACCTGTGGCAGCTTTGGACGAGTCGGCTGTTTGACCGGATCGTGGGTGAGCGTGTCCATGAGCGGGGCGCTCCTCGTGGCGGGCGAGTCGGTATGGGACTCTCAGGCAGTATCGGGTGCGGTGGACCCGGCGTTACGGTGGTCGTCGAAGACCGCGATTCCGACGTCATAGGGAGCCATGCGAGTCGTCCTTGAAAAGGTGAGAGGTATGCAAGCTGCCGCGCCGTGTGCAACGAGCTTTGGAAGTGCGGCCCGTGCTATTTCAGATTATTGAGTTCGGCACGCGCGAGCGTCTCGACCGATTCCCATGCGACATCTTCACGTTCGAAGAAAGTGTCGAGTTTGATCAGTTCCTTGCCCTTTGCCGCGCCTTTCCGAACGATACACACACTCGCCACCCAGCCATCGGCGACATGATCCTTGACCGTCATGTAGGCGTCGTGTGTCCTGCTTGAAATGATTCTGTCTGCCATGGTGCCGCCTGTCTGATTGAACGACAGCCACGCTGGTCGCCGTCGCTGCCGGGTTAAGCTTGAGGTTCGTCGATAACTGTCGGCACTGCTACATCCCGAACTTGTGTTCCGCAATGTATCTGTCGCCATATGCGAGTGCAGCCGCATAGCCTTCCTCGCTGGTTGCAAAGACGCCGACGTCATAGTGCTTGTCGGCGGAAGGAAGGCAACCTTCCACAGCATGCCGAAGATGAAAATTGAAGGTGCCGTCCTGCAGTTCCATGCATTCGGGGGTGAATGTATGAATACGGGCCTGATACAACTTCTGGATGTTTTGCCTCATGACCTGCTCCTGCCTTATATGCCTTTGAATACAACGGACTAGCGACTCCTCGGTCATCGCTGGGCGACGATAGTAGACACGCTACGCGCACGCGCGGGAGAAAGCGGTACGACAACGTACAGACGCCCGTCCATGTTCAAACGCACAATCCGCGCCGGTCTCGCGAGATTCTTTGGATGTCGGCGGGCACTGATCCGCCAAGGCTTGCGGCAATCATCAGACGTGGGCTAAACCTTCATTTCGTTGAATTCCGGCTCAATACGCGTCCGGCAGCGCCTTTTTTGGCAACGTACAAGTGGAAGCAACGATTGCCGTTCAGCCGAGCGTTAGGTCGAGAAGGCCGAGCATGGCAATCGTTTCGAAGGTCGTGCAATCCGCATGCACGGCGTCTCGCACCGCGAATTCATGCCAGGACACGGATCGGCGCGTAACTTCGACGCGACTTATAATCTTTTTTGCGTATTAGCCAGATCTCGAGTAACGCGAAGATTACCGCATCGTGACGCGCTGCGGCACAAGCCGCAAAGGTGTTGGAGCATTCCTCCTTCTATCCATATTCACCCGTCAGGAAATCGTCGGCGAAAGCGGCGCGGTTCCGGGCGAGCTGCGGAGAGTGTGAAATGTCTCAAGATCACCGTCAAAACGAAAATCATCTGATGGCCGTGTTGCCTGACCTGGAGTGGGAGCGTCTGGCGCCGCATCTGTCGCTCGTGGAGATGCCGCTTGGCAACGTCGTCTATGAATCCGGCGATCGCCTCAGTTACGTTTATTTCCCAACCACCTGCATTGTGTCGCTGCTGTATGTGATGGAGGACGGGGCGTCCGCCGAAATCGCGATCGTCGGCAACGAAGGGCTCATCGGCATCGCGCTTTTCATGGGTGGCGAGACCACGCCGAGCCGCGCGGTCGTACAAAGCGCAGGGCAGGCATATCGCTTGGACGCTCAAATCCTGAAAGAGGAGTTTCATCGTGCAGGGCCTGTCCAGCGCCTTTTGCTGCGCTATACCCAGGCGTTGATCACGCAGATGGCGCAGACCGCCGTATGTAATCGTCACCATTCGATCGACCAGCAGTTGTGCAGGTGGCTGCTGCTCAGCATCGACCGCCTCTCGTCGAACGAACTGAAGATGACGCAGGAGCTGATCGCCAATATGCTGGGCGTGCGCCGCTCCGGCGTAACCGAGGCCGCACTGAAACTGCAGGATGCAGGTTTGATTCGGTACAGCCATGGACACATCGAGGTATTGGATCGGCCGGGGCTAGAAAAGCGTGTGTGCGAATGTTACGGCGTAGTGAAGCGCGAATTCGACCGGTTGCTGCCCGCCTTGAAAGCGCTATAAAAAACGGCGTGAGCGCGTGCTGGCGCGAATTCAATTCAGTGTGAACGGAGAGCGAATTGGACGATCCTTTCAACCTTCAGCGCTTTGTCGACGCTCAGGATCCGCTGTACGCGCAGGTCTGTGACGAACTGCGCAACGGGCGTAAGCGCAGCCATTGGATGTGGTTCGTGTTTCCGCAGATCCAGGGGCTTGGAACGAGTGCGATGGCGCAGCGGTTCGCGATTTCGTCGTTGGCCGAGGCCGATGCTTATCTGCGCCACCCGATTCTGGGCGAACGGCTGAGGCAATCGACGCAACTGGTCAACGTTGTCGATGGTCGTTCAATCGAGGAAATTTTCGGGTATCCGGATTACCTGAAGTTTCACTCGTCGATGACGCTATTCGAGCGCGCGGCGATCGACAAAGAGCCCTTTGCGCAAGCGCTCAGAAAGTATTTCCATGGCCAAGGCGATCCTCTAACGTTTGAGCGCCTCTAGCGCGCACTTGCCGGGGCAGCGCAATTGCTGCGCCCCGCATTGATTCAACTTACCCTCCATCGACCACCTTTCAGGCGAACAGTTAAGCCTTGTCCAGGACGCTTCGCGAGCGGACAAAGTAGCGAACGCATCTGCGTGCGGCCCGTCATCGATTGCCGGTGCTGTAAGCGATGTAATGTCAATAACGGTTAGACAATCATGAACGAGAAAGACATTCACTCAGCCAACACAACTCGCAGCGCGCGCCGCCGGAACGTCGTCGCGGGTCTCGTCTACGTGTTCGAGCAGGTCATGCCGGACCCATTCGTCCTTGCAATTGGCTTGACGCTCGTGGTGGTCCTGCTCGCCATGGCCTTCGCACCGCATGCGTCGCTCGCCGTCATCCTGAGCTCGTGGTACGGCGGCACGTTCAACATTCTCGGCTTCGCGCTGCAGATGATCCTGATTCTCGCGACCGGCTATGCGATCGCTGACGCACCGCTCGTCCAGCGCGGACTGCGGGCGATGGCTGCGGGCGTGCGCACGCCGACGCGCGCCGCGCTGTTGGTCTTTCCGATCGTCGCGGTGGCCGCGTGGCTCAACTGGGGGCTTGGCCTGGTTGTCGGCGCGCTCCTGTCGCGCGAAATTGCGAGGCGCGTAAAGGTGGATTTCGCATGGCTCGTCGCGGGTAGCTACTCCGCGTGGTCGGTCTGCAATAGCGGCTTGTCCAGTTCGATCGCGTTGTCACAGGCATCGCACGGCAATGCATTGAACCTGGTCGAAAAAGCCACCGGACAGGTGATTCCGTTGAGTGAGACCGTGTTTGCGCTTTTCGTCTTCATCCCGACCGTCCTCGTCGTTGTCGTCATGACGGCGATCTTCATCTGGATGCACCCGAAGCAGGAGAATGTGGTCGCTTTCAATGAAACGCAGCCTGCGCCTGAAGCACAGACAGAGGCCGATCCGCATGCGAGGGACGCGAAGACATCATCGTTCGCTGCCCGCGCCGAGCGGTCCATGCTCGGCACGCTGCTCCTGCTGGCGCTGGGCGTGGGCTATCTCGCGCTGACGTGGTCCAGCAAAGGCTTCGAGTTGGACATCAACACGACGATCCTGATCTTCCTGCTGGCAGGGCTGGCGCTGCAGCGCACACCGATCGCCTATGCCGATGCAATTCGCCGCGCCGCGCGGCAGACCGGCTCGATGTTGCTCCAATATCCGATGTACGGCGGCATCATGGGCATCATGACGGGGACCGGACTGGCGTCGACGATCGCCAAGACGTTTGTGGCCATTGCCACGCCGGTGACGCTTCCCGTCCTGAGCTACTTCAGCTCGCTGATCATCACGCTGCTCATTCCCAGCGCCGGCGGTCACTGGGCCGTTCAGGGGCCTTTTGTTCTTCCGGCCGCATTGAGCCTGCATGCTTCGGTTCCACGCACGGCGATGGGCGTCGCCATGGCCGAGAACGTCTCTAACATGCTGCAACCTTTCTGGGCGGTGCCCGTTGTTGCGATCGCTGGCATTCGCATCCAGCGGGTCATGGGCTACACGGCGATCACTTTTGTAGTATCGCTCGTGATCTATGCGGCGGCGCTTTGGCTGATTCCGTGATTCGATTGCACATGCGCCGGGCAGAAGAAGCTGCTGGCGCGCCGCTGCGTTTTTTGATGAACTGGTTCACGCGCGTCGCTCGGAAGCGGGTGGGCATGGTCTGATGAATCGCACGCTCCATCGAGCTCGACACGCCGCACGCGACCAGAGTCAGCGACGCGTTCGCCTTTTCTTTTTGGGTTTCGGCGGCGCGAGCGCAGCGGTCCAGAAAGCGGTGGTCCCGCGCTTCGCCGCCGCCGTCGCGTGACCGCGCGCTGAACCCGCCACTGCATTTGCGCCGCTCAACCACATGCTGAGGAAGGGATTCTTTTTCATCCACGGATTTTTCATGTCAGGCCCGATCGAATAAGGGTTGTCCAGTTCATGCCGAACGAAGATCGCAACGGGCATACCTATCGGACCGCGATCGGCGCGCCGGTGCAAATCGAGCGCGGAATCGATCCTGCCGAACGTAAATCGGCAGATCGCGCGCGCGAGACGGCAACTACCGGCAACAATCGCTTCCCCGACCGACGGCGAATTGAACACACCAGTTGTACATTCGCGCAGTCGGGCTGACGCGAACACGTCCGGCCGATCACTTCGGCAGAACTCACCGTGACTGGGCATGACGCTTGCGCGATTAAGCGTCAACCGTTAAACCCGATCACCGAGGAGAGCAGCATGGAAGCGACAAAGCAGGACAACAAGGCGACTGTATCCGGCGCGCACGATGCCTTAGCCTTTCTCGAGGCGGAACATCGCGCGGTCGAAAAATTATTCACGGCGTTCGAGAAAGCCGCGGACGATGATCTTGAAGCGAAGTCGGCGCTCGCGCAGCGCGCCTGCGAAGAGCTATCCATTCATGCGATGCTCGAAGAGGAACTGCTTTATCCGGCGGCGCAGGAAGCTCTGCCTGACAGCGACAAGGTCGACGTCGAAGAAGCGTACGTCGAGCACTTCCTCGTCAAGACGCTGATCGCGAAGTTTGAAACGATGAAAGCGGGCGATAAAGGCTTCGACGCGACCTTCAAGGTGATGAGCGAGATGGTGGGGCATCACGTCGAGGAAGAGGAGGAGGAACTCTTTCCGGAACTGCGCAAGTCGAATTGTAATCTGCGCACGCTGGGCGAGAAGATGGCGAAACGCAAGGCCGAACTGCAGAGCAAGGTCGATGCGGTGGGGAGCAGATCGGTGGGCGATAAGACGGCGGCGCTTTAAGCGTAGCAAAGCGATAGTGGATCGCGAACGCGCGGCAAAAAACCGAAAATATATAACGCTGGAGCAGCCCGCTGCGAGAAAGGCACGCTGTATGCTGCCGTCGTTCTACCCGGCAGCCGCTTCGTTGAGCGGTTGCCTCTTCAAGACTCTTTGCTCTTGATAGGACACGATCAGCACCGCAGAAGAAAGGAACGTCGAAGGGCACTGTGTCGCACAGTAGCACGGCCGAGACGAAACAGGGTAAGCCGCACAAACAGGCTGCAGCGATTGCGTCGAGCCGGGGGCGCAAGTCGGGCGCGAAGATTTCGAAGAAGAGCGACAAGTAAAGGCTGGTGCGCGGTCCTCGGAGTCCGCGAAGGAGGGCGTGGTGATGGCGACGAGTGAATCAGTCGAAGAAACCGGCGGATGTGCTTGCGGTGCGGTGCGATTCCGCGTCACCGCACGACCCCGGCGAGTGTCGATATGTCACTGCATGACGTGTCGGCGAATACATGGCAACGTGTTCGGCGGTTATGCCATGTTCGAGCGTGGCGGTGTGGAGATTTCCGGCGCTACGCAGGCGTGGCAGAGTTCGCCTGAGGCGCGAAGACATTTTTGCCCGACACGTGGTTCGATCGCGCTCATGGAATACCTCGGCAGCGACGAACTGGATCTCCCGCTGGGAGGCTTCGACCGCGTCGGCCTGTATGAGCCGAGCTACGAGCTTTGGTGCTGCCATAAAGAGCCGTGGCTGCCCGGCGGAGTGCGCGCCGAATATAACGAGAACGGACCATGACGCTTGTTCGATGAAAGCAGGGGAAGTGTGATGACGTGGATGCTACGGTCGCCTACCAGTGCCGAACGCGGTTTGCTTGCTGGATCTGGAAGTCGCTCTCGCCAGGCAAGAAGTACAAAGCCGGTATCAGTTGCCATAGCGCAATCCACGCGGACGCCGCTGTGAGCGATCAATCGACGTCAGCGGCGGCTCTATCCTTGCAGAACGATTTCAACCGGCCGCGGCATGAAGTTTGCAGAAAAGGAGACGCGCAACCTTCTGGAGCCGGTCATGACCACCCAACCTGTCGCCCCTTCGCCAACTGACGAACTCGACACCGTTCCAGACACATCGAGTCCTGCCTACGCCGGCCGTGACCCGCTAACGCGTCTATTCGACCGGTTTGCAAGCCTCGTCACGCGATGGGCCCACCCACTGCGTTCTCTCTCGCAGTGCTGACAGTCGTTGCCTGGGTGGTTACGGGGCCTATCTTTCACTACTCGGACGGATGGCAACTTGTCATCAACACCGGGACCACCATCGTTACGTTTCTGATGGTCTTTCTGATCCAGCAGAGCGAGAACAAAGACAGCGTCGCGTTGCATCTCAAGCTGAATGAACTGCTTTCCTCGCATCGAGCCGCAAACAACAATCTGATCGGCATCGAGGACGCGTCTGAGGAAGAACTCCGAAGACTGGCGGCAGCTTACCTACGTTTGTCCACTCAGTGTGATGCTCAAGGTTCGCCCGGAAAGGGCGGCGTGGTGAAGGGACCCGTGGGGCATCCCGTCGAAAGTTGACTTCACCGCTGGCGAACAAGTGTCGCGCGAAGCGTTGCATCAACGTTTCATGGCCCGCTTTTCTATGAGCGGGCGTTCAGGGTGGAAGACGAGTCGCTCGCCCGGCTTAGGCGATTGCGTGGGGCTGTGCCGGGCTCGCGCGCCGTTCCGCTGGCAGCGTTGACGGGCGTGGCAAGGGCCATTCGATCATGGCGGCGTGAAAGCCGGCCAGTACCTGTTGATCAACAACTGCCTACATCGCTCCTTTACAGGCGGCTAATTCCACTGTCTATCTGGTCAAACATGAATCGCAGGCGAGTCACCCGCCTGGCACTGCCGGGAAGCAATGTCTGCGCTGTTTCGAGCGCTGTAATACGCTGACGCCAATAGACAAGTCCAAGAACATTGTTGGTGACGAGTTGCGGGAGTATGTGTTCGAGGTGAGCGAGATCTTTTTCAAGCTGATGATGCGACATATTGATCCTTTTGCCGAGATTGAAGCTCCGGAAACCTGACGCTCCAGTCGATATGGCGGCCAGTCCCTCCGCCATTTATCGGCAGAGCCTTGTATACGGTTCACTTGGCTACGCCGACCGACTAGTCCTCGAAGGCAACCAGGAGCCTCGGAAAGGAGGGTGCGGAGATCACCGGCGAAGCGGCCGAAGCGCACAGGCAACGAATTACCGCTTGGTGTTCGAAGATCACTCACCGTTTTCGGCGTTGGCCATTGCCGCGCATAGCCATGCCGAGCGCGTCACGGACTGTGCTCAAGCCTCTATACGCATGCGCTGTCGGCCATCAACATCTGGATGTGGACATGCGACAGCGAAATTTTCGTTTCGCCCATATCGACACTATCCAAATAGAAATCATCACATGGACGCTTTAACGGCCATATGTGCGGTTCGCGGTGCATCACTGCAGCATTGCAATTGTCGTTTCCACTCTATCTGGCATGCGGGAGCATGTCCGTACGGTGCCGTACCGCGAAGGCCTTGTTTCTCGCGTGGGAATGGATAACGACGCTGCGCGGCATTCATACGTGGCGAATCAAGATCGAGTTCCGCCGCAGGCCCGTGAATATCCAGTTCCTACGGGCATTTCCCGTGTGCCTGATCCATCGTTTGGTCGTTACGGATTGAGCCGACTCCGTGTCGCGTTCCTTTTCTTCCACAACCACTGGCATGCCATCATCCGTCGCATTTTCCGCGGCTTCTCTTCGCCTTCTGTTTTCTTCCAATTCCTCTGTATTGACCTGATCATCATTCATGATTCTCTCCTACCAAAAGAAAACGGCTTCACCAACGGGATGTCGGCATCCGTCCCGTAGCGTCGGCGACGGGGCACATTCGTAGTTCGGGGCACGGTCTTCTTTGCGCGTCAGCGCGTACGATCTTTTTCGTACACGAAGTGCCGCCGGCATCGACATCCGGAATAGTTGCGTTGCAGCGACCGCAGCAACGAGTGAAAGCGGCAAGACACGATTCGGACAGGACGATACAGAAACGCGTTCGCTGAGCCAGTGGCAAGTGCCGCCGTTGACTCTTCAGGCCTTGCAGTCAGTGTGCAATCCGGAACGGCCGCGTGCCGCAATGCCAGTAGGCTTGCCGGTCAATCAAGTGGATGTGGTCAGAGACCTCGGCGTCAACGCTCTGCCGACGGCGCTGAATAGCGCCACTTGCTTGCGTTTGAATCGATGCGGGCGTCATTGACGCGTCGTTTTTCCGCCCGTGCACGATCCGCCTGTTCGAGGGAGAGTGCTTGTGCCTGACGCGACAGAGCATATTCGCTCACGTTGCCAGACGTACGTGCTGCAATTTTGATTTGTGATCGCATGATGATTCCAGAACAAGGGACACTAAGTGCGACCCATGTACTGACTGTATACCCATCGCCCGATGCAAGCACGCTTTCCTTTACAAAGGTGAAAACCGGAACGGTAGGGCTGCTTCTTTCTCGAACGCGCAACGGCACGCCGGAAATCTTCGGCAACGCATCCTTTCGCGCGTTTTTGCAAAAGGTGTTCATCAAACAGGTCCCGCGAGGCAGTGCGGGCACTTTGACTCTTTAGCGTTCGTCAGAGCGTGTTTATCACCCGTGCTGAAGTAACAGGCCCAACATCGTAGGCAACAGATGTCGGGGCCGGCTCTGTGATCTTCGAGGGCATCTCAGGCGACCGCGGACGGCACGCGCCTCGATCATACAAAAGCAACCCTTCGACCTAGAACAGCGGGTGCTCGTGCGGATACAGCGCCGTCCTGAGGGCAAAGCCACCGAGGACAACGAAGATGACGGCGGCCAGAATGTGGACCGCCTTGGTTGGCAGACGGTCGGCGAACTTGTGCCCCAGGTAGATGACGGGCACGTTTGCCAGCATCATGCCGAGCGTGGTGCCGGCGACCACCCCGAAGAACTCGTGAAATCGCGCAGCCAGAGCGATCGTTACGATCTGCGTCTTGTCACCCATTTCGGCCAGAAAGAACGTTAGAGCCGTGGTGCCGAACACACCCATCGGATGCCTGGTCGACACCGCCTCGGCACCGTCGAGCTTGTCGGGAATCAGAATCCAGACGGCCATGACGGCAAATGATGCGACGACCGCCCAGTTCAGGATCGTGGGGCTCAGAACGCTCGCAAGCCATGCCCCCAACGCGCCGGACGCCGCATGATTGACGAGCGTTGCGATAAAGACGCCGAGAATAATCGGAATGGGCTTGCGATATCGGGCAGCGAGCACCAAGGACAGCAGTTGGGTCTTGTCGCCGATTTCGGCTAGGCCGACCACGCTGGTCGAAACGAGGAACGATTGCATAGGTTGTGGGCCGGGCCGCGCAATAAGTACGCGATGACGCGCATTCCGGCGACCCGGTCAGGTCGGAATGCGCGTCATCGGTCTTGCCAGGCATAGTGCTGTGCACGCCATGGCGGTCTGTCGACCACCAAGTATGTTGACGGGCACCCTCGAACATTGCGCTCGAGGCGGCTACTCCCCAATGAGAGGGGCGATTCTACAGTGTCCTGGCCCGGTAACGCAAATCGTCAGCTTTCCGAAAGCGGGTGCGTCGAGATGGAACGGCGTGAGGTTACGAATGCGGAATCTGGCAGACGGAGGCAAGGGCGCCAGGTAAGGGCGAGCATCGGGGCCGTTGTAACCGACTGTAATGGCTGGCGCTCGTCCAGCGGGAATAAAAATTCGACCGATACCGTTCACAGGGAGCCGTCATGGTTCCCTTTCGCTTTGTCAGCCAGACGCGGGCAAGAGCGGGCGACGAGTTGCAACGGCACGAAGTGGACTTCCACGGCAGATTCCGACGACGGGGGTCTCAACCTTGAATAACAGGAAGAAAAATCAGATTTTTTATGAATATAAATCGTAATGATTTGCATTCTGAAGAAGGCTTTCTATGCGGACGCGCTTGCGTTGGCAGCCGGTACGTAGAGGCGCAAGCGGGGTCGCGAACCGGCAACAGACAAATGAGACAGGAGAATGAAACGTGAAGAAAGTGGGTGTCCGAAGGTTTGGGAAAAGGGCGAGCGTGGGACTGACCAGTTCACTTATTGCACTGACGCTGGCGCATTCGGCTGCGGCACAGGACTCACTGCCATCGGGCGGCGAACAGGACGGTATCGCCGACGCGCCGACACTGCCGCCCGTACAGGTTCGCGCGGCAACACCCGGGCAGGTCGTTCAGGACGATAACGTGAACGACCCCGACCAGGTTGCCGCCGTAAGCAAGACAGGAACCGCGCTCAAGGATTTGCCGGCAAGCGTGCAGGTGATCCCGCGCGCGCTGATGACCGAGCAGGGCGCGACGATGCTTCGGCAAGGCGTCAGCAACGCCAGCGGTGTGAATGTCGGTGGTCAGGATACGAAGGGCTATTACGACCATTTTCTGATTCGCGGCCTGAACGCGCAGATCTACAACGACGGATTCTCCGACGGAGACCTTTTGGGCGGCATCTCGCATTCGTTGAACGGCGTCGAGCGCATCGAGATTCTGGAAGGCCCGGGGTCGGCGCTGTTCGGCAGTGGCCCGCCGGGAGGCACGATCAATATCGTCCACTACACGCCATCTTCCGACTTCCACTACGGCGGCAATATACAGTCGGGCTCGTTTGGCACGATCTCCGGTAGCGGCTACGTGACGGGACCAACAGGAATATCTGGGTTGAACTATCGGGTCGATGCAACCGTATCGCGTTCCGATGGATTCCGCGACCTGGCGAGCCGTGACGAGGAAATCAGACCCGCCTTCGAATGGAAGCTCGACAATCACAAGATCAATTTCTCACTCGATGCGCGCGACATTCACGAAACGCCTGACTCGTATGGTCTGATCTATTTTCATGGCTCACCCATCACGAACGTATCAATCGATTCGAAGTATTCGACGCCCTTTGCGTTCGCACGCGGCAACTACGTCCGCCCGACGCTCACCGACGAGTGGAAGGTCAATGACTTTCTGACCATCAATAACCGCTTCTCGTATTTGCACCGAAGCCTCGATGTGCTCGGCAATGGCGATAGCACGAGTACGAAGGTGAGCGGCAGTGAAGTGGTCGGCCGGCAGCTACGGCAGCAGGATGATTCGGATAACAGTTTCGACTATCAGCTGGAGCCGGTGTGGCGGTTTGGGACCGGCAGCGTCAAACACACGCTGCTCACGGGATTCGAATATCAGCATCAGACGATCGATACTGAGCGTACCACGGCGGATCTGCCGAACATACCGAACGCATTCGCTCCTGTGCCACCAGAGACGTCGCTCGCCGGGCTGGCGTTTCTTTGCGACGCGAAGCATTCGTGTGATAACGATCACCTGGTTGCAAATTACTACAGCGTTTATGCAACCGATCAGATCGACGTGACCGACAAGCTGAAAGTTCGCGCGGGCGTGCGCAAGGACTGGTGGGACACGTCGCTCACGCCGAATATCACGGTGCCTGGCCGCTTCGACACAGAAGGGCAGCCGCTGGTTGCCGGGGTGACCGACTCACGCAACGATGCGCCGGTGAGCTGGAACATTGGCGTGCTGTACAAGGCACTGCCGTGGATGTCGCCGTACTTTGGCGTGTCGAAGAGTCATCTCGCCAACTTCAACTCCGAAAACACGCAAAATGGAATCGGCGCTCCGGAATCTGCCTTGCAATACGAGGCGGGCATCAAGTTCTCGTTTCTCGACGACCGGTATGTTCTGAATACGGCGTTGTTCGACGTGGAGCGCGATAACGTGGCTGCGCTGACCACGATCAACAATGTGGAAAGCGTCGTCTTCGACAGTCAGAGGACGAAGGGCGCCGAGGCGTCTCTTGACGCAAGCATTACCTCGCAGTGGCACGTCGTCGCCAATTTCACGGCGCAAGACGCGAAGATCACCGACAATCCGCAAGGGGTGGCGTCGGTGGGCAATCATCCGCAAGGCGCGCCTGCATACATTGCGAACCTCTGGACCACATACGACTTTTCCATCGCGGGCCTGCCGGGGTTTCATGTCGGCGCCGGTGTCAACTATGTCAGCAAGACCTATAGCGACATCACGAACGTCAATTCCATTCCGTCGTATGTGATTGCGAATGCCGCGCTTGGCTATGAAACGCGCCGGTGGGGCGTCGACCTCAACATTCACAATCTCACGGATCGGCGCTACTTCATTGCTGCAAATGCTGCCGGAGCGTATGTCGGCGAATCGTTGAGTGCGTTTGTGAACCTTCACGCCAATTTTTGAGCCTTGTGAGTTGTCGGCCGGTGAAGTCGCGGGCGCTCAACTGGATTCATGAATAGACGTTGAGACAGTGACGCGGTTTGCGTCACCAGTCACGTTCGCGGTCGCGAGCGGTCACCCGGATTAGCTCACGGGTGACCGCCGCAAGGACTGGAGAAAGCCTTCCTCGCGCCGAGTAGTCAGTCGGAACCTGGGGCGGCACTGATCCTTGCGACCGCCACGACCTTTATCATCCCTGGAGTTACATCCGCCGCGCGAGCGTATCGGACGGTGATTCGCCGAATCGTTTCCTGTACTCGATCGAAAATCGCCCTAAGTGCATGAAGCCGCAATCCAGCGCGACGTCTGAGACATGGACGTCGGCTGTCGCTTCACGAAGAATCGTATGCGCCTTGTCGAGACGTATTTGTCGTAGATACTGCGTGGGACTGATGCCCCGGAACTGCTGGAAGCCATCACGCAGTGTCCGCTCGGCCAACCCTAGCGCCATTGCCATATCCGGCAGTCTCAAGACCTCTCCGCAATGTTCGCGCATGTAATCCTCGGCCCGCTTGACGAAGCCTGGCGACGCCGTCCGACGATTCGGCGCAGGCGCCGCGGTTGTGTGACCTGGCGTCAGCAACTCCAGCAGTAGTCGACCCATTTGCCTGCCAACGCCATCATTCTTTCGAGCCAGATCGAGCAGAGTCGAGGAATTGGCAATCAGATTGAGTTGCTGCATCCAGCCTCCAAGTGCCGGGCTGTCGACGTGAATGTGCGAGCCGAGGCCGAGGCGCGCGGACCACGCTTGAGTGCCTGGCAGATCAGTGTCAATGCGCAGAATGAACTGCTCGCAATCCGGCGAAAGAACGGCGTCGAACGGCTCGCCCGCCGCACATAGCACCGCGTTCGACTGATCCACGCAGACAGTTCGCCCTCTTGTCCGTACTTTCGCCTGACCGGTGACGCAAAACATCAACAGGTGATAGCCGTCAACCGCTTCGACATCAACGCGCATCGCGGTTCCGAACGCAATGGTGCCGATCCCGACGCCGCCGAGCCTGACAAAGTCCATATGCGAGAGGCCAGCCTTTGCGCCAGAGGGCACGAGAAGGTGGGGCTGCATCACACGGGAGATGCGCTCACGCGTTTCATCGAGATCAGCGGATTCGAAGAGTCTGAATTCGCGCAAGGCCGGCGCGCTAAACGGAGACGTGAGCATGACTAACCGATAGGTAAGTGCTGCAATGATTCAACTGTGGAAGTGTGGCTTAAAAATGGCCACGGCGAAACACGATTCACCCTTCCCGACGAAACGTGCCGAAAATGGATAGCGCATCCAGTTCCCACCGGAAACGGATAGCGAATGCTTTTTGGCAGCGTCAGCATACCTCCATGGCGATATTCCAAACATGGAGAAGCATGATGCAAACGACTGAGATACCCCTGCGGCCGGCCGCCGAGCTGGACGATGATTTCGTCAGATTTCCGCACACTGACGGCTCGCGTGTCCCGTACAAGGTGTTCAGCTCTCAAGCGGTATTCGAACGGGAGCAGGCACGGATTTTCCGCGGCCCGACATGGAACTTTGTGGCCCTCGAGGCTGAGATTCCGAATATCGGCGACTTCAAGAGCACGTTCGTCGGCGATACGCCGGTTGTCGTTACCCGCATGGAAGACGGCGTGGTTGCTGCGTGGGTCAATCGCTGCGCGCATCGAGGTGCGATGGTTTGCCGAAAGGCGCGCGGCAACGCGACGTCGCACACCTGCGTCTATCACCAGTGGAGTTTCGACAACGGCGGCAATCTGCTCGGCGTTCCATTTCGCCGCGGGCAAAAAGGCATGTCCGGGATGCCCGCGGACTTCGATCCGAAGGCGCACAGTCTGAAGCAACTGCGTGTCGAGACCTATCGCGGCCTCGTATTCGCCACGTTCAGCGACGAAGTGGCTCCGTTGCCGGAATACCTTGGCAATGAAATGCGCCCGTGGATCGACCGCATCTTCCACAAGCCCATCGAATATCTCGGTTGCACGCGCCAGTTCTCCAGATCGAACTGGAAGCTCTACATGGAGAACGTGAAGGATCCGTACCACGCGAGCATGCTGCATCTCTTTCACACCACCTTCAACATCTTCCGCGTGGGCATGAAGGCGCGCTCGATCCCGGATGCGAATCATGGCCTGCACAGCATCATTACGGTGACGAAAACAGAGGACGACACGTCGAGCGCGTACAAGCAGCAAAACATCCGCTCGTTCGACGAGGGCTTCGCGCTGGAAGATGATTCGATTCTTGCGCTCGTTTCCGAATTCGAAGAAGACACAACCAATCACATCCAGCCGATTTTCCCGCAACTGGTGATCCAGCAGATTCATAACACGCTGGTTGCACGTCAATTGCTGGCGAAGGGGCCGGACAGCTTCGAGCTGATTTTCCACTTCTTCGGCTATACGGACGACACCCCCGAAATGCGTGCGCTGCGCATCAAGCAGGCCAACCTCGTCGGGCCGGCAGGGTACATCTCGATGGAGGATACGGAGGCCACCGAACTCGTGCAGCAAGGTACGGTGCGCGACGCCGACGCGACCTCGGTCATCGAGATGTCGCGTGGAAATCCCGATCAGCAGGACACGGTCATTACGGAAAGCCTGATCCGCAAATTCTGGGTCGGCTATCAGAAGCTCATGGGTTATTGAATCAAGGGGTGTCGAGAGATGGAACAGGAAACACAACTTTGGATTGACCTCCATATGCTGCAAAGCCGCTACGTCAACGCGCTGGACAATGATCGGCTCGAAGCCTGGCCCGACTTCTTCGTCGAGGACTGCTTGTACGAGATCGTTCCCCGCGAGAATGACGACGCCGGCTTGCCAATCGGCATCATTCACTGCACGAATCAGCGCATGTTGCGCGATCGGGTCGTTTCGCTGCGTAACGCAAACATCTTCGAAGAGCACTCCTACCGTCATATGACGTCCGGCTTGACGGTCCTCGAGCAATCCGCAGATGAAGTACGCACGGAGAGCAGTTACGTCGTCGTTCAAACGCTGACAAACGGTGAGTCGTTCGTCTACCAGGCGGGTCGTTATCTTGACCGCGTGGTTCGGACGCCCGAGGGCTGGCGCTACGCTGAAAAGCGTGTGATCTACGACACGTCGCGGGTACGGACGCTGCTCGCAACGCCGATCTGAATGGGGGTTTGAATGTCGGAAATTATGCAGTGGGTTGACGTGGGCGCGACGAGTGACTTTGCGGAGGACGAGCCGGCTCAGGTTGCCGTCGGCGCGCATCCGGTAGCGGTGTTCCGCGCCGATGGCGAATGGTTTGCCCTGCACGACCTGTGCTCTCATGGTCATGCGCGCCTGTCGGAGGGATTCGTCGAGAACGGCTGCGTCGAATGCCCGCTTCACCAGGGGCTGATTGACCTGCGTACGGGTGCACCGTGCTCTGCTCCGATTACCGAACCGGTTCGCACGTATCCGATTCGGGTGGTCAATGGTCGAGTGGAAATCGGCAGTAGCGGAACAGAGTGACGGTCGGGCAACTGCGGGAGCTGAGCTATGCAGAATCAAAATCTTGTTATTGTCGGTGGCGGTCAAGCCGGCCGCAGGGCGGCGGAAGTGTTGCGCGAGCGCGCGCCCGACGCGCGCATCTGCATTATTGGTGATGAAACCCATCTGCCGTATGACCGGCCGTCGCTTTCGAAAGATGCGCTGCTCGACGCAGAGCGGGAGCGGCATGCGTTCATTCGAAACGTCGATTACTACCGCAGCCAGCGTATTGAAGTGCGGCTGGGACTGACAGTCACGGCCATCAATCGCGCGGACAGGTTGCTCACCTTGAGCGATGGTTCGGAGATCGCTTACGACCGTCTTCTGCTGGCGACCGGATCGCGTGTCCGCAAATTGCAAGGTGGCCCCGTGCATTACCTGCGCACGCTCGACGACGCCCGGAATCTGAGAATGCGGCTCGCACAAGGGGCGCGAGTCGTGATCGTGGGAGGCGGATTCATTGGACTGGAGGTCGCGGCAACCGCCATCGGCCGAGGATGCGCAGTGACGCTCGTCGAGCCGGCTGACCGGCTGCTCAAGCGCTCGATGCCGCCGGAAGTCAGCGAGTTCATGCGACAACTCCACGTTAGTCGCGGCGTGGAATTTCGCCTTGGAGCGCAGGTCACGGATATCCGGCAGGCGCTCGACGGTTCGGTGCGCGTTGCAACGGGCGAAGGTGAACTGTTCGCGGACGTAGTCGTGGCCGGCATTGGTGTAGTGCCGAACACGGAGCTGGCTCAGCAGGCCGGACTCGAGGTTAGAGATGGCATCGTGGTCAACGACGAATGCCGCACATCCGACCCGGACATTTTCGCTGCCGGCGAGGTCACGCAGCACTTCGTCACCTCGATCGGACGTCACGTGCGTGTCGAATCCTGGCAGGTCGCGGAGAAGCAGCCGGCAGTGGCGGCCGCCAACATGCTCGGTGCGACCGAGCGCTATGATGAAACGCCGTGGCTTTGGTCGGATCAATACGACTGTAATGTGCAATCGCTTGGCACTTTCGAAGGTGCTCATACGGTGGTCCTGCGCGGTGCGATTTCCGATGGCACTTTCAGCATGATCGGCCTCAATGACGCCGGCAATGTACGGGCCGCGGTAACGGTCGACAATGGCAAGGACATGGCCATATTCGTAAGAATGGTCGCTGGTGGTCCGGTAGACGCGAATCAGTTGGCCGATACGTCCGTCTCGCTTCGCTCGCTACTCAAGCGATAGCTGCCTACGGTGTTTCTCGAGAGGCCGATCTTGCGGAATGCAAGGTTGGCCTCTTTTCGCTCTCATTGTCCGCGAACGAAATTATTGTGTGTAGTCTGGGGGAATGCGGATCGTGTGCGGTAGGCGGCCAGTGCTGCGACTGGCTCTCCACTTGATGCAGGCTCGGTCATTTCGAGCGTGGCCGCCGCAGACGGTGACAGCGAGTTCAAAGCTCGAGGCAGAATCTAGTCCACCGGATTCACCGTCATTAAGTTCGAGAACGCCTTGGTTCAGCCAGGGTTCGATTCACCCACATGCTCGTTCGGAGCAGGCGGGCTGGTTTCCGTTCGAACAGGTGCGGCGGCCGCGGCGCATCCCGACCACCGTTGCGCCCGATGCGCACCATCGCAATAGGGCTTGCTCTCCGAGTGCCCGCATCGACAGAGACTGAAGATGCCACTGTTCGGAAAGCGATTGCCCAACGCGTCGACGATTTCAAACTCGCCGACCAGATGAAGCGGGCCGGCGTCCATGATTTGACCTTTGACGATAGACATAGCAGTGCCAAGTGGAACCTGATTATTGCGGAGCGACGCTGGTATTCGACGTCGGAGCGGAGCCGGCTTCGCTTTGCGGTGCTCTCGGAGAGCTCGCGAAGCCGGCAGTCTCGTGCGATGCATCACAGAACGGTAGCCGCGTTGACAGGCCGCATCGGCATAACGTGTAGACCTTGCGAGCGCGTACGATCTGCCCGTTGTCATCCACAAGTTCGAAGTCGCCCGTCAGTTGCATGGGACCGTTGTCTACTATTTGAACCCTGTTCGTCATGGAGAATGTCCGCTGTGTCGTAGTAAGTGACGTCGCTTGCCGCTATCAATCGGATTTACCGACGGCTTGCAGGTCCGGATGGACGGCTTCCACCGGCTGACCCAGCGAATAGAAAGCCCCGCGATTGCAAACTAGCGGTCGATCATCCGTGCGGTGAATCTGCAATGCTTCGCCAACCAGAATGGTGTGGTCACCGCCTTCGTATGCGGCCCAGCGACGGCATAGAAACCAGCCCATGGTCCCGGTGAGAATAGGCGTGTCCGCGATCCATTCATGCGGAGGATCCCAGCGCTCGGGTATCCGGTTAGCGAAGTAGTGGCCGTGAAAGCCCTGATTTTCAGCCAGAATGTTGATTGCGTAATAGTTGTCGCTCGACAGAAACGCATGCGACTTCGCAGTCTTCGCGATACTGACTGCTACCAGCTGGGGGTCGATTGAAACGGCTGCAAATGAACTCGCGGTCATAGCGTGCATGCCGCCCTGGCCGTCAGGCATGGAAACGACGGTGACGCCCGTCGTAAAGGCTCGGAGTCCTTTGCGGAACTCTTCGGGATCGATCTTCAACACTAGCCTCGTAGGTGGGGTTTGTGGGAACGCGCGCCTGCATACGCTGGTCAAGTCCTATCGTTGCACTCGCCGGTCGCGATATCAAGACGAAGCCGTGAAACGTCACGTTCCATGCGGGGAACAAGGTAGCGAGCGAATGCAGATGCGAACGGTTGAGCAGCGCTCTCAAAGAGTGCTGGAAATCCCGGTTTGACAGATATTTTTGTCACCGCTACAAGTCGATAGGTAAGGAATGAACTGCAGTTTGCCGAGTGGAAAGCATTTTGTTGCAATCGGGAACGGCGTCAGCATCAACGGTTCGGCATCCAGAAACCTATGATTGAACTCATCGACATTCGCGTATTTTCGAAACTCTCCGAGTTGATGAGCTTCAGTGCGGTAGCCCGGGTGCTGGCGATGCCGAAATCTTCAGTCAGCCGGTCTCTGTCGCGGCTTGAGGAGCATCTGGGCGTGGCGCTGATTATCCGGTCCAATCGCAAGGTGGCGTTAACGGATACCGGTCTGCTGTTCGCCGAGTCCGCAAAGAAGATACTAGACGACGTAGAAGAGGCGGAGGAGAAGGTCGGGCAAGTGCGGCTGACCCCACGAGGACTTCTGCGGGTCAGCTCGCCAGTGACGCCCGGGCAATTCATGATCGCGCCGCTGGTCCCAGCCTATCTCGCGGCCTATCCGGATGTCCAGGTGTCCCTGGAGCTCACCAGCAATAAGATGGAGCCGCTAACGGACGAAATGGATGTCGTCATTCGGACCGGCACACTGGAAGACTCCAGACTGATTGCAAGAAGACTGGGGAGTGCCCGGCTGGTCCTGGTTTCAACTCCTGCTTATCTCCGCAAGAGCGGCACACCTGAGTCGCCGGAAGATCTTCCGGCCCATTTTCTCCTCGACATTGCCGACGGCCCGTCCGAGTGGCGCTTGCGTCGAGCCGAGGAGTTGTCGACCGTCGGCGTCCATCCGCGCTTCTTTGCCAATGACACGAGCACACTCCGGACAGTCTTGTTGTCTGGATCGGGATTGGCCTGGTTGCCTGACTATCTGTGTCATCAAGACATAGCAGATGGCAGATTGGTGCGCGTGATGCCGGATTGGGAAAGAGGCGAGCGGGAGATCAACGCGGTCTTTCCACGGCACCGAACGCTGTCACCCAAAGTACGGTCATTCGTGGACTTTCTGGCCACTCATTTCAGCAGCGAAACGCGGTAGATCTCGCTGCGTTGACCTCCTTCCCCGAGAGGGGAATCCATTCGCTTCGGCGCTCCACGAGTGAAACGTCGCGCCTCGTCTCCACGCGAAATCTGAACGCCGGCTGATCCGCGCACTGGCGTCCTGCGGTGCAAGAAATCTTTTACCGAATCCCATAGGCACGTTCTCGCTAACGCCGTGAAAACCCGGATGACCAGATTCGGAATGTGGTGTTCCAGTCCGGAGCCTTGTGCGCTGAATAATGGCTGGGCACTTTTGAGTCATTGCACGGAGCATGGTACGGCCAACTCAATCAATAGAACGTGCCGTCACGCAAGCAGCGATTTTGTGAAACTCATCGGTACAAGGGGACAAAAGTGAAGTCATGGTTCTATCCAGGCGTTGCAGCTGTTGTTGCAACGGCCACACCCATCTCGCACGCGCAGAGTTCCGTTACATTGTACGGAATCCTTGACGTTGGGATTCAATACACCACGAATCAAGGTGGTCACCATAGTGTGCAGGAGGCCAGCAGCATGATGCGTGGAGACCGATGGGGTCTTCAAGGCCGTGAGGATCTTGGCGGGGGGCTCAGGGCGGTATTCAGGCTCGAAAGCGGGTTTTCGTTGAATAACGGCGTGCTGGGGCAGAGCACAGCGACTGCTCAGAGAATATTCGGGCGCTACGCCTATGTCGGACTGGCAAACGACAAGGTGCAGGTGCTATTCGGACGACAGCCCGATTTCATGCTGGACTACCTGCAGACCACGGCGAATTCCTGGTACGGCACATCGCTGGAATTTCACCCCGCAATCAACGCCAACTTCTTTGGGAACAACGGCAGCAATCCCTCGCTTGATCGCATTGGTGGAGGTGAAGTCGACAGCTCAGTGAAGGCGACGTGGAGCCCTGTGGAGTCGCTCCACTTCGGCGCGATGTACGGGTTCGGCGATGCGCCCGGAATCGGATCGCCCAATAGCACGCAAAGCTATGGAGCGACATGGACGACGACCGGTGCGCTTTTGGGCGCCGTCTACACGACACGGAAGGACAATCTGACGCCGAGCACGCTGCGTACGCTAGGCGTAGGCGGCACGGCATCTTTCGGCGATTTCATCTTCAATGCGCTCTACACCAATTCGAGGTGGACGCTTACCGGCGACGTGGCCGACATCTTCGATGTCGGTGTCCGGTACAACATCACGCCGTTCCAGGTTGTCGGAGCGGAATACACGTTCCTCGACAAGAACAATGGTCCGAAAAATGTCTTCTACGCAAGCATTCGCAGCACATATGGCGTGATCTACGACTACAAATTCAGCAAGGCCACGGATATCTACGTGACCTACGTCTTCCAGCATGCGACGGGTGGGCGTCAGGCTCAGCTATTCGGAATGTCACTTAGCTCGAGTTCCGCGCAGGGCGTCGCGGCAATCGGCCTGCGCCACTACTTCTAGAGACGGTGGCCGCTGCAGACTGAAGACCGCAGCGGCCTGTCTGGGCGCCACGCCCAATCGCCAGCCCCCTCAAACGATCGACCTCAGGTGGTTTCCACCGCCTGCTGCTTGCGGATGCGAGGCGGGTCATAAATGCTAAGCAACATCAACCAGCCCTCGCCAATATTTCGGATCGCATGCACCACGCCGCGCGGAATCCGCACGACTGATCCTGGTTTGACCTGAAAACACTTATCGGCGATGTCAATTTCGCCTTCGCCGTCGAGGATGTAAAACGCGTGGTTATCCTGATCAATATGCAATGGCGAATATCCGCCTGGAGCCACCTTCGCAATATCGATGTTGTAGGCATCGGTGTATTCGGTGCCCAGAATGTTGAAGATGAATTCGTAGCCGCGTGATCCTTCAATCTGATGCGATCTCCACGGCGTATCGAAAGTATGGGTAATGTGGTTCATTCCAGTCCTCTCTTGATGATGGTGGCGCTTTTGCCCAGGCGTGCTGGTCGGAAGTCGAAACATGGCTATTGCAACTTGAAGCGCCATGCGGGCGATGTTTGTCGCCGCATGGCGCAGGTCGCCGGATGATTATTGGCTGACGTGCTCTTTCACAAACAGCATGCAGATCGCGCCCAGCAGCGGGCCCACTGCGAGCGCGGCAAAGGCCATCTGAAATGAGTGGCTAGCCTGAAACACGAGACCTACGACAGCCGGCGACATCGCCGAGCCCGACTGCCAGACCGCATTCGCGATGCCGGCGGCAGAGCCAGCCCGATTGATGCCGCTCTGTTCAGCAACCAGCGTCACCAGCAGCGGGCTGTAGACGAATGCGCCGATACCGACGAACGGAGCCGCGAGACGAAATGCATCGATATCTGAAAGCTGACCGAACGCCAGCAGAACCACAAAGAAGAAGAGAAACGACGCGACTGTCAATGCTTTGCGGCGTCCGCCCAGTTTGTCGGAGAGCCAGCCGATCGACGGTTTGCTGACGAGCCCTGCAACCCCTGCGATCGCCACAATGAACCCTGCTTGCACCGGAACGAGGTGATGTCCTTTGACCATGAGCGAAATCGCCCATGACGCAAAGCCAAGTGTGCCCCAGAACCCGCCGCAGCCGGCGAGCGCAAGCAAAACGAAGTTGCGCGTGAGGAGGGTCCTCAGACGCAACTTTTCCGAGGTGCGTCCCGACAGATGGACGTCGGAATGGATGGAATGGTTGCGGACGATCACCGCAGTCAGGATTGCCAGTATCAGCGCGCAAATACCGAGTCCGTGATAGGTGTTGCGCCAGCCAAGCTGGGTGACGACGCCAGGCAGAACCGCGTTGGTTACGATGACCGCGATGGACGACGCGCTCATCAGCAGACCGACGGCTCTGCCGCGTTCGTGCCGGGTAAACCATGTCGAAACGAGTTTCACGCCGGCCGCGTAGTCGGCGCCCGCGGTGAGCCCCATGATGCATTGCAATACGAGCCCCACAGCTAATGATGGGGTGTACCCGAAGCAGAACGTCGCGACTGCGAGGCCGAAAAGGGAGACCGACAGGGTTGTGCGGCCACCGATCCGATCGGTCGAGACACCACCCACGACATTGGAGAGAACGTAGCCCGCGTAGAACGCCGTGACAAACACACCGAGGGCGGCAATGGGAAGCCCGAGCGACTGTCCTGCGGGAAGTGCCAGCGTTCCCCAGGCGAGGCGGCAGACCGTGCTCAGCATGAGCCCGGCCCACGCGAAAAATAGAATCACCCATCGGAATCGGGCGGCTTCTGCTTGCTCACTACAGCCCGTTGGCGTCGGAATGGCCGCTTGCATACTGTCTCCTCGCTACGATTGTCAGCTCGCTTTCGCGAGCGGGAATGGTGTCTATGATCGTGCGAAAAGCCGGCGAACAAAATCCGTCTACGGCAAAACCATGTTCCCGGCGTGGAACGACAGCGCGAGACCTCCAGAAAATCCGGCGTGTGCCGTAAACAAGCGGTGGTCCGATAAAACGCGGGCCGGAATCAGCGTCGTTCGTCATCGACGCGATTCGGAGTCAAGGAATGAATTGAGTCACGCTCAGGGCCACGACTTCAGGATGCGCGCGTCTTCTCCCAGAAGACCGGCACCTCTGATGGCCTTCCGCCCAGCCTGCTCGAACAGATCAACCCGTCGACGTGACGTTCCACATTGGAGCAATCGTGACCAGAAAGAAAGATACCCAAAGGCGTCGTTACCCGTGGCGAGGCAATTCAGGGGCAGACCCATTGGAGCAGTCGGCGTTGAATGTACCGCCGGCGCGGCGCACCGCAGTATTTGGACTGATCCTCGTTCTGCTGAGCGTGCCGCTTCTGGCCTTCTGGGGAGCCTATGAAAGCTTGAGCGCTGGTTTCGCCGCGCAAGCCGCCAACGAGGCGGATAACGCTTTCGAGGAAGCCCGCTATAGCGTCGCATGGGAGGAGTCGGCCGAACGCAAGTACTTCCTCGACCCACGTCCGGAAGTTCTGCGGGAGCACAGCGAAGCCGGCGCGGCACTGGATGCTTCGCTGAAGAAGGCGATGGTGCTTGAACCCGGCAGCAGCACGATGCTGCTCGGCCTGCTGGAGAAGCACGCGAAGTATCGATCGTTCGCGAAGCCGATGTTCAAGGCCGTCGACGATCACGACATCGCCAAAGCCAATGAGATCGACGAGGATTCCGCCGATCCGCTCTTCGACGATATCGAGCACCAGGTCCTTGCAGCAGCGGCACAGCATCGCGACGATGCGACGACGCAACTCAACCGGCTCGTTGCCGTGCAACGGATCGTTCTGATATCGACCCCGGTGGTTCTGGCGATCGGGGTGGGGCTGACGCTGCTGTTTCTGCAGATGCTGCGGCGAATTCGCAAGAACGCGGACGCGGCGGCCCAGGATGCACTGCGCACGAGCGAACAGCGGCTGCAGGCGCTTGTCGCGAACACGTCGGACGCGATACTCGTTTCCGACATCAATGGGACGGTGACTTACGAGGCGCCGACGCGAAGACCGGATCCGTTGCGGAACATGGGTCAGCTCGTCGGCACCAGTCTGCTCGGTCCGATTCATCCCACTGATCGTCCCGCGCTGGCGGATCTGTTGCAAACCGTGGCGTCGACGGCTCGATCCACGAAGTCCATCGAGATTCGCACGCGAGGCGAGGGCGATAACTGGCGCTATATTCAGCTTACTTTGACGAATCTGCTCGACGAACCGGCGGTCGGTGCGATCGTGGCAACAGCGAGCGACATCACCGAAAGAAAGAACTTCGAGGAGCAACTCGCACGAAGGGCGTTCTACGATACGCTCACCGCGTTACCGAACCGCGCGCTGCTGCTCGATCGGATTGGTCAGGCCGAAGTTCGCGCGCGTCGGCGCAATGCGATGATCGGCGTCGTTTTCATCGACCTGGATAACTTCAAGCGCGTCAATGACAGTCTTGGGCATCACGTGGGAGACCGGCTGCTGATCGCAGCGGCCAAGCGCCTCGAAGGCTGCGTTCGTCCCTCCGATACCGTCGCGCGATTGGGCGGAGACGAGTTCGTCATCCTGCTGGAACACCTCGGCAGTGAAGCAACCAGCGAGGGGACTCTGGTCGCGGACAACATCCTTGCCCAGTTCAGTCAACCGTTCGATCTCGACAACAAGCAGTACATCGTCAGCGCGAGCGTCGGGCTCGCATTCGCGCGCGCCGGCGGTGGCCGCGGCGATGCTGAAACGTTATTGCGGGACGCCGACGTTGCGATGTACCGGGCCAAGAACGGCGGCAAGGGCCGCTATGTGGTTTTCGAAGAAGACATGCACACCGAAGCCGTCAAGAAGCTGGAGATCGAGACGGACCTGCGTTACGCGATCGAGCATCGTGAACTACGCGTGTATTTTCAGCCCATCATGCAGCTTCAGGCGGCAGGGTTCAGTGAAATGGAAGCGCTCGTGCGGTGGCAGCACCCCACGCGAGGTTTGTTGCCACCGTCCGAGTTCATTGCGATTGCAGAAGAAAGCGGCCTGATCATCCCGCTCGGACGATACGTGCTGGAAGAGGCTTGCCAGCAAGTCGCCCGCTGGCAGCAGGAGTTCCCAACCGAGCCGCCCCTGCAGATCAGCGTCAATCTCTCCCCCCGGCAGTTCGATGATCCCAACCTCGTTGCCGACGTGGCGGCGGCGCTGTCCAGTGCTCAGATCGGCGCAGCGGCGTTGAAACTGGAGGTCACGGAAGGTCTGATCATGCGGGATACGGCAAAGAGTATCGAGACGCTCCGAAAGCTGAAAGAGTTTGGCGTAACGATCGCAATCGACGACTTCGGTACGGGTTACTCGTCGCTAAGCTATCTTCGCAAGCTGCCGCTGGATGTGCTGAAGATCGACCGTTCCTTCGTTCAGGGCATCGGCACGAGTGCCGAGGACGACGCCATCGTTCGAGCCGTCATCTCCATGGCGCAGTCTCTTGGCTTGTCCGTCACCGCCGAGGGGATTGAAACGGATGAGCAGGCACGGCTCCTTCGGGAATGGTCTTGCCAGGCGGGACAGGGCTATCTTTTTTCGCGACCTCTGCCAGCGGAAGAGTTCACGACTCTGTTTCGCGCGCGTTCTTCCAGCTCCAGCCGCAGCCATTTAGCGGGGGACGTCACCATGGAATTGCTCTGACTCGCGGGCGTCATGTGGCTCGACCTGTCGGGTCACATCATGCCGCCCGAGCTTCCAATGCCGCCGACCCCGGTCCCACCCGTGCTGTTATTCGGTGATACCGCAATCGGATGTGCCGCTCCCGCCGTGGCCATCAGCGCGACGGCGGCGGCGGCCGGTTCGCCGTTGGCGTCGATGGCGCCGCGAGCGAGGAGGGCTTCGAGATCACTGTCCTCGCCAGGCTGACCGGCAGCGAACGTGGTGGTCAGGAAATTGGGTGCGGACAGCGTAACACCATACGTTTGCTGTAGATTCTGGACGACCGCGGCCTGCGCGGTCAGCACGTCGGTCTGATTCGCGAGCGTCTGCTGGAACTGTGTGTTCACCCCGAAGCCGGCGATCAGTCCGGTTTCATTCGTGCCGAGTTGCGCCGCCAGATACGACACCAGCAGATCCGTCTCCGGCGTGACGCTGTACGTGCCGCCGGCGAATGCAACGGAATGCAACATCGTCACGCCGGAGGTCGCGGAGATCAGGCAGGGCATCACTGCGCCGAGCGTCGCGTGGTAGTTCCCGTTCGCATCCGCCGCAACCGACATCGAGCCCCGTACGCAGTCGATGTTGATCGTCGCGTTCGCAAGCGCCTTGCCGGTTGCCGCGGTGCCGCCGATCGAAACCATCGACGTGCTGCTGCCGCTACCACCACCGCCTCCGCAGCCGGCGACCAACGCGACGGATGCCATCAGCAGCATGCTGCCGACAGGCCGAATGAAATGCTGCTGTCGAATGTTCATCGAAGTCTGCCGTTGGTTCGGACATGCTGTCTAAACGATCCGGTGCGACCGCCTATTCCATCTTTCGCGTAAACCTTCATGCTGAGTAGGCTTGGCGAAATTGACTCGCCTGAGCGGCGGGCGGACCTTTGCGCGATAAACAGATACGCAGCGGCAAACGCTCACTTCATATGATTGGAATAGAGCGCACCATGCGGACGTTTACTCACGGTATTGGCGCCGGATATTTCGAGCCCGTTCTGTGCCGGAACGTCATTCCCGGCTAGAAAGAAGGGGTTATGCCGCGGGCTCCGATTCACCGCGCGTGTGCGTGGATCTGCGACGGACGGCATTCCGTCATCAAGAGGCATCAGGGCAGGGCAGTTGCAACCTGCAAACTAGCCATGAACGACGACCGTGACCGGAGGACTCAAGGCTTGGGTGGTACCGATCTGCGGCCGCTATCGGCGTTTGCCGACAATGAACTCTCCGCGTCGGAGCGCGCAGCCGCGCTCCATTGGCTGGCAACCGACCTGGGAGCGGCCGAACGCGTGGGCGACTACCGCGCGCAAAAAGCCGCGCTGGCAGCATTGTTCAGGGATCCGCGAGACGACGCGCGCTGCATCGTCGTGCGCCGCCGCTTCACGCCGTGGTGGCGGCAGGCTGGCCTCGCGGCCTCCTGCATGGCGATAGGCGTGGCGCTCGGCTCGTCACCCGGTTGGGTGTCGGCGAATTTCGCGGCCGCTCCGCCCGGGTTCGCGGAGCGCGCCGACATCGCTTTCGCGGTGTACGCGCCCGAGCAACGCCACCCCGTGGAGGTCGCGGCGCTGCAACGCGATCAACTGGTCAACTGGTTGTCACGGCGCCTCGATCGACAGTTGACGGTGGCTTCGCTTCGGGAATATGGGTATTCGCTGATGGGCGGCCGCCTGCTGCCCGGCGAGTCCGGGCCTGCCGCACAATTCATGTATCAGAACACGGCAGGTGCCCGGCTCACGATGTACGTCGCAGCGGTTCCAAAGGATGCGACAGCATTCCGCCTGTTTCGTGACGGCAATCGCAGCACGTTCTACTGGGGGAGCCAGGGAACGGGCTGCGCGCTGACCGGTCAACTCTCTGAGGCGCAATTGCGACCCATGGCGATCGACGCATGCAGCATGCTAGGGCAACCCTTCAAACGCCGGTAAACCAGCCACGGATTAAACCCATGACGTTTTGCGGATTTGGCATCTCCAATCATCCGGTACGCCGGCGCACGCTGCCTGCTGCGGGATGGCGGACAGTCGCGCGGACGTTGTTGCATGGGCTCGCCTTGACGTGCCTGATCGTCTCAATGGGCGCGTTCGCCCAATCGACCAGCCCGATTGCGCCGGCTTCATCCGGGACAGCGGCGGAATGCGCGAATGCTGTCGCGTCGGATACCGTGAATGCGGATATCGAGCAGTTCCGGTGTCTCCCGGCTCGCGAACAGGCAGCGTCATTGCGCACGCGGATCGAAAACCACTCGATTCTGTCCCTGACCGACGATCAGATCCTTGCCCTGATGGACGCGATGAAGCCTGAGGCCTTCGTCGAGTACGCGAAGTCCGACATGATTGCCGAAGACGCCTACGAATACAGCATGTTCCGTCAGGAGCGCATATCCGGAAGATGGCCGGAGCGCCCCGATCACATGCTTATCCGCTACCAGCACAGCCCTCGAAAAGTCTACGCAAAATGGCTGCCTGATGGCGCTCATGCGGGCCAGGAGATCCTTTACGACGAAACCACGGACCCGAAAAGCATGTTCGGCCATCTGGGCGGCCGGCTGCGTCTCGTGTCGGGCAAGGTCGCCGTCGACGGCCCGTTCGCGCACGCCCAGTCCCGCCATAGCGTCCGGGATCTCGGCTTGCAGTTCATCGCGCGCACTGTCGAGCACGATGCGCGCAGCTTTCGTGAAGAGGGCCTCAGCGAAAAGCCGGGCCGCATCGAACTCATGAACGCGCACGGCACGCGATTGCTTGCGTGGACATGGACCGCTCCGTCAGGACCGCCCGCGCATTACGCGCCGCGCGTCAGACTGCTGTTCGATCTTCAGCACACCTGGCCCTGTGGCGAAGCCGCGTGGGACGAACAGGGCGGCCTGCTGGAGCTGATCCGCTTCGAAGATGTCGTGCCTCGTCAGTGGAGCGAATCCATTTTCGATCGTGGCAACCCTGAATACGGTTTCCGCTGATGCGCCGCCCGGCGGAACGTTCACGCAACCGCCACTTCCTCGCCTGCGCCGACCGTCCATTAATATCTTTTCCGACTTAATTGCACCGGAAAAATATATTGGACGTCTTAAGCGTCCTCTCGCACTATTCGTACCTTCCCAGCCGCACGCGCACGCGCGCGCCATTGCGGGCCACCCTGCGGCAATCGCCGCGCCGGTCGCCGTTCGCGATGGTGCATGTGGCGGCCTGGGCACAATTCCAATGTCGACGACCCCAATACCTGAGGACACAGATGCCTGACTATCGATCGAAAACTTCGACCCATGGCCGCAACATGGCCGGCGCACGCGCCTTGTGGCGCGCCACCGGAATGAAGGACGGAGATTTCGGCAAGCCCATTATTGCGGTGGTGAACTCGTTCACGCAGTTCGTGCCGGGCCATGTGCATCTGCGCGACCTCGGCGCGTTGGTCGCGAAGGAAATCGAAGCGGCCGGCGGCGTCGCCAAGGAATTCAACACCATTGCCGTGGACGACGGCATCGCCATGGGTCACGGCGGCATGCTGTATTCGCTGCCCTCGCGCGAACTGATCGCCGACTCGGTGGAGTACATGGTCAACGCGCACTGCGCCGACGCCATGGTCTGCATCTCCAATTGCGACAAGATCACGCCGGGCATGCTGATGGCCGCCATGCGCCTGAACATCCCCGTCGTGTTCGTTTCCGGCGGTCCGATGGAAGCGGGCAAGGTCAAATCGCCGACGGACGGCCAGGTGATCGCCAAGATCGACCTGATCGACGCGATGATCAAGGCGGCCGACCCGAAGATCAGCGACGCCGAAGTGGCCGAGGTCGAGCGCAGCGCCTGCCCGACGTGCGGTTCCTGCTCGGGCATGTTCACCGCGAACTCGATGAACTGCCTGACCGAAGCGATCGGCCTGGCGCTCCCCGGCAACGGCACGATCGTCGCCACGCATGCATGGCGCAAGGGCCTGTTCGAGCAGGCCGGCCGCCTGGTGGTGGACCTGTGCCGCCGCTACTATCAGGAAGAAGACGTGTCGGTCCTGCCGCGCAGCATCGCGAGCAAGCAGGCGTTCGAGAACGCCATGGCGCTCGACGTGGCCATGGGCGGTTCGACCAATACCGTGCTGCACCTGCTGGCAGCGGCGCAGGAAGCCGGCGTCGACTTCACGATGTCCGACATCGATCGCATCTCGCGCAAGGTGCCGTGCCTGTGCAAAGCGGCGCCCGCCACCGACAAATACCATATCGAAGACGTGCATCGTGCCGGCGGCATTCTCGGCATTCTCGGCGAGCTGGCCCGCGCGGAGCTGCTCGACCTGTCGTGCGGCAACGTGCATAGCGGCACGCTGGGCAACGCCATCGCCAAGTGGGACGTGGCCGGCGACGCGGGCGAAGAAGCGCAGAAATTCTTCCGCGCGGCGCCGGGCGGCATTCCGACCACCGTTGCGTTCAGCCAGGAAGCCACGTTCGCGTCGCTGGATACCGACCGCAAGACCGGCTGCATCCGTAGCAAGCAGAACGCGTATTCGAAAGACGGCGGCCTCGCCGTGCTTTACGGCAACCTCGCGGACAAGGGCTGCATCGTCAAGACCGCCGGTGTCGACGAATCGCAGTGGATCTTCTCCGGACGCGCTCGCGTCTTCGAAAGCCAGGACGACGCCGTCGAAGCCATTCTGGGCGACAAGGTTGTGGCGGGCGACGTGGTCGTGATCCGTTACGAAGGTCCCAAGGGCGGCCCCGGCATGCAGGAAATGCTTTACCCCACGTCGTATCTGAAGTCCAAGGGATTGGGTAAGACCTGCGCGCTGTTTACCGACGGCCGCTTCTCGGGTGGTTCGTCCGGGCTGGTGATCGGGCACGCGTCGCCGGAAGCTGCGGAAGGCGGCAACATCGGCCTGGTGGAAGAGGGCGATGTGATCGAGATCGACATTCCCAACCGCAAGATGCACCTGGTGGTGTCGGACGCGGAACTGGCGCGCCGTCGCGAAGCCATGGAGGCACGCGGCGACAAGGCCTGGCTGCCGGTGAATCGTGAACGCGTGGTGTCGCAAGCGTTGCAGGCCTACGCCGCGCTGGCGACCTCGGCTGATCGCGGCGCGGTGCGGGATATTTCGCAACTTAAGCGCAAGTGAGATGGGACGGCTCTGGCACCCGCTGCAGGGCGGTCAGGGCCGGCCGGATTCACTTCCCCTCAGGTTTGGAATCGTCCCAGTTCATGCGGTGGCGATCGACTGTTTCGCGATGGCGCGCATCGTCTTCGGTATGGAGGTAAAGACTGGTCGTGTTGAGTGACACGTGGCCCAGATTGTCACGGATCGTCCGCAGATCCACACCGCCGTCTGCTTGATGCGAACCCGCGGTATGTCGAAGCCAGTGCGCCGATGCTCTTTCCAGTTCGTCCGCTCGATCGGCGAACTCGGCGCCTTTGGAGCGCAACCAACTGGCGGCATTGCCAAAAATGCTCTTGATCGCGTCGTGAATGGCGGAGCGGGACAGATTCCGGTTCCGGCCTCTGAATGGAATGACCAACGGTGTTTCTTCGCTCCGGGTGGGCAGAGGCGCCAAACCATTTTCAGTTCGGTAAAGCCGCATTTCCTGAATCAGCTCAGGCGAGGCGGGGACGATGCGCTCCTTGTTCCCCTTGCCGAGCGTTTCAAGCCACCACTGATCTTTGCCGTCAGCGCCTAGCCGGCGGGAAAAGTCGCCCATTTTCCCGCCGGCGACTTCCGATATCCGCATGCCCTGAAGATAGAAAAGCGTCGTCAGCCAGCGGCTACGGGCGTAATACGCCCGCTCATCGGCAGACTCGCGCGGCAGTTGCTCGACAAACACCTTCACTTCATCCCATAGCGACGTCGACAGATAGCGCGTCACTCGGGGCGCGGAGCGTTTGGCGCGCTGTCGAAGCAGCGCCATGGGATTGCCGCGCAGATAGCCGGCGTTGACCAGCCACGTGAACATCGCGTTCAGGATGATCAGCGCCTGACGCTGGCTGGCCGGCGACAGCGGCCCATTGAACGGACGCCAGCGCTCGTCGCCGCGGGGAAATTTGCCGCCGGTGGCCGAAACCCAGCGCGCCGCCGGCTGCGGATCGACGAGAAACCCCTTGAACCGCAGCAGATCCTCATGTGTCAGCGACGACAGCGGCTTGCCGAGTTGCACGACCGCCCACAGCAGCAGCCGCTCGGCTTCCTTGCGGTAGTTGTCGAACGTCGTCTTGGTATCGGCGTAGTTCGACAGCCACGCGCGGACGGCGTCCAGATCGTTGGTGGCCGACAGCTGTGAGCCACCGGCTGCGCCACGGTTGGTGCCGTCACGACCGTCGAGAATTTCGGGAACGACTAGCGATTCGACGGGCTGAACGGTGACGAGTTGAGCATCAGGCACGGTTTTGAAGGTTCCAAAGACGAGATTCTTGCGCGAAAAGCATTCGGCACATCATACGCGACATTATAGTACTAATGTCGTGTAGCGGATACGAGTAAATTGTGTATTCAACGTTATACGTTGTATTATTAACACATTCGGATAATGCAGTCGCCCAAGGATTCCTATGACTCTCGAAACCGACATCGAAGCGTTGCGTGAGCGCGTCCCGGACACGCAGGAGCTTTATCGTGAGGTTTGCGCGCTGATGTTCTTCCGTTACGGAGAAACGCCGACAGCGAACAAGCTCTATCAACTTGTTCGCAAAGGCAGCATGAGCGCTCCGGCGAAAGCCTTGCGGGACTTCTGGACGGAAGTCAGGGACAAGACGCGGGTCGACGTCGGGCAACCAGATTTGCCGCCAGAAGTCGCGAGCGCCGCCGGCGAACTGGCGGCGACGCTTTGGCGGCTATCGGGCGACGCGGCCAATGCGGCGCTGGAAGTCTTCAGGCAAGACGCGCAGCGCGAAACAGCCGAGGCACGCGAACATGCACGAGGATTGGCTGCGGAACGCGACACTGCGATCGCCGCCGCCGAGCAGACGTCCCGCGACGCGGCAGACGTCCGCATTGAAAACGCGAAGCTGCTCGCGCGCCTGGTCGAACTGGAAACCGCCAAAACCATGCTCGCTGATCAGCTCGCGCAGTCCAGAAACGAAAGTGCGGCCGCCGCCACGGCGCTGTCGGAAGCCAGACGGGAATTCGCCGAGGAGTTGAGCAAGCTACGCGTCATGCACAATCAGAGCGAACAGCGCCTCGCCGCGACTGAAAAGCGGGCGCTCCTGGAGATCGACAGCGAGCGGACGGCCGCGCGCCAGACGCGCCAGGAACTGCAGGCCGCTATCGATCGGATGGCCGAGGCGCAGGCCACGCATCAGGCAGAACGAGATCAGCTGCGCGATGCGCTCGCTGCGGCGAAAACCCAGTTGTCGACGTCGATGACACGTTGCGCGAGCGTCGAAGGAGAACTGGCATCACGGGACATTGCGCTCGACGAACAAATCGCGGCGAGCGAACTCCTTCGCAAAAAGCTTGAAGCGCTGTCTCGTCAACTGGTGGAAAGCGGGCGCCCTGCTGCTACGTCCTCACCCTCTTCTCGCCGCCCGTCATCAGCCAGGAGACGGGACGTGCGCCGCGATTTGAAGTTCACGGAAACAGCGGCGGTTCGCAGGTCACCCTCGGAAGGCCAGTGAAATAGCTGACGCAACGTGGTACGCGCGTGTGATCTTAGATAATGGGCGCTCCGCCCGTCACCGCGATCGTTGCGCCCGAGATATAGCTCGCTTCATCGGAGGCGAGCATCACATAGGCGGCGGCCAGTTCGGCCGGCTGCCCCGGGCGTTTCATCGGCACCTGCTCGCCGAATTTCTCGACTTTCTCGCGCGGCATGGTCGACGGAATCAAAGGCGTCCAGATCGGCCCGGGCGCGACACAATTCGCCCGTATGCCCTTCTCCGCCAGCAATTGAGCAAGACCGCCGGTGAAATTCTGAATCGCACCTTTGGTGGTCGCGTAGGCGATCAACCCCGGATTGGGATGATCCGCATTGATCGACGACGTATTCACGATCGACGCCCCTGGCTTCATATACTTCACCGCCGCCCGCGTAATCCTGAACATCGCGCCGATGTTGGTATCGAAAGTCTTGTCCCATTCTTCATCGCTGATGTCTTCGAGCGACGGATAGCTCATCTGATAGGCCGCATTGTTGACCAGCACGTCGAGGCGCCCGAACGCCTCGACGGCTCGCTCGACGATCTCCTTGCAGTGCGCCGGGTTCGTGATGTCGCCACGCAGCAGCAACGCCTTGCGGCCGGCCTCCTCCACCCAGCGCGCGGTTTCGCGCGCATCGTCGTCTTCGTTGAGGTAGGCGATCAGCACGTCCGCGCCCTCACGCGCGAACGCAATGGCGACAGCGCGGCCGATTCCACTGTCGCCGCCGGTAATGATGGCGGCCTTGCCGGCAAGACGCCCTGAGCCCTTATACGATTGCTCGCCGTGATCCGGTTGCGGCTTCATGGGCGCGGTTTGCCCCGGCGTCTGGTCCTGCTGCTGGTTTGGAAAAGGTGGCGTGGGACGTTGCGGGTCGGTCATGACGGATCTCCAAAGCGCGGATGAGCATACGCGGCGCGCTAAAAGCACGCGGCGGCTGCCGTAGACGCAGCAACGTTCGGGCCCGCGCGCATCGCCGTACCGAACCGGCGTCAGGCATGCGTGGTGCTCAACGGCGTGGTCGGCACAGCATGCGCGGTTAGCTCCCGCAGACGCGCCAGCCCCGGCGCAGCCAGATAGGCGATTTCATAGCCGACGACACCCTCGATCGCGCGCAGCGGCGCCGAGCTCAGTGTAAAACGCGCGAGCTTCCAGTTGAACGCATCGAGGCCCACGAGCGAGACGACGACATCGTCGCGCGTGGCAAGCCGCGCGTTACGCTCGGCCTCGGCGGCGCTCAACCCGGCGAGATCGACGCCCTCGCCGACCGGCAACTCTTCACGATAGATCGACATCGGGGGCGCGGAATGACCCGCGTGCACGGCAAGCGGCAACCACGTCTGAATCGGCGGACGGCCGAACGTCGCCGATCCGCACACTCGCTGATCTGAAGGGCAAAAAGATCGCCGCCACCAAAGGCACAGATCCTTTTCTATTTACGCTGCGTGCGCTGCATACCGCCGGACTTTCCCGCGACGACGTCGAGATCGTGAATCTGCAACATCCCGATGGACGTGTCGCGCTCGCCAACGGTCAGGTGGACGCGTGGGCCGGTCTCGATCCGCACATGGCCGCCGCGCAGATCGACGACGGCGCGCGCCTCCTGTACCGCAACGTCGACTTCAATACGTGGGGCTTACTCGACGCGCGCGAAGACTTCATCAGCGCGCATCCCGATACGCTGGCGCACGTCCTGACGGTTTACGAAAAGGCGCGCCTGTGGATCGCGGCCCATCCTGAAGAGACCGCGAAAATCGTCGCCGAGGAATCGAAGGTATCGCTGCCGGTGGCGAAACTGCAGTTGAGCCGCAACGACTTCAGCCACCCGCAACCGGGCGCCAGACAACTCGCCGCGCTCAAGGCCGCTGCGCCTATTCTCACGCAGGAGCAACTGGTTAAACCGGACACGAACCTGAACCAGATCATCGACGCGTTGATCGATGCAAAGCCCGCGCAGCCAATTATCGCGGCCGACGCAGGCAAGTAAGCCGACCACACCGCCATGGCTACCGACGATTCACTGTCGCTCGAGGACTCCGCATCAACCGTTCGACGGCATCGCGAAGCGCCACCACGACGCGATCCGCTGAAGACCTGGCGCGTGGCGGGACTTGCGTTGCCGCCATCGACACAGCGAGGCCGCGCGACAGGCGCGACCTGTCGTTGATGAACTGCGCGCGCAGTTGCTGGACGGATTGAACGGGACTGTCGGGCAGCACTGAACGTCTCGGATCGGCGCACAGGTCACGCCAACGAGCCGTGCCCGGCCCATGCACAAACTCAGCGCGTTAGGGCATCGCCACGCTACGCTCTTTGCTGCGCGCCTTGCCGGCCTCGGTTTCCGTGTCGGTGCCAGTGACGCGAGCGGCCGGCGCGCGCAACAACACAAGAGACGCAATCCATTGCAGCGCAGAGCACAAAGCCACATACACGATCCCGACGAACACGAAAATCTGCGCGGGGTAAATCATCAGACGGCTGTTGACCTGATTGGCGAGAAAGGTGAATTCCGGCACCCCGACGATATACGCGAGCGAAGTATCTTTAATGAGCGACACCCACTGATTGACGAACGACGGCATCATCACGCGTACCGCCTGCGGCAGCACCACATAGCGTAACGCTTGCCAACGCGTCAGCCCGAGTGACAGCGCCGCGTTCTGCTGGCCCGCTCCGATCGAGACGATGCCCGCATGTACCGAATGCGACAGATACGCGCCACCGATCAACGACAGCGCGCACACCACCGCCGCCAGACCCGGCACGTCGACATGCAGCAGAATCGGCATCAGGAAGAACGTCCAGAAAATCAGCATCAGCACCGGAATCGCCCGGAAAAACGCGACGATTCCGAGCAGAAGCAGATGCGTGACGCCGCGCGTCATCGAGAGCGCCACGCCGCCTGCCAGACCTACCGCAGCGGACAGCAGCGCCGACACCACCGACAGCACCACAGTCAACGCCGCGCCACCAAGCGGCCCATTGGGGAACGCACCTAGCAGCAGATATCGCAGCGTCGGCAGCCATTCGAGCGCACTCATGCATGCCCCCTTTGCAACGCACGCGCACCCGTGCGTTGCCAGATCACCAATGCAATTTCGATCAACGCGATGGTGAGGACATACAGCACGGTTGCCGTACCGAAGGCCTGAAAAGTCCGGAAGCTCTCCGTGTCGACCTGACGCGACATATACGACAGCTCGGCCACGCCGATCGCCATTGTCAGCGACGAGTTCTTCACGATATTCATGTATTGCCCCGCGAGCGGCGGCGTGGCGATACGCACCGCTTGCGGCAAGATCACATGACGTAAGGTGGCGTACCGGGTCATGCCCAGGGCCGCGCCCGCCTGATATTGCGCGACGCCCACGCCGCGAATGCCGGCGCGAAACTCTTCGGCGATAAAGGCGGTGCTGTAGCAGGTCAAGCCGAGCCAGCCCGCGAACAGCTCGAAGCTCGGCCAGCGCAAGACAAGAGGCCCAACGCTCAACAGATGCGGCGCGTTCAGCCACGTCATCCACAGCTGGGGCAGCAGCGTCGCCGCGCCGAAGTACCAGAATAGCAACTGCACCAGCAGCGGCGAATTGCGAAACACGAGCACATAGAGCCGTGCCGCAGTGGCGACCGTGCGATGTTGGGAGATTTGAGCCATCGCCAGCCCGAAGCCTAGCAACGTGGCGCATACGCTCACGCAAGCCGACAGAACCAGGGTGATGACAAAGCCATGTGCGAGCCAGTCGAGATAGCGAGGCTCCAGCCAGAGATTGATTAAATGCATTCGAAAAACCGCGGTCCTCTATCAGCAAGACGGCCCGGCCGCTCGTTTCGAGTCATGACCGGGCCGTATTCAGGCGCTTAGAAAGCGACGTACGTCAGCTCTTTTGCGCGTCGCCGATCTTGAACAAACGTGGCAACGGCGCGGCACTTGTCGGGCCGAACCAGGTGTCGTAAATCTTGCCGGCCGTGCCTTTGGCCTCGAGATCCTTCAACGTCTCGTTGACGACATTCAGCAGTCGCGTCTCGCCCTTCGGCACACCCACACCTTCGTAGTCGTTGGAGATGGTGAACGGCGGGATCTCGTAGTTCGCCTTGTCCGGCACTTTAGCCAGCAACGCGACGAGCTTCGGCCCGTCTTGCGTAATCGCCTGCACATTGCCCGTGCGCAGCGCGGCGAAAGCGAACGGCGTGTCGTCGTAAGCGACGATCGTGGCGCCCGGGAATTGCGCGCGCACCTGCTGCTCATTGGTCGTGCCTTTGTCCGCGCCGATACGCAAGCTGTTCAATTGCTGCGGCGACGTGAGCGTGCCCTTCTTCGCGATGAACTGCGTGCCGGACGCAAAATACGGGGTGCTGAAATCCACCTCCTTCTTGCGATCGTCGGTAATCGTGAAGTTGGCGAACACCAGATCCACCTTGCCCGACTTCAGGAAGGCGATACGGTTGGCAGGATTGGTCGGCTGGATATCGAGCCTGACGCCGAGCCGGGTCGCGAGAGCACGCGCATAGTCGATGTCGAGCCCGACGATCTGGTTGTTCTTCGGATCGACGAAGCCAAACGGCGGATTGCTGTCGAACGCGGCAACGCGCAACACGCCCACTTTCTTGATGTCGTCGAGGCGATCCGCGTGCGCGGCGGTAGACATGACGAGCAAACTTCCGGCAAGGACTGCCCCAAGCACTCTGAAATTCATAGCGGTGGTTTCCTGTTGTTCTTGATGATCCGCGCAAGACGTCGATCGACGTTCTTTCTTGCGCGTGAGCCACTCACTCTACCAACGCTGCCGGACAGAACAAACGAAGCAATTCTCAGGTGCTAAGCGGCGAAAGTCATATCGCCGGCGCTGGAATGCCCGCGTTGCCAGGAGCGGCTCACATCACGCGGGAAAAAACCGGTTTTCAGGCCGCGGCAAACCGAGATTCTCGCGCAGCGTCACGCCTTCATACTCGCGCCGGAACAGCCCTCGCTTCTGCAATTCAGGAATGACTTTATCGACGAAGTCATCGAGGCCGGCGGGAAGGTGCGAGAACATCACATTGAACCCGTCCGAGCCCTCCTCCACCAACCACTGCTCCATCTGATCCGCGATCATCGCAGCCGTGCCGACCATCTCAAGTCCCGAGTAGCCGCCAATGCGCTGCGCGAGCTGGCGAATCGTCAGGCCATCACGCTGCGCCCATTCGACCACTCTTTGCCGTGCCGTACGGCTCGCATTGGTTTCGGGGATTTCCGGCAATGGACCGTTCGGATCGAAGCCGGACACATCGTGCCCCAATGCAATCGACAACGAAGCGAGGCCGCTCTCGTAGTGCACGAACGTGTCGAGTCGCGCGCGCGTCTCCTGCGCCTCGTCCAGCGTATCGCCCACCACGACGAAGGCGGCCGGCAAGATCTTCATGTGATCGCGCTGCCGACCGAGTTTCTCCATGCGGCCTTTCACATCGGCGTAGAAGCGCTTTCCGTCAGCCAGATTGCTTTGCGCGGTGAACACCACCTCGGCGGTTTCAGCCGCGATCTGCCGCCCCGCTTCGGATGAACCGGCCTGCACGATGACCGGCCAGCCCTGAACGGGGCGCGCGATATTCAACGGTCCGCGCACGGAGAAGTTGTCGCTCTTGTAATTCAGCACATGCAGTTTCTGCGGATCGAAGTAGGTACCGGTTGCCGTATCGCGGATAAAGGCGTCGTCGGCCCAACTGTCCCACAGGCCGGTGACCACATCGAAGAACTCGCGGGCACGCCGATAGCGTTCGTCATGCTCGACATGCTCGTCGAGGCCGAAATTGAGCGCGGCGTCCGGGTTCGACGTCGTCACGAGATTCCATCCCGCGCGGCCGCCGCTGATGTGATCGAGCGAGGCGAAACGCCGGGCGACGTGATAAGGCGCGTCGAACGTGGTGGACGCGGTGGCGACCAGCCCTAGCCTTTCGGTTACCGCCGCCAGCGCGGGCAACAGCGTCAGCGGCTCGAACGAAGTGACCGTGTGGCTATGCTTGAGCGCATCCAGCGGCATATTGAGCACCGCGAGATGGTCGGCCATGAAGAACGCGTCGAAGCGGCCGCGTTCGAGCGTCTGCGCAAAACGCTTCAGATGGCCGAAATTGAAGTTGGCGTCCGGATAGGCGCCGGGATAGCGCCATGCGCCGGTATGAATCGTCGTGGGACGCATGAAGGCGCCGAGGCGAAGCTGACGTGACATGTGCCGCTCTCCATTGCGAATAGGTCGAGCCAGTTTAATCGCGCTTCGCCGCGGCTGCTTGCGGCCGATTCGCGGGTCATTCCCACTCCGGGGCGCCGTGCCGCGCGGATGCGCGCCGGCATCCATCCCAAATGCGCCCCAGAAGAAATACAAAGCACAAAATCTTCGTTCGCCCGGCACGACTCCATCACTAGACTGTGATTCAACTTGTCATAACAAGTACAGACAACCCCGCAAAACCATGACGAAACCCGACCTCGCCAACGTGCTGCCGCTTGCCGCTGCTCCGCTCTACGAGCAGATCAAGACGGAGTTGCGCGCGCGCATTCTCAATGGCACGTATGCGGCCCATTCGCAGATGCCCTCCGAAAACGATCTGTGCGCGATGTTCGACGTCAGCCGCATCACCGTGCGGCAAGCCCTCGGCGATCTGCAGAAGGAAGGCCTCGTTTTCAAGCTGCACGGCAAGGGCACCTTCGTCTCCAAGCCGAAAGCATTCCAGAACGTCAGCGCGCTGCAGGGCTTCGCCGAAGCGATGTCGTCGATGGGCTATGAAATCGTCAACCAGCTCAAGCACATCCGTTTCATTCCGGCCACCGCCCAGATCGCTCAGCGCCTTGAGTTGCCCGAAGGCGCGAAAGTGGCCGAGATCCACCGCGTGCGCCTGCTCAATCGCGAACCGGTGTCGCTGGAAATCACATGGGTGCCCGAAGCTTTGGGCAAGCGCCTCGCCAATGCGGACCTCGTCACGCGCGACATCTTTCTGATTCTCGAGAACGATTGCGCCGTGCCGCTCGGCCACGCGGACGTCTCCATCGACGCCATTCTCGCCGACGAAGACATCGTCGAAGCATTGAACGTCGAGGAAGGCAGCCCGGTGCTGCGGATCGAACGTCTCACCCATAGCGCGGACGGCACGCCGATCGACTACGAATACCTCTATTTCCGCGGCGATGCATTCCAGTACCGCTTCCGCATCGATCGTCAGAAAGAGAAGAAGAGCACAAGGAAGACGAAATGAATACACATGTGATCGAGTACGACCTGATCGTCGTGGGCGGCGGCACGGCCGGCCCTATGGCTGCCGTCAAGGCCAAGGAACAGAACCCGAACCTCAAGGTACTGCTGCTGGAAAAGGCCAACGTCAAGCGCAGCGGCGCGATTTCGATGGGGATGGATGGCCTGAACAACGCCATCATCCCCGGTCACGCGACACCCGAGCAATACACGCGCGAAATCACCATCGCAAACGACGGCATCGTCGATCAGTCGGCCGTCTACGCTTACGCGCGGCACAGCTTCAAGACCATCGAGGAACTGGACCGCTGGGGCGTGAAGTTCGAAAAAGACGGCACTGGCGACTATGCCGTCAAGAAAGTGCATCACATGGGCTCTTATGTCCTGCCGATGCCGGAAGGCCACGACATCAAGAAAGTGCTGTACCGCCAGCTCAAACGCGCGCGCATTGCGATCACCAATCGGATCGTTGTCACTCGCGTGTTGACCGATGCGCAAGGGCGCGCCTGCGGCGTGCTGGGCTTCGATTGCCGCACGGCCGATTTCTACGTGGTGCGCGCCAAGGCGGTGATCCTCTGCTGCGGCGCGGCGGGCCGGCTCGGCTTGCCGTCGTCGGGATATCTGATGGGCACTTACGAGAACCCCACCAACGCCGGCGACGGCTACGCGATGGCCTATCACGCCGGCGCCGCGCTGGCGAACCTCGAGTGCTTCCAGATCAACCCACTGATCAAGGACTACAACGGCCCGGCCTGCGCCTACGTGACGGGACCGCTCGGCGGTTTTACGGCCAACGGCAAGGGTGAACGCTTTATCGAATGCGATTACTGGAGCGGGCAGATGATGTGGGAGTTCTATCAGGAACTGCAGAGCGGCAATGGCCCCGTGTTTCTGAAGCTCGACCATCTCGCGGAAGAAACCATTCAGACCATCGAGCAGATTCTGCATACGAACGAGCGCCCGAGCCGCGGACGTTTTCATGCGGGACGCGGCACCGACTATCGCGAGCAGATGATCGAGATGCACATCTCCGAGATCGGCTTTTGCAGCGGTCATAGCGCATCCGGCGTGTACGTGAACGCGCGCGCGGAAACTACGGTTGCGGGTCTCTATGCTGCCGGCGACATGGCGGCCGTGCCGCACAACTACATGCTCGGCGCGTTTACCTATGGCTGGTTCGCCGGCCACAACGCCGCGCAATACATCGAGGGCCGCGAGCATGCCGCGCTGGACGACGAGCAGATCGAAGCTGAGCGCTCACGCATCTACGCCCCGCTCGAACGGGACACCGGGCTCGCGCCGGCGCAGGTCGAATACAAGCTGCGCCGCATGGTGAACGACTATCTGCAACCGCCGAAAGTCACGCGCAAGATGGAAATCGGCCAGCAGCGCTTTGCCGAGATCGCCGACGACATCGGCCGGATCAAGGCCGACAATCCGCACGAACTGATGCGCGCCGCCGAAGTGCGGGCGATTCGCGATTGCGCCGAAATGGCCGCGCACGCATCGCTGTATCGCACGGAGAGCCGCTGGGGGCTGTACCACCATCGGGTCGACTATCCGCAGCGCAACGACGCGGGTTGGTTTTGCCACACGCATCTGCGCAAGGACGCAACGGGTCGCATGAGCAGCGAAAAACGCGCCGTCGAACCCTACGTGGTGCCACTCGACGCTCACGACAGTCACGCCTATCAGAACTTGCGCATCGGCGAACCCGCGCTTGCCGACGCCTGAGGAACCACCATGCCGACGACACCGCACAACATTTTCCAGCGCAGCGCCGCACCCGTCACGATCGACGAGGACAAGTGCATTGCCGACAAAGGCTGCACGGTCTGCGTGGATGTCTGCCCGCTCGACCTGCTCGCGATCGATCTGAGCAAGGGCAAGGCCTATATGAAGTTCGACGAATGCTGGTACTGCATGCCTTGCGAAAAAGATTGCCCGACCGATGCGGTCAGGGTCGAGATTCCCTATCTGCTGCGGTAACGACGAAGCATCGCGACGAACCATCCACTTTGAAACACGGCCGCTTATCAACCGGGGTTTAACTCATGAATATCCGTCATCTGCTTGCCACGACGCTCCTCGCGAGCGGCCTGCTGGCGTTCACCGCCGGCGCGGCGCGTGCCGAGACCATCCGCATTGCGATCGGCACTCAGGACACGACGATCAATTGCGCCACCGGCGGCCTGCTGATCCGCGAACTGAATCTGCTCGACAAGTATCTGCCGCACGACGGCAAGTACAAGGACGTCAAATACGACGTGCAATGGAAAGACTTCACGTCCGGCGCGCCGATCACCAATGAGATGGTCGCGGGCAAGCTCGATTTCGGATCGATGGCGGACTTTCCTGGTTCATTGAACGGCACGGCCTTCCAGAAGGCGGGTAAGAAGAGCGTGTTCATTACCGTGCTCTCAGGCAGCATCGAGGGTAGCGGCAACGGCATTGTCGTGCCGGACGACTCGCCGATCCGCTCGGTCGCCGACCTGAAAGGCAAGACGATCTCGGTGCCGTTCGCCTCGGCAGCGCACGGCATGCTGTTGCGGGCCGTGAAGGCACAAGGCTGGAATCCCGACACCGACGTGAACATCATCACGCAGTCGCCGGAAGTGGCAGGCAGCGCGCTAAAAGCGCATAAGATCGACGCCCATGCCGACTTCGTGCCGTTCGCCGAACTGTTCCCGTTCCGCGGCTTTGCGCGCAAGATTTACGACGGCGCGCAGACGCATGCGCCGACCTTCCACGGCACGCTGGTCGATGCGGACTACGCGAAGCGCTATCCGGAGGTGGTGGTCGCGTATCTGCGCGCGGTGATCGAAGCCAACCAGCTGTTCGCGCAAGATCCGGAGAAGTACAGTCAGCTGATCCAGAAAGTGACCGGCATCGACGCCGAAGTCAATTATCTGTTCCACGGGCCGCTCGGTCTGCAAACGCGTGATCTGACGTGGAAGCCCGAATACCGCCAGGCGACGGTCACGGCCATCAGCACGCTCAAGCTGCTGAAGAAGACCGACGTCGATCTGGATGTGAACACCTTCATCGACGATCGCTATATCCGCGAAGCGTTCAAGCAATCCGGCCTGAACTACGACGCGGCGCTCAAGAACTACGCGAAGCAACCGCTCGTCGCCGATGACGCGCAAACCGGCAAGCGCATCACCGATCTGCGCAGCGTCACGCAGGTCTGGGTCGATGGCGAAGGCAAGGTGCGCGACTACGCGTCCGCCCAGGAAGCGTTTGCCGCGGTCAATACGCTCGAGCGAGGCGGCAAAAAAGTGCGCGTCGTCTACGTCCAGGATCATTCGAGCGGATTGAAGCTCTTCGCCAATCAGGCCTGGTACGTGAAGGACGCCAAGGGCAACCTCGCCGGATTCCTCCTGAAAGAAAACGCGGATAGCTACGCGAAACAGGTGAACGGCAATGTCGTGGATTTCGCCGCCGCCAAAACCGACGCGACACAAGCCGTCGCGGCGCGCTGAGCGCCAAGCCGTGGCCTGCCTCACTCAGGAGAGTCCTCGATGTCAGCCATTCTTGAAGCAGTGCAAACCGCAAGCATCCGGCGCGCCGCTGCCGGTCAGCAGATCTGGAGACCGGCCCGCCTTATCCGCGCGTTGGCCAGGATCGCCGCCGTCCTGGCGTGCGTGGGGATCTGGCAAGTGCTCGCCGAACATCATGTCTCGTTCGGCTTCGTGACCTTCGCCAATGTGCCGGCGCCGAGCGATGTCGTGCCGGCGGCGTGGGCCCTGCTCCACTCGCCGAAGCTGCCGATGCATCTGCTGTCGAGCCTCACGCGCGTGCTGGTTGGCTTTGTTGCGGCGAGCGTCGTCGGCATTGGACTCGGGCTCGCTATCGGCCGCTATCGCGCGTTCGAAGACACCTTGCTGCCGCCGCTCGAAGTATTGCGGCCGATTCCCGCGGTCGCGTGGATCCCGCTCGCCATCCTGATGTTTCCTTCATCGGAGATGAGCATGATGTTCATCACTTTTATCGGCGCGCTGTTTCCGATCCTGCTCAACACGATTCACGGCGTGGAAGGCGTCGATCCGCGGCTGGTCGCGACGGCGCGTTCGCTCGGCACGCGAGGCGGCGCACTGTTCAGCGAAGTGATCCTGCCGGGCGCCGCACCCGCCATCGTCACGGGGCTGTCGATCGGCATGGGCACCGCCTGGTTCTGTCTGGTGAGCGCCGAGATGATCGCGGGTCAATACGGGATCGGCTATTTCACATGGGAGTCGTACACGTTGCAGAACTACGCGGACATCGTCGTCGGCATGCTGCTGATCGGCGCGTTGGGCATGGGCAGCAGTCTGCTGGTGAGGCGTGCCGGCCTCGCGCTGATACCGTGGTACCGCATGGAGGCGTCGCAGCGATGAGTACGCAATTGCAATCGAAACCGGCGGGCCGCATCGACGTGCGGGCTCTGAGCGTCGAAGTGGGTTTGCGCGAGCAGCGGTTCACCGCACTCGATAAACTGGACTTCAGCGTCGAACCCGGCGAATTCGTCTGCGTGCTGGGACCGTCGGGATGCGGAAAATCCACCCTGCTGACCGCGCTCGCCGGTCATGTGTCGGCCAGCGCGGGAGAGATCGCCGTCGACGGTGAACAAGTGCTGCGGCCGCATCCGGAACGCGGCCTCGTGTTTCAGCAGCACACACTGTTTCCGTGGAAGCGCGTGATCGACAACGTCGCGTTCGGCCTGAAGATGAAGGGCCTCGCCGCCGACGAGCGGCGTCGCCAAGCGAGCGATCTGCTCGATCTGGTTGGCCTGAGCGGATTTGGCACACGCTATCCGGCACAGTTGTCTGGCGGCATGCAGCAGCGCGTGGAAATCGCACGCGCGCTGATCAACCGGCCACGCGTGCTGCTGATGGACGAGCCGTTCGGCGCGCTCGACGCGCAAACGCGCCGCATGATGCAGGCCTTGCTGCTCGACGTGTGGACGCAGGTCCCCACGACCGTGCTGTTCGTCACGCACGATATCGACGAAGCGCTGTTTCTCGCCGACCGCATTCTCGTGCTCTCGCAGCGGCCCGCGCGCATCGTCGCCGATCTGCGCGTGACGTTGCCGCGTCCGCGCGACGACGAGACCACGACCGATGCGCGATTCGTCGAGATCAAGCGGCGCTGCCTCGCATTGCTGCGCGAAGCTGCGGCGGCATGACGGGCTTCGCCTGCCTGAGCGGCGTAATGGCCCGATCCGTTCCACTCCAGACATCACTCCATTCATGACCGATATTTCGCTTCCGCTGACCTTCGACCCCGACTCTCTCGATCCGGAAGCCGCCGAACTGCTGCCGCGTTTGACATCCACGGACGCCGCGGTGCGCCGCATCGCCCTGCTCGCGCTCGCCGATCTCGAGGACGAAACCGTGCTCGAACCGATCGTCGCCGCCTTGCGTCAGGACACGTCGTCGGAAGTTCGCGCGCAGGCCGCTCAGGTGCTCGGTGCGTGGGAACGCGCCGATGCGGTAGCGGCGCTCTGCGAGGCGCTGGCGGATCCTGATAATGAAGTCCGCGAAGCGGCTGCGCAGAGCCTGGCCGGCTTGAAGGACTCGCAATCGGGTCCCCTGCTCGTAGCCTGGACCACGCACCATGATCCGTTCGTGCGCCAGGCGGTGCTTCGCGGGCTACGCGAGTTACGCTATGCGGGCGCACTCGAACCCGCGCTGGACGCGCTGACAGCGAGCGAAGACCTCGTGCGACTGGAGGCCGTGAGCGTGCTCGGCTGGCTGAAAAGCGAGCGCGCGCTTGGACCCCTCACCAGCATCGCCGCGCAGGATCCGAATGCCGCCGTGCGGCGCGCGGCGATCGGCGCATTGGGGATCGGCGCTGCGTCGACCGAAGACACTGTCGTCGCGTTGCTCGGCGCCTTACGCGATGCCGCGTGGCAGGTCCGTGAAGAAGCGGCGGCCACGCTCGGCAAACTGCGCGCGACGGCCGCAAGAGATGCGCTAATCGACGCTCTTGCCGACAACTACTGGCAAGTCCGGCTGCAAGCGGTCCGCGCTTTGGGCAAGTTACGCGACGCGAGCACGAGCACGGCGGTCGCGTCGCTACTGACACAGGCGATCAGCAATTTGCGCAAGGAAGCGGCCTTGTCGCTGGGCGAACTGGGCGACGCAGCGTCGCTGCCGGCCTTGCAGGCAGCCGCGACGGATCCCGATCCGGAAGTCCGCAAGGCGGCGCGGATCGCCTCGACTCAAATCGAAAGCGCACGGCGATGAACGCCCCTCAGCGGATCACGGTCCACGCCGCGAGCGGGCGATTGTCCCTCACGTGGGATGACGGACGCACGCAATCGATCGACAACACAACGTTGAGAGAACGCTGCCCTTGCTCGACATGCCGCCGCCTCGCGCATTCGGGCGAGGCGCGACTCGATTCGCCGCGCGTCGCGATCGTCGACATGCAGCCGATGGGCTACGGCATGCAGATCGTGTTCAGCGATGGCCACGCGCAGGGGATTTACCCATGGGAATACCTGAAGAGACTGGATTGAATACAGGCATCAGGGCCGATGCTCATCTTCAGTGTCAACAAGCCTTAGTCTGTGCCGACATATCGATGCCAGAATTGTCGCGCGACTGACTGGATTCTCGGCGCCTCTCACGCATCTCACCACGAACAAATCCATCGATCCATATTCGCCAGTGAACTAACGAAATCAAACCCGGCGGTTGCGCGACAAGCGCCTCGTCAGGCACCGGCCACCGCGCAACGGGCGCGGATGGCAGAAAACGGCGTATCACTGGCACGCTTTACCGGTCGATTGCGCCTCACCCAGAGGCGACTCCGACGGATACTTGGACATCACCGGGCGGTGCTCACAGCGAATCCAGAACGCTGTCCGGGCATTGCCCGAACGACACGAAGTCCATCGCCTCACGAGGCACTATCTTTGTCCAGGAGAAATTCGATGAGTACGACCATTGCCGGCATTCACATTCCAGACAGCCGTCTCGCGAGGGCAGCAACCGATCTGGTCCGCGACACCGAGAACGATCTGCTTTTCAATCACTCGCGCCGCGTGTTCCTGTGGGGTGCGTTGACGGGAGCGCGCCGCAACCTCGCGTACGACCCCGAGTTGCTGTACATCGGCGCGATGTTTCATGACATGGGCCTCACGCCGGACTACAGCAGCAAAACAGATCGCTTCGAAGTCGACGGCGCCAATGCCGCGCGCGACTTTCTCAAGAGCCACGGCGTCAACGAGTACGACATCGAACAGGTCTGGTTGTCGATCGCGCTTCACACCACGCCGGGTGTGCCCGAGCATCTGAAGCCGGTCGTCTCGCTGGTGACCGCGGGCGTGGAAATGGACGTGCTCGGCATGCGGTATCACGAGTTCGACGACGCGCAACGCGTCAGCGTGGTGGCCGCGCATCCGCGCGAGCAGGACTTCAAGAACCTGATCATCGATGCGTTTGCGCAAGGCACGATCAGCAAACCCGAAACCACGTTCGGCAACGTCAAAGCCGATGTCCTCGAGATGAAAGATCCCAATTACAAGCGGCTGAATTTCTGCAAGATCATTCTCGGCTCGGCATGGGACGACAGCAAGGCAGGTCACGTCCATCACGCTGGATGCAGTCACGGCGCAGCGGCGGAATAACTGCTTGCGCAAGACGGCCGGCGCTTTGCGTGCCGGCCGCTGCAGGACTCAGGGCGCGCCGAACCGGAAAGCCGGTGGCGCGCCACATCGGTTGGCGCGGCCATATTTCAATCGGCCGTTGCGAGCCTCACTTCACGACTTATCCGTTGGTCGCGGCGTCAGCATCAGCGCCAGCACTGCGACGCCGAGCACCAGTAACACCCCGCCATAGAGCGTGGAATTGCGCGTGTCGAACAACACACCGTGAATGACCATCGCCATGCCGCCCAGCGCGACGAACACCGCGATGGCCGCGAATACGATCCGACGTTCAGCGCGAATCATGGCGCTCTCCCGCAAGATGTTGGTGCCGTAAGACGCACAGGAACAACGGAAGACCTCGAACCGCGCAGTATTTTTTCTGGCAACCAGCGTTGCGCGCTGCAGCCGGGTCTTCCGCTCGGGTCATCGCGATGAGCCGGTGCGCTCATGCTTCAACGATGCCTGTCGGAAAGCTTGCGTCGGTTCGCCTTGAAGCCGTTGCAAGTCAGTTTATAAGCCGGACTGTCAGCCGGTTATCGAATCTCGGCTACGGCGATCACGTGCGTCGTCAGCCGGAAACCTCAATCTATCGTAGGCGGCGAACGGGCAATAGTAAATACGGGTAACCATGCCGCTCGCCGCCTGCGCCGCCCTCAATGGCCACCTGCTCCCGCCGCCGCCGCCGAACTGGCGCGGTCCGGCTTCGTCACCCAGATCAGCGGGATGATCAGTACGAAGAGCACCGCCGACAGCCAGAAAATATCGTTCAGTCCCAGCATGGCCGCCTGGGCATTCATCGAACGTTCGAAGAATGCCATCGCCTGGGCGTGACTGCCTCCCAGCGAACTTTGCAGCGCATCCAGCGCCGACGTGTATGTCGGATTGTTCACGCTCGTCTGCTCGGCGAGTTGCGAATGATGCAGGATCGTCCGGTCGTTCCATCCCGTCGAAGCCAGCGAGGTTCCCACCGCGCCGGCGAACACCCGCGCGAAATTCGACAGGCCCGCCGCGGCCGGAATCCGGTCGGGCGCAAGGCCGGACAAAATGATCGCGGTCAGCGGCACAAAGAAAAGGGCCGTCGGGATACCTTGCAACAGCGTCGGCAAAACCAGCGTCCATGTATCCACGCCCGTGGTGTAGTTCGAGCGCATGAAGAACACGCCGGCAAAACCGACGAAAGCCAGCGTCGCCAGGACCCGCGCATCCGACTTCGGCATGATCTTCGCCATGACCGGCGCGAGAATCACGGCGAAGATGCCAAGCGGCGCGGTGGCCAGACCGGCATCGACGGAACGGTAGTTCAGATACTCTTGCATCCACTGCGGCAACAGGACGAGGTTGGAGAAAAACACCGCGTACGCCACTGAAATCGCAACCGTGCCGCCGAGGAAGTTGCGCTTTCCGAACAACCGCAAGTCGACGATCGGGTTCTTTTCAGTCAACTCCCAGATCACGAAGAACGCGAAGCTGATCGCCGCGAACACAGTCAGGGCGACGATCACCGGCGAGTTGAACCAGTCGAGATCCTTGCCCTTGTCGAGCATGATCTGCAACGAGCCAACCCATGCGATCAGCGAGAGCAGGCCGACCTTGTCGATCGGCAAACGCTTCGTCGGGGTTTCGCGGGTGCGATAGATCGCCCACGTCACGCCGGCCGCGAACAGGCCCACCGGAATGTTGATGTAGAAGATCCATGACCATGAGTAGCTGTCGGTGATCCAGCCGCCGAGCGCCGGCCCCGCAATCGGACCGACCGTCGCGGTCATCGCCCACAAGGCGAGCGCGGTCGAAGATTTTTCCTTCGGATACGAGCCGAGCAGAATCGCTTGCGACAGCGGAATCAATGGACCGGCCACCGCGCCCTGCAGAATCCGCGCGGCGAGCAACACCGGCAGGTTGGGTGCAATCCCGCACAACCACGACGACAGCACGAACAACAGAATCGCCCACACGAACAACTTGATCTGCCCGACGCGCTGCACGAGCCAACCGGTCAACGGAATCGCGATGGCGTTGGCGGCGGCGAACAGCGTGATCACCCACGTGCCCTCGTCCACCGAGACGCCGAGATTGCCGGCGATGGTCGGAATCGCCACGTTCGCAATCGATGAATCCAGCACGTTCATAAACGTGGCGAGCGCCACGGCAAGCGTCGCCAGCACCAGCTTGCCGCCAGTCAGCGGCGGCAGCGTGGCCGGCTTCGTCGATCCATTCATTTCATCACCTGTCGGGAACGGTAAAACAATCTGACTTATCAGTTAAATGCACGAAAAAAAACGGCGCTCGGTGGCCGCGGGTTCAGCCTGCCTTGCGTGCGGCGTTTTTCTGCGTGGTGCTCGCGGCCATCTCGTGTTTCGCCGGCATGTTCTGCGCGATGATCCGCGCGATCTCCGCGTCGGCTTCGTCGCCGTATTGCGCGAATACGTCCGTGTGATACGAGGTGTTGACCGCCGCGCCGAGTTGAGCGCCGGTTTCCTCGTGAGTGTCGACGTCGACCTGCATCGACAGGCCGATCCGCAACGGATGCGCATTCAATTCATTTTGATCGAGCTGGATCCGCGCCGGCAGACGCTGCACGACCTTGATCCAGTTGCCGGTGGCGTTCTGCGCGGGCAGCGTGGCGAACGCCGCGCCCGTGCCTGCCGAAAAGCCCACCACCCGGCCGTGATACTTGACGCTGGAGCCGTACACGTCCGCTGTGAGCGTGACGGGTTGGCCGATGCGCATGTGCCTCAGTTGGCCTTCCTTGAAGTTCGCGTCGACCCACACGCCGTCGAGCGGCACGATCGCCATCAACGGGTTACCCGGCGCGACGCGTTGGCCGACCTGCACCGAACGGCGCGCGACATAGCCCGTCACCGGCGCGGGCAAGGTGTTGCGCGCGTAACTCAGGTAGGCGTCGCGCACTTTCGAGGCGGCGGCCTGCACGTTCGGATGCTGTTCGATCGACGTGCGGTCGGTCAGCGCATGGTTGGCCTCGGCCTGCTGACGGGCGGCGTCGAGCGCGGCCTGCGCGGAGCTGACGGCGTCGCGAGCGTGGGCGATGTCCTCGCCGGACACCGCGCCTGTTTCGGCCACCGCCTGACGACGTTTCAGGTCGTCGTTGGCGCGGGCCAGATCCGATTGACGTTGCGCGATGGTCGCCGCATAGAAATCGTTGTTCACGTACAGGCCGCTCACCTGCCGCACGGTCTGGCCGAGCGTCGCTTCCGCGTTGGACAGTGCGACCTTCGCGTCGGCGTTATCCAGGGTGACGATGGGCGCGCCCTGCTTGACGATCTGCGTGTCGTCCGCGTTGACCGCGACCACCGTGCCGCTCACTTGCGGTGTCAGTTGCACGAGGTTGCCGCTCACGTATGCGTCGTCGGTGGACTGATAGTAGCGGCCGGTCGTGAAGTAGTACGCGCCGTAGCCCGCGCCGGCCAGCACGACGCTGGCCGCGAGCAGGGAGAGCAGTAGTTTGCGCTTCGTGGGGGCCTGGGCTTGCACGGGTTGGTCCGCGTCCGCCGTCGCGCGCTTGGTGTCGATCGTATCGCTCATGATGGGGGTCCTGACAGATTGGCAAAGTGTCGCGATGGCGCCTTAGCGAGCGGCGGCGACGACGGGGTTGGCGGATGCTGCTGGAACGGCGGCGCCGCTGCTGGCGACAGAATCGGCGTTGTCGACATAGCCGCCGCCGAGCGCCGCGGCCAACGCGATCTGCTGGTCGCGCCGGTTCATCTTCAGATTCGCGACCTGCTGGTCCGCGGCGAGCGCGGTGGTGTCGGCGTTCAGCACGGTCAACTGATTCGTGAGGCCGGCCTTGTATTGCGTGAGCGCCAGTTGATCGGCGCCGCGGGCGGCTTCCTGGGCGGCTTGCGCGTCGGTGAGCTGCTCGTCCGTCGAACGGATTTGCGCGAGTTGCGTCGCCACTTCGGACAAGGCGGTGACGAGCGTCTGGTTATACGTGGCGACGGCGTAGTCGAAATCGGCATAACGCCCTTTCAATTGCGCGCGCAATTGACCGCCGTCGAAAATCGGCAGATGGATCGCTGGGCCGACCGACGCCGTGCGGCTCGCCGCCGTCAGGAAACGGCCGAAACCGAATGCGTCGAGACCGATCGCGGCGCTCAGGTTGATGTCGGGATAGAACTCGGCCTTGGCCTCTTTCACGTCGTGCGTGAGCGCGTCGACGCGCCATTTCGCCGCGACCAGGTCCGGGCGGCGGCTCACCAGATCGGCCGGCAGGTTGTCGGGCAGACGCACTTCGTCGCCTACGCCGAGCGTCGGCCGAGCGATGGCGAGACCACGGTCCGGTCCGGCGCCGAGCAAGGCGGCCAACTGATAGCGCGTCGTGAGGATGCTGCCGTCGATTGACGCGAGCGTCCCGCGGCTCGTGGCGAGATTCGCCTGCGCCGTCTTGCGTTCGACTTGCGTGTCGAGGCCCGTTGCAATGCGGCCGGCCGTAATGCGATCGATCTGTTCGCGCTGCGTGACTTCTTCCTGCGCGATGTCACGCAATGCATAGAGCCGCGCAAGCTGGTTGTAGTCGCGCGCGGTGGCCGACGTGAGGGACAGCTTGACGACTTCCTCGTCCGCCTGGGTCGCCTGCAACTGCGACAGCGAAGCCTTCAGCGCTTCGCGATTCTTGCCCCACAGATCGAGATCGTAGGACGCGGACAGCAAGCCCTTGTTCTCCGTTTGCCACGAACCGCCGTACGGCGGCGGCACGAGCGCCGTGCCCGAATACTGCTGGCGCGTCAACGAATAGTCCGCGCGGACTTTCGGCAGGGTGCTCGCCTTCGCCGTGTCGCTGTACGCGGCGGCCGCTGCGACGCGGGCGCGGGCCTGCTCGACCGATGGATTGCCTTTCAGCGCTTCGGCAAGCAAGGCCTTCAGCTGCGCGTCGCCGAACTGGTCGGCCCAATCGGCGGCGGGCCAATGACCATTGTCCTGCGGAATGCTTTGTTGAGTCGCGTAAGTCTGCGGCTGCGCCATCTGCTTGTCGCTCGAGATACCGGCGTAATTCGCGCAAGCGGAGAGCACGGCCGCGACGATCACCGTCACACCAGCCTTCGCGACCCGCGAGCCGGCTATCCGTGGAATTAACTGTGGTTTCATTTTCTGACTTGTCAGATATATGGTTGAAAAAAACGCCGCGAGCGTCCGCGACATGTTTGGCTGGCCTCGCCTACTCGGCGAGAAACTTGTTCAGCAGACGGCGAAACTCCTCGAACTCGGCTTTCGTAAACCTCTTCAGGCGCCGGTTCAGCACCACCGGAGCGATCGAAGGAAGCTGCACGGCGATCGCGTTGCCCTCTTTTGTCAACTCGAGGTTGACGACGCGGCGGTCTTCGATGCTGCGTGAGCGTTCCAGCAACCCCCTGGCTTCCAGCTTGTCGAGCATGCGCGTCATCAGGCCGGTGTCGATGCCGAGCAGCCGCGACAGTTCGAACGGCGTGGTCGCGACGTTCCAGTGCACGGACAGCAGAATGCCCATCTGCTGACTGGTGATGTCCAGATCCTTCAGCGCAGTGTCCATTTCAGTAATCAGCAAGTTACGTGCTTTGTTGATCGAGAAACCCACGCTCTGCGTCAGGCTGAAATTTTCCGGCGTGTAATGGTTCATTCATGCCTCCTGTTCGATGGCTTGAACTTTATCTGCAAAGTCAGATATTGTCAAAGATCGATTTCGGCATATGACTGTTTCAGTCACGCGCACAATCGCGCCTCTTCGCGGCTACCGACAGCGTGAAAAGTGGTCACCTTGAATTAGCCAAAACCGGTCATTTCACAAAGCCAGTCGAGCCTTTAATCTGCCCTCACGCTAAATCACCAATGGAAGGACGGAAACCATGAAGATCATGCACGTCGACGCCAGCGCCAAACGCGAGCGATCCAACTCACGCGCGTTGAGCCGCTATTTTCTGGAACGCCTGCGCGAAGAAGGCGGGCAGTTCGAAGTCGATTATCTGGATGTGACGATCGACACGCCGTCGCACGTCACTGAGGATTTCGCCATTGCCACCTACACGGCCGCGCCGGATCGCACGCCTGCCATGAAGGCGACGCTGGCCGGCTCGGATGCGCTGTGCCAACGCCTGCTCGCCGCCGACGCGTTCGTCTTCGCCATGCCCATGTACAACTGGTCGATGCCCTCCGCGTTCAAGGCGTTTATCGACAGCGTCACGCGTACGGGCCTGACCTATGTGAACGCGGACGACGGCCGCGTGGTTGGTCAGCTTTCACGTCAGAAGGTGCTCTTCATCACGAGCCGCGGCGCGGATTTGCGTCCGGGCTCGCCTTACGCAGGCATGGATGCGCTCACGCCCTCACTGAAGGCTGCGTTCGGCTTTCTCGGCGTCGCTGATCCGACCTTTGTCGATGCTCAGCCGCTGCAGTTTGCCGATCCCGAAGCGCGTACCGAAGCGCTTCGGCGCGCCCGTGCCGAACTCGACGCGGTGGCGTCGGGCTGGGCGTCGTCGGATTCGAGCAAGGAAACCCAGGATCTCTTGTCAGGAGTTACAGCATGAAAATTCGCACACTGATCGCGGCGGCCACACTCGCCAGCCTTTCTATTCTGGGGACCTCGCAGTCCGCATTCGCCGCTGACACAACCGCGCAGCACGAGACGATCACGCCTGCGTTCGCCGAGGCGATCGCCAACGTGCCCGGCAAGACGATCACGGCGCTCGTCGTCGACTATGCGCCAGGCGCCAAGTCGCCGTCGCATCGGCACGGTCAGGCGTTCGTGGTCGGCTATGTGCTGTCGGGCGCGATCCGCAGCCGCGTGAACAACGGCGAAGAACGCGTCTACCATGCCGGCGAGCACTGGACCGAGAAGCCCGGCGTGCATCACACGGTCAGCGAAAACGCGAGCGATACCGAACCGGCGAAGCTGCTGGCGATCTTCGTGGCTGATACGAAAGACAAGAATCTTGTTACGTTCGACAAGAAGTGAATCGGGATTGACACGAACGTGTGAGCGGCACGCAGGTGAGCACGGGGCTTTTCAAGCCCGAGTTGCCTGCTTGCCGGCTCCGCCGCATTGGCGCTCACACCGGCTGCCGCCAGCCGCCGCCGTTCAGTTTCGGCGCGGCGTTTCTGATGTCGCTTGCGATCGTGCTGGCGGGTTTTGTCGGCGGACTGGTGCTCTCGGCCGTCAAGCGCTCGCTCGGTGCGAAAGACTGGGGCGCGATGATCGCGGGGCACGGCGGCGCGCTCGACCGCGTCGACTCGATCTGTTTTGCCGCGCCGGTGTTTTTCCACCTCGTGCGTTATCTGTACGTGCCGTAACCGAAGGCCGTTCTGGACCTTTACGCGTTTCGTCCTCGCCGCCGCGCGCGGACTCGACGCGCGTCAGCGGCAAGCCTCGATGCCCTTGCTGATCGCTTGCGCGATACGCGCGATGGTCGCCGGATTGCGCAGCCGGGTTTCCTCGTCGGGGTTCGCGATCACGCCGGCTTCGACGAGCACGGCGGGCATCGGCGCGATTTTCAGCACAATCAGATCGTCGAAACGATGAATGCCAAGGCGCTGATCCAGCAATGGCCGGTTCTCCCCTTTGATCGGCGTGGCGTGATACAGCGAGGGCTTTTCCCCTGCGGCCAGCATCTGTTCGCCGATGGCCTTCGCGCAGCGCAGGCTCTCTTCGTAATGCGGATTCAGTTGCGACACGAAGATCGCGTAGCCGCGATAGTCGCGGCGACGCCCCGCATCGATCCATGCCTGCTGCAGCGAGTCATGGTGAATCGACACGAACAGATCGGCGCCGGGCGAATGCGTCGAGCGATCCTGCAGCGCGATCTCCTTGCCGTCGGCGGAGGTGCGCGCGACGTGATCGCCATACGCTTGCAGGTCTTGCGCGACAGCCGCGCTCAGATCCAGGTTGTAGAGATATTCGACACGACCGCTTGCGCCGGTCGCGCCCGGCCGCTGCGGCGTGTGCCCGGTGTCGACGACGATATAAGCCGCTTCGCACGGAACGGCGCCCAGCGCCGCGACGGTAAAGCTGGCGAGCAGCGCGCGCCGTGTCCATGCGGCGTAACGCGAGGCGATAACCGCATGTTTCTGTCGTTTCGACGCCGTGATCACAATCGAATCCTTTTTATTGAGCTTCGGCACGCGGACTTTTGAAATGCCGGATTGCCTGCGAGTACTTGCGATTGCCTTCATTCAGCGCGCCGGCATTCATAAACGATGATATTCGCGGCGGTCTTAAACTAGAATGTTCGATACGTTTTTTTCGGCGGGAATGATCAAGCGGGATTTTAATCGAGCGAGTTGCTCTGCGGTTAATTTTCACTTGCACTGTATCGGGTCAGTGCGCCGCAGTTGTTAATTTTTACTGTGGCAATGGGTCGCGAATAACGCGGCCGCGAATCTTTCTTTCCGTTTTCAAAGTTTGAAAATCAAAGGCGATCCAGAATTTACCGCACTCGGCTGGCCGATCGGGCTCGGCGCTAGAACTTCGGATGACATTCGAAACTCATGGACGACCCGTGCTCCGTCAGCCCTTGGACGCCGCTGACGGTTTCCGTCGTCACGCTGGTCTGCATACCGCGACGCTCGCAGTAATCGCGCGCCTCGTTCATGGCGTGCTCGTGCGCGCGGGCCCAGGCGAGGCGTCCGCCGGTTGCGCTTGCCGCGACCGTATAAGTATTGGCTTTGCTGGTGGCGACCACGTCGCTGGAGCTGGCGCAGCCCACGAGGCTCGCGCACGCCGCCACGGCCGCAATGAAGGCGCGCGCCCGTCTCGACAAAGCGTTTCGCGCCACGGGCGCGCCGGTTGCGCCCTCCCGTTCGGGCATGCGGCCTGCGACAGTATTGAACATGTATCACCTGCACATTTTTGCGGATTAACCAATCATGAAATTATCCGCAATCACGCGTAAGAGATCAGCCTCACCATCTGAAAACACTGTTGCTGGCGCCTAAACAATCGCTCAGGACGACGCCACCTTGCTCCGGCTCAGCATCAATTCGACCGCCTGCCAGGCGCGCTTGGCTGAAGACGGATCGTTGAACGCGCGCGCTTCGACCGTCGCGCCGTCGAGCAGCATCATGCACACGCTGGCGAAATGCCGCGCCGTGTCCGGCGGCAAGATGTCGCGCAGGATCTCGTCGATCCAGTCCACCATTTTTTCGCGGTAACGGATCGCGACTTCGGAGACCTTCGGGTAGGACGTGCCGAATTCGGCGAGAGCGCGCTCGAACAGACAACCGGCGAACTCCGGCGTGCGGAACCAGGCTTCGTACCAGTCGAATATCGCTTTCACGCGCGCAAGCGGTTCGCCCACACTTTGAACACGCTGCCCCACGCTTTCGACGATGTAGTCGTAGCGCTGTTCCAGCACTTCCCTGACGAGATCGTCCTTGCCCGCGAAGTGCCGGTACAAGGTCATTCTGGCGACGCCCGAATCGTCGATGATCCAGTCCACGCCGACAGGGTGAAAGCCGTGCTTCGAGAAGAGTTCGGTGGCCTTGTCCACGACCTGCTGGCGCTTGCTTTCGCGCATCGATAGCTCCATGAATTCCGCCCGCATCTTAACATTCGGCGGCGTTCTTCATGCGCCGTACGGCCCGCGCGAACGGCGCGGCACAGTCGTTGCTAAAGGGTTTCGTGTGAGCGCATCGCGGCTCGCTTCACGGAGTGTGCAGACATGCCCGATCACCGACCTATCCCACCGAGACCGGCACTGCCGACCGACGCGCGCGGCATGATCGGCAACATGAAAACCACAGCGCTCGTCTCGCTGCGCGGCTCGATCGACTTCATGTGCTTTCCGCGTATCGACTCGCCGGCCATTTTCGCCGGACTGCTCGAGCCGTCGCGCGGCGGCGCTTTCTCGATCGAACCGACGTTCGACACCGCCAACGTCAAGCAGATGTATCTGCCCGACACCAACGTTTTGCTGACGCGTTTCATGACGCCCGAAGGCGTGTGCGAACTGATGGACTTCATGCCGGTGCCCGAGGACGGCAGCGGCGCCAGCGCCGACGCGCCGCTGCCCAACTGCGTGATCCGCGTCGTGCGGGTCGTGCATGGGCGCATGGCGTTCAGGATGCATTGCGAGCCGCGCTTCGACTATGCGCGCGGCGCGCACACGGCTCACATCGATAAGGAAGGCGCGGTGGAATTCCACGCCGCCGCAGACGCTGGCATTGAAGGCGGCATGCAATTGCGCCTGAACAGCACCCTGCCGCTCACGCTCGACGACGGCGCGGCGCACGCCGAATTCGAACTGCGCAATGGCGAGTCGGCCGGCTTCGCTTTCGGCGATGCCGAAGGCTTGCGCGAAAAGTCGTTCAATTGCGAAGCGGCGCTGACCGATACGATCCGCTTCTGGAGAAGCTGGTCAGCGCAATCCACGTATCGCGGCCGCTACCGCGAAGTCGTGATGCGCTCGGCGTTGACCTTGAAGCTGCTCAGTTCCAGCGAGCATGGCGCGATCGTCGCCGCGCCGACTTTCGGCCTCGCCGAAGCGCTCGACGGTTCGCGCCGCTGGGACTACCGCTTCACCTGGATTCGCGACGCCGCGTTCTCCGTGTACGCGCTGCTGCGCCTCGGCTATACCGGCGAAGCGCGGCATTTCATGACGTGGATTGCCGGGCGCAGCCGTCATTGCGACTCGGACGGCTCGCTGAGCGTCATGTACGCCGTCGACGGCAAGGTGCCGCCTGAAGAAACCGAAATCACGGCGCTGTCGAACGAAAACGGCGTGGCGGGCGTGCCGCTCATCGGCAACGCCGCGCGCGATCAGATCCAGCTCGACGTGTACGGCGCGCTGCTCGACGCGATCTATCTGTACAACAAGTACGGCGCCGCGATCTCGCACGACGGCTGGCACGACGTCACGCGCACCGTCGACTATGTGGTCGAGCACTGGCGCGAACCGGACCACGGCATCTGGGAGTTCCGCAACGGCCTGCGGCCCCTGCTCCATTCGCGGCTGATGTGCTGGGTCACCGTCGACCGCGCGCTGCGTCTCGCGGACAAGCGTTCGCTGCCCGCGCCGCTCAAGCGCTGGTTCGACACGCGCGACGCGATCCACGCCGATATCCACGAGCACTTCTGGAACGAGGAACTGAACGCGTTCGTGCAGACGCCGGATTCGCAGCGGCTCGATGCATCCACGCTGATGATGCCGCTCGTGCGCTTCATCGGCCCAACCGATCCGCGCTGGCTCGGCACACTCGACGCGATCGGCAGCGAACTGAAAGTGGACCCGCTGATCTTCCGCTACACGCGCGGCACGAAACTCGACGGACTGCCCGGCATCGAAGGCGGCTTCAGCGCCTGTTCGTTCTGGTATGCGGAAGCGCTGGCGCGGGCCGGACGCGTCGATGAAGGCCGCCTCGTGTTCGAGAAGATGCTCGCGTATGCGAATCACGTCGGCCTGTTTTCCGAGGAAGTGGCCACCAGCGGCGAGGCGCTCGGCAATTTTCCGCAGGCCCTCACGCATCTCGCGCTGATCAGCGCGGCTTATCAGCTCGACCGCAACCTGGACAAGGTTCACGTTCCGTGGACCTGAGCACGCAGCATCGCTCGCATCGCCGACAGCGCAAAAATCTTCCGGAATCGGATTTCAGCGTCTAGTCTGTAACAACACCATTTAAACCAGCCGGACGCTGAACCGGAGGAGACATCGATGGAGCTCGAAGCACGCACTATGAAACGCGTAACGGTTCGGCTCGTGCCGTTCCTGATCCTGTGTTATTTCATTGCCTATCTCGACCGCGTCAACGTCGGCTTTGCTGCACTGCAGATGAACAAGGCGCTCGGCCTGTCCGCGAGTGCTTTCGGTTTTGGCGCCGGGATTTTCTTCATCGCCTATTTTTTCTTTGAAGTCCCCTCCAATCTGCTGCTGGAGAAATTCGGCGCGCGCCGCTGGATCGCGCGGATCATGTTCACGTGGGGCATTCTCGCGGGCGCGATGGCGTATATCCCAGATATTGCGCGCTTCACGGGACTCTCCGCCGCGCACGTGTTTTACGGACTGCGCATTCTGCTCGGCGTGGCCGAGGCGGGCTTCTTTCCCGGCATCATCTTCCTGCTCACGCTGTGGTTTCCGGCGGCGTATCGCGGTCGGGTGGTCGGCTATTTCATGGCGGCGATTCCGCTGTCCACCGTGATCGGCGGCCCGATCTCCGGCGCCTTGCTGTCGATGGACGGCTTCGGCGGACTGGCCGGCTGGCAATGGGTCTATCTGATCGAAGCCGCGCCCGCGCTGGTGCTCGCGTTCGTCGTGCTCTACTACCTCACCGACAAGCCCGCCGACGCCACCTGGCTCGCCGCCGAGGAACGCGGCTGGCTGGTCGCGCGCCAGAAGCAGGAGCGCGCGCATCGCGAAGCGGTGCATGCTTTCAGCGTGAAAGAAGCACTTTTCAATCCGCGCGTGCTTGCCGTCGCATTGATCTACTTCGGTGCGAACGCAACCAACTACGGACTGAGTTTCTTTCTGCCGCAGATCGTCAAATCGTTCGGGCTCACCAATCTGCAGACGGGCTTCGTGACGTCGCTGCCGTATATCGTCGGCGTGATCAGCATGGTGTTCTGGGGACGTCACTCGGACCGCAAGCTCGAACGCAAACGGCATGTGGCGATTGCACTACTGGTGGCGGCGGCCGGCATCGCGGCGGCGGCCGGGCTCGACAATCCGGTGCAGAAGATGATCGCGCTGTCGATCGCCGGGTTCGGCATCTTCGGCTGCCTGCCGGTGATCTGGACCTTGCCAGCCGCGTTCCTGTCAGGCGCGGCGGCGGCGGGCGGTATTGCCGCGGTCAACTCGCTCGGCAATCTGGCGGGCTTCTTCGGACCGTACGCGATGGGCTGGATCAAGGACAGCACCGGCGGTTTCGGCGCCGGTCTGCTGTGTCTGTCGGGCGCCGGTCTGGTTGGAGTCGCGGCCGTGCTATTGCTGCATCACGATGCTTCGCTCGAAGCGGGAGCGGGTTTTTCGGACCCTGACGTGGCGAGCGGGAGCGAGGCGGTGAGGTCGTAGGGGCCTGGTGCCGCGGCTAATGCGGATTGCGTGGACCGCCGCATCCGTGGGAAAGCGCGGCGCGCGCATCCGTGCCTCTGGAAAGAGATGCGTCGCTCAGACGCATTTGTGGAAAATGCCGCGCGAGTTGAGCCGTGCTTATGGAAAGAAACCGCACGAGCGCAGCCACGCCTGCGGAAAGCGCCGCGAGTCTTGTCGCGCTGGCGAAAGCGCCGCACGAACTCAGCCGCGTCGATGGAAAAGCGCCGCACGAGCTCAGCCGCGCCTGCGAAAAGCGCCGACCCGGCTCAACCGCGCAGCGCGGCCAGACCACACCGCTCACGGCGAGCCGCGTCCGCCCGTCGGCGTTTCCGGCAGCGCGTTAGCCGGACTGCCGGCATCCGGCGGCACCACATCGTCCGGCGTGGGCGTCGGCGCCAAGGCCGGCTCACCGCCGCCGCGCGCTTCACCGTCGACCGCCCCGCTCGCCGCCACCGGCGCGGAACCCGGCGCCGGCAGCATCGGCGGTTGCGGCAAGGTTCGCGGCTCCGCCACCGCAGCCGACGCCGACGGCGCAACTGACGGCTCGACCGGCGTAGCAGCCGGCGCACGACGCGTCGCGCTGCGCGGCACAACCGGCGCCTCCTGCTTCGCCGGCGACTTCGCGAAGAGGTTCTGGAACCAGCCGCGCAAGCGCTCCGAGCGTTCGGCGAACCAGCCCGGTTCCTGGTCGGTCGCGAATTTGACGCGGCTGTCCACCAGCCTCGAACGCTGCGCGCGCTGGAAGAAATCGCCCACGATGGGCAGCGCGCTGTGCGCCCCTTGGCCCCAATAGTCGCTGCGCAAGGTCACGCGGCTGTCGTTGAACCCGACCCACGCGCCCGCCACGAGCTGCGGATGAATCAGAATGAACCAGCCGTCCGCGTTGCCCTGCGTCGTGCCGGTCTTGCCCGCGACATCGCCACGCACGCCGAAGCGGCTGCGAATGCTCGAGCCCGTGCCGCGGTTCACCACGTCGCGCATGACGTCGATCAGCACGCGGTCGGCGTCGGCGGACAGTTCCTGTTTGGACGGCGCCGGCGCGAACTCGGCCAGCACTTCGCCTTTGCGGTTCTCGATGCGCGTCACCATCACCGGCTCCACATAGCCGCCGAGGTTGGCGATCGTGCCGTAGGCCGAGACCATTTCCTTCAGCGTGACTGGGCTCGTGCCGAGCGCGAGCGACGGCACCGGGTCCAGTTCGCTATCGCGCACGCCCATCGCGCGAGCGAGGCGCGCGACCTTGTTCGGGCCGACCGTCTCCATCAGTTGCGCCGTGATCCGGTTGCGCGAATACGCGAGGCCGTCGCGCAGGCTGATCTTGCGCTCGCTCGGCTCGTCCTCGTCGCTGGGACGCCAGACTTCGCCGCCTGCCAGCGGAATCTCCACGGGCTTGTCGACGAAGGTGTCGGCGGGTTTCGCACCCGACTCGAAGGCCGCCGCGTAGACGAACGGCTTGAAGGTCGAGCCCGGCTGGCGCCGTGCCTGCTGCACGTGGTCGAACGGGTCCTGGCTGAAGTCGCGACTGCCCACCCACGCCCGGATCTGGCCGTTGCGCGGGTCCATTGCGAGAAAGTCCGCCTGCACGCGCGTTTTGGATTCGCAAACCGACTTGACCAGATCGCGGTCGGACGAGACGCGCTTGAGCGCGTCGTCATCGCTCAGGCCGGCGTCTTTCGCGGCGCGGTAGTCGGGTGTTTCGCGCAGGAAGGTCTGCAGAAGATCCTTGCCGTTCGAGCAGCCCGCGCGGGTGCCCCACGCGGAATTGGCGATGCCTTGCAACTGATTGCCCTGCAACGTCACGGCCTGGGTCGCCATCGTCTGCAGACGCGAATCGATGGTGGTGCGCACCACCAGGCCGTCGGCGTACATGTTGTAGTCGTTGCGATCCGCCCACGACGCCAGCCACTTGCGCAATTGCTGCGCGAAATGCGGCGCGGCTCCGGGCGGCTCGGTCTGGCGCTCGAAATCGATCCGCAGCGACCGGCGGCTCAAAGTCGCGTAGGCCGCCGGCGTCAACTTGCCGTACTTGACCATCTGCCCGAGCACGGTATTGCGCCGCTGCAACGCGCGTTCGGGATTGAGCACCGGGTTGTAGTAGCTGTTGCCCTTGAGCATGCCGGTGAGCGTGGCGCTTTCCAGCACAGTCAGATCGGAAGCCGATTTGTCGAAATAGGTGCGCGCGGCCATCTCGATGCCGTAGGCGTTGTAGAGGAACGGCACCGTATTCAGGTAGGTTTCGAGAATCTCGTCCTTGGTGTAGAGCGCCTCGATCTTGAAGGCCGTGATCGCTTCCTTGAGCTTGCGCGTGAGCGTCGGCGCGCGGCCGATCTCGTCGGGATACAGATTGCGGGCGAGCTGCTGGGTAATGGTCGAGCCGCCCTGCCGGTCGCCGGAAAACGTATGCAGCGCGGCCGACGCCGTACGCCGCCAGTCGAGGCCCCAATGCTCGTAGAAGCGGTGATCTTCGGTGGCGATCAGCGCATTCACCACGTTGGGCGAGATGTCCTTGAGCTTGACCCACTCGCGGTTGGAAGGCTTGAATTCGGCCAGCAGCTTGCCGTCCGCGGAAAGAATCTGCGCCGGCTGCTCGATCTTGGCCTTGCGGATATCGCCGATGCTCGGTGTGAACGGAATCAGGATCAGCACATACAGCACGAACAGCAGCGGAAGCGCCGCGCAAGCCTTCAGCACGCCGCGGCGCGTAGGATGGCGCAAGTGCCACAGGGCCTGCGCGACGAGCGGGTTCGCGAGAGTCAGCCCTTTTTCAAGGGCCGCCAGAAATGAGGGGATGAAGCGCTTCACACTAGCTTACCGTCGGCTTGGAAAGGCGCAATCCTACCAAGATGCGCGGCAGCGGCCGATTTTTTGCCGCGAACGCGCTGCAAGCGCCTCGCAATCCGCCAAACCGCCGCGGCGCGCCCGCAACAATCGCGGCCCACTATAATGTCGCCAATTCCGACAAGAGGTGCTTCATGATCATCAAACCGCGCGTGCGTGGCTTCATCTGCGTTTCCACCCATCCGACCGGCTGCGAGGCCAACGTCCGCGAACAGATCGACTACGTCAAGGCACGCGGCCCCATCGCCAACGGCCCGAAGAAGGTGCTCGTGATCGGCGCATCCACGGGCTACGGCCTTGCCGCCCGCATCAGCGCGGCGTTCGGCTCGGACGCCGCCACGCTCGGCGTGTTCTTCGAGCGCGCCGGCAGTGAAACCAAGGCGGGCACGGCCGGCTGGTACAACACCGCCGCCTTCGAGAAATTCGCCACGGAAAAAGGCCTGTACGCGACCAGCATCAACGGCGACGCCTTCTCCGACGCAGTCAAGCAGCGCACCATCGAAGTCATCAAGCGCGATCTGGGTCAGGTCGATCTGGTCGTCTACAGCCTCGCCGCGCCCAAGCGCACGCATCCGAAAAGCGGTGAAGTGTTCAGCTCGATGCTCAAGCCGGTCGGCCGTGCCGTGAATCTGCGCGGCATCGACACGGACAAGGAAGTCATCAAGGAGACCGTGCTCGAACCCGCCACCCAGCAAGAAATCGACGACACCGTCGCGGTGATGGGCGGCGAAGACTGGCAGATGTGGATCGACGCCCTGCTCGAAGCCGGCGTGCTCGCGGACGGCGCGAAGACCACCGCGTTCACCTACCTTGGCGAGAAGATCACTCACGACATCTACTGGAACGGCTCGATCGGCGCGGCCAAGAAGGATCTCGACCAGAAGGTGCTGGGCATTCGCGAGAAGCTGGCGGCCAAGGGCGGCGACGCGCGCGTCTCCGTGCTCAAGGCGGTCGTCACCCAGGCCAGCTCCGCGATCCCAATGATGCCGCTGTATCTGTCGCTGCTCTTCAAGGTCATGAAGGAGAAAGGCACGCACGAAGGCTGTATCGAACAGGTCTACGGCCTGTACAAGGACAGCATGTACGGCGCGGCGCCGCATCTCGACGACGAAGGACGTCTGCGCGCGGACTACAAGGAGCTCGATCCCGAGGTGCAGAACCGCGTGCAGGAACTCTGGACTCAGGTGACCAACGACAATATCTACGAACTCACTGATTTCAGCGGCTACAAGACCGATTTCCTGCGTCTGTTCGGCTTCGAAATCGCGGGCGTGGATTATGAAGCGGACGTCAATCCGGACGTGCAGATTCCGAAGCTCGTGCAGGTCTGATGAAGCGCGGGGCCTTGGGTGGCCCCGCTTCTGCCTCTTGCGCCGCTAAATCGCGTCGCCGTCCACCCTCCTCGACTGCGCCACGTAGCCGTCCACCGCGCGCATCACACGCACTTCCAGCGCGGCCGCGTCACGCTCGTCGCGCTCACCCGCCTGGTCGACCATGCCGCGCACGATCGCCAGCAGATCGCGCGCGACCAGATCCACATCGTCGAGTTCCGGCACCTGCGCCTTTTCCGTCAGCGCGCTGACCAGCGCCGTATGAATGGTGTCGGCGATGCGTTGATTGCGCTCGTCGACCGGCAAGCGGCGCTCCTCGGCATCGATGATGCGCGCCAGCACCGGCCTGCGCATCTGATGCGCGACGGACGCGCGCACCATCGCCTGCACGCTGTCACGCGAGTTACCCAGTAACGACGCCGCCTCGACGTCCACCACCAGTTGCGCGGTTTCGCGCTCGATCAACGCAACGGTCAACGCGTCGCGATTCGGAAAGTATTGATAAAGCGAGCCGATGCTGACGCCGGCCCGCTCCGCGACCGCGTTGGTGGTGTAGCCGTCGAGTCCGCGTGTCTCCAGAATGCGAGCCGCCGCTTCGAGCACGGTCTCGACGGTTTGCGCCGAACGCCGCTGAAGCGGCGCTTTACGGGGCTTCAGACGCTGCGTGGAAGCTGATCTGGCCATGTCCGGAATGCAAGTTTCAAATGTGAGTATTCGCTCGTATTCTAATCCTGTTTTCGCGAAAACCCCATTAGCCCTTCGACATTCAACAGGACTCGAGCCTCATGACTTCATCTGCCAAAGCCCCCGTACTGACCGTATTCATGCTCGTCAAAACGACGCCCGAATGGCTCGGCTTTTCCGTCGACGAACGCTTCCGTCTGCTGGCCGAACACGTCGAGCCGATCCTCAAGCGTCACGCCGACGAAGTCAGCATGCGCTTTTACGACATCGAATTTTATTCGGCGTCTCGCGCAAGGCTTCGACCACCCGTTCTGGGACCGCTACTTCGACATCGTGGAGATTCTGCCGGGCGTGGAGAACGCCTACGCGAAGAACTACGACCGCGACGCGCTGACGGCGGCCTGAGCCGCGTCGGCCGCGCCGTCACGATCCACTTCAGCAGGGAAACGCGGCCTGGAGCGAACGAAGAATCGCCAGGCCGATCGGAAAGTCGTCCGAAATGCCCGGGTGATTGTTGAAGAACTCGTCGAGCAGCGGATAGACGTTCTGGTTGCCAATGGCGAGATTTTGTGGCGGGCAGAAGAGCGGCGGCTTCTTCTTCGATACCAGCTCGCCGTTGGCCCAGCCGAACGCGTTGATCGTGCCGGTAATGTACGCGGCGAAGACCGAGTTGTTATCGGCATGCGCCCATTTCTTATACTGGGCGGCCGTCATCTCGGCGCTCGCATTCAGAGTGAAACACGCGGCCACAAACGCCAGCGCAACTTTCGATACCCGCATCATGGAACCTTCAATCGGTGTCGCAAAAGCGGCCATTGTAGGTGAGTCGGGGCGTACCGCGCAGAAGCGCTTGCATGAGCAGGAATCCGTAAACATCGCATACGGATTCTTGTAAGCGTCGCGCGTTCGCGCGAACGCGTCATGGCGTGCCGTTGCGGCAATAGGTTCGGTAGGCTTCGCGCGTGGAGAGACGCGCCATATACGCCGCGACCGCGGGCAATTCGCCGTGCTGCAACGGCGTTTCCAGCCAGCGGTTGATGGACAGCGCGATCGGAATGTCCGCGAGCGAAAATGCGTCCCCCGCGATGAACGCGCCGGTTTTCCGCAACTGGTCTTCGATCATGGCCATATGCCTCGCCCAGTTCGCGCACGACAGTTCGATCTGCTGCGGATCCTGGTGGGCCGGCGAATGCCGGACCAGCGCCAGAAACGCGTAGCTCCATGAACGGTTCAATTCACTCGCCTGCCAGTCGATCCACTGATCGCAGCGGGCGCGCTCGCCAGGTTCGACGGGATATAACGACTCGCCGTGATAGCGGCCCGCCAGGTAGCGGATGATCGAATTCGACTCCCACAACACGAACTCGCCGTCCTTGATGACGGGGACCATTGCGTTGGGATTCAGCGCGAGAAATTCCGGCACGTTGGTCGCGCGAAAACCGGCGCCCCAGTCTTCCTGTTCGAATGGAAGCGCGAGCTCCGCGCACGTCCACAACACTTTGCGGACGTTGATGGATGAGGTCTTGCCGAGTATCTGTAGCATGGGTTCAAAGCGTATCGACGGCTCGATGAAACGGACAGGCACAGTTTGCGCCATGCGCACCGGGCCAGCGCCGTTCAGTGCGACGCGACGAAGATCGACCCCGGCGCGGGCGGTGGCACGGCAAAGGATTTGCGCATCCGGTCGGCCTCCTCGACCGGACTGCGACCGAACAGGCGCTTGAATTCGCGGCTGAATTGCGAGGCGCTTTCATACCCCACCTGCACACACGCGAGCGCCGCCGTCACCTCGTTTCTCACCATCAGCAGGCGCGCCTGATGAAGCCGCGTCGACTTCAGATATTGCATCGGCGAGGTGCGCGTCACGGCCTTGAAATGCGAGTGGAAGCTCGGCACGCTCATGTTCGCTTCCAGCGCGAGTTGCTCGATGTCGAGCGGCTCGCGATAGCATGCGTGAATCTTGCGGATCACCTTGGCGATTCGGGCGAACTGGCCTTGCGCGGTCAGCGCGGCGCGCATCGATCCGCCCTGCTCGCCGGTCAGCACGTGGAAGTAGATTTCGCGCACCAGTGCCGGGCCGAGCAACTCGGCCTCGAGCGGCACGCTCATTGCCTCAAGAAAGCGCAATACGGAAGCGCTCAGCTTCGCGTCGAGCGGCGTCGACATCATGCCGCGCGGCTCGGCCGGCACGCCGGCCTCCCGCTCGTCGAGTTGCAGCATCAGATCGGCGGCCAGCTTGAAGTCGAGGCGGAAATAGATGGCGAGCAAGGGCTCCGCCTCGCTTGCTTCGGTTTCCATGGAGAACGGCACCGGCACCGAGACGGCCAGGTAGTGCTGCGCGTCGTACACATAGACCGTCTCGCCGAGAAAGCCCCGCTTGCGCCCCTGGCACACGATCACCACGCCGGGGTCGTACAGCACCGGTGTGCGGCTGAGCGGCCGGTTCGAGCGCAGAAAGCGCACGTCGGGCAGCGCGGTGAGGTTGTAGCCTTCCAGCGGCGCGAGATTTTCGAGCAAGGCCACCATGCGTTGACGCGCGCTCGGATCGTGGTGTTTGTGCTTCACTGCGGGCCCCGTCGACATGGCTAAGCAGATTGCACTTTGCCATCGCTGCGCCGGAAAATCCATCCGCTCATAGAATTAGGCAATCACCGCAGACGAACCGGCATTTGCGCCCAGCCCTGCCGCTCCTACCATTCAGTCCTATGCTGGTTTCCGTCGATGCCACGCGTTTTCGCCCGAAAGCGCTATGTGATGACGGACAAAACAAAGGAGTGGATCACCATGAGCAAAACGTTTCTGATCACCGGCGTCAGTTCCGGTTTTGGCCGCGCATTCGCACAGGCGGCACTCGACGCGGGCCATACCGTCGTCGGCACGGTGCGCAATGAAGCGGCGCGCGATGCGTTCACGGCGTTGGCGGCCGAACGGGCGCATGCCGTCGTGCTCGACGTCACGGATTTCGAGGCGATCGCGCCTGCTGTCGCCGCGATCACGCAAACGGTCGGCCCGATCGGCGTCCTCGTCAACAACGCCGGCTACGGACACGAAGGCACGCTGGAGGAATCGCCGCTCGACGATCTGCGCCGTCAATTTGACGTCAACGTGTTCGGCGCGGTCGCGATGATCAAGGCCGTGCTGCCCGCCATGCGCGAGCGCCGGTCCGGCCACATCATCAACGTCACGTCGATGGGCGGCTTCATCACGATGCCCGGTATTGCGTACTACTGCGGCAGCAAGTTCGCGCTCGAAGGCATCACCGACGCGCTGGCGAAAGAAGTGGCGGGTTTCGGCATCAAGGTCACGGCCGTTGCGCCCGGCTCGTTCCGTACGGATTGGGCGGGCCGCTCGATGGTCCGGGCAAGCCGCAGCGTCGCCGACTACGACACCTTGTTCGACCCGATCCGCGAGGCGCGCGAAGCAAAGAGCGGCAAGCAGGCGGGTGATCCGCGCAAAGCGGCGCAGGCGCTGCTGGAAATCGTTGCGGCAAAGAATCCGCCGGTGCATCTGCTGCTCGGCAACGATGCGCTCGACCTGGTGAAGACGAAGCTGGCGGCGTTGAACGAGGAGATCGAACAGTGGGAACCACTGTCGCGCTCCACAGACTTCGCTTGAAGCAACGCCCCTCATGCGCCGCCATGGGCGCGTGAGGGGCACGGTGAAAAGCGGCGCCTCGGCTAACTCGACCGCTTACTGATTGCGAACCCGAATCGGGCCGCCGATGCTGTTGCACAACAAGTAGCCGTTCGGGAGAAGTTGCGGCTGCGCGTAGCCACCGTTACCCCGGTTGGACGAGCCGAAAATCGCGCGATGCACGACCTTGCCGGTGTTCCAGTCGAGGCCGGACATCTCCCAGCCGTCCTTCTCATGGTAGCCGTTGATCATCACGATGTTGGATGTGCCCGCTCATTGTCGGCGTCATGCTGATCGGCACCGCGGTAGCGTCGGTCCACGCCGACTTCCATTGATGTTTCACCGGATCCCCATCGATCCGTTCGGCGCTGCGCGCCGGCTTGTTGATCGGGCCAAGCGAAAGAACGTCGACCAGCTTGTCCTTCTCGCCGTGTTCAGCAATGTTGTTGACCACGAACTCGCTATAGCCCTTGCCGACCACGGATTGCTCGGACTGGATATATTTCGTGCTCAGCGGCAAGCCCGCGGTCACCGGGAACTGCCCCGCGATGCGATTCGACTTCGTGCCCGGCTGCTGCGTGAAAAGGTGCCATGCGATCGATTGTTCCGCATACCTCGACGCCGCGAGAGTGACACCGCGTCGCATAAAGCCTGCGGCAAAGCAACCCAGGGAACGGTGGAACCGGGCGCGCGCGCACGGGTTTCATCCCATTTCACAAAGGCTGAATTCGTGGCATGATTTGATCAAATCCCACAATGCAAAAAATCCAGCTTTTCCGAACAGGCGGCTCATCGCGCTCCGTTGTCGAAAGCGCCTCGCGCCGCTGTCATCAACCGACTGGAGTCAACCTTGCAAAGCGACCTACACGGCGGCTTGCGCGAATTCCTCGAACATCACCGGATCCATGAAGTGGAGTGCGTGATACCGGACATGACCGGCGTCGCGCGCGGCAAGATCGTGCCGAAGAACCTGTTTCTCTCGGAAGGCAAGATGCATATGTCGAATGCGCTGCTGATGATCACCGTCAACGGCGAATTCGCGAATTTCGAGCGCTTTGTCGGGCCGAGCGATCCCGACATGGTCTGCATTCCCGATCCGAACACGGTGCGCCTCGTGCCGTGGGCCATCGAACAGGTGGCCGTGGTGATTCACGACTGCGTCGGGCTGGACGGCAAACCGATCGGCATCTCGCCGCGCGCGGTATTGCGCCGCGTGCTGCAGCTTTACGAAGAGCGCGGCTGGCGCCCGGTGGTCGCGCCGGAGATGGAGTTCTACCTGATCGCGCAGAACAAGAATCCGCATGAACCGCTGCGCCCGCCGCTCGGCCGCGCGGGGCGCCACGAAGCCGGCCGCCAGTCGTTTTCGATAGACGCGGTCAACGAATTCGATCCGTTCTTCCAGGACCTGTCGCGTTTCTGCGAGATGACGCAGCTCGGCGTCGAGACGCTCGTGCATGAGGTCGGCGCCGGGCAGATGGAGATCAATTTTTCGCACGGCGACGCGCTCGATCTCGCCGACCGCGTGTTCCTGTTCAAACGCGCGGTGCGCGAAACGGCCTTCCGTCACGGCATTTTCGCCACCTTCATGGCCAAGCCGATGGAGCACGAACCGGGCAGCGCGATGCATATTCATCAAAGCATCGTCGATCGGGAAAGTGGCCAGAACATTTTTTCGCTGCCGGACGGCTCGGCCGGCCCGCTGTTTTTCAACTATATCGGCGGCTTGCAGAAGTACATGCCGCAAGCCATGCCCATGTTCGCGCCGTACGTGAACTCCTACCGGCGCCTGTCGCGCTTCACCGCCGCGCCGATCAACGTGCGCTGGGGTTACGACAACCGCACCTGCGGAATCCGCGTGCCGAACTCCGGGCCGGACGGCCGGCGGCTCGAAAACCGCGTGCCGGGCGTCGACGTGAACCCGTATCTCGCCATGGCGGCCACCCTCGCCTGCGGTTATCTCGGCATGGTGGAGCAGCAGGAAGCGTCGACGCCGATGATCGAAAGCGCCTACGACCTCGAATACGAATTGCCGCGCGGTCTCGAAGACGCGCTCAAGGCGCTATCGAAATGCGGCGAACTCGCCGAGGTGCTCGGCGACAGCTTCGTGCAGGCGTATTGCGCGGTGAAGGAAAAGGAATTCGAGACCTTCTCGCAAGGCATTACCGCGTGGGAACGCGAGCATCTGCAACTGCTCGTCTGAGCGTGGACCGCAGCCGACAACCTGATTGGAGAGCGTGCAATTGCAATTGAATACCCGTCACGGCATCAACTGGGCGCGCGCGCAAGCGCTCGTCGAACGCGAACGCCGCGCGTTCGTCGAGGCCATGCCGAAGTCGCGCGCGTTGTCCGAACGCGCGGCGCGTCACCTGCTGTTCGGCGTGCCGCTGCACTGGATGAACGACTGGTCGACACCCTTCTCGCTTTACGTCGAAGAGGCGCGCGGCGCCGCGTTCACCGATGTGGACGGTCACCGCTATGCGGACTTCTGCCTCGGCGACACCGGCGCGATGTTCGGCCATTCGCCGGCGCCCGTCGCACGAGCGCTCGCCGCGCAGGCGCAACGCGGTTTGACGACCATGTTGCCGGGCGAAGACGCCGCCTGGGTCGGCGAAGAACTCGCGCGCCGTTTCGGGCTGCCGTACTGGCAGTTCGCGATGACCGCGAGCGACGCCAACCGCTTCGTGCTGCGCTGGGCGCGCGCGGCGACCGGGCGCAAGCAGATCGTGATTTTCAACGGCTGCTATCACGGCACCGTGGACGACGTCTTCGTCGATCTGGTCGACGGCAAGCCGCAACAGCGCGACAGTTTGATCGGCCAGGTGCACGACCTGCTCGGCAGCACGCGCGTAATCGAATTCAACGACCTGGCCGCCTTGGAAAACGCGCTAAAAGATGGCGACGTGGCCTGCGTGCTCGCCGAACCCGCGCTGACCAACATCGGCATGGTGCTGCCCGAGGCGGACTACTGGCGCGAGGCGCAAGCGCTGATGCGCCGCTTCGGCACGCTGCTCGCCATCGACGAAACGCACACGATCAGTTGCGGCCCCGGCGGTTATACGAAGGCGCACGGGCTCGAACCCGATCTGTTCGTGCTCGGCAAACCGGTCGGTGGCGGCTTTCCGTGCGCTGTATATGGCTTTAGCGCCGAATTCGCCGCGCGTGCCCAGCAGGCCAAGCGCGGTGCGCCGCCGGGACACTCCGGCATCGGCACGACGCTCACCGCGAACATGCTGGCCATGAGCGCGATCCGCGCCACGCTCGCCGAGGTTATGACCGAGGCGGCATACGAGCATATGTTCGCGCTGGCGGAGCGCATCGAGAGCGGACTGCGGGACGCGATTGGGCGGCACGGACTTGCGTGGTGCGTGACGCGTGTCGGCGCCCGCAACGAATTCCAGTTCATGCCGACGCCGCCGCGCAACGGCAGCGAAGCCGGACGCCAGCTCGATCCCGAACTGGAACACGTCTTGCACCTTTATTTGCTGAACCGTGGCGTGTTGATCACGCCGTTTCACAACATGATCCTGGTCTGCCCGGAAACGTCGATAGAAGACGTGGACAAGCTGGTCGCCGCGTTCGACGCCTGTCTTGGCGAACTGACCTAAAGTCGCGTCGACTTTTTTTGCACCCTTTTTGAAGGGGTTTTGCATCGAGCATTATGAAAACTTCGCGCCATCACACGCTGCAGGACCAGACCTACGACACGCTGCGGCAGTGGCTAACGATCGGACGCTTCGTGCCCGGCGAGCGCATCAAGATCCGCCACGTCGCCGCCGAACTCGGCGTGGGCGAAATGCCGGTGCGCTCCGCCTTGCAGCGCCTCGCGGCCGAATCGGCGCTCGTCAACGTGCCCAATTGCGGCGTGACGGTGCCGCATCTGTCGAAACAGCAGTTCGACGATGTGCTGCGCGTGCGCCTGATTCTCGAAGGCCAGGCCGCCGAACTCGGCGTGCCGCATCTCACGGCGCACGACCTCGGCACGCTGGAAAAACTGAATGTGCAGATGGCGCAGGCGTTGCGCAGTGCCGACACTAAAGGTTATCTCGACGCCAACGAGGCATTCCATCTGATTCTGTACCGGGCGGCCGGCTCGCCGCTGCTGCTGGAGTTGATCGAAACCGTGTGGCTGCAGGTCGGGCCGATTTCGAATTTGCTGTTCGGCGAGGCGCTATTTGCCGATTCGCTCAATGATGCGCACGACGATCTGTTGAGCGCTGCCAGAGCGCGCGACGCTGCCGGCGTGCGGCGGGCGATCGAGCGTGACCTGAATCATGCTGCGACGTGCTTGCGGGCGCAGTGCTTGTAGGCATGCGATGGGTGATCGGGCGCAATCTTCCGAGTCTTGCAGCGATGTGTGTGCGGGCGCATTGCCCAAGATGCTCACTCTGCACCGTGCGACGGTGACTGAACGCGACCTGGGCTAAGCGACAACATATTTACGCTTGCCGAGCCTGAAGACGTTCCAGCTTGAAGCACCGGCGTTACGCAGCCGCGCTCAGCCTTTTAGCGTCGCCTGCTCGAGAATCATGTCGTAAAGCGCCTGCGCCGCCGGCGACAACTGCGCGGTCTTGCGCGCCACGAGAACGAGCGTGCGCGACACGGCGGGATGCGTGAGCTCGACGGTGCGCACCGTCGGATACGCGCCCTTCTGAAGCGCGAGCGCCGGCACCACGGCCGCGCCCACGCCCTGCGCGACCAGCCCGACTGCCGTCGAACTGCGCTGCACCTCGTAAAAGGAGCGCAGCGCCAGTTCGCTCGTTTCCAGCGCGACGTCCAGTAACGCGCGGTTGCCGCTCACCTCGCCCGCAAAGATCAGCGGATAAGCCTGCAGCTGCTGCCAGGCGATGCGGCGCCGCTTCGCCAGCGGATGATGCTCGTGGCAGATCAGAACGTAGCGGTCCTCCGTGAGCGGCACGCTGGCCAGATCCGGATGATGCTCGCGCGCGATATTGATGCCGAACTCGACCTCCCGGCGCAAAACCGCCGCCTCCACCGCTGACGACGCGTGATCGAGAATCCTGATGCGGTTATGCGGATACCGCGCCGAATACGCCTGCAGAATGCGCGGCAAATATTGCACGCCCACCGTCGGCACGCAGGCGATCGACACATCGCCGCGACGCGCCACACCGGTCTCGCGGATTTCGACCAGCGCGTCGGCCAGTTCACCGAGCAAGCGGCGCGCTTGCGGCAGAAAACTGCGCCCGATTTCGGTGAGCGCCGTGGAGCGTGTGGTCCGCTCGATCAGTGTGACGCCGAGGTAGGTTTCGAGCTTGCGCAGACGCTGCGTGATGGCCGTTTGCGTGACATGCAATGAATCGGCGGCGCTCTGGAAGCTGCCGCGATCCGCAATGGCGACGAACGCCTGAACGCCGAGCGTGTCGATTTTCATTAGAAAAATGAAGTAATCGGAATGATAAATTCATTTTACTCCGCCCTTGTGGGCGCTGAGAATGAGCGGATTGGATCGGTTCGAACCGCCGAAGAGACGCAATCGCCGGCCACCGATCCGGCCACCACGGACACAAGGAGCATCAGATGACGTCGAAGAAGGATTGGCACGCGAAGCAGTACGTGTTGTTCGAAAACGAGCGCACACGCCCGGTCAGAGATCTGCTGGCGGCTGTGCCGCCGACGGAGGTGAAGAGCGCGGTGGACATCGGCTGCGGACCCGGCAACTCGACCGAGGCGCTCGCCGCGCGCCTGCCGGGCGCGGCGGTCAGCGGCATGGACAGTTCGCCCGACATGATCGAGGCGGCCCGCAAGCGTCTGCCGCAATTGCAGTTCGACGTGAGCGACATTTCCACGTGGGACGCGCCGGGACCGTACGACCTGATCCTCGCCAATGCGGTGCTGCAATGGGTACCCGACCACGAGCGGCTGTTTCCGTCGCTCGTGACGAAGCTCGCGCCGGGCGGCAGCCTCGCCGTGCAGATGCCGGACAATCTGGACGAACCCGCGCACCGTCTGCTGCGCGAAATCGCTGCTGACGGCCCTTGGGCCCACCAGCTCAAGGGCGTCGAGCGCACCATGCGCTATGGCGCCGGCTGGTACTACGCGTTGCTCGAACCGCTGTGCGCGCGGGTCGACGTGTGGCGCACCGTCTACCACCACCCGCTCGCGGGCGGCGCGGACGCGGTGGTCGAATGGTTCAAGGGCAGCGCGCTGCGGCCGTTCCTCGCCGAGCTCGACGACGCCGGACAAGCCGCTTTCTTGCAGCGTTACCGGGACGCGATCGCCGCGGCTTATCCGGCGCTCGCCGACGGCACGGTGCTGCTGCCGTTTCCGCGGCTGTTCATCGTCGCCACCCGCTAGCGGCGGCGGCCCGCGAGCGGGTGGCCGTGCCGGCTGTGGCGCCGGCGCGCGCCAGGGTACTCAGGAATTGCCCTGCTTGAATTCTGCGTGATATTGTTCAATGAAAGTGGGGAACGGCGACTCGCCGTTCTCACCGGAACGCAATTTTCAGCAGCGAGCGTCGCCATGAGTGATGTACGCCATCATCTGAGTCCACGAGACCGTTTGGAGCTGTTGTGCTGGCTCACATGCGGGAGTCTTGGCGCCTATTACCTGAATGAGGACTGGCCGGACGCGGCGTTTCATGTGCAGGCCGCGCATAAGTGGCTCGACCGGCGGGCGCGCGAGGCTGATTGGCTCACGATCGCCAAGTTGACCGCTACCGCGGTGGAGATTGCGCGGCGGCATGCGCAGTTTGTCGAAGCGGATTGGGCGAGAGATGCGGTTGAGGAGATTCTTGATACTGATGAGCTCGATCCTCAAGCAAGGCTTGTGAGGCAGGTTATTGCGGATTGTCAGAGTGCTTTGGCGGATAAGAGGTTGGCGGATTGATTTTGGGTTTTGGCCTTTCCTTGAAATCATAGTGGTCTATTAGCGTTGCCCCTGTGCGGGGCGGCACCTACTTTCTTTGCCGCCGCAAAGAAAGCGCCTTCACACCGCTAATTCTTAAGCGGGTCCCTCGCGCAGCCACGGTAGGGAGCCGCCGTCAATACGTTTCGGGACAAAGTGGCACTGTTCGCATTCCAGATCAAGCAACGTGAGCTGATACCATTGTGCCGCTCCAATCTGTTTCACCCCGCATCTATTCCGCAAACGCCTGCACATGCTCCAGCGCCCCGTCACGGGGCGCAATATCGAGCCAGTAACCGAACGGCCCGATTACCTCCACCTCCGAAATCCGCGCGAGACGGCCGTCAGCCAGTTCCTCGCCGATCATGTTGCGATCCACGATTGCGAGTCCTACGCCTTTGCGCGCGGCACGTATCGCCTGCTTGAGCATGGAGAACTCGATCCCGTTTTCCGCGTAATGCGCGGGCATACCGGCCATTGCCAGCCAGTCCGGCCAGAGACTGAGGCGCGCGTTTTCATGCAGCACGTGCAGCGCGGGCAACCGGTCAAGTGGCGCGCCGACCGGCTCACCCGTCAGGTGACGTGCGCCAACAAGCGCGTGGCGCTCGATCATCAGCAATTCCGAATGCACGCCCTGTAACGCCTCGCGTCCAAACCGGATGGCGCAGTGACAGTCGTCGGTGGGCTCGGTGCGGATCGATAGCTTGACATCGGGTAGCGCCAGCGCGAGCGCCGCGACTTGCGGCGAAAACTTTTGTCGCAAAGGCCGGAGGCATCGAGACAATCAGGCAGCGGTGTCCGGCTTCGCTGGCAATGTGCCGGCATCCCCGCTCGATCATGTCGAAAGCCTCGGCGAGACAGGGCCGCAACTGCGCGCCGGCTGCGGTCAGGCGGATACCCGCATGGTCGCGCTCAAACAGCCGGACCCCAAGGGAATCCTCAAGCATCCTGATCTGCCGGCTGACCGCGCCCTGGGTCACGCATAGCGCGGCAGCGGCCCGGTCGAAACTCAGGTGACGGGCCGTTTCATCAAAGAAGCGCGGCGCGATCAGTGAAGGCAAGCGTCGCAAGGATCACCTTCGGTCTTTCCAATCATTCAGGTAAACGAAGTATTCCGGGGTGCCGGTCCACTGAAATTCAGGCCCGCAGGCGGTCAAAGGGATAAAACCCGCCTGCGCACGCGTGGCCCTTTTCGGGGACCGGCAGACTGATTCGATCGCAACGCGGCGCGGCACACTAGCGTTGTACCGAATTTACAAGTCGCTGAGATCAACCTGGCTCGCTCATTCCTGGTACGCCCCACGAATCGTCAGAGGGCGGGCCCGAAAGCGGGACGAAATGCCACTGTTCAAACTCTGGATCGAACAGGGCGTGGTTCAAATGGTCATGGCGTAGCCCGGTCCCGCGAGCCCGCATATTCGTGCGCATCGTTTCCACTCTTCGAACTGCAAGTTCAATTTTTCGGCGCGATCTGCACCGGGCCAAATCCAGGAATTAACCGCGCTGTTTGCTTCCTGCCACGCGTAAAGGCCCGCCCCGTCATACAGCGTGTTCAACATCGCGATGCGTATCCGCATCCACCCCAAACTCCCCGGGCTTACGTGCCTCTGCGGCCGAATCCATTTCAAGCACCTTGCAAATGTGAACCGGCTCTCCCTCCTGCGTCAGCAAGAGCCGGTTCGCCTCGCCCATCCACGACACATGCAGAGCCGCAGCCGCAGACCCGTCGGCCGTGCGCAAAGGATTGTGCGCCGATGGCTGCGGCCCATGCAATGTCGTAACGCAAACCAGGCTTCCTTATGCGCGCCCCTTCGATGAGCGCATCAAGCGGCGACATGAAACATAGAGCCAACTTGCCTTCCCATCCCTCGACCGCGATCCGCGCCACATCAAACACCCCCGGTTCGTCTTCCAGCAGCAACACATATGCGCGAGGTTTGAAAAAGAACAGCAAACGGGACCGCGGTGGCAGTATCCCGCGCGCAACTGCAATCCGTTCATAGTGCGCATCAACGGCTTCTCTCTCGCGCCGCTCGCGCAGACTCCTGGAGCGTTGGTCTCCAGCCTTCACCTGTCATCTCCCTTTAGCCTTGTATTCGTCATCACTCATGCCAGACTGGAAATCAGACGGCAACCGCACGTAGCAAGATGCCCCTGACGCGCGACGGGCGTACTGCGATCCATGATTTTCCTGTCGCCTTCGAGGATCACGTTAGGCCGGACCTCGGGGTGCAGCGGGCACTCGACGAGATCGCCCTTGCGAGCCACGCGCCGTCCGCCGTACCGCATGGTGTCGGAGGCGGTGATAACTTCGCCGCCGTGGTCGGTGGTGTCACTTAGTCGGATGAGGTCGATCATCTTTGCCTCCTCGATCAATGAACTCTGAGGTACTCACTTGCGATTGGTTCGGCGGCGGATTCACTTCAATTGCATAGAAATCCTCTTTAACAGTTTGTGCTCCTCCCGGCCCGTCAACTTCCTTTCCGTTTTCGTCGAAGAAGTGCGCATCGGTGTCTATCACCACCTGGATCGAGCAGGAATCGCTACCAGGCGCGCTACGGAGCCTTGCACATACTTGGTATGGTCCAATTCGCGCCAACGCCAACTTTGGATTTACATCGGCTCCAATCGTTACTCCAGTCGCATCTTTCTCAAACTGAAATGTTTGCAACAAAAATTGTGCAAAGAAGGGTCGCTGTTTAATCAACGGCAAAACCTGTTTTTCAAAGTCAACTGTTCCATCCGCGAAGCAACTTGATCCATAGGAAGTCAACGACAAAAATATTGCCCAAAATAATTTTGACCTTTTCATGCGCTAGTCCTTTATATATTTGACGCGACGCTGAGTTCCATTAACCCCACCATGCAGCCACGCTTGCACAACACTAGCGCCAGCACCCAAAAAATTATCGACATGGCGGCCAACGATGGCGCTTCCACGATCGTCTGCATATCGATCCCCAACGCCATCAATATTGACGTGTGCGCGCGGAGGAATTACGTTCCTATCGACCGCTATTGAATGGTTTTCCGTCACCGGCCCAAACGAACCTTGAACTGTATTCGTGTATGCAAAGGTGACTTGCGCCGGATCCTGGATATGGTCGCGATGTCCATGGCTGTTCAAATGCCACGTAGTAGTCATGCTAACAAATCGTACGTAGCGACCGTTTAAAGCCATTCCTGTGCCTTGCATGACGACTCCGGATGCACTGAAAAGAAAGTCATATCTGTGCTGGTCGCCCAACCCGTTCCCGTCGGTCATCTCGCCACCAAAATCCGATTCATTGCAGACGTTATAGCCAGTGATCAAAAACGTTCCTTCGTACCATGCGTTCTTTAAAGTAATCGAAAGCGGCTGCGCAGAAATATCTGGATTGTCCACAGACAGCCGAAGTTCGCCAGAATTCCTACTTTCAAGCGTGATCATTATCGTGCCATCGGGACCCGTAGATGATGAACTTAGCCTGATGACATCGCCGCTACGATTGCTCTTAATTGACACGCCCTTTCCTGCGATTGGCGTTCCGTCCGATGTCTGCCGCACGATTATCTTTATCTTCAATTGATAGAGAATATTTCCATGCAGGACAGTAGACGCAGACGGAATAATTGGTAAGACGTCACCATGCAGATTGTTTTGAACCTCCCAGCGCAACACGGCGTCGGCCACAGGTACAGTCACATTAGACATGGGATGCGGATTCGAAACACCGTAGCCGACAGCAGTCGAAGGTGCGGCAACTGGAGCAGCGGCAGGCGCCCCCTCAGACGCGGGATTAGCTGTCGGCGACTGAATATCACTCATAAATCAACCTCCATGGACCAGATGAACGGTTAATTTTTCCGCACCGTTTGTTGCTACCCGCATGGTCTTGCCCGTGACGTCTGTAATGCCATCGACAATTTCACCTGACTCCCTCACAATTCTGTATTTGACATTAGGCAGCGGCTTACCTGTCGTCTTATTCACAAACGTAAATTGCTCGTCGTGAGGTTTGCTCGGCATATTAAGAGGTTTAGCTACCGGTCCGGGTATGTCAAACCCTGCACAATGAAATAAACATTGGCCCTCGGTATAGATAAATGCTCCATTCGAATTCAGTGTCAATTGCGTCCCGCCCGCATTTAACGTAATTTCATTCGGGGTTTTAAGATTGATTGGACCCTGTTCGCTTATGATCTCAACAATTTTCTGAGCGAGCAGACTCATGCCGTCGGTTTTCGCCTCCAGCGAGATTTTTCCCGCCGCCGCAACCATTGTGATACCCATGCGCTGAACGAAAACGCTGAAGCGCTCCCGTATCGAAGCGACAAGTGACTTGCCTGCTGCAATGCCGACACTCAGGCCGGTGGTCAATGCCAGATGCTCGTTACTGGCAATGTGCGTGCTTTTCCCCGCAGTCAGTGCAGTGCTGGCGGCACTTGCGAGTACAAGCTGTGGCTCTGAAAGTTCCGGGAACAGATTGTCGTCGGTCTTCGGTCCACCACGGATGCCGTCGTTCTGGGCCTCCAGCGCGCTCGTGATTTCAGACTGATCGGTTCCTGACTGCTGCGCTTCGTGATACTGGGCCTGCTCCAGGAGGCTTTCCTGTAGCTCACGCGCTGCCGTAAGTCTCTGCACCGTCTCGCCCATGTCCTTGACGGGGGCCGTTGCGCCCGCGCGCGTTTCGGTCGTAATGAGAATACCCGGTGCGCGCATCACGGCGTTTGCATCAGTGGCGATCTCGATGCCTTCGCCCCGCGCTTCCTTGCGCCCCTTGTTGCCGTCGATGCGCGTGTTGTAGCCGACAATCAGCCGTGACTGCGCATGGTCGCTGCTGACCTGTACCTGAAGTTTGCCGGGCGTGTCGTCTGCGACGATCTGGTTAGCCTGGAACCCTTTGAGTTCCTGCGTCCGCGTGCCGCTCAGTGCGTAGTTGGCTGGCAGTAACCACGGTGGCTGCCTGAACCGGTTGGCCATCCGGTCGGCAATATAGGGCTTGTCAGGGTCGCCTTCGTGGTAGTTGATCGTCACTTCCTGCCCGATACGGGGCACGTAGATCGAGCCGAACGAATTGCCCTGCCACGGCGAGGACACGCGCACCCAGCAGCTCGCGTTCTCGTCCTTCGGCCTGTCCACGTCCCACAGGTAGCAGATCTTGACCCGACCGTACGCATCGACCCAGGTCGTCTGATCCTTGGGACCGACCACCACGGCTGTCTCGGCGTAACAGCGGGGCTTCTTCTTCGGCCTGTTCCTGAAGAACCGGTTAGGCGACTGCAGCACGAAGTCGGTCACGCACTGGAACTGGCCCGCGCCTGGTGTCTTGCCCGATATCGTCGTCTCGCTCACGTTGTGGATATCGAGTGTGGTCGACACCACCAGGTACTCGGCATTGACATCTGACTCCGGGTGATCCGTGAGAAAGAATGTCCTGCCGGTC